>NZ_JASISZ010000145.1 GCF_030063355.1 Streptomyces sp. PH10-H1
GTCCGCCCGTCGTCCAAACCCTCACCAGACCGCAACGGGCTACCCAACGTCACCATGGAAGAAACCATCGAAACCCATGCGCTCAGGCGTCTGACCAGCAGCGTTGCACTAACTCACCGGCATTGGCTGGTGAGGGCTGGTTCTCGGTGCGCGGCCTGTTGCGCGAACACCGGATCCGCACCGAATACCTGGTATCCGTACGGTGTGCGGGCGGCGTCGCACCCCGAGTCGTCCTGCGCGATGCCTTCGGCACCCGCGCCGCCTTCGACCCGAGAGTACTCAGTGCCAACCCCCTGCTGTGGCACCTGCTCGAATCCGGAGCCCGTCGCTCCCTCGCCTCTGAACTGCTGATCTCCGGAGCGCCCGCGCTGCAAGCGCTGGCCGACGCCGTCGACGGCGAAGAAACGCGCAAGATCATGAGCGCATCCGGCCTGGAGTGATCCCGTACCTGAGATCCTGATTCAGGAGTCCTCCGTGAGCCGGAAGCGGAGCCGGCAGATCACCGCGTCCGTGTCCCGGCGGACGGCGTGGGCGACGACCGCGCCGCGCTGGTTCTGCAACAGACGCTGCCAGACGTGTGCGGGTTCCGCCTCCGGGATCAGCACCGTCACCCGTATGCCTGGCTGCCGGTCGGACAGCTGCCGTACGTAGTCCACGATCGGGCGGCCGAGCGAGCGGGTAGGAGCGGGTAGCTCCACGAGGTCGACGCCGGGCTGCCACAACTCCCAGTCACGGCGCAGCAGTTCGGCGGTGATCCGGCCCTCGGCGTCCGGCTGGACCACGGTCACGGCCATGACCTCGTCGCCGAGCGACACGGCGGCGGTCAGCGCCTCGCTGGTCAGCCGGGACAGGTTCGAGACCGGTACGACGACCACGGAGTGGCAGCGGCGCGGCGGCTCGGGAACCCGGCCCAGTCCCATGCTCCGGCCGATCCGCCCGTACGCGCGGTGGACCGCCTCGAACGCCGCCACCAGCAGCGGCAGTGCGAGGACGATCAGCCACGCGCCGTCCTGGAATTTGGTCGCGGTCACCACGACCGCGGAGACACCGGTCAGGACGGCGCCGAACCCGTTCAGTGCGGCCTTGCCGCGCCAGCCCGCCGAACGCTCCTCTCGCCAGTGCCGCACCATGCCGACCTGGCAGATGGTGAAGCCGACGAAGACGCCGATCGCGAAGAGCGGCACCAGGGTGTTGGTGTCACCGCCGGAGAACACCAGGAGCGCGGCGGAGACCGTGGCCAGTGCGAGCACCCCGTGCCGGTGGACCTGGCGGTCGGCCTTGAGGCCGAAGACATGCGGGAGATAGTTGTCGCGTGCGAGCAGACCCATGAGGACGGGCAGCCCGCCGAAGGAGGTGTTCGCGGCGAGCGCCAGCAGTAGGACCGTCGCGAACTGAACCACGTAGAAAGCCCAGTTGTGGCCGAGTGAGGCATCCGCGAGCTGGGCGAGAACGGTGACGCCCTCCACCGGCTGCAGATGGAAGCGGCCGATGAGCACCGACAGGCCGATCAGCATCACACCCAGCAGCGCGCCGAGCGTCACCTCAGTGCGCTGCGCTCGCCGCGCGCCCGGGGCACGGAAGGAGGGAACGGCGTTTGCGACGGCCTCGACGCCGGTCAGAGCCGAACAGCCGGAGGCGAATGCCTTCAGCAGGAGCAGCGCCCCGACAGCGGTGGCGTTGGAGGCCAGTACGGACGTATGGCCGTGCGAGGCGGAGGTGCTCACAGGCGCGTCCCGGAACAGGCCGACCACGATGATCACCAGGATCGAGCCGACGAACACGGCGGTGGGGACGATGAACGCCCTGGCCGACTCCACGATGCCGCGCAGATTGACCGCGGTGACCAGGACCAGCACCCCGAGACAGAGCCACACCCGGTCGCCGTACAGGGCGGGAAAGGCCGAGGTGAGCGCCGCGACGCCGGCGGTGACGGACACCGCGACGTTCAGTACGTAGTCCAGGACGAGGGATGCGGCGGTGACCAGGCTGGTGCGGCGGCCGAGATGCCTCTTGGCCACCGCGTACGATCCGCCGCCGTCGGGGAACGCGGCGATGACCTGCCGGTAGGAGGCCACCAGCACGGCGAGGAGGGCGGCGATCGCGAGCGTCACGGGCAGCGTGAAGCCCAGGCCGTGCGCCCCCGCGGCGGCCAGGACCAGAACGATCGCCTCCGGCCCGTACGCGACCGACGCCATCGCGTCCAGGGACAGCGCCGCCAGACCCTGGGTGGCGGTGAGCCGGTGCCGCTCGTCGCGGTCGGCCTCCGCCGCCGTGCCGAGGGGGCGGTCGTCGGTATCGGGCGGCTCCTCCCGCTGCCCGGCCCGTCCCGCGTCCGCCGGACTCTGCTGCTTGGACATGATCGTCATCTCTCGTCGTACCTCCCTGACGTGCGTACTCATCGTGGGGGTGGATTCGTACGCTCATGTGAGGCTTGGCGCTGTCTTGGCGGCGATCCGCTGGATCTTCACGCGTTCTTAGCGGGCTTCCCGGAGGTCTGGCGCCTGCCGGCGGCCGAGCCGGGCCCGGACCGGGTATCGAAGCCTGCCCGACGGGCATCGGATGGCCGCCGCATCAAGATCGCGCATGGTGGAGCGCAAAATTCATCAGGGATGCATCAACGAACGGTCCTGGTCTGCGTATCGGCGATTTGCTGCACATGCCGGGATCGTCCGGTGCCGCGCCCGATCTCCCCACAGCACGGCCGATTCCATTCCGTCTTGGGGTAAATCCCGCATGTCCTTCCTGGCGCCCGAATAGGCCCGCTCACGATTACATGCTTGACCGCACGCATCTACATTATGCACATAGGTGCGTGCGGTGTCACAAGCTGTCGAGAGTGGCGGTATGACTTCCGAGGCGACGCGACGCCAATACGTCGACGCGATCGCCGATCTGCGCCCCCCGGGCAGGTGACTGCCCGTCCGGAGCCCGCGGATCGACGAAGCTCATCGCGGTACTCCTCTCGGAAACGGCCTCGAGGGATCATCGCAAGAACCGCTGGACCCGCTCTGGACAAAGACTTGTGCCCTGATGCGTTCGGCCGCAGTTTCAATGGCTCGTCATGTCGGCAGCCCGGCCTGTCGGAGGGCCGAAGGACCCTCCCCCAAGTGGCCAGGTCGCCGCATGCCCCTCGGTGGACAGCCGCGCTCAGTCGGCGGAAGACGCGCGGTGACGGTCTCCGCCTTCGAGGGGGCTCAGATCTGCCAGGACGCCCCGGCCGGTGTCTCCTGGGAGCCGTGTTCCGACCAGCCGGCCAGGCCGGTCCGGCGGCGGCGTTGGGCGGGGCGGCGGCGGGCGCCGTCCGCGCCTGACCACTCGTCCGCCTGCTGCGCGGCCTGCACCATGCCCCAGAGGACTCCGGGGTTGGCGAACGCGCAGGAGGGCATCGTGCCGGGCGGGAAGCTCACCCCGTGCGAGGTCTCCAGCCGGGCGATGAGCTGCATCATCCCCATCGAGTCGAGGCCGTAGTCCGACAGCGGTGTGCCGGGCAGCAGTTCCTCGCCCTGTTTCAGCAGGGGGAGGCTGGTCCTGAGTACTTCGTCGAACGCCGTGTCCCACGGCACCGTCGTCATCCTTGCCGCCCTCCCCGCTCCGGGGCTCCGATGGTTGGGAGGGCCAGCGTCGGCGCTCCCGCTCGAGGAAATATGGAGGGCGGCTGCACCTGCCGCACCGTCTCCGCCGCCCTCCGCGTCATCGCCCGGCCGCCCGCCAGGAGCCGGCGCACTGGTAGCCGTAGCCCTGCCGCCATTCGGCGCGGGACGGTTCCGACACCGGTGCGGGTACGTGGGCGCGTGTCGTCAGGCTCGCCAGGACCACGGCCAGGGCGGCGAGTTCCTCCTGGCCGATGTCGCCGCGCTCTACCACCCATCCCCCTCCCCCGCTCATACCGGCGGGTTTCCGTGCTTGCGGGCCGGCAGGACCTGCTGCTTGGAGCGCAGCATCTCCAGGGAGCGGGCCAGGGTGCGCCGGGTCCAGCGCGGGTCGATGACATCGTCGACCAGGCCGCGCTCCGCGGCGTAGTACGGGTGCATCAGTTCGTCCCGGTACTCCTCGACCAGTTCGCGCCGGGTGCTCTCCGGGTCCGGCGACGCGGCGATCTGGCGGCGGAACACCACGTTCGCGGCGCCCTCCGCCCCCATCACCGCGATCTCGTTGCTCGGCCAGGCGAAGGAGAGGTCGGCGCCGATGGACCGCGAGTCCATGACGATGTACGCGCCTCCGTACGCCTTGCGCACGATCACCTGGATGCGCGGGACGGTCGCGTTGCAGTACGCGTACAGCAGTTTGGCGCCGTGCCGGATGATGCCGCCGTGCTCCTGGTCCTTGCCGGGCAGGAAGCCCGGCACATCGACCAGGGTGATCAGCGGGATGTTGAAGGCGTCGCAGGTCTGCACGAACCTGGCCGCCTTTTCCGACGCGTGGATGTCCAGCACGCCGGCCAGTGAGGCCGGCTGGTTGGCGACGATCCCGACGACATTGCCGCCGATCCGGGCCAGCGCGCACACCACGTTGGTCGCCCAGCGCTCATGGACCTCGAACAGGTCGCCGTCGTCGACGATCTCCTCGATGACGGCCCGCATGTCGTACGCCTGCGCCGGATCGGCCGGTACGAGATCGACCAGGACGTCGTTGGGCCGGTCGACGGGGTCGTCGCAGGGCCAGACCGGCGGCAGCTCGCGGTTGTTGGCCGGCAGCAGCGAGAGCAGGAACCTGACCTCCTCCAGGCACTCGTCCTCGTTGTCGTAGGCGAACGCCGCGACACCGGAGGTCGCCGCGTGGGTGTCGGCTCCGCCGAGCACTTCCTGGGTCACCTGCTCGCCGGTGACCGCGTGCACCACATCGGGCCCCGTGATGAACATCTGCGAGGTCCCGCGCACCATGAACACGAAGTCGGTGAGCGCCGGTGAGTAGGCGGCGCCGCCCGCGCACGGGCCGAGCATCACGCTGATCTGCGGGATCACCCCGGAGGCCCGGGTGTTGCGTGAGAAGATCCCGCCGTAGCCGGCCAGCGCGGTGACGCCCTCCTGGATCCGGGCGCCCGCACCGTCGTTGAGGCTGACCAGCGGGGCGCCCGACGACTCGGCGAGATCCATCAGCTTGTGGATCTTCTCGGCATGGGCCTCGCCGAGCGCTCCGCCGAAGATCCGGAAGTCGTGCGCGTAGGCGAAGACGGTGCGGCCGTGCACCTTTCCCCAGCCCGTCACCACCCCGTCGGTGTAGGGCCGGCGAGCCTCCAGGCCGAACCCCGTCGCGCGGTGCCTGCGGAAGGGCTCGACCTCGTTGAAGGTGTCCTCGTCGAAGAGCAGTTCCAGCCGCTCTCGGGCGGTGAGCTTCCCGCGGTCGTGCTGATTGCGGGTGGCCTGCTCGCTGGGTCCCGCCTCCGCCTGCGCCTTGCGGCTTTCCAGTTCGGCGATCCGGCCGAGCATGTCCGCGGGCACCGGCCCGGACGGACGGGCGACGGGGGTCTGGGCCGGGTCCGGGTTCGGTGACGAGGGCGGCATGGTGACCGGTGGAGCACCGGTGATCTGTCGTTCCAGCTCGAAGATGCTCATGGTTTCCTTGTCGGTTCGCCGGACTGCGCCGATGGTTCAGTAGCGGTAGTGGTCCGCCTTGTACGGACCCTCGACCGGCACCCCGATGTAGGCGGCTTGCTCCGGGCGCAGGGTGGTGAGTTTGACGCCGAGGGCGTCGAGGTGGAGACGGGCGACCTTCTCGTCCAGGTGCTTGGGGAGCACGTAGACGCCGGTGGGATACTCGCTCTGCTTGGTGAACAACTCGATCTGCGCCAGCGTCTGGTCGGCGAAGGAGTTGGACATCACGAACGAGGGGTGCCCGGTGGCGTTGCCGAGGTTCAGCAGCCGGCCCTCGGACAGCATGATCAGGACCTTGCCGTCGGGGAACGTCCAGGTGTGGACCTGCGGCTTGATCTCGTCCTTGACGATGCCCGGGATGTTCGCCAGGCCCGCGATGTCGATCTCGTTGTCGAAGTGGCCGATGTTGCCGACGATCGCCTGGTGCTTCATCTTGGCCATGTCCTGGGAGAGGATGATGTCCTTGTTCCCGGTGGTGGTGATGAAGATGTCGCCGTCGGCGACCACGTCCTCCAGGGTCGCGACCTGGTAGCCGTCCATCGCGGCCTGCAGGGCGCAGATCGGGTCGATCTCGGTGATGATCACGCGGGCGCCCTGGCCGCGCAGCGACTCCGCACAGCCCTTGCCGACATCGCCGTAGCCCAGGACGACGGCGACCTTGCCGCCGATGAGGACGTCGGTGGCGCGGTTGATGCCGTCGATCAGCGAGTGGCGGCAGCCGTACTTGTTGTCGAACTTCGACTTGGTGACCGCGTCATTGACGTTGATGGCAGGGAACAGCAGGCCCCCGGCCTGGTGCATCTCATACAGGCGGTGGACGCCGGTGGTGGTCTCCTCGGTGACGCCGCGGATCTCCGAGGCGACCTGGGTCCACTTCTGGGCGTCCTCGCCGAGGGTGCGGCGCAGGAGCTTGAGGATGTAGCCGTACTCCTCGGAGTCGGCGCAGGTGGTGGCCGGGACGGCTCCGGCTTTCTCGAACTCGACGCCCTTGTGCACCAGGAGCGTGGCGTCGCCGCCGTCGTCCAGGATCATGTTCGGGCCGCCGGTGGGGGTGTTCGGCCAGGTCAGCGCCTGCTCCGTGCACCACCAGTACTCCTCTAGCGTCTCGCCTTTCCAGGCGTAGACGGGAGTGCCCTGCGGGTCCTCGGGCGTGCCGTTCGGGCCGACCGCGATGGCGGCTGCGGCGTGGTCCTGGGTGGAGAAGATGTTGCAGGACGCCCAGCGGACGTCGGCACCGAGCGCGACCAGCGTCTCGATGAGGACCGCGGTCTGGATCGTCATGTGCAGCGAACCGGTGACCCGCGCGCCGGCCAGCGGCTGCGTGGCGGCGTACTCGGCACGGATCGACATCAGGCCGGGCATCTCGTGCTCGGCCAGCGTGATCTCCTTGCGGCCGTACGCGGCCAGGGAGAGGTCCGCGACCTTGAAATCAGCGGCGGTGAGGGACGGCATCTGCGCTCCTAATATTCCGGTGGATCTCCAAGGCGGCGGTGGACCGATTCAGAGTGATGTAGTGAAGTCCCGGGGCACCGGCGTCGAGCAGGCGCTGGGCCAGCGCGGTCGCGTGGTCCACGCCGATCCGGTGGGCGACGTCCGGGTCGTGTTCGACCGCCGCCAGCTGCGCGGCCAGGTCCGCCGGGAACGTCGCGTTGCTCAGTTCGGCGAAGCGCCGGATCTGGCGGACGTCGGTGGCGGGCATGATCTCCGGGATGATCGGCAGATCGCAGCCCGCGGCGGCCACCCGGTCCCGGAGCCTGAAGTAGTCCTCGGCCCGGAAGAACATCTGGGTGATGGCGTAATCGGCGCCGGCCCGCGCCTTGGCGACGAAGTGCCGCACCTCGGTCTCCCAGTCGGGCGAGCGGGGGTGGCGCTCGGGGAAGGCCGCGACGCCGATGCTGAAGTTCCCCGACCCCTTGACCAGAGCGACCAGTTCCCGCGCGTAGTTGAGCCCGTCCGGGTGCGGCACCCACGCGCCGCGCGGGTCGCCCGGGGGGTCACCGCGCAGCGCGAGCACATCGCGGACACCGGCGTCGGCGTACTGCCCGATGATGCGCCGCAGCTCGGCGACCGAGTGGCCGACCGCGGTGAGGTGGGCCACCGGGCGCAGATTCGTCTGCGCGGCGATCCGCTGGGTGACGTCGATGGTGCGGGCTCGGGACGAGCCTCCGGCGCCGTAAGTGACGGAGACGAAGGTGGGCGCCACGGCCTCGATCCGGCGGATCGTGTCCCACAAGGAGCGGTCTCCCACGTCCGTTTTGGGCGGGAAGAACTCGAAGGAGAAGGACCGGGTTCCTGTGGCCAGGATCTCGCGCAGGGTGCTCATGAGGGGCCTCCATGAGCGTTGAAGTAGCCGGCTTGGGGGTGGTGGATGATGATCGCGTCGGTGGACTGCTCGGGGTGCAGCTGAAACTCCTCGGAGAGGATGACGCCGATGCGTTCCGGCTTGAGCAGGTCCATGATCTTGGTGCGGTCCTCCAGGTCCGGGCAGGCCGGATACCCCAGCGAGTAGCGGCAGCCCTGGTACTCGGTACGGA
>NZ_JASISZ010000146.1 GCF_030063355.1 Streptomyces sp. PH10-H1
CGAGCCGTTGTGCGAGCGCCACGGCGGCGGTGGCGCGGGATCCCGTCCCACGCCACCGCCGCTCACGGCCGTAGCCGTCCGCCGAACCGTCCGCCTGCCTAGTCGATGCTCCGCAGGATGTGCGACTCGGCCACGTCGTCCTCGTAGCCCGCCAGCTTGATCGGGGCGGACCGCGCCCAGACGTCGAGGTTTCGCACTTCCTTCAGCGGCGGGGGCCATTCACCTAGTCCGGGTGTGGCCTGGTTTCGCTTGGTCTTCTCGGGTGTCACCGCGCACTCCATTCATTTCGAGTGAACCGGATGCGCCGACGCGGCCATCGACCGGGCGCCGGACACCCGGTGGGGCATGTGGATCGAGCGGGTGCGGACGCGGTGGCGCCTGGTGCGGAACCGGGAGGAGGCCAGGATGGGTGGCCGGTTCCCGGGACGGGCCGAGGGCGCTGGTGCTGCCCAAAGAGCCTGTTCGTTCCGCCCAGAGTAAGCCCGCCGACCCGTGTCGACCAGCCGATTTCCTCCCTGGGTCACCCCTAAGAGAACCCCAGTCCACATGCGCGCCACTCAAGGGTTCCTCAAGGGTTGCGGGACGCCGGGCGCGTGCGGGGGCCGGACCCGGCCATGGGCGGCCGCAGCACCGGTTGTTACCGTTCCGCGTGCTCCGAAGCAAGCGATCCGAAGAAGTCCAGGCCACTCCTCCGCCTCCCCGCCGGCCCACCAGACGCGTCCTCGCGGATCTCACCCCTTTGCGTGAATACCCGCACTACCGCCGACTGTGGTTCGGCAACATGGTCTCCTGGATCGGCCAGCAGATGACCGCGATGGCGGTCTCCCTGCAGGTCTACGCGATCACCGGCTCCAGCTTCTCGGTCGGACTGGTGGGCCTCTGCTCCCTGGTCCCGCTCGTGGTCTTCGGGCTCTACGGCGGTGCCATCGCCGACGCCGTCGACCGCCGCAAACTCGGCCTGGCCAGCGCCTGCGGGGCCACCGTCCTGTCCGGCGTGCTCGCCACCGCCGCCCTGCTCGATCTGCGGCTGGTCTGGCTTCTCTACACGATCGTCGCGCTGCAGTCCGTCTGCTTCGCCCTGAACTCCCCGGCACGCTCATCGATGATCCCGCGGCTGCTCCCGGCGGAGCAGCTGCCCGCCGCCAACGCGCTGACCTCGCTCGCCGGGGGCCTGGGCACGATGACCGGACCGATGCTCGGTGGTGTCTTCGTCGGCCTGTGGGGCTACCAGGCCGCGTACCTGATAGACATGGCCGCCTTCTCCGCCTCGCTCTACGCCATGTGGCGACTGCCCTCGATGACCCCCGAGCGTGACGGCTCGACTGTCTCCGGCGGCCGCCGGGGCTGGGCCTCGGTCCTGGACGGACTGCGCTTCCTGGCCGGCCGGCCCAACCTGCGGATAACCTTCTTCACCGACATGGCGGCGATGGTGCTGGCGCAGCCGAGGGTGCTCTTCCCGGCCATCGCCGTCATCTGGTTCGCGGGGGACTCCAGGACCGTCGGCCTGCTCATCGCCGCCCCCGCCGTCGGCGCGCTGCTCGGCGGTCTCTTCTCCGGCTGGCTCGGCCGCATTCACCGCCAGGGACTCGCCGTCCTGGTCTCGGTGGCCTGCTGGGGGTCGGCGGTCGCCGTCTTCGGTCTCACTCGCAATCTGTGGCTGGGCCTGTTCTTCCTCGCACTGGCCGGCTGCGCGGACACCATATCCATGGTCTTCCGCAACACCATGCTCCAGGCCGCGGCCCCCGACGACATGCGGGGCCGGCTCCAGGGAGTCTTCATCGTCGTCGTCGCGGGCGGACCCCGGCTGGGCGACTTCCTCGCCGGATCGGCGGCCGACCTCTTCTCGCCGGGCACGGCGATTGTGGGCGGGGGACTGGCCTGCATCGCGGTCGTCATCACCCTGGCGGCTCTCCAGCCGAGGTTCGCGTGTTACGACTCCCGGGACCCGCAGCCGTAACCCGCGCGGTCATCGCAGTGGGCACTGCGGGCCGGGAGTGGTGCGGTAGGGCCTGCTGCTCACGGCGCTTGGATTCGTCGACGCCAAAACGCCCCAGACCGGCGTACATCCGGTGGCACCGAAGGTATGGGAGTCGGTGGAGACCTCGTATTTGGTCTTGCCCTCAAGGGTCATGGACCAGGTGGCGCCATCACGCGAGCCCGGATTCGCAGCGGTGCTCTTGGCGTTCGCGTAGTACCAGTCGACGGTCAGGGTGAACCGGCCGGTGCCGGAGGCGGTGATGGCGACAGTGGCAGTCGCCGATCGCCCTCTGCCCGGTGTGATGGCAGTGACGCCCATGAAGGACACCACCGGGGCGGGCGTTGTGGTGATCGTCGGGCTGGCGGAGGTGCTGGTGGGCGGGTCGAGGACCGGCGGGGTTGTCGCCGTCGCGGAGGTCGTAGGCGGACCGGTGGTCGCGTCCGGGGTGGTGCTCGTGGCCGTCGGCGTGGGCGACGTGCTCACCGACGTGACCGGTACGACGCTCGGGCCGGTGGTCGCGTCGCCGGTGGCAGAGGTGTCCGGGGCGGAGGAGCCCGTGAGCGTCGTTGTGGAGGAGGGCGGGGCCGTCAGGCCGTCCGCGTGGTGCTTCGCGTTGCCGTTGCCGGCGAGGGCGACGACGGTGCCGGCCGTGGCGAGGGCGAGTAAGGCGACGGTCCCGCCCACCAGCGCGGCGCCGCGACCGCGCGGCATCCGCCGCGGCTTGCCGCCACCGAACGGCAGGCCCGCGGCGGCTCCCGGAGGGGGCGGCGAGGGCGGCCCGGCCGGGCCCGCGTCCCCGAGGGCGCTGGGCAGCAGCGCGGCGAGGAGCGCGACCAGGGCGATCAGGGCCCGGCGGCCGCGCCGCTCCCAGTCCGGCCCGTACGCGGCTCCGGCCGCCGCTTCGAGCTCGGCGAGGAAGGACGCGGCGCTCGCCGGCCGTTCGGCGGCGTCCTTGGCGAGCCCGTGCCCGATCAGTGGCCGTAGCTCCTCGGGTGCGCGGTCCTCCGGGATGGGTGCGGTGATGTGCTGGACCGCCAGTTCGGCCATGGTGGCCCCGGTGAACGGGCGCTCCCCCGTGAGGAGTTCGAAGAACGTCGCCGTCGCCGCGTAGACATCGGTGGCCGGCGACGCCGGTTCCCCGCGCCACTGCTCGGGTGCCATGTACGGGGGCGTGCCGGCGCTCGGGGCGTCGTCGCCCTGCCGGACCGCGATGCCGAAGTCCACCAGCGTGGAGACGCCGTTGGTGGAGACCATCACATTGCCGGGCTTGTAGTCGCGGTGCACCACCCCGGCCGCGTGCGCGGCGGCCAGACCGAGCAGGGACCCCTTGAGGACCGCGAGGGCAGCTTCGGGGACGGCCGCTCCGTTCGCCCGCAGCATCGCCCCCAGGGATACACCCTCGATGAGCTCCATGACGATCGCCGCACCTTCGGCGCTCTCCACGTAGTCGTACACGCGCACCACGTGCGGGGAGTCCAGCTGCTGGAGCAGCCGGGCCTCGTCGCGGAAGCTCCCCAGGAGTCCGGGCCGCGACCGGCTCTCCTCATTGAGGTACTTGACCGCGACCTCGGCGCCGCTGCGCTCGTCGACCGCATGCACCACCTTGCCGCTGCCGCCTGCTCCCAGAACGCTCAGCGCGCGGTAGCCGGGCACGGACCACTCGGTAACCGACCGTCTGGGATCACGTGAGTCGGGCATCGTCGGGCACACCTCAAGGAGTCGGACGGGCTCCGGGGCGGGCGTTCCCCGGAGCTACCGGTTGATAAGTGGACGCCTGGGTGGGACCGGTGGTTGCGCGAAAATCTGTGCGATTCGGGCGTAGGGTCAGCCGGCCAGCACCGCGGCGAGCTGCTCCGCCAGGACATCGGTGGTGACGAAGGAGAGACCGGCCAGCGCGACGTGCTTCCACCGCACGCTGCCCTCTCCGTCGAGCAGGAACACCGAGCGGCGCAGGCCGAGCCCGGGAACGGCTATCCCGTACGCCTTGGCCACGGTGCGCTCGGTGTCGGCCAGCAGGGGGAAGCCGAGATCGTGTTTGCGGGCGAAGGACTCGTGGCTGTCCAGGCCCTGGGGGCTGATGCCCCACACGGTCGCCCCCAGGCCGGTGAAGCGGGCCAGGTCGGAGGTGTAGGAGCACAGCTGCTTGGTGCATACGGCCGTGTCGTCGCCGGGATAGAACACCAGGAGCAGCGGGTTGCCGCGCTGCCCGTCGAGCGCGTAGTCGGCCCGCTCGACGAGTCCGTCCTGGCCGAGCACGATTCCCGGCAGGGTGAAGTCGGGGGCCGGCGTACCCACTGCGGGCTGCTTGGACATGTGCGCTCCCTTGGCCTCGGCGTCCGCGCCGCCCGGCGGCGGCACGCGATCAGCGTGTTGCGCAGATGGTAGGGCCTGCCCCGCCGTGCGAAAACGGCGGGACAGGCCCCAGGGCCTGTCCGGCGGGTGCGGGAATCAGCCGCAGATGAGCCGGGGGAGTGCCCAGTCGGCGTGGTCGGAGGTGTTGCCGTTGCCTCCGTCGGTGACGACGAGCTTCAGCTCCAGGCCGCCCGTGAGGTCGGCGGTCAGATGTCTGGCCGCGTCGCTGACGGTGAGCAGGCCGCTGTCGGCGACCTTGGTGCCGTCCCGGTAGATCTGGAAGACCACCGATCCATTGGTGGCCGACTCGTCGTCCACGCCCACATCCGTGGTCAGGGAGGTGCAGCCGGCGCCCAGGTAATAGGTGATGGCGCTGGCGGCGTGGGTGCCCAGGCCCTTGGCGTACGTTGTTCCGTTGATGGTGAGAGTGCGTCCGTCACCCGCGGCCTGTTCGCCGTTGCTGCGGTCGCGTTCGACCGGTCCCCAGCCGTTGGTCGCCGAGGTCCACGGCAGGTCGCTGAGCTGGTTGAGGCCGGTCGGCGGCGGGACCGGGCTGCCCGGCGTCACGCGGAACATCACCGTGCCGTGCGCGGGTACGGAGGCGCTGATGGTCCCGGTGGTGGAGCTGGTCTGCTTGGACCACAGGTCCTTGAGCGTGTACGACGACGCGCCGCCGATGCCGGCCGCCTGCGCGGTCGTCGAGATCGTCTGCGCCGAGCCGTTCTCGTTGGTCAGCGTCACCGACCGGTCGCCGCCCGCCAGTGCCTTGGCCATCACCACTTGCCCGCTGGAGGCCGACACCACTGTGCCCTGCTTGCCGAGGCTGTCCTGGTCGACGGCGATGACGTCGGTGTTCTTGAGGACGGCGAGCGTCGCGGCGCTCGCGCTGCGCAGATCGCTGCCGATCAGCAGCGGCGCGGCCATCTGCGACCACAGGCTGAAGTGGGTGCGGTACTCGGTGTCGGTCATCCCGCCGTTGCCGACCTCGAGCATGTCCGGGTCGTTCCAGGCGCCCGGCTTGGCGTACGGGGCGAGCGACTGGTTCTGGTGGGCGATGCCGATCATGCTGGACCAGGAGTCGCTGATGTCGCCGGTGGTGCGCCAGGAGTTGCCGACGTTCGCGGCCCAGTTCCAGGGCTGGTTGGAGCCCCATTCGCAGATGCTGTACAGGATCGGGCGGCCGGTCGCCTTGAGAGCGTCACCCATGGCCTTGTACCGCGTCTGGGCGTCCGCCCCGGTGTTGTTGCAGTTGTCGTACTTGAGGTAGTCGACGCCCCAGGACGCCCACAGATTGGCGTCCTGCTGTTCATGGCCCAGGCCGCCGGGGAAGCCGAGGGTGTCGCAGGTCTTGGTGCCGGCGCTGGAGTAGAGACCGAACTTGAGGCCCTTGGAGTGCACATAGTCCGCGACGGCCTTGATGCCGTTGGGGAAGCGCGCTGGGTCGGGGACGAGGTTGCCGGCGGCGTTGCGGTTGGGCAGCGCCCAGCAGTCGTCGATGTTGACGTAGGAGTAGCCGGCGCTCTTGAGGCCCTGCGAGACGAAGATGTCCGCGATGCCCTTGACCATCGTCTCGTTGAACTCCGCCCGGCAGTGGGTGGAGTTCCAGTTGTTGAACCCCATCTGCGGGGTGAGCGCGAGGCCGTTGTCCACGGCCGCGGCGGGTGGGGCCGCGGCGAGTTGCAAGGTGAAGGCGGCGGTGGCGGCGAGCGCCCCACCTCCGGTGATGAGCGCCAGGGAGGCGGCCACGGCCGCCAAGCGCTGTCGGATGGTGTGTCGTTCGGGCTGCATGTGCGGCTCCATGCGGGGTAAATGGCGCACAATTCAACGGTGTCGAACGAAAGCAACCACATCACAGCGGCATTGACAGGACATGTCAAGAAGTTCGACCCGGAAGCGCGCAATGCGCTTCCGGGTCGATGGCCCCGTTCGCCGGGGCGTCGGCGTCAGGCCACGGGATACCCGGCTACGGCGACGGCAGTACGCACACCACGCCCGGGGCCGCGAACGGGCGCCCGGCGGGGGCCAGTTTCCCCGACCGGCTGTCGACGGTCAGGACGGTGACCGTGGCCGACCGCTGGTTGGCGGCGAACAGCAGGCGGCCGGTCGGATCGAAGGCGATGTGCCGGGGAAAGTCGCCACCCACCGGCACCGTGTCCAGCAGACGCAGGGCCGAGCCGCCGGACTCGACGGCGTAGCGGGTGATGCTGTTGTGGCCGCGGTTCGCCAGGTAGGCGAAGGCCCCGTCGGCGGTGACCAGCAGTTGCGCCGGATAGTTCGTACCGTTCCCGGTCCCGGTGGACTGGGGCGCGCCGGGGGCCAGCTTCCCGGTCGAGGGGTCATACCCGCAGACCACGACCGTGTTGTCCAGCTCGTTGGCGAGGTAGGCGAACCGGCCCCCGGGGTGGAACGTGAGGGACCGCGGCCCCGCGCCGGGCCGCAGCGCGGCGAAGGACACCTGGTGCAGGGTGCCCGCCGCGTCGTCGAGCCGGTAGGTGTACACGGTGTCGTTGCCGAGGTCGACCGCGAGGACGAAGCGGCCGTCCGGGGCCGTGATGATCTGGTGGGCGTGCGGCCCGTCCTGCCCGGGGCCGGGCGGCGGACTGGTGTGGCGTACAAGGGCGGTACGCGCGCCCAGCCTTCCGTCCGCGCCGATCGGGTGCACCGCGACGCTGCCCGAATCGTAGTTCGCGCTGAACAGGTGCCGGCCGCCCGGATGAACGGACAGATGACAGGGGCCGGCGCCCCCGGTGGGCCGCGAACCCAGCACCTTCGGTGTGCCACCGCCGTTCAGCGCGATGGCGGTCACGGCGCCCTGCGCGCGCTCGTTGACCGTGTACAGCGTGCCGCCGGACGGGCCGATCGCCAGGAACGACGGATCGCCGACCCCCGTCACGACCCCGGTGGAGGTGATCGCTCCGGTCGTGGGCTGGTACGTCGCCAGGGCGACACCCTTGCCGCCGCCGTCGACGGAGGTGTAGGTGCCCAGATGGAGCGGGCGGGGGCCGGCGGCGGACGCCCTGCCGGCCTTGCCGGCCGGCAGATCCGCCCGCGCGGCCTTCCCGGGTGCGCACCCCAGTCCGACCGTGGCCACCGCAGCCGCGGCCGCGCCGAGCAGACCCCGCCTGCCCATGCCTGCGTTGACCTCCACGCGACACACCTCCAGTTGTCCCGCGGTTGGTTCCCGCGGCTTGTTCTGCGGGTGTTCCTGCGGATTGCCGCCGTGCCGGTCTCCGCACGTGCGGTGCTCCAGGAGAGCAGAGTCCGCCGCACTCCGCAACGCGGGTTGCACCAGATGCAACGACCCCACGAGAACGCCCCCTTCCGCCGGAGCGGAAGGGGGCGATGTCGAGGTCCAGAGATCAGAGTCGGCGACGGTACAAGGCGCTCTGCCGGCTGAGCTGCACCGGCCGTGCGACCGGCGGCGGGACTCGAACCCGCGACACGGCCGCAGCGAGCAGTGTCATCCCTTCCAGGGCGGGCGCGCAGGAGCGGGAATGGTCGGCGCTCAGCGGACGGGTCACGGGGGTCCCTTCATCGGTTGTGCGGTCCCGGCCCGCCGCGTGTCGGCCGCAGACGTGTAC
>NZ_JASISZ010000147.1 GCF_030063355.1 Streptomyces sp. PH10-H1
GGGTGGGGGTGGGTTGGGCGGGGTTCGGGGAGAGGGGAGGGGTGCCCCTTCGGGACACCCCTGCGGGCAGACTCCCGCGCCCTCCCCCCGGCCGGCCATCGGCCACCCCAACACCCGCCCACCGGCACCACATCAACAGCCACGTCCCAGCTTGCAAACCAGAAATACCCGGCTAGGCCAGCCGCAACAGACAGGGCGCAGCGCTGACTAAGCCACCACCGACAAGGATGGCCGCACAACCCAGCGCCAGCGCCGCCAGGTGCCATCCGGCTCAGCGACTGCGGCACTGCCGCTGATGCCTACGGGCCGACGATATTCGCGGTGCTCGCTATGGAGTTGCTGCAAGACTCCGCTCATGAACCCACTGACGCTGCGCGCGATGATGCCGCAGCTTCCTGACGACGTCGGTGCGCACGTCGCCTCCCAGGCGCTGCTCGGGGAAGCTGTCAAAGCCGAACTGATGATGGACAGCTTCATCGCCGCCCGCCTCGGACGTTCTACCTACGAAGTTCTCCTTCTGCAGAGCAAGGCGATATGCCACCTGAGCATCAACGTCAAGATCGGGCTGCTGGAGGAGCTCATGGGGGCTGAGGAGTGGGACGACGATTTTCCGTTCGTCATCCCAGTTCTTCGCGCCCTCTTTGCTCTGCGGAACAAACTTGCCCATTCCATCCCGTACTTCATGGACGGAACCGACCAAGGCGAGGTCACAGCCAACCTCTGGTCCTCGCGGCGAGGCAACGTGAAGTTCGAGGAAGTGAAGGTCTCCACGATCGTTGGCCTGGTCCATTCATCCGCCCACGTGACGAGCGTGGACATGGCATTCCTGCATGTCAGGGCACTACCGGAAGGGTATTGGTCGGCCAAATGAACCGTAGCCGCGGGCGCCCAGGCCCAGTACCGGTTTCCGGACCGTAGCCCTCAGGCCATATGGCCAGCCTCCACTTACTCCTCCTCCCAATCGAGCCGACGGTGTTTGGCGGCACGCCGGGCCTCCCGCCGCGCCTCTTTGGCCAGCACCTCGGCCCACTCAGCCTCCGCTTTCGCCAGCCGGTACGGGCAGACGATGTCCAGCACCCGCTCGTACGCCCGCTCCCGCACCTGCCGCCCCGGCCACACGAGCAACCCACCCCGCACGTACCGGCGCACCATCCATGGCTTCACGTTCAGTCGATCGGCCACCCTGGCCACGCTGGACCGCTTCGTGATCCGGGGACGCTCCCCCGGGTCAGCCTGCTCCCGCTCCCTCACTTGCTCATTGATCAGGAACACCACCTGCGCCTGAATGCCGTCCGGCACCAGCTCCCAGCACACCTGGCCCTGCCCGTCGTCACCGGAGAAGTCGTGCCACTGCGTGCACAACACCGGCCGCATCGTGTTCGTGTCATCGCTCATGTCCCCACCCTGCAGAACTCGGGCTGTGGACAGAGACGAGCCGTGAGCAGTAGCGGACTACTCCCCCAGCTCCATCAGCAGCTGCTCACGTTCGGCCGCTTCACGTTCCAGCACCGCTTCGAACACCGCCCGGTCGTGCCGTTCCTCGATCGCCCGGCGGACCAGGTCCAGCAGCACGTCCGGGGGCAGCGCCTCGGCCTGCGTGGTGCCGGCCGGGGTGAACGCGCGCCGGTCCGTCGCCTTCGCCGGCGCCGACGGCAGCCCGTAGCGGGCCACCTGCTCCTCCGTCACCGCAACCCGCACCAGCTCGCTCCGTCCCCCGTGCGCGTGGGCGAACGCTGCGACGTCTTCGGCCAGGGCAACCGGCAGCCAGACCCCGGACGGGTCCAGGTCCCCAATGTGCAGCAGGCACAGCGGCCGGGTGTCGGCGGCGGCGCGCAGCGCGGTGTTGCGTTTTTCGGGCAGGGAGTTGAAGCCGCCGCCGGAGCGCACGTCGATGCCGTAGGGGTGGGCGATGCGAGTCAGCATCGGGGCCATGCCCGCGCTCTCGCAGAAGATCTCGATCCGGGCCGGCTGCCCTTCCTGGCGGTCGAGGCGGAAGTTCGCGGCGGCCTGGCGCATCTGGGTGCGGAAGTCCGCGGGGCCGGCGAACGCGGGCGGCGGGGACAGGCAGGTGCCGGAGTCGTCCCGGATCGCCTCCCACGCGATCCGGTCCGCACGCCGGGCCATGCCCAGCACTTCGGCCAGCCGCTTGTAGGCCCGCTCGGTCTTGGGCAGTGCACCGTCGGACACTGCGGCGTAGAACACCTGGCGGATCGACAGCGGCAGCTGCTCGGCGTACCGGGCCAAGATGACGTCGACCGCCACCAGGAGCTCCACCGTCCGCGGCCGCGGCCGCCAGGCCGGCTGATATCCCCGCGGGCGGTGATCGGGCATGTTCGGCTCCCTGGACGGCGCTCGGTGGGAGGGACGCCATGGCGTCCTTCCCTGCCAGATTGCCGTATCGGGCCGGCTGGGCGGCCGATGCCGGGCCGGGCGTTGACCCAGTAACCCAGGAACCCAGGAGAACACCATCACCTGGGGAAACGGCCTCCCCACGACCCAGTAACCCAGATCAAAACGGCCGTACCGACCACTGTGGGTTCAGGTTGCCGTGTCGGGCCGGGTGGGCGGCAGGCGCCGGGCCGGGCGCTTGGGAGCGGTCTTGGGCTTGGGGCGTTTGTGGGTACCGGAGCGGGTGATGTCCAGGGCGAAGAACGACGTCAGCGGCGAGCCGGTGTTCCAAAAGCCCAGGAGGTCGAGGTCGATGAGGACCAGGGCTTGTCTGGCGGCGAAGTCCCGGCCGGGCTTGGTGAAGGGGCACGTCGCGACGAACACGGGGATGTCGGCGCCGTGCTCCTGGCGGGCGGTGCCGTTGAACGTCTGGATGTCCCGGCTGCCCACCGACCGGTGCGGCGCGTACCGCTTGCACTGGATCACCAGCTTGCGGCCGTCGGGCAGGAACGCGATGACGTCGGCACCCAGATCCCCGGATCCTCCGACGCGGACGACGTCGGTGCAGCCGTCGCGGCGGCACAGATCCGCGACGTACTCCTCGAACTCCCGGTCGTTCATCGCCAGCACCGACTCCATGGTCCGGCGCGCGTCCAGGCGGGCCTGCTCGGCCAGGCGCAGCTGCTCGGCACGCGCCTCACCCCGGCCCACCCGCGCCCGCCCTACAAGGACCACCACGGCTCCGACCGCGACCAAGCCCGTTAACACCAGCAGTAGTTGCATGGCTGTGCCCCTCCCCCGTCGTCGGAGCCGAGTGTGGGCGCTTTGCGGGGGGTCGGACAAGACCGCGTTGATCCGGGTTGAGTGGCACACGGCCTGATCAACGGGGTCTGCGATGGCGTAGTGCTGTTCCGTTGGGGCGACACGCGGGTGGCTTCGCTGCTTCCTGGACCGAAGCGGTAAGTTGCCCGCATGACATCCGCGAGTGGCGAGGAAATCGCCGAAAAACTAATCGTGAACCTCACGCCTGAGATGCGCAGGGATCTGAAGGTCCGGTCGGCCGAGCGCGGCTTGAACCTCGCGGATGCCACCGCGCAGGCGCTGGCCGCTTGGTACGAAAACCCGGAGGCCGACGCTGTCGAGGTCAAGGGGGCGAAGAGCTGGGGTACTTATCTGCCGGCTGGAGGCGTCGCCCGCTTCGTCGCCGAGTGCGATAGCCGCGGCATCACCAAGGTCCAGGGCATCGCCCAGGCCATCACGGGGTGGCTGCTGAGCAATTCCTCCCCCGGCAAGCGGTCCCTCCCCCAGCCGGTGCAGCGCATCCTTGTTGCCTTGCAGAAGGGTGGCGTCGGGAAGAGCTTCATCGCGGCCGGGCTCGCCCAGGCCTTCGCGGAACTTGGGCTGCGCGTACTGCTGGTCGACTACGACCCGCAGGGCCACCTCACCCGGCGTCTCGGCCAGAGGCTGATCCCGATCGACACGGGCGCGAGTCTTCTCGCGCACATGATCGGCAAGGCGCCGAAGCACCTCCGTCGCTCGATCATCGTCATGCCGGAGGAGCGGTTCGCCGGGCGCCTGCACTTGCTGCCTGCGTGCAATGACGCGTTCCTCTTCGACGCCGTCATGAGCCAGATGCGCACCGGCCGTGAGGAGTCCTTGGCTCGGGCTCTGGAGCCGGTCGAGAAGTCCTACGACGTCATCGTCTTCGACGGCCCGCCCAGCCTCGGCCTGTCCATGGACATCGCCATGCACTACGTGCAGCGCCGCCAGGACGAACTCGCCGACCGCTCCGGCGTGCTGATGCCCGTATGGGCAGACACCCCCAGCTTCGACGCTTACGACCTCTTCAACAACCAACGTCGTGAACTCCAGAAGATGACCCGGGTGCAGGTGGACGAGCTCGGCTTCGTCATCAACGCCTACGACTCCCGCCGGGGCGCATCCGTGCAGAAGAAGCGGGAGGAGTGGGAGGAGCGGGCCAACCCAGGAGTGCTGCACGTCTTCGGTGACCTGAAGGAGCAGCGCGACGCTACCGACCACAACACCCCGCTGCTCGAGTGGGCACCCGACTGCGAACTGGCTGAAGGACTTCGCAGCATGGCGAAGGAGCTGGCGGCGTGAGGAAAAAGGACAGCGTCCCCCGCTACCAGAGCGAGACGCCGGATCCGGAAGGACCCACTCGCAACGACATGCTCAACCACTACGGCCTCGGCGGAGCTCCGGAGACTGAGGAAGAACGGGAGATGCGTGAATGGGAGGAGGCCCAGGCACGCAAACTCAACGGCGAACCGGTGTTCGTCCCGAGCCAGCGGGTGGCGCTGGAGGAGCTGTCCCCCAACCCGGACAACCCGCGGGGCACCATCGACGTCACGGACCCGGAGTTCGTCGGACTGCAGACCAGTGTCGCCAGTATCGGCGTCGTGCAGGCCCTGACGCTCTGCACCCGCGAGGCCTTCCTGCGGCACCACCCGGAGCATGCCGACACGATCACGGGAAAGTACGTCATCGTGGCCGGGCACCGGCGCCGCCTCGCCGCGCAGCTTTCGGGTTGTGAGGACGTCCCGGCTCTCGTCGACGACGACGCCGCAGTGAATCCCCTCATGTGGGCAGCCGCGGAGAACATCCAACGCGCGGGCCTCAACCCGATGCAGGAAGCCCGCGCCTTGAGCGTGCTCACCGACAAGCCGCCTCTCGGCCAGGGGCTCTCACAAGCAGTGGTGGCGGCGGGTATCGGCAAGACCCAGAGCTTCGTCTCCCAGCGCATCGTGCTGTTGAAACTCGTCCCTGAACTCCAGGACAAGGTGCTGGCGGGGACGCTCAAGGTCAAGCGGGCCGCGCTGCTCGCCAAGCTCGGCACGGCAGAGCAAGGGCCGGCGGAGCAGGCGTTGCGGTCCTTGGTGCCGCCTCTGCAAGCAGAGATCGACGGTGGCAAGCTCAGCGACATCCGCTTGGCGCTGAAGGTAGCTGCTCTGCCTGCCAACCAGCAGGTACCGGCGCGCGGGAACAGGGGTGTGCCCCTCGCCCCTGCCCCGGCGACGCCCAGCACAGATAAGCGAGACGCGCCGCAGGATGAGAAGGCGTCCGTGCCCGCCCAGTCAACGAAGCCACCGAGCCCCGGCCCGGAGGACGATGCAGCTCCCGCCAGTTCCCCGGGGCCGGCGCCGGTCATCTCTCTCAGAGAACCGGCGCAGATCGCTGACGACCTGGTCCGGTATCTGACGATCGCGCAGCTGGAGGAACTGGCCAAGGTGCTGATGGATCGTGTCGCCGCACGGTAAGGCTGCCCTAATTATTTCTGAGAAATAATCCGGGCAGGAGGGGTCTGCCAGTCGGCGGGCCCCTCCTGCGTCACAGCCCGGAACTCTCAGCGGCTTGCCGGCGGGCCTCAGCCTCCGCTTCCTTGCGCTCCCGCTCCTTGGCCCGCCACCCGTCCTGAATAATCTTGAGGCGCTTGTTCTCCTGCGACACGGACTCCTTGAGCGCCTGCTGGGGGGTGAGGGGGCGGGCGGCGCGCCCGGCCTCTTCCGCTTTCTGGCGGGCGATACGACCGCGGGCCGCGCCTTTGGCCTTGGTCTCGCACTCCTCATGGACAGGCTTGCCGCGTGCTACGGCGTCTTTACTGATGCGGACGTTGTCCTTGATTGGGCGGCCGCACATGGCGCAGACAGCCGGACCGCGACGCCGGGACGGGGTAGTGGCTGCCTTGGCGCGCAGCGCCGGCTGTTGCTCGGTCGTCCCGTCGGCGCGGGTGATGGTCACCGCTGAGGCGGGCGGGATGTCGTACGACCGGAGGTCTGTCGGAGTGGCTCGGTGCTGCTGACCCTTCCGGCCGGCTCGCCCACGCGGCACTCTGCTGCTGTTACCCATGGGCGGCAGCGTAGAGGCTCCCGGAGACTAGGTCTCGTGTGGCGCTCCCGCGCTCGCCGCAATGGTCGGCCCCGGGAAATTGCCGGCATTATCAGTTCTGTCGGTGTGCCTGTCTAACGTTGCTGCTATCGAGAGATAGGAGTCGCGCCATGGCGGACCTGTACACGAAGAACGGCAAGCCGCTCAGGAGTGACGGGCGGAACGTCCACGATGCATCGGGGCGGCATGTGGGGCGGATCGACGGCAAGAAGGTGTTCGGCCGGAACGGGCGCTACGTCGCCACCGTCGTCGGTAACCGGCTGGTCTACCGCTCTGTCGACAGTGCCAGCATTCGGGGTCCGTTCGCGGCCTCGCCCAAGGCCGGATTGGCATCAGCCTCTGCTGTGGGATCCGCCGTGTGGGGGGACGAACCGACCTTCAACTGACGATCGCACGTCGGTCCCCTCCGGATATTTCTCAGAAATATCCGGTACGCCAAAGGCCCTGCCGGATTCACTTCCGGCAGGGCCTTCGTGCTCTTCAGGATGGGTGCGAGTTCAGTAGACGATGCGGACGGCGGTGACGACCAGGACGTCGGCGGAGACGAAGTAGACGACGAACGCGCCGCCGACCGTGACGTCGCGGTAGTCGCGGTCGCCCTTGATGGGGGCAGAGCCGTGCCCGTACGGGTCACTGCCCAGGGTCTTGGCCATGGTCTGCTCGAAGACGGTGCGGGCGGCCGACGTCATGGCCTGGCGGGAGGCTTCGGCTTCGTCGGCGTACTGAATGCGGAAGCGGCTCACGCCACCCCCGTGCGCGGTTCGTCCTGGGGAACGCAGCCGGAGAAGTCGCCGGCCCGCAGCCGGGAGACGACGTCGTCGTCTGCCGACTCGGCGGCGTCCGGCAGGGCCCAGCGGGCGAGAACGCGGTGCAGGTCCTGGGCCGGGGTGTGGGCGATCTCCGTGTCGAACGCGGCGCGGTTCGCCGCATCGAGCGTGGCGCGGATGCCCTCGATCGTCGCGGGGATCTCGACGCGTTCCCCGCGGATGTGTGTGGTCCAGGTGGCTTCTGCGATGTCGCCCATGGTGGTCCTCCCTCGGCTACTGGCCACGGTACGCCGCTCGGAGGGCGGCGGGTGGGATCGGTGGGGGACTGGCCATCGGCTCGTAGATTGCTTCCCAAGGGCCGATGACCCGGGCGCGGGGGTAGTCCTGCCAGCCGGTGGCGGGCAGCTCGCCGGTGGCGGCGTCGACCAGGGCCAGCACGAGCGTCTCGCTGTCCGTCGGCTGGCCGGGCTGGGGGCGGGCGCGGTCCACGGTCAGCCCGGTGAGGATCGCCAGGTCGGTGTTCAGGGTGAAGGGGCGGGGGCGAGCGCGGGCGGCCAGGACCGCCCGGAACGCCTCCACCACGATGCGGTCACCCGGCTGCATTACGCCGGAGCCATGTCCGCAGCGCTGCCAGCGCGGTGTGTGCTCTGTCATCGGGAGCTTCCTTGATCGAAGGAGTGGCGCCGGGGCGGCCGGGCCTTGATGGGTGAGAGCGGACAGCGCAAGATCCTTGTAGGCGGACATTTTGGATCCCGCTTGGCGGACAGCTGATCTCCCTGTCGGTACGGCCGTTCGTGTGCTTTCGAACCCAGGTACCGAACTGGTGATCCCTCC
>NZ_JASISZ010000148.1 GCF_030063355.1 Streptomyces sp. PH10-H1
TCATCAAGCTCGAAGCCCGCAACGCCTTCGGCTTCCGCAACCGAGAGAACCAACGCCTCCGCTCACGCTGCGCAACCACTCGACGCAGCCGACGACAGGCGTTGCCCGGATAAATTCGAAGACCCACCAAACTCCCCAGGATCGGCCAGGTGGTCAGCCCGTATCAGCCGGAGGGCGCGGCCCAGATCAGCAAGGACGGCAAGGTTGCCTACGCGCAGATCACCTTCGGCGTCCCTTTTCAGGAAATGACGCCCGGGGATGTCAAGCCCCTGGTCGCAGTGGCGAAGGAGGCAGCCGGTGACCAGCTCCGGGTGGAGCTGGGCGGTGGCATCATCTCCCTCGCGGACGAGCCTCCGGCCAACATCAGTGAGATCGTCGGTGTGGTCGCCGCGGCGATCGTGCTGTATTTCGCCTTCGGGTCCTTCCTCGCCATGCTGATGCCGGTCGTCACCGCGCTCTTCGGCGTCGGCCTGGGGATGAGCGGTATCGCCCTGTTCTCCCATGCCATGGACGTCCCAGAGTTCGCGTCGATGCTCGGCATGCTGATCGGCCTGGGCGTCGGCATCGACTACGCGCTGTTCATCGTCACCCGGTACCGGACCGGCATCACCCGCGGACTCGCTCCGGAAGAGGCGGCTACCCAGGCCATCAACACATCTGGCCGGGCCGTGCTGTTCGCGGGCGGCACGGTGTGCATCTCGCTCCTGGGCATGTTCGTCATCAACCTGAACTTCCTCAACGGTATGGCCGTGGCCGCCTCGCTGGTCGTGCTGATCACGATGCTCGCCGCCGTCACCCTGCTGCCTGCACTGCTGGGCCTGCTGAAGGTCCGGGTGCTCAGCCGCCGTCAGCGGCGCAAACTTGCCGAGCAGGGACCGCAGACGGGGCAAGCGAAGACCTTCTCCGCTCGCTGGGCGGTCATCGTGGAGCGCCGCCCCGAGATCATCGCGGCGCTTGCGCTCGTCGTCATGGTGGTACTGGCGGTCCCTACGCTCTCGCTGCGACTTGGCTTCTCCGACCAGGGCAACAACCCCAGCTCCACCACCACGAGGAAGGCCTACGATCTGCTCGCTGAGGGATTCGGGGAAGGTTCGAACGGACCGCTTCAGCTGGTGGCCGTCGTGAAGAGCCCAGCGGACAGCGCCGCGCTGGACACATTGGTGGCCAAGGTGCGGACCGCCGAGGGCGTAGCCCAGGTGGTTGCGGTGCCGGCCGCTCCGGATGTCAAACTGCGCATCGTGCAGCTTGTGCCGAAGTCCTCGCCGCAGTCGGAAGAGACATCCGCACTGATCAGCCGCCTTCGGGGCGAGATCATCCCGGACGCGGCCAAGGGCAGCTCGCTCGAGGTCTACGTTGGCGGAACGACGGCCATCTCCGACGACTTCGCTGATGCGCTCGCCGGAAAGCTCCCCCTGTTCATCGGGGTGGTCGTGCTGCTCGGCTTCCTGTTGCTGATGCTGGCCTTCCGTAGCTTCCTGATACCGGCCACCGCCGCACTGATGAACCTGGTCGCGGTCGCCGCGTCCTTCGGTGTGCTGGTGCTGGTCTTCCAGTGGGGTTTCGGATCGGACCTGCTCGGCGTGGGCAAGGGACCGATCGAGGCGTTCCTCCCGGTGATCATGCTGTCCATGCTCTTCGGTCTCTCCATGGACTACCAGGTCTTCCTGGTGAGCCGGATGCACGAGGAGTGGGTGCGGGGCGCGGACAACGCCACCTCGGTACGGACCGGCCTTGCCGAGACCAGCCGGGTGATCAACGCCGCTGCCATCATCATGATTGCCGTCTTCGGTGCCTTTGTCCTGTCAGGTGAGCGGGCTACCGCGATGTTCGGACTCGGCCTGGCCGGTGCGGTGGCGCTGGACGCCTTCATCCTGCGCACCATGCTGGTTCCGGCACTGATGCATCTGTTCGGCAAGGCCAACTGGTGGCTGCCGAGGTGGTTGGACAAGCGTCTTCCGCATCTGGCGGTGGAGCTTCCCGACGAGCCGGTTCCGGCGGCCGGCCGGGTGAAGACCGTCGACCTCAAGGACGATGACAGGTTGGTGCCGAGCGGGGGCCGACCGTAGCTCAGAAGGTAAAAGTATCGGCCCGGTAAAGGACGTGCGAGGTCCCCGCTCTTCTCCGGGGACCTCCCGCTGGAATGCTCGGATCGCTACGGAAGCGCAGGTCTCCAGGGCTTATGTTGATCGTCAATTTCGCCGCTCTGGTCATCGGACTGATCGGCTTTCCGTTGGCTTTCGCCGTAGTGGCGCGCCGGTTGCTCGGACTGCGCATCGGCGCCGTGCGGTCCCTGCTCACCAGTGCGGTGGGCGTCATCGTCGTGTCCTTCCTGAGCGAGGCCCAGCGGGACAAGGAGAGCGGTGTCCTCCTCGGTGTCCTGATCGGCACCACGCTGGTGGCCGCGATGGGCTTCCTGGCAGCCGCGGAGGTCATTGTTCCCAGCGGTTCGCTGGGGTGGCCCACCGGCTGGGTACGTTCGATCCGTTCCCGGATCGCCCGGGGCCGCCGGTACTCCCGGATCAGCTCCATCGCCGTACGACACGGGCTGTGGCCTTATCTGAGCCGCAGGGGAGAGGGCTCCGGCTCCCGGCTGCACCAGGCGGACCGGCTGGCCAGATCGCTGCGGCTGGCGCTGGAAGAGGTCGGCGGGACGTTCGTCAAACTCGGCCAGATACTGTCCACCCGCGATGACCTGCTGTCCCAGGCGTTCGTGGCGGAGCTCAGCCTGCTCCAGTACCAGGTACCACCCGAGCCCTGGGAGGAGATCCAAGCGGCGCTGGACAAGGAGTACGGCCGGCCGGTGGCCGAGGTGTTCGCCGAGTTCGACACGGAGCCGCTGGCCGCCGCGTCCATCGCCCAGGTTCACCGGGCGCGGCTGCATGACGGCGACAAGGTGGTCGTCAAAATCCAACGGCCGGCCATCCGGGAAGGCGTGGAACGCGACCTCGACATCATCTGCCGCATCGCCCGGCTGCTGGAGCAGCGCACTCGCTGGGCGAAGTCCCTGGGCCTACTGGAACTGGCTGATAACTTCGCGGTCGCGGTGCACGAGGAGCTCGATTTCCGGCTTGAGGCCCGTAACCTGGCGACCGTCACCGCGGCATGGGCGCGTCGGGGTGACGATCCGGCCGTCCGGCTGCCCGGCGCCTACGCGGATCTGTCCAGTGAACGGGTGCTCGTCCTGGAACATCTGCCAGGCTTGCCCATCAGTTCCATCTTCGGCGGTTGCGGCACCAGGGTGCTGGACCGCGACGGACTCGCGCGGGACCTGCTGGGCAACATGCTCCAGCAGATCCTGGTGGACGGGACCTTTCACGCCGATCCGCATCCGGGCAACATCCTGCTGCTGGAGGACGACCGCATAGGGCTGATCGACTTCGGTTCGGTCGGCAGGATCGACGCACAGCTTCGGTCGGCCGTGAAGTCATTCATCTTCGCGCTCCAGAGCGGTGACGCGGCGGCGCTCCACGACGCTTTGCTGGACGTGGTGATACGGCCGCAAGAGATCGATGAGCAGAACCTGGAGCGGGCACTCGGCCGCTTCCTGGCATGCCACTTCGCCTCCGACGCGATCCCGGACATTCAGGTGTTCGTGCAGCTGTTCCGGCTGGTCTCGGACCACGGACTGCGAGTTCCGCCGGAGGTTGCGGCGGTCTTCCGCGCCATGGCGACCCTGGAAGGGACGCTCACCAAGCTGTCGCCGGGATTCAACATGATGGCCGAGGCCCGCGTCCTGGCCGAGGCGCGACTCCCGATGGGGGGAAGCACCTCGTCCGTCGGGCAAGTGCTGCAGAGCGAGTTGTACGCGGCCGTGTCGCTGCTTCGCCGGCTGCCGCGCCGGCTGGAGCGGGTCACCAGCGCCCTGGAGCAGGGCAGGCTCACTATCAGCGTGCGGTCCTTCGCCGACGCACGTGACCGCCATTACGTGCGGTCACTGCTGCATGAGGTACTGCTCGTGGTCATCGGCGCGACCAGCGGCGTCATGGGGACGATTCTGCTGACCATCCGCCGCGGGCCGATGGTCACCGCGTCGATGGGTCTCTTCGACCTGATCGGATACCACCTGCTCGTCCTGACAGCCGTGCTGCTGGTCAGGGCGCTGTCGGTCATCTCCCGGCCACAGCGCTGAAGGGGAACAGCGGAGACGCGGTTCAGGCGCAGCCGCGGACCGAGTTCCAGCCGATGAAGGTGTGCCGGAGGGTGATGTCGAATTGGCACCAGGCGGTGCCGTCGCCATTCAACTGCACGGACGTGTCATGCGTGGTGGCGTACCAGTTGCCGGTGGGGTCGAAGATTCCGCGGTAGCTGAATTCCGCGTGTGCCGTGATCTGCGAGGTGGCGCCGGGGCCGCCCTCGGTCTTGCTGGAGGTCTTGAGGGACCAACCAGCGTCCCACGGCTCACGGTTGGCGCCGGTCTGCAGTTCGGTCACCGCGTTGGTGACCTGGTTGTCGGCGGTGTCCCAGGTGGACGAGGTGGAGAGAGCAGTCATCCGTATGTTGCAGCAGTCGTACATCTCCGACCAGCTGCGCACCTGCCGGCTGGTGATCGCGGGGGCCGCGGCGGTCTGGGCGCGTGCCTCGGCCCGGGCGGGCGAGGAGGGGACGAACCGTACCGGTCCCAGGTGCGGCACGCAGTCGGAACCGATGCTGACGTCCTGCTGGGCGGACATCCCGGCCGGCGGTACCGGCAGTTTGCTGGGAAGGCGGACATCCGCACAGGCGGTGTCCGCCCGGCCGGAGCCGGTCCCGGTGGCCGGTGCCGCGGTGGCGGTACCGGCGAGCAAGGACAGCATGCCCACTGCGGTGACCGCCCCGAGGACGATTTTGTTTCGCATTTTCATTCCCTTCCGGTGAGTTCGGTGGGGAACTTAACAGGGTTCATTTCCCGGAGTAGTTGATCAGGAGCAGGTGGCAGCAAGCTGACAATCGGATGACCGTGCAGAGCATGGCCGACCGTGGTCGACGTTGGCAACTTCGTGCCAGGGCTGTTGCGGGGCTGATAGGCCGCTGCGAGAGTCACGGAGTCCTCGAGACGGATATTCGCCGAGGTCAATCCGTTCCGCACGGATGACGGGGAGCTTCCTTAGTGGCCATGAAGACAATGAAGGCAATGTACGAGGTGCCGTTGTCCGCCCGTGTCCGCAGGGCCGCCCTGGTCCGCAGACTCGCCCTCAAGGACCCGGGTCTCGAGGTGCGCCTGCGCAACGGACTCGATGCGGCGGAGAAGCAACTGCTCGCCCACGCGGAGAGCGCTGAGGACCCGAGGATCTCCACTCTGACCGGCCACCTGGCCGCAGCGGGCGGCAAACGGGTGCGACCTCTTCTGGTGCTGCTCGGCGCCGAGTTCGGTGATCCATGGCGGCATGGAGTCACTCAGGCCGCGGTTATCGCAGAACTGGTCCATGTCTCCTCGCTCTATCACGACGACGTCATGGACAACGCCGCGACCAGGCACGGTGTATCCAGCGTCAATGCCCGCTGGGGCGAACGGCTCGCCGTCCTGGCAGGCGACCTGCTGCTTGCCAAAGCTGCCCGGCTCGCTGCCGAACTCGGCCCGGCGGCCATCTCTCTCAACGCTGAGGTCGC
Source organism: Streptomyces sp. PH10-H1 (assembly GCF_030063355.1). Classification (GTDB taxonomy): domain Bacteria; phylum Actinomycetota; class Actinomycetes; order Streptomycetales; family Streptomycetaceae; genus Actinacidiphila. Next base: position 5,587 of record NZ_JASISZ010000148.1, read on the forward strand.
GGGGGCGCTCGTAGCCGGGCAGCTGTGCGAACTCATCGGGCCCGGCCCTGGCGAGGACGCCATCAGCCACTACTTCCAGGTGATATCGGGCAAAACCGCCGCGCTTCTCGCCATGTCGCTGCGGACCGGAGCCCAGCAGGCGGGCGCGCCCGAGCCGGTGGTGCGGTCACTGGGGCAGTACGGCGAAGAGCTGGGCCTTGCCTTCCAGATAGCCGACGACTTGCTCGACCTCAAGGCTTCGACGGAGCAGATGGGGAAGGAACAGGGCAGGGATCTGGCGGCCGGTGTCACCAGCCTTCCGGTCCTCCTGGCTCTCGCGGACACGACGCCGCGCGGAGCCGCGCTGCGCGAGCTGCTGTCCGCAGGACCGGCCGCGGACCCCGCCCAGCAACGCCTTGCCCTGAGACTCTTCCGCCGGTCCCCGGCCCTGGCCGAGGCGGAGGCAATGATGCACCAGCGGCTGGACCGGGCCAGGGCCGCGCTGTCGGACCTGCCACCTCTTCCGGCGCTGCGGGCCCTCAACTTGCTCTGCGATTACGTGGCCGATCAAACCGGCTGACATGTCGAAGGAGAGAGAGTCATGCCGCAGGACGACGCCTCCGCCCTCCAAGCCTCATGTCAGATCCCTATGAGCACGGGGGCAGGTGACGTTTCCGAGGCGGCGCGGACGGCGGTCAGGCCATCCGCCGGACCAGGTCCGCGATGACCGTGTGACGCTCCTCAGCCAGGTAGAAGTGGCCCCCCGGCAGTACCCGCAGGTCGAAGCCCCGGGTGGTCACATCCGCCCACGCCCACATGTCCGCCGTGGAAACGTCGCGGTCCTGGTCGCCCAGGTATCCGACGATGGGACAACTCAAGGGAGTCGCGGGGCGAGGCTCGTACTCCTTGACGATCCTGAAGTCGGCCCGGATGGCGGGCATCACCAGATCCCGCAGGTCCGGGTCGTCGAGGAGACCGATGTCGGTGCCCCCAAGACGCTGCACCTGGCGAATGATCGCCTCATCGTCAGCGACGTCGAGTGCCTTGGGTGTAACTCTGTGCGGGGCTTTGCGGCACGACGCGTACAGCGCTTCCAGGCGGACACCGTGCAGGTCCTCCAGCCGAAGTGCTACCTCGTAGGCCAGTGAAGCTCCCATGCTGTGCCCGAACAACGACACCGGCACATCCAGGAACGGGAGCAGCGCCGCGGTAACCGCGTCGGCGAGCGCGCCCATGCTTTCGATGCACGGTTCGACGATCCGTTCCTGCCGCCCCGGGTATTTGGCCACCAGAACTTCCGTATCGGCATCGAAACGGTGTCCCCAGGTGTGGAAGTACCCGGCGGACCCGCCAGCGTGGGGCAGGATCAGCAGCCGCCTGCGTGGTGCCGCCTGACTCGCATATCTCCGAAACCATTTGCTCTCGGTGTCAACAGCCATTGTTCTGCCCATCTTTGCTGATTTGTTGTTCCAGGCCCAAGGGGCGGTTGCCATTGCTCCGTCCGATCAAACCACGAAGGGCATGGCGCTCATTGCGGTGATAAGCGCAGTCATTCGGGCCATGGCTATGTCTAGCTCGGCTCACCGACGGCCTACAACAGCCGCAACAGGAACCTGTCAACACCCCCGGCGGAGGGATCGGCCGTCCGTCATCGCCGCCGGGGGTCTCGATCCCAGCTGCACCGTATGAGGTCCCGCGGATGTCATCTTTGTGACATCGCGGCAGCGGGGCCGTTGGTAGTTCGCAAGGAAGCGGTCCCGACAACATCGGAGGCTCCCGTCGGGAGAGCGGCGGGGCTGCCAGGGACGCTCGTAGGAGCCCCGGGGAGGGGTGAGGTGATCCCCGTAGTGTGGACACGCCTGACAATGGATCTTGTTGATCCTGGAAGGTGTAGACCACGTGGCAAGGCCCTCGAAGTACAGTGCGGAGTTCCGGTCCGACGCGATCGCGTTGTGGCG
>NZ_JASISZ010000149.1 GCF_030063355.1 Streptomyces sp. PH10-H1
TCGAGCTTGGCACCGATCGAGCGGATCGCCGCGGACTCGGTCTTGTACTGATCGCGTGTCTCAAGGACCCGGCGCACGGCCCGCTCCTTGAGCTCCTTCGGATATTGCTTCGCCATAACGGACTCGACCGATCCCGCCGATCACCGACCCTCAAGATCTCCGGCTGTAGTACAAGATGGTGGTGACCCAGATGCGCGAGCAACTTCAGGTGATGGAGCACGAGGAGGGCGGGCAGGTCGAGGAGGCGTCGGCGGTGCTGCGGAAGCTGCGGGCCACCGCGTCGGGTCGCGGGGGGCCCGCTGCCCATGCCCACCTTCCCCGGGCAGCGGGACGAGGCCGGGGCGTGAGCCAGGCCAAGCGCAAGCCCGCTGACGCGCTGCGTGAGGCCCGCCGACGCGACAGTGTGGCCAAGCGCGGGAAGGTCCTGGCGGCGATAGACGCGATGAAGGACAGCGGCACCGCGATCAGCTTCGCGGCTGTCGCCCGCACCGCTGAGGTCTCCGCTTGGCTCGTCTATGCCGAGGGTGTGCGGGAGCACGTCGAGGCCGCGATGAGGGGCCAGGCCAAGGGTGTGCGGCGCGAGCGGAAGTCGGGTGTGGGGGCGTTGGCGGCGAGCATGGCCACCGACCTGAAGCTGGCCCGCGCCGAGTCAAGGCCCTGCGGGAGGAACGGGACCGCCTCAAGCAGGCCGTCCAGCGCGGTCTGGGCACCCAACTGGACCGCAGCGGCACCAGGGAGCTGACCGAGCGGGTGGGCGAACTCCAGGCGGAGGTCCAGCGCGTCAAGGACGAACTTGCGGCGGCCCGCGCTCAGAACGACTCCTTGCGGCGCGAGCTGGCCGACGCGCAGGACGAGGTGGTCGCCGTGCGCGAGGCCGGCCGGCAGATGTTCAAGAACGTCAACCGGTCCGGCTGACCGGCGGGGGGTGCCCAGATGAGTCCCGGTACCCGCCGGCGGTGGATGAGGGCGGCATCTGTGTGAGGCTTCAAGGAGATCGCGGGAGATGTGCGCCCGATTGTGCGCCCGGCCTTGGCATCGGACGGCAGAGGGAGGCACGCTGAAAGGGAAAGGCATTCCGAGCGGCGATCTGCAAACTTCGGGCCAGTGGAGGCGATCGGCTATGACGCTCTTCCTGCTTCTGATCCTTGTGGCTGTCGTGGTGGGAATCATCGGCGCGGTGGTGGAGGGGCTGGGATACCTGCTGGTCATCGCCATCGTGCTCTTCGTGGCCACATGGGCCTTCGCCGCGGTGCGCTGGTCTCGGTCGCATCGAGGTTCGAGGAGACGCAACCTGCGATAACAGCGACACCCAGTGCCCGGCGCGACCGGACCCCCAACGAGCGGGTCCGGGCCCGGGCGGGTACGAGTAGGAGTGTGGCCGATACTTTCGCGGGCCCTTGTGGGCCCGCCTGATCGAGGAGGTGGCTTCCCGTGACGGAGGCGACCAGCGCAGCCAAGAGCGATCCTCACGCCTCTGGCGCGACGACCTTGCAGAGAAAGGCCGGAGCGGACGCGGCTCCGGCGACCCGGGGCAGGACAACCATCGCGGACGGCGTGGTGGAGAAGATCGCGGGGATGGCGGCGCGGGAGGTGCCAGGTGTCCACGCTCTGGGCGGTGGCTTCGCCCGCACCATGGGCGCGGTGCGCGGCATGGTTCCCGGCTCACGCGCGGGCGTCACCCGTGGGGTCAAGGTCGAGGTCGGCGAGATCCAGACCGCCATCGACCTCGCGGTCGTCGTGGAATACGGGGTCGCCATCGCCGATCTCGCGGCAGAGGTCCGCGAGAACGTCATCGCAGCAGTCGAACGGATGACGGGTCTGGAAGTCGTCGAGGTGAACATCGCCGTCAACGACGTTCATCTGCCCGACGAAGACGAGGACGAGACGGCGACCGAAGGACGCGTGCAGTAGTCAGCCGCCCGCCGCCTACACCAGGGAAAATATCCCTCCGGTCGAACCGGAACCTCCTGATGCGCGTCGCTCGCCGGTTATCACCCCGTTCCGAGCTGGACATGAACCGGCGCCTCGATTTGGACCTCGCCGCCGTCACGGTGCACGCCCCGCGCAGTCCGCAGGGCGGGGCTGCCCCGGCCCAGAGCTGAGAAACGATGGGGGGCGGCCGGGATCGGACCGCCACGCACGGATGACCACCGGCCTGTTGAGGGCTGGCGGCCATCCGTGGGGTACGAAGCTGACCGGGGGGTCGTGCGCTGCCTCGACGGGGGGTGGCGAGGCAGGCGACGCTTCGTGCCGTGCGTGTTTTCTACACCCGCTGCAACGTCCCCGCACCTTTTTGCTCGCATTCCACCCTCCCTGACGAGGTCGGGTGCCGGTCACTTGTGGCCGGGACGCTTCCACCGGTGGGGGTGGCGGGCGTGTTGGGCGTGGTGGCGGTGAGAGCGCAGGGCTTTGGGGGTGAAGAGGTGTTCTTCGTACCGGCCCAGGGCGAGGAGCAGGCCGAGGAGGATGACGGGCAGCAGCACGACGATCAGGGCCGGGCCGGGGCCCGCCCGGGCCACTGTCAGGCCGGCATCCTGGCAGGAACGTGGGCGGCGGCCAGAACCTGAGACAGCGGCAGGGCCAGCGCGGCGGCGAGTTCGGCCAGTTCTGGTCCGGTGGGGTGGACGGGCCCGTCGGCACCGTCCTGGGCGAACGCGCGAATGCGCGGGGTGCGGATGCCGGTGCGGTCGGCGAGCGCCTGCGCGTTCAGGTGCCGGGTGCGCATGGCGGCCTGCAGCAGTTCTCCCAAAGCGTCCATCTTCTACCCCTGCCCCCCACAGGCGCCCCCATGCCCTCGTGGGACGCGACACCTACGGGAAGCGGCGTGGCGGCTGGCCGGTGGCCAGGCTGCTCACTACGCTGCGCTGGCCGGCAGTCCCGCTACCGCCCGCCCGGCCACCCCGGGACTGCCGCACCCACGCACGGCCGTCCCACCGCAACGAGCGCTTTGGCGGGCTCACCGGTGTCCGTCGCGTCCCCAGCGGCGGCGGCCTCGGGCCAGCGGCCGAAAAGCCCGTCCTGTCCGGGACGTGCTCCGAGCACGGGCGCGCCCTTGGCGCGCTGGCAGCCGTAGATCATGCGCTCATGGTCCCCGTGCGCGGGCCGGAAACCGCGCCGACAGGCTGGAGCCGCCGGAAGTCGGCGTGCGCCGCTTCGTTGAGTATCGACGGCGTCGCGTGGGACATGCGTCAGGAGGACAGGGCGGTCGGCACGGCGCGGGCCAGCGGCTCCAGGTCTCCGTACAAGGCGGCGTGCAGTGCGGCGGCGAGTTCGCGGGCCCTGTCCTCGCTCGCCACGCCGTTCAGCGGGTAGTACCCGGCCGCGGCCCCGAACTGGAACTGATCTCACCGCTACGGGCCAGACGGATTGCGGCGCAACGAACAGCCTCGTGCGCGGAGTCGTCGATGACGTGCCCCGGGGCGGCGGTGAGCGTGTCGGCCTTGACCGCCCACCGCCCACCGCCGGCCGCGGCGCTCGACGCCGACGTACACGGCGTCCGCCATCTTGGCCGCCTTGTACGCGGTGTTGAACGTGTCGAGACCCGTGGCGTCCGGGATGAGGTGGGCGGGACACGGGATCGGCAGTGACTGCATGAGAAACATCATGGCAGGGGGCAAGGGCCCTTCGCCGCAGATCAGGAGGCGTCCCCAGCCGCGCGTGATCGGGAGCGGCCAGTGGCGGGGGCGCCAGCGGGTGAACATGCACGGGTCGTCGCCTGCGGCGAGGCTGAAGGGCAGGACGGCGCGGGCGAGGGAGAAGCTCTGGCCGGGGGCGAGCCTATGGATCGGCCCGCCGTCTGCGGCGCCTCACCCCATCAAGCGATTCCGCTGCCGTCGCAGGGTCTGATAAGCCTCATCATGCGCACCGATCCCGGGCTCGTGCCCGCCTGTGTCCGCGCGATTATCGACGGTGTCGTCGAGGCCGTCCGGACTGAAGACGCCCCGCGCGTGCGGGCCTTGCTCGACGATCTCGCCCAGGTCGCTGACCCCGCTGCCTTGCTCCTGCTGCGGAGTCGGCTCGACGACGATCTGTCCTCACACGGCGTGCCGGTGGGACTGTCGCGGTAACGCCCGCGTCAGCGCCGTGCCGCGATGGACCCTCGGTGGAGTAATGGGTGAGCGAGGGGGGTTGCGGGCTTGCGTGTGTGGTCGTTAGTCGGGGTGACAGGCACACACGCGTCCGTGATCCCGTCCGGTCGGCGGCGCAGGGCAGCCGGTGATGGTGCGGAAACGGTTCTGCGCGCGGACGATCCGCCGATCTTTGCGGCGCTGGTTGAGCGGTGGCGGCAAGCCGGGCGGATGCTGCCGGGGCAGGACGACCGCGAGTGGTCCGAGCTGGTGTCCGGGGTGCCGACCCTCGGCCTGACGTCAGGGCAGGATGCCGGCCTTTCCTCCGGCGTCGTGCCGCTGCCGCAGTGGCGCCCGCTGTCGGCGGCGCCCGCCCTGTCACAACGGGGTCAGCCGGATCGGGCGGCCCTGGTTGGGCCCCGTCCGACCCGGTGCCCCAGCCCGCCACGGCCGCCCTGGGCGACCCGGGGGCGGATTGGTCGGCTCCGAAGCGTCAGCCCGACGGACACCGCTTTGAGCGCCTGGTGAGCGAGCTTGCTTGCCTGGTAGAGCGGGGCAGCGGATCGCAAGGGCGCACTATGGCGGTGTCGGCTGTGCTCGATTTCCTCCGCGGCCCCTGAACGGAACCCGAGCGCTGACCAGCATGGCGCGGACGCCACCATAGGAGCGGTCAGTGCGTTGCGCGATCTGGCGGATCGTTGCACCTGCCTCGTACATCTCCTTGAGCTGGGCGGCTGCCGCCGCTCGCGCCGGTCCGGTCAAGCGCGGCGAGCGCGTCCGCACCGACGGCGCTCCCGAAGCCGCGGTGTGCTTCGCGGCCGGTCTCTTCTGCGACATGCCCAAGATCCTAATCCGCGCGCCTGCCGAACACCGCGCACCCCATGGGCAACAGCCGCCGCTTGGCGCACTACTGGGAACGCGCTCAACTGGTCGGCCCCGGCGAAACTTCCCCCCAGCGGCTACGGCCGCCGCTTCACCCGCTCCTGCTGCGACACGGGACGACGCGGCCGGGGCCATCCCGCAGCAACCGACCGCGGTGGGAGCGGGGAACGACCTCGCTCCCACCGGAGATCAGCGGTCGCCGTAGTAGGTGCCGAGGCTGCTGCGGTAGTCGGCGCTGCCGGCCATGGTGTCCGGGTCGTACTCGGGCGCGTCCTTGACCTGGTCCTTGGTGCGGCCGACGTGGATTGTCTCCTTGTCGTGGTCGACGCGGGTGATGGCGCCGGCGGGCACCATGACGTGTTTGCCGATGAGCCAGGGCTTGCAGTTGACGACGATGTACGCGGCGCCGACCTCGTCGGTAGCCTCGTCGACCTTGCCGATGTGCCCGTCGGTGGCCTCAACCTTGTAGCCGGTCAGGTCCGTGCCGTAGGTGTACTGCGCGGCGGCGGTGTAGTCCCACATGCTCATGCGTGTCACATTCCGTTTCTGCTGGTAGGGGGGAGGGTCTCAGGTGTGGAGGTAGCCGTTGGTGCCGTCGTGGCTGTCGGCGCGTTCGTCGTCGAACCAACGGTCACCCTCGGCGAGGTAGCGGAAGCCGAAGCACCGCTCGGCGGGCATCGCGATGCTCACCGCGCGAGTGCCGTCCTTGCGGTCGGCCAGCGGGTGGGCGCCGGGCTGCCAATCGTTGAAATCCCCTACGACACTGATCTGCTCGTGGGGGTGATCGGCGGGCAGGATGAAGGTGACCGTGGTGGTGTCCTTCGTCCGGGTGCGCTCCAACATGACGGCTACTCCTTCAGGCGGTGGAGGGTGAGACCAACCTCATGCTGATGCCCCGAAAGCGCCCAGGAAACGGCAGCTACCGGTACCACCCACCCGAACAGCCCAGCCCCAGATGCGTCCACTCGGCAACCGGCTGATGCGGGCGCCCCGCGCGCCGTGGCGGCTTGGCACATTGCTTGCCGGGGCATACGACGTTGAGAAGTTGTTGTCTTTCCGCTCGCGGTTGGTTGGTTTTTCGCTGGTCAGGAATAGTGTCGGCGTCGCTGCGGAAGTGTTGAGGCATCAGGTTTCCGCTTCGGCCTTGGAGGTCGTGATGCCGTCGGTGCTCGGGTTGCTGGAGGTCCGCGAGGTTGCCGCTCGTGGGCGGGTCGATCTGCTTCGCGAGGAGGTTTTGCGGGCCCAGGCTGTGTTGGCGCAGGCCGAGGCGGTGGTGGAACGGTTGGTCATCGCGCGGGAAGAGGTCACGGGGGTCTTGGCCCCGCCGCAGCACCAGGGCCTGCAGCCGTCCGCTGCGGCGGTGCCGCCGGCGGTGGCGGGTTCGGTGGTGCCGTCCTGGCAGCCGGGGCTTGGGCCGACGGTGCTCGCGCCGGACTACCAGCGACTGCTGTCCGTGCTGGCAGACCAGGAGGCGGCCGGCGGCAGGGGGATGCGCTGCGGTGAGCTGGCGCGAGCGATGGACCTGGAGGCAACGCCCGCCAGGGTCGAGGGGGTGCGCTCGAGGATGAAGCGACTGAGCGAGCGCGGCTGGGCCCGGGAGGCCAGCCCGGGTGTGTTCAGCCCCGCCCAGGCCCTGAGCGGGTCCTTGGCGTGAGGGCCCCCGAGGCGGCGGACCGCGCCAGGCGGCGGCTCATCAGCATGGTCATCGACACCTGGACCAGGGCCTCGTGGGTGGCGGGCAGCCGCTCGTAGTCCCGCACCAGGCGGCGCGAGCGCATCAGCCAGCTCAACGTGCGCTCCACCACCCACCGCCTGGGCAGCACGACAAACCCTGAGGCGTCCTCGCTGCGCTTGACGACCTGCAGCATGACCTGGAGCTTGTGGCGGGCCCAGTCGACCAGCCGGCCGGTGTAGCCGCCGTCGGCCCACACCAGTGCGATCAAGCGGTGCAGTGCGCGCAGCCGTTCCAGCAGCGGGTAGGCGGCGTCGCGGTCGCTCACGTTCGCGGCGGTGACCGCGACCACCAGCAGCAGGCCAAGGGTGTCCACGATGATGTGGCGCTTGCGGCCGCCCACGCGCTTGCCCCCGTCGTAGCCGCGTGTGTCGGCGCCCACGGTGGCCGCCCCGCGCAGCGACTGCGAGTCGATGATCGCCGCCGTCGGCTCCGCTGCCTTGCCCTCGGCCTGGCGGACCTTCCCGCGCAGCCGGTCGTGGAGCTCGCCGACCAGGCCCTGGCGCATCCAGCGGCGGAAGAAGGCGTAGACCCGGTCCCACGGCGGGAAGTCGGCCGGCATCGACCGCCACTTGATGCCGCCGTCGACCAGGTAGCGCACCACGTCGAGCATCCAATGCCACGAAGTTAAGGGCCCGTTGGCGATGTCAAGGGTAGGAGAGATGTAGGAGGGGCCTCTGCTATGCAGGGGATCGACCAAGATCTTCCTGAGAGAGCAGAGGCCCCGTGGTCCAGTTTGT
>NZ_JASISZ010000014.1:0-17993 GCF_030063355.1 Streptomyces sp. PH10-H1
CCCCCTTCCCGCCGCATCCCCCGCCCGTAACCTTCCGACCCCTTCCGACCCCTTCCGACACCGGAGCCGACCATGCACCTCGACCACCGGGACACCTATCCCGAGCGCTACGCCTACGGCACCCCCGTCGAGCGTCCCGACGGCACCCGCCGCGCCCTGCGGGTGGGCCTCGGCGGCCCGGTCGGCTCCGGCAAGACCGCCACCGTCGCCGCGCTCTGCCGCCACCTGCGCGACGAGCTGTCCATCGCGGTGGTCACCAACGACATCTACACCCGTGAGGACGCCGAATTCCTGCTGCGCAACGCCGTCCTGCCCCCCGAGCGGATCAGCGCCGTGGAGACCGGCGCCTGCCCGCACACCGCGATCCGTGACGACATCTCGGCCAACCTCGAAGCCGTCGAGGACCTGGAGGACACGGTCGGCCCGCTCGATCTCGTCCTGGTCGAGTCGGGCGGCGACAACCTCACGGCCACGTTCTCCAAGGGCCTGGTGGACGCTCAGATCTTCGTCATCGACGTCGCGGGCGGCGACAAGATCCCACGCAAAGGGCGGGCCCGGCGTGACCACCTCAGACCTGCTCGTCATCAACAAGACCGACCTCGCTCCGCTGGTCGGCGCCGACCTCGCGGTCATGGCCCGCGACGCCAGGACCCAGCGCGGCGACCTCCCGGTCGTCTTCACCGCGCTGACCACGGAGGGCGGCATCGGTCCGGTCTCCGACTGGATCCTCGCGCGGCTTGCCGCATGGACCGCGGCCACACGATGACGACCGCGACGACGACTGGGGTGACGACCGCGACGACGACTGGGGTGACGACCGCGACGACGGCCGGGGTGACGACCGCGACGACGGCCGGGGTGACGACAGGGGTGACGGCCGGCACCGGAGTCCGCGCCGCCGCGCGGATCGTCGCGGTCCCGGACGGCCGTGGCGGCACCGCTCTGCCGGTGCTCGCCGGCGACGGCCCGATCGCCCTGCGCCGCACCCGCGGTATCGGATCGCAGGCCGCCGTCACCGTCATCGGGGCGATGAGCGCACCGCTCGGCGGCGACCGGCTGTGCCTGACCGCCGAGGTCGCGGCCGGAGCGGCGCTGCGGGTCGGGAGCGCGGCCGCCACCAGGCCCCGGCGCCCCCGGCTGGGACGGCCCCGCCGTGCTGCACCACCACCGGTCCGTGGGCCAGCTGCTGGTCGTGGACCCGCGCTGGGCCGGCGACCCGCCGGCCGCGGCCGTCCTGGCAGACGGCCAGGCCGTGCTCACCCCGCTGACCGGACCCGCGGTCCTGGTCACGGCCGTCGCCCCGGACGCGTTGCGGCTGCGCCGCCTGCTGGAAGCCGTTTGCCCGGACCGCGAACGGCCGTGAGGCATCAGTCCGGGTGGCGCGCTAGCGTGGCCCGGTGACTACTTCGACCAACACCAACTCCCCAGGGCGCAGCGGCTCGACGCGGACCACCGAAGCCGAGCCCGACCAGGTCGGCCGGGTGCGCACCTCCTACGCCCCGGATCACGACGGCGACCCGGACCCCGGCGAGATCGTCTGGACCTGGGTCCCGTTCGAGGAGAACGACGGCAGGGGCAAGGACCGTCCGGTGCTCGTCGTGGCCCGCGAGGGGACCGGCACCCTCCTGGCGGTCCAGCTGTCGAGCAAGCGGCATGATGACGACCGTGAATGGGCGCCCATCGGCGTCGGCCCGTGGGACGCGGCCGGCCGGGAGTCCTGGGTGAACCTGGACCGCGTACTGCGCGTGCATCCCGACGGCATGCGCCGCGAGGCGTGCGCGCTGGACCGTCCGCGCTTCGACCGCGTGGTGGGGCGGCTGACGGAGCGGTACGGATGGAGTTGACCCGCAGGGGATGAACAGCACTCTTACGCGTTGAGCAGTTCCATCAGCAGTGCGGCCGGCCGGCCGGGGTCGCTCCGGTGCAGCGACTCCGTACGGTGCACCAGCCGCGGAGCGGACAGCGGCACCCCGCCGGCACCGGCGACCGACGCCGGCAGCAGCGCCAGCCCGTGCCCGGCCCGTGCGAGCGCGAGCACGGCGCGCACATCCGTGCCGTCGTAGCGCGGTCCGGTACGGAAGCCGCTCCCGCCCGCCGCCCGCAGCTCGCTCAGCGGAATCGCCGCGTCCGGGGCGTCCAGCCACAACGCGTCGACCAGGTCGGTCAGCCGCAGTCCGTCCCGGGCGGCCAGCGGATGGCCGTCGGGAAGCAGCACGGCCAGCGGCTCCTCACCGACGCCGGTCGTGTGCAGTGGACCGGCGTCGGGCAGCCGCAGCGGATCGCTGGGCGCCGCGGCGCCGTCCACGAGGCCGAGATCGAGGTCACCGCCCGCCACCCCGGCGACGACCGCGGCGCGCTCCAGCAGCCGTACCGTCACCTCGACGCGCGGCGCCGCGGTCCGCAACCGGGCCAGCGCCAACGCCGTACGGTCACCGAACGCCAGCGGGGACGCGCCGAGCACCAGACGCGCGGCAGGGGAGTGCGCCGCGCGCACCACCTCGGCACGGGCCGCCGCCATCCGCAGCAGCAGCGGGCCCGCGTGCTCCAGCAGCCGGCTTCCCGCCTCGGTGGGCGCGACCGGCCGGCGGCCCAGCAACTCCACCCCGAGATCCGACTCCAGGGCGGCGATGTGCTGCGAGACGGCGGACTGGGTGTAGCCCAGTTCCCGTGCCGCGGTGTCCCGTCTCATTTGATCTTGCCTATGGGCGAGGCCGTGACCAGGGACGATGCAAGAGCCGGTGAGACGGGGCCTTGACGGATTCTCACCTCGTGTTGTCTCGCTGCAGCAAATCTCCGGGGACGTATCACTTGATGTTGTCGGTCACGTGGCTTGTAGGGTCCGGCCCGTCGGTGAGGGTGGAGGCCATGGCTGGTGGGTTGATCGGTTCGCGAGTCTTGATCACTACCGAGCCTGCTGATTAGCTGGCCGGCATGACTGAGCTCGGACCCGTCGCCTGGCCACCTGCCCCGATCAAGACCGAGCGGCTCGTGCTGCGTGAGCCCGACGCCCGGGACCGTGCGGCGTTCATCGAGCTGCTGGCGTCGCCAGAAGTGCACACCTATCTCGGCGGCCCGCGCCCGCGTGACGAGCTTGAGCGCGAGATGCCCGAGGTGCCCGAGCGGTGGCCCGGGAGTTTCGTCGTTAATCTCGACGGGGCGATGATCGGCCAGATCCTGCTCAGGAGAGCATCGGCGGACCACCGCCCGGCTGCTGTGGGGAAGGCCGATCTCGGTTACCTGTTCCTGCCGCAGGCGTGGGGATTCGGGTATGCGGCCGAGGCGTGCGGGGCGGCACTTGACTGGTTCGACGGCGTCCTTCCCGGCGAGCCGGTGGTGCTCGCCACCCAGACTGCCAACGTCGGCTCGATGCGCCTCGCGGCAAAGCTGGGGTTCACCGAGGTAGAGCGGTTCCAGGCTTGGGGCGCCGAGCAGTGGCTTGGCCTGCGGTCCCCCGTCACGCCGTCCGATTGAGTTCGTGCTCGACGGCGCGGATCGGCAACTCGACCGCCTCAGGAAACGCTGTCCATTCTCGTGGACGATGCCAGTCAGCTGTTTTCGACGGCTGTGCGCCGGCGGAAGGCAGCTTGTCGGCATCGGTGTGAGCAGTAGCGGGCATCGCGCCGTCGGTCGTTGCCGGGTGTCCAGGTGACGCCGCAGGCCGGGCACTCCCTTTTCTCCAGGCGGGAGGATGCCTCTCGGAGTGTTCGCTCGTGTTGTTGCAGTCTCCAGTTGCGTGACCTGCATGCGGTTGAGCAGAACCGCATCCTCGGATTCTCGGCCTTCATATGGTTGCCGCAGTTGGCGCAACGGCCCGGATCCTCGGAGCCCGGGTCGAGAAACTCGTTGAGCCGACGGACGAGTTGCTCTGGTGTCTCCGGGTTGTGCGTCCGGGGCTCGTTGGGCATCGGCCATGGGTGGTTGGGGAGGGTTCGGTAGTAGCGCTCTTCCTCGATCCAGCGGACGAGCGGGTCAGCGACGCCGGCGGCTTCGTATCGGTAGCCGGGGGCGGCCCGTGCGCGGACTTCGCTGATGAACAGGCGGAAGTCCCGATCGTTGCCGGTGAAGGGCAGGCTGCGGAGTTGAGGGGAGGCCAGGAGGCCGGTGAGGGCGACGATGTCGGGATAGCTGCTGGCGATCAGCCGTGGGTCCTCGCGGAAGGTGCCTCCACCCGGAGGAATGAGGACCTTCAGTCTGCGGTCGCGCCGCTGGTGAAATCGGCGGCTGTCCCACCAGCGCCAGCACCAGGCGGTGGCCTGGCGCATGGCGATCACGACGGTCTGCCAGCCGTGTTCGCGGACCAGGCGGTGGTGGTCGCGCTGTGCCTGGAGGATCTCGGGTAGCCGGCGGAGGTCGAACTGCGCGTGGTAGGTGTCGGTCCAGCGGCCGTGGCGGAGGCAGAGCCGGGTGCTCTTGGGGACCCAGTGCCGGGCTTGGGCGAACACTCCCTTGGCTGCCAGGCAGAGCGTGCAGGCCGCTTGAACCTGCCACCCGTCATCGAGTAGTTGGCAGGACCTGGGCAGGTTGTTGGTGAGGCCAGGTGCCCGGAGATCGGGCAGGGCTTTCAGGAGCCGGTCGCGGGGGTGGCCCGACAGATTACTGATGGCGTCGAGCAACGGCAGCGGAGCGGGATGGATCCGGTGCTGATTGTTGATGTGCTCGTGGACGACGAGGTGGGAGATCCGGTTCACTGCCGCGAGCCGGCCAACGTAGGAGTCCCATGTCTCGCGGTGGAGCGGGGCGAGGGTGAGTGGGAGTCGCTGCAGTCGGGGCGGCGGCAGATGTCGGATCATGCCGCGTCTCCGGCCTCGCCACTCTCGTCACCGGAGGTGCGGGGGCTGTCGGACTGGGTGTTGTGGTCGACGGAGATGGATTGCAGCAGACGCCGGGTGATGCGTTCGCTGCCGTCGGCGATTGCGCTGATGGCGGCCGCGCGGATGAGGTGGGACAGGCTGCTGATGCTCCCGCCAGTGCGGGTGTAGAGATACTTTGCCAGCCGGACCAGGCTGCCGGGCTCGTGGTGGTGCAGCCGCAGCGAGTCCTCCATCAGCGCGATCATCGAACGCCATTCGGCCTGGTAGGGGAAGTTGCCGGTGTACTTCATCACGCAGCGGGCCGCGATCTGCTTGCCGCGGACCCCGGTGAAAAGGCCCTCGCGCTCGACGTTGATGCCGGCGTAGACGAACGTGGCGGGGATGTGCTCCGCGAAGTACTTGAGGTGGTCGGAGAGATCCTTGCCGGTGGACGTGGCCATGTTGATGTTGTGGATCTCGTCGACCAGGACCAGGTCGCAGCGGGCGTCGGTGAGGATCTCGCAGACCGCGTCCGCAATGTCCATCTCGTTATGCCGGGCCTTCATGGGCAGGCCCAGGAAGTGCGCAAAGCGGGTGGCGAGCTTGCGCGGGGAGCCGTTGGGCGGGGCTGAGACGTAGACGACCGGGATGCGGTCGTTGTCGGGGTAGCGCTGGCGTACTCGCAGTTCGTGGGCCCTGCCGAGCTGTTTGAGGGCAGTGGACTTGCCCGTCGCCCACGGGCCGGAGACGATCAGGCCTCGGCGGGCGCTGATTTCCCTGCGGTTGACCAGAGTCAGCAGCCGGCCCTGGTGGAGGACGTCGCGAACCGTCGGGGTTTCCACGATGATCAGCTCGGAGTGGTAGTTAACCCGGCCCTCGTCGTATTCGTCCCGGCCCTTGGGATCGAGGTCCTTCCACTGGTCTTCGGGCAGCAGGTCGAAGACGATCGGGTCCTCGTCGACGAAATGACGCCATCCCTCCAGTGTGGTCGTGGGCATCCGCCGGTCCTCGGGCAGCCCGAACTCATCCATGTTCACCACCACTTCCGTGCCTCCTTGCGTGCGTCGAAGACTTTCAGCGGGACGACATCAGCGACCGTGTTCTCCTCTTCGGCCTCTTCGTCGCCCCCGGGTTCCTCCGTCGGGTCGGCCTGCGGAGGCAGTGGGGGTTCGGGCCGCGGCCATGCGGGCTGGCTGGTGGCCTGGGTGCGGGCGACGACCTTGGGGCCGCGGCGCCGACTGCGTCGGCCCCGGCCCGGTTTGACCGGGCCCACCTCCTCGTCGGAGCCACTGGCTGCCCGGTCGAACAGGTCGCCAACGGCCCCGGCAATCGCGTCCTCGGTGACCTGTTCGCCCTGGTCCCGAAGGTCACGGGCAGTGTGGTCCCAGGCCAGCTCACCAAAGGGAGTGGCGGTGGTGGAAAGTAGCCTCCAGGGGACGGTGATCCACTGTCCGGTGCGATGGTTGCGGAGCCAGACGAGCCGGATGTCGTAGGGGTCGTGGCGGACCTCCCATCGGTTTTTCCGCTCCGCGATCCCGGACTTCTCCCGCCGCAGGTCGTTGAGTTCCTCGCAGTCATAGAGCCGGTGGTTGACCTTGATGCCGTAGGAGTTGATGGCCTGCCAGCGGGTCGGCAGCAGTTCCAGGTAGTCCTCCGCGGCCAGCGCGAGCGGCAGGAAGCCGGCCGTCTCCACGAGTGCGGCGTACTTCTCGTTCGGGGAGAACGTCCGCCCCGGGGCGAGCGGGTCACGTAGCGAGTCGTGGGGCCTGTTTTGCCACTTGGCGCTGATCCATTGTTCCAGCAGTTCCTGGAGCTGGTGCAGGGAGAACAGCGGCTCCTCCTCGACCTTGCTGCCCCGGTATTCCGTCGACCGTCCGGTGTAACCGGGGAGGAACTGGGCGAACAGCGAGGCTGCTGAGCCCAGTGTTCTTTCGATGTGGGGCTTGTGAGTCGGGGTGCGGGGCGGGGCGTGGATCACCTCGGTGCCAAACGCGTTGCAGGCGGCATGGAAGTTCTTCGACAAGAACGCTTTGCCGCCGTCGACCACGACCGTTTCCGGGATGATCAGCGGGACCGCGGCAGCGTGCCGCAGCCGTTCGTCCACCGACAGCAGCCGCTCGTAGGGCAGCGCCGAGTGCTCCATCCGCAGAGCTTCCGGCCAGCCCGGCCGCATCGGTGCCGGGGTCACCGACCGGGCCAGCAGCAAAGCGGCGTCCACCGACTTCGTGGTCGGCCGCAGCACCGCGGCGGTGATGGTCCGCGTCGCGACGTCGACCATGCCGACCAGTTCGCACCGGTCCACGATGCCGTTCTCCAGCCGGACCAGCACGTCGAACGGGGTGGAGTCGATCTCCATCAGTTCGCCCGGTCGGCAGACGGTGACCTGGTCGAAGACGCCGTCGGGCTGGTTGGCCAGTGAGCGGCGGGTGCGGGCTGAGCCGGTCGTGTGGCGCCCGGCCTCCAGCCGGTTGAACAGGCGGTAGAAGGTTGCCCGCGAGGGCATCTCGACCGGCGGTCCCTCCACTTTTTTTATCACCTGGCCAACGCGCTCGAAGTAGTAGCTGATGGTGCGAGTCGAGCCGTCGGTGGCCTGCTCCATGAGCCGTCGCAGGACTTCCACGATCTGCGGATCGACCTGACCCAGAACTTGGCGGCGTGGAGCCTGGCGGCCGTCAACCATCCCCATCACTCCGCGTTTTTGGTAGCGGCGGCGGCGCCAACGGATGGTGTGCGGGCTGACGAACCTGCCGGTTTCTGCAGTGAGTTCGGCGGCCTTGGCCGCCTCGCGCTCGGCCAGGTTCCGGATCGCCGGATCGTACTCAGGCCGCGGCATCGCGCCCGCCGAGGCGTCCGGCGGCAGGCCGGTAAGTACTTCGCTCATGTGCTGGTGCCACCACAGAGCCCGCTCGGCTTCGCCGGGCGGCAACCCGTCCAGCAGGCCGGGCGGGAGCCGGCGGACTCCACCCGAGCCGATCACCTCGAACCCCGGTGAGGTCATCAACGTCGGCAGATGCATCGCACTGGACTGCCCGTGTTCGTCGGCCAGCCGCACCAGGACGCCGGAGAGACCGACCACAGTGTGCACCTTGCCGTCGAACCGCACCCGGTCACCCGGACTGACCACCAGCGGAAGCCTCACCGGGCCGTCACCGCCCGGCGAACCACGCTTCGCGGCCCCAACAGCCCCGAGTCCAGATCAACTTCCAGCACCCGGCGCCAGAGCAGGTGATAAAGGACCGGCAACACCGCCAGCCGGTCACCGACCCGCTCGGCTCCGGCCAACAGACCCCCTGGCTCGGCGAATACCGCCGCCAACTCCGAGGCGGCGGGCTCCCGGTGGTTGCGTGGGTGCCGATAGCCGGCCAGCCATCTGGTGTTCGCCAGCAGCACCGCATCAATCGCCCCTACTCGGCGAAAGGCCCACCCGGCGAGCTCGCAGGCCCGCGCAGTCGCCGCGAACGCCTCCGCATCGTCCGGCTCGATGTGCTCATCCGGACGGACATCCACCACCAGACCGCCCCCGTCATCAAGCCGAGCGAAGAAGTCCGGGACATGCCCCCGACGCCCTCGCCGCCCTGGCCAAAACAGCCGGAACGGCTGGCCGACCAAACCCGTGACCTGCGGATCGAAGTCCATCAGCATCGCGTGGTGCCGTTCCAGATGAGACTCACAGGACAGCTGCCTCGCCGTCGTAGCGGCCCAGTAGTCACGGGTCACGGACCGCTGCCCCTTGTAGGACTTGACCGTACGCACCGGCGACAGCTTTTCGAACCGCAGCGTCCAGCAGGCCGCCAGTGCCTCGCGACGGTGTACGCAGTCCTCATCGACGTACCCCACCTCGAACGCGGCCTGCCCCAGCTTTCCGACATCCAACGCCCCACCCCCGGATCAACCACACCGAACTGATCCGAGCAAAGCCGCCCTCAGGCATCGGCCGCCAGCGATACGAGCTCAAACCGCCCGAGAGAGGGAAGACCACATGAGAAGAACGAAGGTCAGCGGCAACGCAACCTGAGACGCACCCACCCGGCAGGCAACATCACATGAGACCGGCGGCGTGCCTCAACGCGGCAGCGATAACGTCACCCGAGACCAGCGCCGAATCCACCAAGGTCACCTGAGACAACGAGAACATCTCGCGAGACGGGACACGCGGCGGAGAACGACGCGAGCCGGACGACGGCCGTGAAGGTACGCAGCAGATGCGGATCCATGTCCATCAGTATTGCTGATGGGCGGACCACTCTTCATCGTTGGACCTGATGCGGGAAGCGGCCCCAGGATGGTCGGCATGACCACAGCCCCTGCTCCGGCCGCACGCCTCGCCCTTGTTGGCGACCGCTCCCCATCCGTCCGCTCCCACCAGCGCGTCCCGGTACTGCTGGACGCACTGCGCGAACGCCACGGGCTTCTGGCCGACGCGTACTGGATCCCGACCGAGGAAGCCGCCCTGCCCGGTGCCGTATCCGCCTTCGACGCCGTCTGGCTGCTGC
Source organism: Streptomyces sp. PH10-H1 (assembly GCF_030063355.1). Taxonomy (GTDB): domain Bacteria; phylum Actinomycetota; class Actinomycetes; order Streptomycetales; family Streptomycetaceae; genus Actinacidiphila. The sequence goes on from NZ_JASISZ010000014.1 coordinate 9,284, forward strand.
CGGGCAGCCCGTACCGCAGCGAGGCGGGCGCCCTGGCGGCGGTACGCACCGCCCGCGAGGACGGCATCCCGTTCCTCGGCACCTGCGGCGGCTTCCAGCACGCACTGCTGGAATTCGCCCGCACCGTCTGCGGCCTCAGCGACGCCCGCCACGCGGAGAACAACCCCGACGGTGACGGCGACCTGCTCATCGCCCCGCTCGCCTGCTCGCTCGTCGGCCACGAGGGGACGCTGAACACGACGCCCGGCACACTCGCCGAACGGCTGCTCGGCAGCCGGGAGACGCACGAGCGCTTCCACTGCGACTACGGCCCGGTGACCGCGCTGATCCCGCAACTGCACGAGCACGGGCTGCGGTTCACCGGACACGACACCGAAGGGCAGCCGAGAATCGCCGAACTGCCCGGTCACCCCTTCTACCTGGCCACGCTCTTCCAGCCGGAGCTCGCGGGGGACGGTACGGTTCCGCATCCCTACATCCGGGGGCTCGCCGAGGCGGCCGTCTCGCACGCAACGTCACGCCTTGGTAAAGAAACGCCGGTGTGATCTGTTCACAACCACCTCACAGGAGAAAGGATTCCCCGAAACCTGTGATCACCGCGGCCACAAGCCGCGGATCAGTAGGGGGAGGAAAATTCCTTGAGACGCACTGTTGTGCTCGTCTCCACCGGCGCCCTCGTAGCGGGCGTCATAGCCGCCGCTCCGGCGGCCACCGCCGGAACCCAGCGGCCTACCGGCCAGCACCAGCCGAGCGGACTCGCCGAGTCCATCGGCGTGCAGATCGCGGCGGCCCGTGCCGCCGAGAAGGGCATCGACTGGGCCGCGTGTCCGGCCGACTGGGGCTTCGCAGCCCCCATCCAATGCGGCTACGTCACCGTCCCGGTGGACTACGCGAAGCCGTTCGGCAAGACCATCAAGATCGCGCTCGACCGGATCGGCAACACCGGCACCCCGGCCGAGCGCCAGGGCGCACTGATCTACAACCCGGGCGGCCCCGGCGGCTCGGGCATGAGGTTCCCGCGGCGGGTCACGACCAAAGCCCCGCTATGGGTCAACACCTCCAAGGTGTACGACTTCGTGGGCTTCGACCCGCGCGGCGTCGGCCACTCGGCACCGATCTCCTGCCAGGACCCGCAGGAGTTCGTGAAGGCGCCGAAGGCCGACCCGGTGCCCGACAGCCAGGCGGACAAGAACGCGCAGCGCAAGCTCGCCGCCGAATACGCCCGTGGCTGTGTGGAGCGCTCCGGCGCGCAGATGATTTCGCAGATGACGACGGCCAACACGGCCCGCGACATCGACGTGATGCGTGCCGCGCTCCATGAGAAGAAGCTCAACTACCTGGGCGTCTCCTACGGCACCTACCTGGGCGCCGTGTACGCCACGCTCTTCCCGACCCATGTGCGCCGCATGATCGTGGACAGTGTGGTCAACCCGGACGAGGACCAGATCTGGTACCAGAACAACCTGGACCAGGATGTGGCCTTCCAGGGCCGCTGGGACGACTGGAAGGCGTGGGTCGCCAAGTACGACTCCGTCTACCACATCGGTGACACCCCGGCGAAGGTCCAGGCACAGTGGGAGGCCCTGCGCGCGGCCGCCAAGACGAACCCGGTCGGCGGAGTCGTCGGCCCGGCCGAGCTGCTCGGCTTCTTCCAGAGCGCGGCGTACTACGACTCGTCGTGGGCGAACGTGGCCGGTGTGTGGAGCAAGTACCGTGCGGGTGACACGAAGGCGCTCGTCGCCGCGGCGGGACCGGACCTGTCCAACACCGCCGGCAACATCACGTCGGAGAACGGCAACGCCGTATACACCGCGGTGGAGTGCACCGACTCCAAGTGGCCGACGAGCTGGAAGAAGTGGGACCGCGACAACACGGCCCTGCACAAGAACTACCCGTTCCTGACCTGGTCCAACGCCTGGATGAACCTGCCGTGCGCCACCTGGGGCGTCAAGCAGCAGACTCCGGTCGATGTGAAGTCGCACCGCGGGCTGCCCGATGTCCTCATCGTGCAGAGCACCCGTGACGCGGCCACCCCGTACTCCGGTGCGGTCGAGCTGCACCAGCGCCTTCACGGCTCGCAGCTCATCACGGAGGACGGCGCCGGATCGCACGGCGTCACCGGCCTGGTCAACCCGTGCATCAACAGCCGGGTGGACGACTACCTGATCAACGGCAAGCTCGACGGCCACGACGTCGTGTGCACTCCGCACGCGGTGCCGGTGCCCGCCGCCGCTTCCTAGTCACCGCACCACCGCACCACCGCACCACCGCTCAGCCGTAACCGCCGCCGGCCCCGGAAGCAGCTGCTTCCGGGGCCGGCGGTCGTGGAGCGGTGCACCGCCACCCGGCTGTCGCTGGGGACCCCGCCGGACCAGGTAACTTGGCGGGATCATCCAGGCGAGGCGAGGAAACACCCATGGCGAAGCTCAATGGCAAGATCAAGTGGTTCAACCCGGGCAAGGGGTTCGGCTTCATCACCCCGGCCGACGGCGGGGCTGACGTCTTCGTCCACGGCAAGAACATCGAGGGAACCGTCGCGGACGACAAAGCGGTGGAGTACGAGATCGCTGAGGGCCCCAAGGGCCAGCACGCGGTGAACGTCAAGGTCGTCTAGCCGCCGAGGTCGGGTCCGCCTACAGGATCGCGAACAGTACGGCGGTGGCCGCGCCGAGCGAGGCGCCGGCCACGGTCTGCGCGACCGAGTGATAGGTGAGCGCGACACGGGACCAGCACACGGCGGCGACCAGGGTGTACGCGAGGAGCCACCAGGGGGAGTGGACGACGGCGAGCATCGCTACGACGCCGGAGGCCACGGACGCGTCCACGCTGATCTTCCAGACCGTGTTCACGGTCAGCAGCACGATGGTGATCACCCACATGGAAAGCATCGCGATGAGGATGTCGGTCGGCGCGTGGGCCAGGAGCATCACCGCTGAACCGATTCCGATGGAGCCGAGGATGACGGCGAAGATCGGGGCGCGCTGTCTGCGGTCCACGACATGCCGGTCGCCCCACGTGCCGCGCTTGCGCTCCCACTCGATGTAGGCGGCCGGGATGATCCCGGCGCACAGCGCGGCGAACAGACCCCAGGCCGCACCCCGCACACTGCCCGCCGCGGCGGCGCCGACGCCGACCAGGCCGACGAGCAGGACATTGCGGGGCTGGAGGACGTTGGTGACCGCGCGAGCGGTGGTGTTCGCCCTCATACGGGAAGCTCCACGGATGCTGCAGGCTGCGGCACGGCCGGCGCCATGGCTCCGGCGGTGGGGGATTCGGTCAAGTTGCGCACCAGGTCAGCGTAGAGCCACGCCAGTTGGCCGGAACGAGCGGGATGATCGGTGTGCCGGCGGATGCTGATAGATGACGGATTCCGCGGAGCGGCGGCGGTCGTAGTGTCTCGATCAGCAGCAGGAACCGGCACCGGCAACCGGCACAAGGGACCTGCGGCAACCGGAGCAACGTCACCACTCACCACTGACTACTGGAGGATCGATGTCCACCTACGCCGTCGCCTATGTCCGCAAGGTCGTCAACCCGAGCCCGGAGATCGCCGAATACCTGCGCCGGGTCTCCGACACGATGGATCCCTTCGGCGGCCGCTTCCTCGTGCACGACGGGGAGCGGGAGGTCCTGGAGGGTACCTGGCCCGGCGGCCTGATCATCATCGAGTTCCCCGACCGGGCCAAGGCCCGCGCCTGGTACGACTCGGAGGCATACCGGGCGATCCTCCCGTTCAGAACCGACCACATCGAGATGGACGTCATCTTCGCCGACGGTGTGCCAGAGGGATACCGGGCCAGTGAGGCGCTCGCCAAACTGCCCTTCTAGGCCCGGGCACCCGTCCCGAAGGCCGCCGCCGGTCACTCGGGCCGGGCCTGCACCTCCGGTCCGCCACCGCGCCAGTCGATGAGCGGGTGGTCCTGGAGCTCGATATCGTCCAGGCCGGCCCGGCGAAGGAATTCCACGACGTCCGGGAGCGAGTACGCGCGGCCGACCGGTGTGCCGCCGATCGTCACCCGCCGTGAGCCGTTCTCCAGCGGATATACGACGACCTGCTGTGTCTCTGGGTCCATACCCCCAGGCTCCGCGACCGCGCGGTCCGGCGCATCTCTTGTGCGGAAGTCTCCTCAACTGCCGGTGAGGCTCCGGCGACGGACCTTGAGGGCCGGGCGGGCGCGCTCAGCTCGCGTCGTCGCGGATCCGGATGAACCGTACGGCCGGCTGGCGTCCGGTACGGACCCGGACCTCGACCAGGGGGCCGTTCCGCACCGGGTGGAGGGGCATGCCGTCCCCGGCCCGGGCCGTCGGGCCGAGGAGTCCCCCGACCGCTTCGGCGATCCGCCGGGCGGAGACGGGGTCGAGGCGGGGCGAGGTCTGCGCGCGGGTCTCGTCGTCGAACTCGACCATCACCGAGAGGGGGCGCCGTACGGGGCCGAGCACGGCGACAAGCCGGGCATCGACGGTTTCGCTGTGCCGGACCTTGACCCACCCCTTCTGCTCACCGGGCCGGTACGCGGAGTCGAGTGCCTTGCACACCAGTCCCTCGACGCCCAGCGGGACGAGGGTCTCGTACCACTCGAGGGCCTGGGCGCGGTCGGTGGTCGCCAGCACGGTCTGCACGGGCGGCGCCATCTCGCGCAGAGCGGTGCGCAGCAGCTGCCAGCGGTCGGTGAGCGGCAGGTCCCGGATGTCGCTGCCGGGGATGGCGAGGCAGTCGAAGGCGACGTACGCCACCGCGACGTCCGCCGCGCGACGCTGCGCGTCGGGACGGAGGAGCTCCTCGAAGGCGAACTTTCCGTCGGCCCACGCGCAGATCTCGCCGTCGAGGACGAGCCCGGCCGGGAGCTCACGCGTGAGGTCGGCGGCGAGACCGGGGAAGTCGGCGGCGATGTCGCGGCCCGAGCGGGTCTGCAGGACCGTGCGGTCGCCGAGGGCGAACGCGATCGCACGGAAGCCGTCCAGTTTCGGGCTGTACTGCACCCCGCCGGCCAGCGCGTCCGCTGCGGGGACCTCCGTCGCTGTGCGGGGGCGCATGACATCGACCGGAGGCCGGAGGACGACCGGATCGGAGCCGGTCACGGGAGCCGCTTCATGAGGGCAGTGTCCCGGCCTGGTCGCGGTTCAGGAGCGGGGCGAGCAGATCCCCGTGCGCGGTCACGCGGTCGGGGACGTCATCGATGGTGAAGGAGAGCTGCGTGGGTTCGCCGCACTCCTCGATCTCGTCCCAGGAGACGGGCGTGGACACGGTGGGAGTGGCGCGGGCGCGGACGGTGTACGGGGCGGCGGTGGTCTTGGCCGCCGCGTTCTGCGACCAGTCGATGAAGATCTTCTCGGCGCGCAGTGTCCTGCTCATCTTGGACACCACCAGGTCGGGATGGTCCCCCTCCAGCTCCCGCGCGAGCGCCTTGGCGTAAGCCGATGCCTGCTCGGGCGACGCGCCGGTCAGTGACGCGTACACGTGCAGGCCCTTGGAGCCGGTCGTCTTCGCCCACGATTCGAGGCCGTCGGCGCGCATCCGTTCGCGCAGCAGGAGCGCGACGCGGCAGCAGTCGACGATGGTGCGGTCCTCGCCGGGGTCCAGGTCCAGGACGAGCCGGTCCGCAATCCCGGGGCGGGCGGCCTTCCACTGCGGGACGTGGAGTTCGATGCACGCCAGGTTCGCGGCCCATACGAGGGTGGCGAGGTCGTTGATCTGGACCTGTTCCATCTCTTCGTGGTGGGCGAGTTCCGTTACCGCGGTCGTCACCCAGGTGGGCGTACCCGCCGGCGGCCGTTTGGCGAAGAACGACTTCCCGTCCACCCCGTTGGGTGCGCGCAGGAAGGATACGGGGCGGCCGTGCACGTGTGGCAGCAGGACGGGGGCGATGGTGGCGTAGTAGTGCACCAGTTGGCCCTTTACCGTGCCGGCCTGCGGATACAGGATCCGGTCCAGGTGGGTGAGGGTCAGCCGGCGGCCCTCGATTTCCGTGATCGGCATATCATGGAATCTCTCACATTTAGGGACAAAATGATGAGGTCACTCTGGACCGGCACTCTGTCATTCGGCCTCGTCGCCGTACCCGTGAAACTCGGCTCCGCCGTCAGCAGCCACAAGGTCGGCTTCCGGCAGATCCATACAGCGGACCACGGACGGGTGCGGCTGCAAAAGGTCTGCGCGATCGATGAGCAGATCCTCACCCCGGCCGAGATCGGCCGGGCGTACGAGGCGGCCGACGACGAGCTCATCGAGATCTCCGACGACGAGATGAAGGCCCTGCCGCTCCCGACGGCCAAGACCATCGAGGTCAGCGGCTTCCTCGACGCCGCCAGTGTCGACTTCCTGCAGCTCGACACCCCGTACTTCCTCGCCCCGGGCAACGCGGGCGCCAACAAGGCCTATGTGCTGATGCGCGAGGCGCTCCAGCGGTCGGGGAAGGCGGCCGTCGGCAAACTCGCGATGCACAACAGCGAGCACCTCGCCCTCGTCCGCGCCCACGACGACGTACTGGTCCTCCAGACCCTGCGCTGGCCCGACGAGGTCAAGCCGACGTCCGAAGCCGCCCCCACCGGCAAAGTCACCGTCACCGACGCCGAACTCGAGCTCGCCGACACCCTGATCAACGCCCTCGGCGACGCCGACCTCAGCGAATACACCGACGACTACGCCGAAGCCGTCCAGGCCCTCGTCGCCGCGAAGATCGACGGCGGGACTCCGGCCGCGGCCGGCGGGACCACGGGCGGCGGCGGGCAGGTCGTCGACCTCATGGCCGCCCTGGAGGCCAGCGTCGCCCAGGCCAGGGGCGCCCGTGCCGACAACGCCACCGATGCCACTGTCACCCCCATCAAGAAGCCGGCGAAGAAGACCGCCAAGCGCGCGGCCCCGGCGCAGAAGGCGGCCTCCGCCGCCGACAAGGCGTCCGATTCCGGGCGCGGCGGCGGTCCGGCCCCGAAGAGCACCGACACCAAGAAGTCCACCGCGAAGGCGGCCACAGCGAAGGCGTCCACCGCGAAGAAGACCACAGCGAAAAAGACCGCGGCCGCCGAGCCGGCGAAGAAGACCACCGCGAAGACCGCCGCCAGGACCCCGGCGAAAACCGCGGCGAAGACAGCGACGGGCAAGAGCAGGCGGACCGGCTGAAACGGTCTCCGCCGCGCATCCGGGTCCTGTGCGGCCGATACTGGTCAGGTGGACAGTGGTCGTACGGCAACCGCGCCCTCCGGCGTGATCGACGAGGCGGTCCAGTGCCTGCCCGCGCCCGCCCTGCGGCCCTTCATCGCCGGGTACTGCGGATACCGGCAGGACGGCGTCCCGCCCACGCGGCATCGCGGCATGCCGTCGCCCTTCCTGACCCTGATCTTCACCCTCGACGATCCGCTGACCGTGGAGATCCATCCCGATCCGCGGCAGGCACCGGGCCGCTACGACGCACTCCTCGGCGGCCTGCACACCACCTCCGCGCTGATCACCCATGGGGGACGGCAGTCCGGAATCCAGGTGGCGCTCAGCCCGCTCGGCGCTCGCGCCCTGCTGCATCTGCCCGCCGGCGAGCTGGCCAACGCCGACATCCCGGCGGACGCGGTGATGGGACGGCTCGCCGACGAGGTGCGGGCCCGGCTGCGCGACGCACCGGACTGGCCGCGGCGGTTCGCCGTCCTGGACCGCGTCCTGTGGCGGTACGCGCGCCCCGACGCCGCCGTTCCGCCGCAAGTCACCCGCGCCTGGCACCTGTTGCTGCGATCCGGCGGCGCCCTGCCTGCGTCGGCGCTCGCCGAGGACGTGGGCTGGAGCGGCCGGCATCTGGCCGGTGTGTTCCACACCGAGATCGGGCTGAGCCCCAAAGCGGCGGCCCGGGTCATCCGTTTCGACCGTGCCCGCCGTCTGCTGGTCGAGCGCGCCTGCGGCCGGGGCCGGAACGGCTCGCAGGTCCATGATGGTCGGCACGGTCCTGATGGTCGGCACGGTCCTGAGGGTCGGCACGGTCCTGAGGGTTCCAACGGACTGGCGGATCTCGCGGTGGAATGCGGCTACTTCGACCAGGCACATCTCGCACGCGAGTTCCGGTCCCTCGCCGGATGTGCCCCCAGCCGCTGGCTGGCCGAGGAGTTCCGAAACGTCCAAGCCTTCACCGGGTCGCCGGCAACAGACTGGATGGCACAAGAGGATGACAAGGCCATCGAGCACTGAAATCGAGCACTGAAACGGCTCGGGCCACAGCACCGACCGAGGAGGTCCGGCCCGCATGGATACCAGCGATGCCGCGGACGACATGACACCCGCACCCCAAGTGTGGCCCAGCCTGCGCGCCCGCGAGGCCCGCCCGCTGATCCGCTTCCTTGTCGAGGCGTTCGGCTTCGAGGAGACCGTCGTCTACGGCGAAGGCGACCGCGTCGACCACGCTCAGCTCTCCTGGCCGCCTGGTGGCGGAGTCATGCTCGGCAGCGCGCGCGAGGAGGACGCGGATGACGACTGCGCCCTGGCGCCGGGCAGCTTCGGCGCCTACGTCGTGACCGACGATCCCGACGCGCTGTGCGCCCGCGCCAAGGCGGCGGGCGCCGAGATCATCAGGGAACTGACCGACACCGACTACGGCTCACGCGACTTCGCCGCCCGCGACCCCGAGGGCAACCGGTGGTTCTTCGGCACCTACCGCGGCGAACCGCGCAAGGCGGGCGGCACGGCCTGAACGAGACGGGGCCGACGGGGGAGGAGGGTTGGGGCAACGCCCGACAC
>NZ_JASISZ010000014.1:18003-110759 GCF_030063355.1 Streptomyces sp. PH10-H1
CCGGGGCCCCCCAACCCTCCTCGGCGTTCATGTGTCCTGGTTCCCGGTGCTCAGCTGACGGGACCGGCTCCGGGCGCGGTCGAACCGTACCGGCGCTCGAAGCGCTCGACGCGGCCCGCCGTGTCCAGTACCCGGGATGTGCCCGTGTAGAACGGGTGGCTCTCCGAAGAGGTCTCCACATCGACGACGGGGTAGACGTTGCCGTCCTCCCACCGCACGGTCTTGTCGCTGTCCGCGGTCGACCGCGTGAGGAAGGTGGAGTCCGCTGAACGGTCGCGGAAGACGACCGGACGGGAGACGGGGTGGATGCCGAACTTCATGGGATATTTCCTTCCGTTGTTCACGTCGGGTGGGCGACGGTTCCTCGCTCCCGTCCGCGCGACCGGAGCGGTCAGCGCTCCTCGCGGAAGAGGACGTGCTGGCCGGCGGCCGGGTCGTACTTGCGCAGGACGAGACGGTCGGGGTTGTTGCGGCGGTTCTTGCGGGTGACGTAGCTCTGGCCGGTGCCGGCCGTGGAGCGCAGCGTGATGACCGGTCGGGCGTCGTTGCGTGCCATCGGAAATCCCTCCAGGTGCGGTGGTCTCCAGCACACTGAACATAATGATTGTCATTATCGTCGAGTGTCTGCCCGTCTCAACGCGGGCCACCACCCCGGCATTCCCGTCCGCGAGAAGAGCTCTCGGCTACAGTATGATTACTCTGTGTAGTCGGAGCGTGTCGTGCGGGAGCGGGAGCGGGAGGAAGGTCCCGGAACGGCCCGCGTTGTGTCAGGGACCGGAAACAGGGCGGCGCCCGGCGGGTGTCCGCGGCGAGGCTGAACGAAGGTTCGACGCCACCCCGGCTTACACCCTGCGTTGGGACGGGCGCGCGTGGAACGCCGTTCCCGCCGCCACCGAACCCGCGGGCGCGGGCGCCTCACTGTTCGGCGTCGCTGTGGTGCCCCACCCGAAGCCCGGTGGCCCCACCGCCTGGACAGTGGGCTCCACGCTCCCGCAGTTCCAGCCGACCTGGTACCCCGTCATCGAGGGCTACGGTCCTCCGCCTGCCGCGCACTGACCTCCGGGAGGATTCCGGCGGCGGCTACTGCGGTTCCAGCGTCCACCACTGGGAGGGGAGGTCCTTGTCCTCCCACTGCTGGACGTTGGCGCCGGTCTCCGTGCTGCCGTCGGCGACCTCCAGCACCTTGCCGCTGATGCCGCTCACCAGGGTGACCGTGCCGGGCGCGTCCACGTGCTGCTCGATCACCCATTCCTGGGCGCCGAAGTTGTTGGCCCGCCACTGCTGAACGTTCACCCCGTTCTCGGTGGCGGCGCCGGCGACGTCGAGCCGTTTGCCGCTCCCGGCGTTCTCGAGGTGATACAGACCGCCGCCGCTGTGGACCGGGGCCACCCGCCACACCTGCGCGAGGCTCGCGTCGTCCGCGCCCTGCCGGACGTTGGCGCCACTGTGCTTGCGGCCGTCGGCGACTTCCAGCAACAGGCCGCTGCCCACGTTCCGCACGCGGTACAGACCCTCTTCGACCGCCGCCGGCCATTGCGTCCCGCTACCGCTCACCGTTCATCCCCCGGTCCGTGGTTGATCCGCTGCCGACCCTGCCACCCGAGGAGCGGCGGTGCAAGATCGGCCCGAAACGGGGAGATGGGGGGTCCAGTTGCGCCGCGGACGGGGCGGTGGGCCGCGGTGTTCGATGCGCTGTCGGGCCCGGGAGGAGATGCATGGAGAGCGCTCTCCTCTCCATGCTATAAAGACCGACATGAGCGAAGCCCTCCGACCAGCACCTTCGGGACCTCCCACGCTGGAGGATGTGGCACGCGTGGCGGGCGTCTCCCGCGCGACGGTCTCCCGGGTGATCAACGGGACGCGCAACGTCGACCCGTTGATCCAGCAGACGGTAAGGGAAGCCATCGCCGCGACCGGCTACGTTCCCAACACCGCGGCCCGTTCGCTGGTGACCCGGCGTACCGGGGCGATCGCCCTGGTGGTCTCCGGAGCGGGCAGTCCGGGCCCGGACGGCGGAGTCCGCAGCGAGGTCTTCGTCGATCCGTTCTTCGGCCGCGTGGTGAGCGGTGTGGTCGGCTTCCTCCGCCCGCTGGGCATGCACCCGGTGCTGATGCTCGCCGAGACCGCCGAGGCGCGCGACCAGGTGGTCGCGTATCTGCGGCAGGGCAATGCCGACGGGGCGATGCTGGTCTCCACCCACGCGGGCGATCCGCTCCCCGGGCAGCTCACGGAGGCGGGCGTGCCCGCCGTGCTGTTCGCCCGGCCCGACCGGCCGATCCCGATCAGCTACGTCGATGTCGCGCACCAGGACGGGGCGAAGCTGGCCGCCGACCGGCTGGTCGAGCGCGGCTGCCGGGATGTCGCGACGATCTCCGGACCCCTCGACGTCCCGGCCAGCCAGGACCGGCTGTCCGGCTTCCGCGAGGCGATGGCCCGGCATGGCTTCCCGTATGTGCCGTGCGTGGAGGGCGACTTCACCCAGGGCAGCGGCGAGGCGGCCATGGAACGGCTGCTGGCCGAGCAGCCGCGGATCGATGGCGTCTTCGTGGCCAACGACCTGATGGCGCAGGGCGCCCTGCTGGTCCTGCGGGATCACGGCCGCCGGGTCCCGGAGGACGTGGCGGTGATCGGCTTCGACGACAGCAGCGCCGCGACCGCGTGCCGGCCGGCGCTGACGACGATCCGTCAGCCCGTGGAGGACATGGCGGCTGAGATGGCGCGCATGCTGCTTGACCGCATCCAGACGCCGCAGCAGCGGGTGACCTCGGTCATCTTCGAGCCCAGCCTGGTGGTACGGCAGTCCGCCTGATGCCCTGACGTGTGCTCATCGACAAGGTCATCGCGATCAAGAACCTGGCCCACTGAGGCGTCCGTAAGGGCCGCTCCGTCGGGCAGGGCGGGCGAGAGCGGTCAGGCGGCCGCGCCGCCGAACTCGCGCAGGGCTTCTTCGACGATCGCCTCCAGTCGCGCGTGGTGCGCGCCGCGCCAGTACACCCGATCGCAGGCCACGCACTGGGCGAACACGTCGTAGGAGCGCCGCGTGCCCTGCCGCAGGTGGTCCTGGACCGATTCCTTGTCGGCGTCGGCGAGGGGGCCGTTGCAGGCGACGCACCGCGACCACGGGGTGAGCGCGGGGGCGAAGCGCTCGAGTACGTCGCGGAGTTGGTCCTCGGTGCGGTCGCTGTAGATGTACGCCCCGGCCCAGATCTCCCGGCGCCGGAGCAGTCCGCGGTCGCGGGAGAGCATGACCCGCCGCTCCTTCGCGGAGAGCGCGGCCAGCGCGGGGTCGCCGATGTCCTCGTTCTCGTAGCCCGCGTCGATGCCGAGGAGACGCAACCGCCGCGCCAGGGTGCCGAGGTGGACGTCGAGCAGGAACCGCAGCGGAGCGCCCGGCACGTGCTGGGGCCGCTCGACGGCCTGGACCTGAACGGACTCGCCCGCGCGCGGGATGTGCGAGACGGGCACGGCGCGGCCGTCCACGATCAGCCGGCCCGCCTCGGTGAGGGGGACGCCCAGCGACTCGATGACATGGCCGAGGGTCGAGGAGCCGTCGGTGACGACCGTGGCCGGGCCCTGACGGCGCTGCGCCGAGACGAAGAGGTGCAGCTCGGGGGCGAAAGTGAGATCGATCTCCGGTCCGTTCACGCGGCCAGGATGTCATCGGGAGGCAGGGACGGGCCAGTTGATTCCAGCGCGAGTTCCGACATCTGTTAGAAAACTTTCCTAACAAACTATTGACTTGCGTGGACGTTCGGATCGACTCTGCGGTGGACCCTGCTGGATCCCTCGGGTAACGGAGGCACCATGAGTCGGCGCGCGCTCGTCGCAACCATCGCGACCGCCTGTCTCGTCCTGATATCGGCGTTCGCCGGCCTGATGAACGTGGCGTCGGCCTCCGCGGCCCCCGCCGCCCCCGCGGCGACGACGCAACAGACGTTCCTGACGTTCTACGGCTGGTACGACAACACGCCGCCCGGCGGCGACATCTCCTACCCGCAGATCCACAACACGGCGGGCGGCACGGGCACCTTTACGGACCCGATCACCTTCGCGACCTCCACGTCGGAGCTCCCGGCCGGCACGAAGGTGTGGGTCGAGCGCGTCAAGAAGTACTTCATCATGGAGGACAGCTGTCAGGAGTGCGGTGCGGACTGGAGCGGCCATGGTCCCAACGGCGGGCCGGGGCTGCGCCACATCGACCTGTGGCTGGGCGGCAAGGGCGGCAGCGCGATGAACGCGATCGACTGCGAGGACGCGTTGACCCACTACAACGCCGACAACACACCGACGCTGGAACCGGTCGTCGTCAACCCCGCGTCGAACGAGCCCTACGACTCCACGCCGATCTTCAACACCAGCACCGGGAAGTGCTACGGCGGCGCCCAGCCCAACACCACGGTCGGCCAGTACAAGAACGGCTCGACGGCGCAGTGCATGGATGATCCCGGCAGCAGTTCCAGCACCGGCACCGCGCTCAAGACCGCGGCCTGCAACGGCACAGCCGGCCAGCGGTTCACCTTCCACGGCGCGTTCATGGTGATCAACAACCTCTGCGCGGCCATGTCCGGAAGCAACATCGTCCTCAACACCTGCACAGGCGGTCCCACCCAGCAGTGGTCGATCAACCCGAACGGCACCATCTCCGATATCCAGACCGGGCAGAAGTGCTTCCGGGCCTCGAGCGGCAAGGTGGTCGCCGGGAGCTGTTCCGGAAGCGCGAGCCAGTGGGCGTTCACGCCCGCCTCGGCCGTCAACGACTTCTCGCTGTCGCCGAACCCGGCGGCCGGTTCGGTGAACGCGGGTGCGTCGACGACCTCCACGGTGTCCGTCCCGCTGGTCTCCGGCACCGCCGAGCCGGTGACGCTGTCCGCCACCGGTGCGCCGGCCGGCGTCAGCGTGATCTTCGCCCCCGCGTCGGTGACAGCCGGCGGCAGCTCGGTGATGACGGTGTCGGCCACGGCCGCGGCGACGGCCGGCTCCGCCGCCCTCACGGTGACCGGAACCTCGGCGTCCGCCAGCCATTCGGCCGGCTACGCGCTGACCGTCACGGCGCCCGGCGGCGGCCCGGCGCTGCTGTCGCAGGGCCGGACGGCAACGGCCTCCTCGGTCGAATCGTCCGCCTATCCGGCGGCCGCCGCTTTCGACGGCGACCTCACCACCACCCGGTGGGCCAGCAAGGAGGGCGTCGACCCGCAGTGGCTGCGCGTCGACCTGGGCGCCACGGCGACCGTCAGCCGCGTCAAGCTCGTCTGGGAGGCCGCCTACGGCAAGGCGTACACGATCCAGACCTCCCCGGACGGCACGGCCTGGACCACGGTCTACTCGACCACCACCGGCAACGGCGCTACGGACGACCTGACCGGACTCACCGGCACCGGCCGCTACGTCCGGGTGAACGGCACCGCCCGGGGCACCGCCTACGGCTACTCGCTCTACGAGTTGCAGGTCTACGGCACGACCGGTCCGTAGCGGAGCAGCGGTCCGTAGCGCAGCACCGGATCGCGGCGGATCACCGGTTCGCAACAGAGCACCGACTCGCGATGGATCACCGGCCGAGCGGCAGCCCGCGGCTGGCCGGTGATCAGAGCGCGGGGGCGGTTCCGGCGGTGAGCAGGTGACCGCTGACGCCGAGCAGCGAGGGGACCGACTCCGTCAACCGCATGGCGGACAGCAGGAGTTCCCTACGGCCGGGGTCCAACAGCCACGCCTCCGTATCGTTCATCAGCCAGGCCGCGCCCTCCAGCCCGTACTGGCCGGCGGGCGTCAGGCCGGCGTCGGCGAACTCGGCGGGCACCTCGTCGGGGTCGTGGAAATAGGCCGTGGTGAAGAGCGCTTCTGAACCGGTGGGGCGGTGGTGGCCGTCACGGGTGACGGAGTCGGTGACGGCGCGCCTGCCGGGCTCGAAGTAGCGGCCCTGGTTGAGGGTGTCGTGCAGCCCGGCGAAGCGGTTGATCGTGGCGGCGATGACCAGCCCGCCGGGCCGGACCGCCCGCCGGGCCTCGGCCAGCGCCCGTACCCGGTCCCGCCGTTCGCCGAGGTGGTAGAGAGGGCCGAGCACCAGAGCGACATCGGCCGAGGCGTCCGGGACGGGAAGCGCCCGGGCGTCTCCCCGGCGGGCGGTCACCCCGGGCAGCGCCGACGCCTGCTCCACATGCAGCGGGACCGGGTCGACCAGCTCGACCTCGTGGCCGTCCCGCACGAGCCAGGCGGCGTGCACGCCGCTGCCGCCGCCGATGTCGAGGATCCGGGAGGGGTTGTTCGGCAGCAGCCGCCGGAGCACGTCCTGGGTGCGCCAGTACTCCAACAGCCCGCTGCCGGACCGGAGTCGGCCGTCCTCCCGGCCCTCGGCGTAGTAGGCGAGGATCTCGTCCGGTACGGCGGGGGAGTGGCCGGCCGTGCGCAGTGCGGGGCTGGTGTCGGTCATGGCCCGATCCTCGCCACCGTTTCCCCGGACCCGCAAATGGATTTCACGGATCACCGGGAGCGGCGGGGGAGGGCGGCGCGGACGAGCGACGGCGGAGCCGGGTCAGCCGTGGGACCTCAGCGGGACCTCAGTGTGCGGAAGAAGCCACGCAGCTCGTCGGCGACGAGTTCCAGTTCCTCGTGGGCCATGAAGTGGCCGCCGTGCGGCGGGGTGTTCCAGTGCCGGAGATCGGCGAAGGCCCGTTCCGCGTGCTGGGAGTTCTGGGAGTTCTGGGAGACGGCGTGCTGTGGACGGGCGCTTATGGGGGTGAGCTTCTGAGCGATGGCCCGGCTCCGCGGTGGGCACTTGACTGGTCCCATGACACAGCACGCGCAGCAGATGCAGGCTCATCCCGCCCGCGACATCGACGGAGTCCACACCACCATGACGCCATCCGTGCCCTTCCACCCCCTTCCCACCCCGGCCCGCGCGGGCAAGCGGTGGGCAGGACCCGTCCTCGGGGCCGCCACCGTCGGCACGGCGCTCATGGCGGGCCTCTTCTTCGCCTTCGACGTCGCGGTGATGCCGGGCCTGGGCCGCGGTGACGACCGTACGTTCGTCACCGCGATGCAGAACATCAACGTGGCCATCGAGAACCCGGTGTTCTTCCTCGCCTTCTTCGGCGCCCTGGTGCTGTCGGGCATCGCCGCCTTCCAGCAGCGGCGGCTGGGGCGGCGCGCCGTCTTCGGCTGGGTGCTGGGGGCGGTGGCGCTGTATGCCGTGGCCCTGCTCGTCACCATGGGAACGAACATTCCGCTCAACAACGAGCTGGCTAAGGCCGGCGACCCCGGCCGTGTCCGCGATCTCGCCGCCGTCCGCGACAAGTTCGAGGGCACCTGGGTCGCGCTGAACATGGTGCGCACAGCCGCCTGCGTGCTGGCCGTCGGGTGCCTGAGCCGCGCACTGTTCCTGCACGGCCGGGGCGAGGCGGGGGCGGCGGGCCGGTGATGTTCCGAGGCCGGCCGGGCCGTCCGTGCGGGGACGGCCGGGCCGCGCACGTGTGGTCAGGGCAGGACGACGCCGGTTGTTCCCTCGTTGCCGTCGCCGGTGTTGACGGTGCCCCGCGGTTCGAACATGAGGATGCGGGTCCCGGGCTCGGCCACCGGCTTGTGCAGGGTGCCGCGCGGCACGGTGAACACCTCGTGCGGCCCCAGCTCCACGGTCCCGTCCGGCAGTTCCAGGCGCAGCCGGCCGGCGAGGACGAGGAAGAACTCGTCGGTGTCCGCGTGGCGGTGCTCGGAGAACTCTCCCTCGACGTTGGCGACCTTGACGTCGTAGTCGTTGACCTGGGCCAGGACGTGCGGCAGCCACTTCTCGGGGACGGCGTCCATGACCGTGTCGATATTGCGCTTCCCGCCCGGGGCGGCGGGCACCTCCGTGATCGGCTCGACGCGCGGGCCGGCGATCTCCGCGTAGTCCTTGGCCGACAGCGCCAGGGAACGATCCAGCCGGGCCGCGTTGAAGAAGATCTCGTCATGTTCCAGCAGCGCGGGATCCACGATGAGTTCCAGCTGCTCGTCGAAGGAGAACGGGAGCACCGTGCCGCTGACACTGCCCGCCAGCCGCTCGGCGGTCTCCTGCGACGCGAACGAGATGTACGTCCCGCCGAGCAGCGCCTTCACCGCGCCCAGGTCCAGCCGCCGGTCGCCGGGCACGACGGCGAGGACGTACTTGGTGGTCTTCTTGCCGAGCTTGACCATGACGATGATGCACTTGGCCGCCTGCGCGAGTGCGTTGCCGCGCAACTCGCTGACCAGCTCGGTGGCGCCCTGCGGCGCGTGGTCGATGGTCCGGTAGACCGCGCCGTGCTTGTCGAGCAGCGCGATCAGTTCGGTGTATGTCCCGTGCTCGCTCATGTCTGCCTAATCCTCGTCCTGGAACCTGCGGTTGACCTCGATGATGTGGTCCTCGTCGCGCCCGTTGAACACCGCGGCGAACGCGGCCCGGGTGGGGGAGTCCGCCCGCCGGTCGAGTACCGGGAAGACGACCTCGTCGAATGAGCCGGCGAAGCGCCCGGCGCCCGCCAGATGGGTGTGGAAGGCGTGGGCCACCTGTGCCGGGTCGCACTGGAAGACCCCGCAGCCCCAGGCTCCCAGTACCAGCCGCCGATAGCCCTGGGCGGCGGCCACCTCCAGCACGCGCTCGGCGCGCGACGCCAGCGCCCGGGGGATCCGGTCCGTCTGGTCGGGGAGGGTGCGGGTGATCACCCCGGCGTTCGGCGCGGGGGAGGTCAGGAAGCCCACCCCGTACGGCTCCTCCAGCAGCGCGCCGCGGTCGTCGCGGAAGACCGGTACGGCGGGGGAGTGGATGACCCGGTCGGTGTAGAAGGGGTCACGGACGGCGCGGTGGACGGCGTAGAAGTCCGGCGTGCTCACCACGCACGCGTACAGCGCAGAGCCGCGGCACAGCGATTCCTCCTGCGCCTGGGCGCCGTTGAGGTAGCCGCCGCCCGGATTGCGGGCCGAGGAGAAGTTGAGGACGGCGACGGGCTCGTCCGAGGAGCCCTTCAGCCGGCGGGCGGCCTGGAGGCTGCTCTCGCCGGTGACGCCGAAGGCGGTGGCCGCCGGGCGGCCGGTCGGCGGTGGCACGTCCACAGGTCCCGGCCCGAACAACCGGGTCCCGGTGACCGCACGGGCGACGCTGTCGCCGATCACGACCTCCCGCCCGCTGGGCGTCAGATACCGGCCCGCCGCGACGATCTCCTGAGTGTGCCGGGCGATGCCGCGCAGCCGGGCGCTCATGACCCGCCCCATGATCTGTTCCTGTTCACGGCTCCCGACCTTACGGGCGTCACCGGTGGCGGAGCCAGGGGTTTCCTTCCCGGCGGTCCGCCCGGTGGTCCGCGTCCGGCCCTTCGGGGCAGGCATCTTGCGATCGCGACAGTCGCGATATATCGTAAGTGCGGTCCGTATCCGATCAGGAGGTCACCCGGTGTCCGACACCCCCGCGGAGTCCCGTACCACCGACGTCGACCTGCGCGCGTCGGACCAGGAGCGCGACCAGACCGCCGCCGTCCTCGCCGACGCGCTCGCCACCGGCCGGCTCACCACCGACGAGCACTCCGAGCGGCTCGAGGCCACCTACGCCGCCCGCACCCGCGGTGAACTCACCCCGATCACCGGCGACCTGCCGGAACCGGCCGCGGGCACGGCGCTGGTCCCACCCGCCGGCACGGAGCCGGTCGACGCCCTCTTCAGCAAGATCCGCCGCGGCGGACAGTGGCCGGTCCCGCCGCACACCGTCGCGCACGCGCGCTTCGGCGCCGTCGTGCTCGACCTCAGGGAGGCGGTGTTCACCCGGCGCGAGGTCGTCATCGAGGCCGGCTCCTTCTGCGGCAAGGTCGAGATCGTGGTCCCCGACAACGCCCGCGTCTACGACACCGGGACCGCCCTGTTCGGCAAGCGCTCCCAGCTCGGCGGAGACGAGAAGAGCAAGGACGACTGGGACGAGGACGGTACTGTGGTGCACATCACCGGCCGCTCCGTCTTCGGCCATGTGCGGGTCAGGCGGAGCTACGAGCACCCCTGGCGCGACGGACGCTAGGACGATGGGACGGCGGCGGGACCGGTCAGCCGCTGCGCCCGGCGAGCCAGCGGTCCTCCGCCGCGTAGTCGAACATGTCGCCGTGCGACCCGTAGGTGCGGTACATCTCGGGGAACGCCTCGGTCCAGTCCCGGTCGCCGAGCCGGTCCACCGTCCAGGCCACCGTCTCGGCCAGCGAGTCCTGGTAGCTGGTCACCGCGCGGTAGCCCAGCTCCCGCTCCGCGGCCGTCATGTCGTACACCACCGGGTGCGCGATACCCCAGGGCGAGTCGCCGACGTTCTCGGCCGGCGCGGGGCCCTCCACCAGCACCGTCTCGCAGCTGTGGCCCAGCACCGCGTCGATGGCCGTCCCGATCTCGGCGACCGTGGGAGCCTGCGGATCCCCGGCGTTGAGCACCCGGGATCCCGGGGTGCGGGCCGCGAGCCGGATCAGCTCGGCGAGGTTCGCGGTGTGCACCGGGTGGAAGCGGCTCTCGCCGTTGTGGGCCAGGACCCGCACCGGGCGTTTGTCCACGGCGCGCTTGATGAAGAACAGCTCGCGCGGTCGCAGGTTGTACGTGCCGTGGATCGCCCCGGCCCGCACCAGCGTCGTCGGCAGCGACTCGCCCGCGGCGAGCAGCCCCTGCTCCAGAGCGACCTTGCGGGTGCCGTAGGTGGCCTCGCCCGCGGTGACGGTGCGGTACGACTCCGGGATCGGCAGCGGGTAGTGCGGGAAGCCGTCAGGACCGGACTGGGTGTCGAAACTGCGCCCCTGGTCGTCCTCGTAGACCGCCCCGCTGGAGATCACCACCGCCGAGCCGATCCGCCCGGCCAGCGATGTCAGCTGCCGTGCGTGCTCCGCGTGGTAGGCGACCATGTCCACCAGCACATCGCAGCCGTCGCCGAGCGCCGTCTCCAGCGCGGCGATGTCCTCCCGGTCCAGCACGACAGTGCGTACGCCGTCCGGCCAGTTCGCGTCGGACTCCCCGCGCCGCGACGCGGCCCGTACGTCCCAGCCGTCCTCGGCGAGCGCGCGTACCGCCGCCCGGCCGACCTGTCCTGTTGCCCCGATGACAAACGCTGTTCGTGTCATGCCGGGGACGCTACGGGCCGTCGTGCCGGCCGGGCAGGGGCGTTCGCCGTGCGCTGATCCGCCGTCAGCGCAATTGCGCCGTCATGACGGCCGCCGCAGCCGGGCCGCGACGCCGCGCGCCTGCTCCGCCTTGACCTCGTTCGCGTAGCGGTCGACATACTCCTGCCCGGACATCGACAGGATCGCGTACATGATCTCGTCGGTCGCCGAGCGCACCACGTACCGCTGTTCCTCCATGCCGGCGAACCGGCTGAACTCCAGCGGGGCGCCGAAACGGATCGTGACCCGGCCCAGTCGCGGGATCTTCCGGCCGGGCGGCTGCAGTTCGAAGGTGCCCACCATCGCGCACGGGATGACCGGAACCTGCGCCGTGATCGCCATCGCCGCCACTCCGGTGCGCCCCTTGTACAGCCGGCCGTCGTGCGACCGGGTGCCCTCCGGATAGATGCCCAGCAGATGGCCCTTGTGCAGGGCCGCCAGACCCGACTTCAGCGCCGCCTGTGAGGCGTTGCCGCCGGCGCGGTCCACCGGGATCTGTCCGGCGCCGCGGAAGAACGCGGCGGTGAGCCGGCCCTTGAGACCCGGTCCTGTGAAGTACTCGGCCTTGGCCAGGAACGTGATCCGCCGTGGCAGGATCGCCGGCATCAGGAAATGGTCGGAGAACGACAGATGGTTGCCCGCGACGATCGCCGCGCCATCGTCCGGGATGTGCTGCAGTCCCTCGATCCGCGGCCGGAACAGCAGCCGCAGCAAGGGACCCAGGATCACGTATTTGAGTACCTGGTAGAACACGCCCGCGGTCTCCCCCCCTGCGCGCCGGGAAGCGCCCGCGCCCCGGTGATCCGGCACAGTAGTGCCGATACGGGCGGGGCGCGAGGGTGCCTGCGGCGCCAGGGGGCTGGGCCGCGCCGCGGACGGGTGACGCCGCCGCGCCGCCGCGGCCGCCGTCAGCGGGGCACCCGGATGGCCAGCACCCCGGCGGTGCACAGCCCGAGCACCACCCAGGCGAACCACAGCCAGCCGTTCGCACCCAGTGCCACCGTGTAGGCGGACACCGCCACCAGACTCGCCACGGTGCACACCGCCATCGCCTTCGCGGGTGTCGGCATCGACGTCCTCCTCCCAGCGGGGCCGCAAGACGTCACGCCCGGCGGGGGCCCGGTCTCCATCGTGACCGGCCGCCGCCTTCCGCGCTACCAGTCGCCGTCGGTCACCTGGCCGTCGTCCTTCACCTTCTTCACCTGGCCGGGCTGGGTCGGGGTCCACGGCTGCTGGTCGTCGCCCAGCCAGTCGCCCACCGGTTTCACGTCCGCCAGCGGGGCCGCAGCGGCCAGATCGGCGGCGTCCGCGTCGTAATAGTCGAACCACGGCAGGCCCGCCGCGTTGTAGGCCGCCCGGTCCACCGGAGACGGCGGCGGCGCCTCGCCGGTGATCTGCCGCCACTGCGGCGCGGTCGCCAGATGGACGAAGACCCGGCCCGACGGCTCCAGCCGCCAGTCGCCGGGACCCCGCTCGTCGCGGTAGACCTCCTGGCGCATCCGGCCGCCCGCGCCCAGGCCCATCGACGGGGCGGCCGCGGCGGCGGCCATCCGTGGCATCGCCCCGTAGCCCGGCATCGGCGGCAGGCTCTCCTCCGCCGCGACGCCCCATGGCCCGCGCGTGGCGACCGCGCGCCGCTGCTGCTCCGCCCGCCAGACGGCGAGCGGTTCGTCCCGCAGCTCGAAGACCTCCAGCTGCACCCCGCCCCAGACCTCCGCACCGGAGACCTGGCCCTCCACGGTCGCCCCCAGACCCAGTGGCACCGCGACGAACTGCCGGATCGTGCCGGAGCCGGAGTTGATGCCGTCCAGCCACGGCTGCCGGGGCAGCACCACATAGTTCTGCGGATCCTGCGACAGCCGGTCGCTCCACGGCCGCCCCGACACCGCGCACACCTTGCCCACGCCCACCTGGAGCGCCGCGGGCACCGGCGAGGAGAAGCTCAGCCACATCGCCTCGCGCTGGTAGACCGGCAGCACCACCCCGCCGCGGGTGAGCCATTCGGCGGGCGCCCGGTCCGGGTAGTCCGCCACCCGGCGCAGCGGGAACGTGCCCAGCCCCGGCGGCAGCGGGTGCGTCCCCGTCTCCGGCAGGCGCAGCGTGCGCATGAACCGCACGGTCACTCCACCCGGCAGCTCCAGCGCCCCGTCCGATATTCGCACCTGGTCACTCATCGCGCGCCTCCCCTTGGTCAGCTGTGTCAGCCGCGACCGCGAGCCTCCAAGGATGCCAAATAGGCGTTGTACGCCACCAGTTCCGCGTCCCCGTCACGATCAGCCGCGCGATCCGAGCGTCGCGCCTGCCGCTGATCGGAGGTGTACCACTGGAACAGCAGTGCCACCAGCACGAGGACTGAGGGGATCTCGCTGAACGCCCAGGCGATTCCGCCCGCCGCGCTCTGGTCCTGCAACGGATCTACCCCCAGCGAGGCGGGGGGATGCAGAAACGTGGTGACCATCGGCTCGGTGCCCATCATCAGCGCGATGCCGAAGAACGCGTGGAAGGGCATTCCCGCGAACAGCTCCAGCATCCGCATGATGTGGCTGGGGCGGTGCGGCCCCGGGTCCACGCCCATGATCGGCCAGAAGAAGACCAGGCCCACCGCGAGGAAATGGGTCATCATCCCGATGTGCCCCAGCCTGCTGCCCATCAGGAAGTCGAACAGCGGGGAGAAGTACACCGCGTACAGGCTCGCGATGAACAGCGGGATGGTGAACGCGGGATGCGTGACGAGCCGCATGTAGCGGCTGTGCAGCAGCGCCACCAGCAGCTCCCGCGGCCCCTTGCGCCCGCGCCCGCGCACGGAGGCGGGCAGCGCCCGCAGTGTCAGCGTGACCGGTGCGCCCAACAGCAGCAGAATGGGGGAGAGCATGCTGATGACCATGTGCTGCACCATGTGCACGCTGAACATGACCATGCCGTAGTCGTTCATCGCGGTGCACATCACCAGTGCCACGGTCATCACACCCAGGACGAAGGCGACGATCCGGGCGGCCGGCCAGCGGTCACCACGCCGCCACAGCCGCACCACGCCCCAGCCGTACAGCCCGAGCGCCAGCAGGCAGCCGGTCAGGAACACCGGGTCGCCGCTGAATTCCAGCCCCCGCCCAAGGGTGAACGGCGGCAAGTCCATGGGCATGCCGTGTCCGCCGTGGTCCATGGGTCACTCTCTCCTGTCGCGCCGACTGCCCCGCCCGCACCGTCCGGCATTGTGCCGATTCGACCCGTGCGCAGTCACCAGACTAAAGCCGCCCCCGGCCGCGGTTGCGGCCGGGGGCGGCCCCGTACGTCGGAGGCGGGTGTCAGCCCGTCACAGCACGCACTCGGCCTCGATGTAGCGCTCGGCCGGCACGGTCTTGAGGTGCTCGACGGCCTCGGCCAGCGGCACCAGCTTGATGTCGGTGCCGCGCAGCGCGGTCATCATGCCGAAGTCGCCGTTGTGGACCGCCTCCACCGCGTGCCAGCCGAAGCGGGTGGCGAGGACCCGGTCGTAGGCGGTGGGGGTGCCGCCGCGCTGCACATGGCCGAGGATCACCGGCCGCGCCTCCTTGCCCAGGCGCTGCTCCAGCTCGATCGACAGCTGGGTGGCCACTCCGGTGAACCGCTCATGGCCGTAGATGTCCTTGGCGCCGGACGCGAACTCCATCGAGCCCTCGCGCGGCTTGGCGCCCTCGGAAACGACGACGATCGCGAACTTCTTGCCCGCCGCGAAGCGCTTGCCGACCAGGTCGGCCAGCTCGCCGATGTCGAAGGGCCGCTCCGGCACCACGATGGCGTGCGCGCCGGCCGCCATGCCCGAGTGCAGGGCGATCCAGCCGGTGTGCCGGCCCATGACCTCCACGATCAGCACCCGCTGGTGCGATTCGGCGGTGGTCTTGAGGCGGTCGAGGGCCTCGGTGGCGACCATGACCGCGGTGTCGAAGCCGAAGGTGACATCCGTCGAGGAGATGTCGTTGTCGATCGTCTTGGGCACGCCCACGATCGGCAGGCCCGCGTCCGACAGCAGCCGGGCCGCCTTCAAGGTGCCCTCGCCGCCGATCGGGATGATCGCGTCGAGCCCCAGGTCACGCACATGGCCCTTGGCCTGCTCCACACCACCGCGCAGATGCGCGGGCTGTACCCGGGACGAACCCAGGATCGTGCCGCCACGGGCCAGGATGCCGCTGACGGCGTCCAGGTCCAGCTTGCGGTAGTCGCACTCCAGCAGGCCCTTCCAGCCGTCGTGGAAGCCGATGACATCATCGCCGTGATCGACGACGGCGCGGTGCACCACCGACCTGATGACGGCATTGAGTCCGGGGCAGTCTCCGCCGCTCGTCAGCACACCAATACGCATTGCTCTCGCCACTCCCGCGATTCAAACGGACGGCCGGACCCCGTCGTCCGGATGGATCCCCGCTACCTTAGCCAGCCGCGCGCCGACGGCGCACAGCCGCCCGCACTGCGGACACCGCATCCCGCGTCAGGCCGGCTGGCCCGCGGCCGCGATCCGCTCCGTGCGCAGCGCCTCGTACCACTGGTCGTCGACCGGCGGCAGGGCGTTGACGTCAAGCGCCAGCTTCAGCAGCAGGTCGGCGATCTGCGGGTTGCGGGCCATCACCGGGCCGTGCATGTACGTCCCGAAGACCGTGTCGTTGTAGGCGCCCTCGGTCCCGTCGCCGGTCCCGTTGCCCTTGCCGGTCCGGAGCGTCGCGAGCGGACGCGCGTTCGGGCCGACGTGGGTGATGCCCTGGTGGTTCTCGAATCCCGTCAGCGGCGGCAGGCCGAGCCGGGGGTCGATGTCGGCCAGGACGTCCCCGACGCACCGCTCGCCGTCGCCGCGCACGCTGACGACGTCGAGCAGGCCCAGGCCCTGCTCGGGGCGGCCCAGGTCGTTGACGAACTCATGGCCGAGGATCTGGTAGCCGGCGCACACCGAGAACACGATCGCGCCGTTGGCGACCGCCCGGTTCAGGCCGCCGTCCCGGCGCAGCCGCTCCGCGGCCAGCCGCTGCGGACGGTCCTCACCGCCGCCGATGAGGTAGATGTCGCCAGAGGTGGGGATCGGCTGGTCGGAGCGGACGTCGACCCGGCTGACATTGAGGCGGCGCTGGCGCGCGCGCCGCTCCACCACCAGGGCATTGCCCTGGTCTCCGTAGGTGCTCAGCAGGTCGGGGTAGACCCACACCAGGCGAAGGCTGGAATCGCTCATGCTTGCTTCTCCTTGTCCGGGTCAGTTGCCGACGCGGCGGCGCAGGTCCTGGAAGGCGGTGTAGTTGGCGATGGTCTCGATCCGGCCGGGCGGCGCCGAGCGCACCGCCTCGTCGAGGTCCGCGCAGACCCGGAAGTTCAGGCCCGCGACTTCCAGGCGGACCGCGAGGTCCAGCTTGCGGTCGCCGATGACGTAGATCGGGTGCCCGGCGAGCCGGGTGTAGTCCACGTCCCACAGCCAGGAGGTGTCGGTGCCGTCGGCGCCGCGGGCGTTGACGGAAAGGATCACCGGGGCGGGCGGGCCGTCGATGAGGGAGAACGTCTCCAGCCAGCCGGCCGGGTTCTTCGCCAGCAGCAGCCGCAGCTCGCGTTCGAGGTACGTGACGACGTCGTAGCGCCCGGCCACTGCCTGCACCGCGTACATCCGCTCCAGCGCGACCTTCGGGTCCACCCCGAAGGCGGCCGCCGCGGCGGCGGAGACGGCCGCGTTCGACTTGTTCGCCCGCCCCGGCAGCTGCAGCCGGATGGGCCAGGCAGCGCCGTACGGGTCGATGACATGGTCGCCGGAGAGCGCCCAGGTCGGGGTGGGGCGGCGGAAGCCGCAGTCACCGCAGAACCAGTCGTCGGAGGGGCGTTGCAGGACACCGCCGCACGAGGGGCACGACCAGGCGTCGTCCTTCCACTCCTGGCCGGCGGCGACCCACACCACGGTGGGGCAGGAGGATGCGGCCCAGGTGATCAGCGGGTCGTCGGCGTTGGCGATGACGATGGCGTCCGTGCCGGACAGGCCCTCGCGCCAGTGCTCGGCGAGCATGCGGGTCTCGGCCGCGCGGTCGAGCTGGTCGCGGGAGAGGTTGAGCAGGGCGATGGCCTTGGGGGCGACGTCCCGGGCGACACCGGCCAGGTACTTCTCGTCGACCTCGATCACGCCGTAGCGGGCGTCCGCGCCGCCGGCCAGCGCCGAGGTGATACCGGCCGGCATGTTCGCGCCCAGAGCGTTGGAGACGACCGGGCCGTTGGCCCGCAGCGCCTCCGCGAGCAGCCGGGTGGTCGTCGTCTTGCCGTTGGTCGCCGAGACCAGCACCACGTCGAGGTGGCCGGCCAGCCGGGCCAAGAGGTCGGGGTCGACCCTGAGAGCCACCCGTCCGCCGATCACCGATCCGCTGCCACGGCCCGCCGCACGGGACACCGCCGCCGCCGCCTTGCCCGCCGTCACGGCCAGCTTGGCCCGCGGAGTCAGCGGCTCCGAGTTGCCTGCCATCGTCTTACATCCTCCTCGCGTCCGGCCCCCACAGCTGCACCTGCCTCGCGGTGGCCGACTGTCCGCCCCTCCACGCCGATCCAACACCCGGGAGGCCATCGGTCTCGGATCAGCCTATCTACATTCCCGCACCGTCCCCGCACGGCGCCGCCCCTCCGCGGTCAGGCTCTACGCTGTCCGGCATGCGACGAGGCACCATCCCCGGCAGTACCGGCACAATCCGTCCGATGCGCCTGCTCGGCGACCCGGTGCTGCATGCCGCGTGCGCCGAGGTGACCGCTTTCGACGCGGAACTGGCGCTCCTCGTAGAGGACATGTTCGCCACCATGTACTCCGCCGAGGGCGTCGGGCTCGCCGCCAACCAGATCGGTGTGGCCCGGCGGGTGTTCGTCTACGACTGTCCCGACGACGAGGACGTGCGGCACCTGGGGCACCTCGTCAACCCCCGGCTGGTGGAGGCCGACGGCGTCACCGTCACCGGATCCGAGAGCTGCCTGTCGCTGCCGGGCATCAACGCCGGCACCGCCCGCTACGACCACACGGTGGTGGAGGGCTTCGACGTCCTCGGCGAGCCGGTGCGGATCGTCGGCACCGGCTTCTTCGCCCGCTGTCTGCAGCACGAATGCGACCACCTCGACGGCGGCCTGTTCACCGACCGCCTCGGCGGGCTGCGCCGCCGCCTGGCCCTGCGGGCCGCGCGGCGCGCGCCGTGGGCGACACCGTAAGCCGGTGGCTACAGGCCCGGGCTGCCCGCCCGGTCGCCGGCCGCGGCCAGCCGCCCCCACAGCAGATCGGCGAGATGGCTGACCAACTGGTCGCGCGAGCAAGGGCGTTCGCTGAGCCACCAGTCGCCCGCCGCGTGCATCATGCCGACGATGCCATGGCCCCACACCCGCGCCAGATCCTGGCTCTGCGGCCCCAGATCGACCCGCTCGGCGATGACTTCGGCCAGATCCTCGCCCATCCGCCGCAGCAGCGAGGAGGAGTGGCGGCCGATGTCGAAGCCCTTGTCCGCGTCGCCCGTCGCCTCGGCCGGGTGCATCAGAAAGCGGTAGACCTGGGGGCGCGCCTCGATCGCGGCGAGGTAGGCGTGCAGGGTGGCCTCCACCCGGTCCCGGCGGTCGTTGGGGGAGTCGAGGGCGGCGCGCAGCGCCCCGAGCAGCGCGTCGGTGTGCCGCTGGGCCAGCGCCCGGTACAGGCCGCTCTTGTCGCCGAAGTGACGATAGAGAATCGGCTTGGTGATTCCGGCCTCGGCCGCGATGGCGTTCATGGAAGCCTCGGGACCATCCCGCAGTACGACGCGGTCGGCGGCCTCGAGCAGCTCTTTGCGCCGTCGCTCGGTCGCCGTCCGCTGGTCCTGCCGCTGGCCGGTGTCCACCCGGTACTCCCTGTCTGTTCGATTTCGTGCACTCTGCGCAACGTAACACCCCGGTCGGTGCGGCCGGGTTCACGGTGGGGAGTTGACATCCCCTACTCGCGAGTAACACACTGATGTTACCGCAAGTAACAACCAGGTGGAGGGGTTATGGGCGACTTCACGCTCGAGCTCAACGACGACCAGAAGTCCGTGCGCGACTGGATCCACGGCTTCGCCGCCGATGTCATGCGCCCGGCCGCCGCTGAGTGGGACGAACGCGAAGAGACGCCCTGGCCCGTCATTCAGGAAGCCGCGAAGATCGGCCTCTATTCCCTCGACTTCTACGCTCAGCAGTTCTTCGACCCCACCGGCCTCGGCATCCCCATGGCCATGGAGGAGCTGTTCTGGGGCGACGCCGGCATCGGCCTGTCCATCGTCGGCACCGGTCTGGCCGCCGTCGGCGTCCTCGCCAACGGCACCGAGGAGCAGATCGGCACCTGGGTCCCGCAGATGTACGGCGACGCCAACGACGTCAAGGTCGCCGCCTTCTGTTCGTCGGAGCCGGACGCGGGTTCCGATGTGTCCGCGATGCGCACCCGCGCGGTCTACGACGAAGCCAAGGACGAATGGGTGCTCAACGGCACCAAGACCTGGGCGACCAACGGCGGCATCGCGGCCGTCCATGTCGTGGTCGCCGTCGTCGACCCCGAACTGGGCTCCAAGGGCCACGCCTCGTTCATCGTTCCGCCGAACACCCCGGGCCTGTCCCAGGGGCAGAAGTTCAAGAAGCACGGCATCCGCGCCTCCCACACCGCCGAGGTCGTCCTCGAGGACTGCCGTATCCCCGGCGAGTGCCTGCTGGGCGGCAAGGAGAAGCTCGACGAGCGCCTCGCCCGCGCGCACGAGCGGGCCAAGACCGGCGGGGAGCGCGTCAAGAACGCCGCGATGGCCACCTTCGAGGCATCCCGCCCCGCCGTGGGCGCCCAGGCCGTCGGCATCGCCCGCGCCGCCTACGAGGTTGCCCTCGACTACGCGAAGACCCGCGTCCAGTTCGGCCGCCCGATCATCGACAACCAGGGCATCGCCTTCCAGCTCGCCGACATGCGCACCCAGATCGACGCCGCCCGGCTCCTGGTCTGGCGCGCCTCCTGGATGGCCGCGGCCGGCCGGCCCTTCACCTCGGCCGAGGGCTCCATGTCCAAGCTCTACGCTGGCGAGACGGCCAAGACCGTCACCGCCCAGGCCATGCAGATCCTCGGCGGCAACGGTTACACCCGCGAGTACCCCGTCGAGCGTATGCACCGCGACGCGGCGATCTACACGATCTTCGAGGGCACCAGCGAGATCCAGCGCCTGGTCATCGCCCGCACCCTGTCGGGCATGCCGATCCGCTGACGAGAGTCAGCAGCAAGACGCGCGTAGACACTCCATCCAAAAGGGCCCCTCTCCGATCATGGAGAGGGGCCCTTTTGACGTGCACATGAACGCTCAGAGATCTTTTGGGCGATTCCTTGGAGATCGTTTCCGGCGGGCGGTCTCCAGAGGGGGGAACGGGCCGTACTCGCGTCGGTCAATCACGACGCGGAGCGAGTCTTCCCACAGCGACTGCAGGTGCTCGGCGATGCGCAGCTCCATCACCAGTGTGACATGAGAGTAGGTTCCCTCGACACCAGGAAGCACGTGCCCCATCCGCGCCTCGACCGCGACCCGCGGCAGATCCCCTTCGTCCAACCAGACCTTCTGAGAGTGGCGCATGCCGTGGGGCACCAAGCCCGCCACGCCGAGAACCGGGGGCACCCCAGTGCGGGCCTTCGCGCCGCGCACGACAGGCCGGGGCGCCCGGCCATTGACCATGTGACGCCACGTCTCGGCGTACCACTCGCCACCCCGGATGAGCCGGCCCCCCTTGGGAGCAGAGAACACCCACTCGGAGTCGGGGCGCGAGTCGACCAACTGCTGCAGGAGCTCAGCAAGGAACCTCGGGATGATCAGTCCACGGCCGGAGTCGTACTTCGCGTCGATCTCAACGAACTCGCCCTCCACGTACTGGCTCTGGTGCGTGACGTGCATGCGGAAGCCCGCGCCTGCATCCGTCAGCTCCAACTGATCCCTGTGCAGGGCAGCCAGTTCGCCGATGCGCTGGCCGGTGTAAGCCGCCGTGAGCACGAGGACGTACTCGTTGAAGCCGCGCATGATGCTGGCGTTGCGGGCAATCAGCAACACCTGGCGAGGCGTTGCGGTCACCTTCACCGCCTTCGTCTTAGGGACGTACTTACCTCGCCGGCCCGACTTGCGTGACGCCACCGGGTTATCCCCGCGGAGCTTGTTCTTGACGGCGTCATCCATCATTGTGCGGAACGTGGAGATCACCCCGTCCGCATAGTTCTTGCTGAGCTGCTTGCGGAGTCCCTTCTCCCATGCGGCCACGGACACCGCCGAAAGATCACGGACCTTGACCGTCCCCCATTCCGGGAGCACATGGTTCTTGGTCCGCAGGCGATACTCCTTTTCGCTCAACGGTCCGACGTCGATGGAGTCAAGCCAGAGCTTCGACCAGGCCGCAACGGTGATGTCGCCGTCACGCCGGTTGATGAAGACCTGCCGGTCCACGTCCGTCTCCTGGGCGTGGCCGTACTTCTCCGCCAGCGCTTCGGTCGTGAACCTGTTGCCGAAGTCGTCGACCGATGCCGACCCCCACTTGCCGTTGGGGAGCTTGAACTTCACGCGCCAGTACCACCGCTTGGCCTTCTTTGACCAGCGCCTTTCTGCGTGCGCCATGTCGATCCTCCGTGAGGGAGTGGCCTACCTGCCGTCCGGTGAGGCTCCCGGGTGCATGCCTCACCGCACTGCAGGTAGAGCTCAGGATGCGAGCATCGTTGCTTCGACCAGTTCGGTCAGCATGGGGCGACCGCCGAGAGCCCAGATCTCGCAGAGGAGAAGGGCTACATCCTCGTCGTTCTGATCATCGCGAACCCATACGACCGTGTCCTCGCCTGGCAGTTCATCGACGGCCAGCTTCCCACCGTGGGGCAAACTCGGTACACGCTCAAAGCGCACCGGCACATCCCGGATCCGCATGTACGTTCCCCTTACCATGCCGAGCGGTGAGCCCCCTCGCAGGTATAAGGAATGCAATCACACCTATGGGTGAAGTGTGAACCAATCGGTCGAGGTTCCCCAAGCCAGCCTAGGTGCTGGTCGGTTCACCGTTAGGGACTTGCGCGACGATGCCCCGAATCTCGCGCTGCACGCGGCTCCACTCGGCGAAGTCCTCGATCAACTCGTCCTCGCCGGCCTGAATGGCGGCGTCGCGAGTGAGCACGACGACCATCTTCATGCCGCCGCGGCGCAGCTCGATGATCTCGGTGTCGACGACCTCGCGGTCAAGTTCGTGTTGCACCCGGAGCGGTAGTTGCGGACGGACGGGGGCTTTGGCGTCATCGGACACGGAGGCACTGTCGTCTGGTTTCGGCGTCGGCTTGCCGCCGGCGAGCACCGCCGCGACTGATCCTGGCGTCCAGAACTCGCGCTCGATCAGTCCGTAGGTCGGAGGCCGTCTGCTCCAGACCCGCTTGGCGTCCTCGATGTTCTGGATCGTCGACTCACTGACGCCCAGAAGCTCCGCTAGCTGCATCTGCGTCAGGCCGCGGTCCTCCCGTGCCTGTTTTACGGCAGCAGCCATCTGCGCCCAGTCGTGGCTCATGGGGTCATCATGCCCCAGCGATAGGCAACGCGCACCTACACCTGCACCCAATTGACCAGTAATAACCGGTGCTCGCGGCGCATAACTGTTGCCTCTACTCGCGCGTAGGGCGCCCGCCGCAACCCCCGTCACGCCCCCATTGGCCTGACGGAGCGTAGCGAACACCCAATGAAGCCGTATCGAGACCTTCCGAATCCCGTTGAACACCTTGCGATCAAGTGTCATTGCGTTTACGTTAGGTGTTGTGAAACCGAACGGAGCCGCAATCAGGACCATCCGTGAGGCCCGTGGATTCAGCCTGAGACGGCTCGCGTACCTCATCGGAAAAGACCCGGGCTACTGGTCCCGGGTCGAAACCGGTCAGCAGGGAGCAAGTGACGAAACCCTCCGCAGCGTCGCCGCCGCACTCAACACCCCCATAGGTGCAATCACAAGGGAGAAGCCCCGTGACAACTGACCTGGCAAGGCCCCCCGAGGCCAGCTCGCAGTGCCTCGACCCCGTCGTCATAGAACGCCTCATGGCCGCCCTGGAAGCAATCGTCCGGGCCCGGCCGCAGATCGACCCCGAGCTCAAGTGCTTCCGCCCCGCCGAGGCCGCCGAGATCCTCGGCGTCACCGAGAACTGGGTGACGGAGCGGATCACCGCCCGAACGATCCCCTTCACGTTCGTCGGTCGCTTCCCGCGCTTCAGGGCACGGCACATTCGCGCCATCGCAGAACAGAACGAGATCGACCCCGCAACGCAGGGCGTCGACACCACCGCATCCGCTGCCGCCTAGGCAGCAAGCGGGCCCGACCGGGCCTACCAGACACCGGCCGAGCCCTTCGATCCACCTACACATCCGCGAAGACAGAGAGGTGGACCTCGTGTCCATTCTGCCCAATGAGGCGGTGCTGATCGAGTCGCGTACCGCGCGACAGCAGTACGGCACCCGCATCGACGTACTGGAGAAGGTGCGGACCATCCCGCTTCTCCCCGACAGCCTGCACGTCACAACCGAAGGCGTCGCCGCCTACTTCGACGTGGCGATCGAGGCCATCAAGTCGCTGGTCAAGGACAACCGCGGCGAGTTGGAGGCCAACGGCTACGACGTGCTCACCGGCCAGGAACTGAGGTCCCTGAAGGCCCTCTGTGGCATCACCTCGCAAGCCCGGTCGCTGGCCTTGTTCGACCGTCGCACGCTGCTGAATGTGGCGATGCTCCTCACGCAGTCGGAAGTCGCCCGCCAGGTGCGGCGCTACCTGCTGGACTCGGAGCAGGCGATCCGCGACCTGGAGACGGAGGCGCTCGCCCGCCGGGCCGCCGGTGGTCCGCTGACGTGGACGTGGTTCGAGGCGTGCGCGGTGATCCGCCAGCGCTACGGCGTCGACTGGGGCGAGAACATGCTGCGGCGCCGGCTGCGTACCGCCGGGGTGCTGCGGCAGTCGTTCGAGCCGAAAGCCGCGCACAAGGGCCTGTTCTGGTTCACCGGAAGCGCCTGGGAGGTCCACGCGCACGCGGTGCCGGAACTCCTGCGGCGCGCGGTGGAAACCGACCGTGACCTGCGTGCGTTCCAGGGCATCCAAATGCGCCTTGAACTCGATGACACCTTCCGCCTCTCGATCGAGGGCGGTGCGGCGTGAACACCATCCGCATCGACGTCTCCGAGTCCAAGGGCGCGTTCGCCGCATCCACGCACGTCTACGAAGACGGGCACACGATCGAGTCGATCGCCTGGGGTACGAAGTGCCCTGGCTGCGACAGGGTCCCGGCTGAGGGCGAGCAGATCACCCGGATCTTCTTCACCTGGTGGCATGCGAAGTGCGGCGCGAAGTACCTGCGGGCCACCGGAGCAGATGAGGCGTGGCTGGCTCTGGCTCAGCAGTTGGAGCGCGCGCCGTCGCGGTTCTCGAACCCGGAAACGAAGGCCATCGTCCGCAACCTGCTGCGTATCGCGGGCCGGTTCGTGGACGTGAAGGACCCCGAGGCCGAGACCGTTCACGGCCCCCGCGCCGGCCTGCGAGTGCTCGACGGAGGCGGTGCCCGATGACCATCGCCGACCACTCGACCGCCGCAGCCCCGGTCATCCCCCCGCCGGTCCTGCCCCGCAAGCCCGAGCCGCCGAAGCCCGGGGTGGTCCTCGTCCGCGCCGCTGAGTCCGTCCCCGCGCACCGCCTGCATCACCTTGAGGTGACGAGGCGCCGCATGCAGCTGACGGACCCGGACCGGCACTTCCTGGACGTTGACGCCGACCGTTCCTACGCCGCGATGGCCGCCGCCCACCCCGAGCTCGTCACCATCGACCCGACGTGGCAGCCGGCCAACGCGAAGCGGGTGACGGCATGAGCACCACCTCCGTGTCCCGCCCGCCGCTGCCGGTGCGGCCACTGCGCCCGATGACCGTCCCCGCCGTGTTCCGTGCCGCCGCCCGGCTCCTCGTGGCGAACGGCCACTACCAGGGCGACTACTGCCCGGACGTGTTCGATCGGGAGATGTGCATCCCGCACTTCCTGCGCCCGCTGTCGATCGTGGCCGCGCTCAAGTGCGTGGTGGTCGGCAACCCGCATACGCCGTCGCCGCTGGCTGACGAGGCGATCGGCCTGCTCGCACTGCGGCTGGAAGTCGGCGGCGAGGTCGGCCCGTACTGGGGCGACATCGTCTCGCTGGAGGAGCACATCGCGGCCTGGGGTGACGTTGAGGGCCGCACGGTCGAGACGGTCGTCGCCGTGCTTGAGGCGGCTGCTGATGCATCGGCGGTGTCGGTATGAGCCCGCAACTGCAAGCCGAGTTCACCGACGCCGAGCAGGACGCGATCGCTGAGGCTGACCGCCGCTTCCACATGGTCCACGGGGATGCGGAGGCTGATTGGTCGCCGCAGGAAGAAGTCTCCTACGTCCGGCTGATCGAGCGAGTGCACGCCGTGTTCCACGCCGACGACATGGCGGTGACGTCATGAGCCGCTGGAAGCAGCGCCCGCGCGCCTCGCACGTTGAGGCTGCTGCCCGGATGAAGGCCGAGCCGGGCGTGTGGATGCCGGTGGGCTCGTACCCGACGTCGTACTCGGCGAAGTCCGTGATGAAGCAGATCGAGGCCGCGTACCGGCTTGAGGCGTACCTGCCGGCCGGGTCGTTCGAGGCCCGCACACAGAGCGCCGGAGACGAGACCGCTGTGCTCGCCCGGTACATCGGGGGTGCGTCATGACGGCCCGCCCGTCTCCCGCCCGTATCGCACAGATCCGCGCAGACCTCCCGCCGCATCCGGCCCCGGGTACGTGGGCGCTGGCTCTGCGGGAACTCCTCGCCGAGATCGATGCGCTGAACGCCGCCGACTGGGCCGGGCCCGCACTGCCGTGGGCGCTGCTCCTGGACGACGACGACCTGGACGGGTTCCTCGACGACCTCGCCGAGGCAGCGGTCGGGTTCGCAGGCACTGACGGCCAGCAGACGTTGACCGAGGTCGAGAAGACCTTCTCCACATGGCGGCTGATCGCCGTCGCCCAGGACGCCCACAACACCGCGCTCGGCCCCGCCGCCACCACCACCGCGCCCCAGGAAGGCCGCCATGTCTGATCAGCACCTGTGGGAAGTCGACCACCCGTACTACTGCACGCAGGGCAACTTCTACGTCGGCGGCCACAGGCGGGCCGACGTCCACGCCGAGTACGAGTCCTGGACGGAGTTCCACGCGGAGTGGGGCGACAACGACCCGGACATGAACCTGGTGTTCCGCTGGGACTGGCAGCGCGACAACGCCGAAGACCTGGAAGAGGGCGACGAGCCCGGTCCCGACAAGCTCCTCGTCTTCTGGGTTCTCCAGCGCAAGGCGATCCTCCGCTCCACCGAGTGCATCGTCACCGAGGCCGACGAACCCGCAGTGCGGGCCTGGCTGGTCGACCGCGCCATCACGATCCGCGCGATCTGGGAACCGCTGAACCTGGGCGGTGGCGACCATGTCTGACCCCATGTCCCCGCACGCCGCCCAGATCCGCCTCGCCCAGTACGGCGAGCGCGCCGAGTTCACCGTCGCCACCTACGGCAACGGCACCGCGCAGGCGCTGCACCAGATCGCGCTGACGCTCAGCGCCGAAGTCGACCGGCTGACCGCCGAGCTGGCCCAGCAAGTCACCTGGTCCGAGAACCGCCGACTCCGCATGGTGGCCGCCGAGACTGACCTGTTGAACATCCGGGGTCACCTGTCCCCGAACGGCTACCCGCGCCGGGTGCCGATGCCGCTGGGCAACGAGATCGCCCCCGTCGTGGAGTGGCTGCTCACGGAGAACGAGCGTCTGACGGCCGAGGTGGCCGACTTCCGCGCCAACGCGACGAAGCTCGTCGATGGGTGGCGGACGGCAAGCGGCGAGCACCTGGAGTTCTCCAAGTCCAAGGTCATGGACGAAACCCCGGGCATGGCCGACAAGCAGCGGGGACGCTCCGACCAGCTCGCGGACTGCGCCAACGAACTCGCGGATGTCCTGAACGGCGACGACCCGGACGGCTGGGAGCACGGCGTCGGTCTCGACGTCACCGACGCAGGCGACCGCGACACCGTGCAGGTCGAGGGCGGTGCCGACCATGCCTGAGCTCCCGGCCGAGAAGTACATCGACACGATCCGTCGGCGCCATGCCGCCTCCGATGGCGGGGGCTGGCACCTCGACCCCGAGCCGCACACGGACCCCGACCTGGTCCGCACCATGATCAGCGGTTGGCGTCGGTACATCGGCGTCCTTCGGTTCGACGGGTGGCACGCCGCGGAGAACCGCGAGTTCGTCCTGTCCGCGCACGGCGACATGGGCGTGCTGCTGGCCGAGGTGGATCGCCTGACGGCCGAGCGGGACAAGGCGGTCGCCGCCCTCGACGACCTGGTAGCCGACCTCTCGAAGCTCGACGGCGAGCCGGTGATCGCATGAGGATCCTCGCCGCCGTCCTTGCCGTCGTGGCCGCGTTCGCGGTCTCCGCCGCCTGCCTCGTCGGCGCCGTCGCCTGGTTCGGCCGGCTGCTGGACCGGGCCGAATCCTCCGCCTCGCACTTCGAGCGCGACCGGCCCTTCACCGAGGTCACGAAGCGGGACTCGTCCTGGCTCGCCGGTGACTACCCCGTCGAGCCCTTCGCCGATCCGACGTCCCCGACGAAGCTCTGCCCCGTACCCGCACCCCGCAAGGAGACGCCGTGACCACCGAGACCGGTCTCAACTTCCGCCGCAGCCGACTCCTCGCGGCGATCCGCTCCGAGGGTGGCCGGTGGACCACCCGCCGCACGATGACCTTCTTCAAGGCGGAAGCGCTGGGAACGTACCGATCAACCGCGCGCGACGACCTCAAGCACCTCGCCGGCCAGGGCTACCTGGACATCCGCGACGTGGAGAACGACCGCTACTTCATCCTCGCTGACACCCGGGTCGGTGCGTGATGCGCCTCTTCTCCGGTCGTGGGACCCGCCGCCGCCTCACCGAGCCCGAGATGCGCGCCGAGATCGTGCGCCTCACCCGGGACAACCAGCAGCTGGTGAAGGTCAATGCGGCCTGGGCGGCACGCGACAAGGTTTCCGCCGCCGCCATCGCCGAGCTGGAGAAGGAGCGGGGCTGGTTCCACGACCGCTGGATCGAGGTCGGCGAGAAGTCGATCGAGGACGGGGAGGTCATCGCCGCCCTGGAGTTGCGGGCCGCCGAACTCAAGATCACCGTTACCAAGCTCGAAGAGATCGCGGGCCCTCTCGTCGACCCCGAGGTCACGGCCGAGACCGCGTCGCCGATCTTCGCCGAGGTCGTCGAGGCCCGCAGCGGCGACGTCACGCAGAACATCCGCGTCACATCCCTCGCCAAGGCGGACCTGGTCGGTGCCCTGTGACCGCCGCACTGTTCGTCGACGACACGGTCCTGACCGTCGACGGCTTCGACCTCTACGCCACCGGCTGGGCTGCGGCCCTGGACTTCACCGCGCTGGACATCCCGCCGAACGGGCCCGTGCCTCTCCATCGCGGGGCGTGCCAGCTCGCCCTGTACGGGTTCGACGCCGAGGTCTGCGGCTGTCAGAAGCGAAAGGGGGGCCTGCGATGACTCTCTACTACGAAGATGACCAGGTGACGCTGCTCCTCGGCGACACCCTGGACGTCCTGCGGACCATGCCCGCCGGCTCCGTCGACTGCATCGTCACCAGCCCGCCGTACTTCGGGCTCCGCAATTACGGCACGCCCGGCCAGTACGGGCTGGAGTCCACGCCCGCCGAGTACGTCGAGACGATGCGCAGCGTGTTCGCCGAGGCCCGCCGGGTCCTGGCTGACGACGGGACGCTGTGGCTCAACCTCGGGGACAGCTACGCCTACCCTCCCGGATCAGCGGGCCGTCAGGACAACGGGCAGCGCGAGGACCGTGCATTCACCGCCGAGGGAATCCGCGGCACGACCGCGCTCCCGCCGAAGAACCTCCTCGGCATGCCGTGGCGTACCGCGTTCGCGCTGCAGGACGACGGGTGGATCCTCCGCAACGAGATCATCTGGTCGAAGCCGAACGCGATGCCGGAGTCCGTCACCGACCGGCTCAGCGGC
Organism: Streptomyces sp. PH10-H1; assembly: GCF_030063355.1. GTDB lineage: Bacteria > Actinomycetota > Actinomycetes > Streptomycetales > Streptomycetaceae > Actinacidiphila. The sequence continues at coordinate 47,152 of NZ_JASISZ010000014.1, forward strand.
AGGCACGAGCACCTCTTCCTACTCACCAAGCAGCAGCGGTACTGGTTCGACCTCGACGCCATCCGCGAGCCGCATGCGCCCAGCTCGCTCTACCACCAGGACATCGCCCGAGCCCGGCCGCATGACCTCGGCAAGACCGGCCCGGCGAAGAACACCGGCGGAGTCGGCAGCCACAAGCGGGGCGGCAGGGAACTCAACGCGGCCGGAGCCAACCCCGGCGACGTCTGGTCGATCAGCACCCGCCCGTTCCCCGCCGCGCACTTTGCAACGTTCCCGATCGACCTACCGATCCGCTGCATCAAGGCCGGGTGCAAGCCCGGCGGGACGGTCCTCGACCCGTTCTCCGGGTCCGGCACCACGGGCGCAGCCGCCCGCCAGCTCGACCGCCCCTACATCGGCATCGACCTGAACCCGGCGTACCACGACCTCGCCAAGGACCGGTTCGCACAGGGCGTGCTGAGCCTCGACGCCTGACCCCACCCCCAGCCCGGCCACCGGGACGTGAGCGCACGAGCCGTCCCGGTGGCCGCACCAGCAGAAGGACTACCCCCGAACTCCCGGCCCATCCGAATTGGGCCGGGAGCCCACCACCCGATCATCACCAGGAGACCCATCTCATGTCACGCATCAGCCGACGCGACCTCGGCGACGGAGCCCGGGGCTTCGGCCTCGGCGCGCTCATCCTGATCGCCACCGTCCTCGTCGTAGCCCTCGTCGGCGCCCTCATCTGGGCCATCGGAGTGTTCAGCTCCGACACCGCCGGTACGGGCAACGTCCACAAGGACCAGCAGTCGGCACAGAACCGCGAGCACTGGTCGGCGACCTACAACGGCGACTACGCCCAGGTCAAAGCAGACCAGGACAACCTGACGACCCTCAAATCCGCAGCCGAGGGCCAGGACGCCACCCAGCAGGACCGCACCAACTACCTCGGCGCGCAACTCAACTGCCGCACCGACGTCGCCACCTACAACGCCGACGCCGCCAACGTCCTCGGGCACCAGTGGATCCCCGACGGCCTGCCCTCCACCCTCAACGCCGCCACCTACTGCGGGAGCAACTGACCATGAACCGAACCATCACACGCACCATGGCCGCCATCGCCACCCTTGCTGCACTCGGCACCGGCGCCGCCGCATGCTCCAGCGGCTCCAGCAGCGCCACCCAGGCGCAGGCGTCCAGCAACGACGACGCCGGGATCGAGTACCAGAAGTTCACCGCCGCAGTCCCGTACCCGTACAAGAACGGCGAGCCGTCGGACCCGCTGGAGCGCAAGAACCTCGCCCGCCGCCTGACCCAGTACAACTCCAAGGGCGCCACGAACTACGTGTACGTCTTCGCCGGCTACACCGACAAGGTCGTCGGCTACTACGTCATCACCGGCAAGGTCTCCTCAACCGGCAGCCAGATGACGTCCACGCAGGCCAACACGCACTGCGGCTACGGCGGCGACCACATCGTGTGCACCAACGAGGCGATCGGTGACGACGGCTCGTTCGGCCCGAATGAGGGCGGCCAGAACGGCGTGTTCTTCTTCACCACCACCGGCGCCCTGATCGAGACGAACCAGCCGTGGATCGTCTCCTCCCAGCCGATCAAGGTCTACGCCGACGCCCCGCAGCTCGACGCCAAGGCGAAGCCGTAGCCGCTCGGTCCACCCGACCAGCGGGCCCTCGCGCCGCCCCCCTCGGCGCCGCCCGCAGCCCGGATGCCGGAGCTGGCCCTACGGCACCGGGCACCCCGGCCGCCCGCCCCGCGCACCCCGACCGGGGCGGGCGGCCACCTTCAACCCTTCAGGAGAAACACATGAGCACCAGCAGCCCACCGAAGACACCCTGGCCACTGGCCTCGACGGATATCGAGACCACCGGCCTGGACCCGATCCGGCACTCGCCGTGGGAGATCGCCGTCATCCGCCGTGAGACCGATGGCACCGAGAACCGCCACCTGTGGCAACTCCGCCTCACCGACCATGAACTCCGCATCGCCGAACCGAAGGCGCTGGAGATCAGTCGCTACCACGAGCGGATCGCAGTCCCCGAAGGTGCAGACGCCGCCGACATGACGCCCACCCTCCAGGGCGGTGCGCCCCTCCCGCTCGACTGGGCAGATGCCGCCCAGCAGGTATGGCATGCGCTCGATGGCGCGGTAATGATCGGCTCGAACGCGCACTTCGACGCATCCTTCCTCCACCGCTACCTCAGCATGGGCCGCGACCCCTGGCACTACCGGCCGGTATGCGTCGCGACCATGGCCGCCGGCTACAAGCACGCGATGCGCAACACACTGCGCGCCGCTGGCGGCGAGGTCAGGGAGAGCGACGACCCGGGCATGCCGTTCTCCTCCCGGGACCTGTCCCGCTGGATGGGCGTTGAGCCGCCCGGACCGGACACCGCGCACACCGCGATGGCTGACGCCGAATGGGCCCTCGCCCTGCACGACGCCATCACCGGTGGTGGACGGTGACCGAGTCCACCGCCCGCCGCACGTACCTGCTCGCCATCGTCAGGAACCTTGGAGAGGAAGTCGGCACCAAGCAGGCGTTGCAGATCTACGCCGCGTCGCAATGGGCTGCCACTAGCAGAAACACCGCACGCCGAGACCTCCGGGACCTCGCCCGACGCGCCTATCTGGTGCCCGTCGAACACGGCGGGCGCCGCCTCTACCAGGTCGGCAGCGACCCCAGTCCCATGCACCCGGGGCGCGGAACTCGCAAGTCCCTCCTGGAGAGGATCCAGGCCGAGGGCGGCGAGTGGACCACTGGTCGCATCAAGCGCACGTGGCACCAACTCCTCGGCACGCATGTCCTGCGCATGGCCGCTCGCAACTACCTGGCCGCTCTGCACAGAGATGGCCACCTCGAACGCCACGGCGACGGCACACCGCGCCGCTACTACACGCCCCGCCACGAAGGGAGCGCAGTCACATGACCGCCACGATCGAAGCGCCCGAGGCGGCAACCCACCCTGCGTGGAAGGGCGTCGGCCTGTACTCCGCGGAGGAGTTGTCCCTCGAGGACTACCACCGGGACATCGTCCCCGGCCGCAGCCTCTCGTCCAGCGGCGCCCGCAAGCTCCTCGCCCCCGGATGCCCCGCCCAATTCGACTATGACCGCAAGCACGCCCAGAAGGCCAAGAAGGAATTCGACATCGGCACGGCCGCCCACAAGCTGGTGCTCGGCGAAGGCCCCGACCTCGCCTCGTGCGACGTCAACGACTGGCGCACCAAGGACGCCCAAGCCCAAGCCGCCGCAGCCCGCGCAGTAGGGGCCATCCCGCTCAAGCGGGCTGACTACGACATGGTCCACGGCATGGCCGACGCCCTGCGGCGTCACCCCGTGGCCAGCACCATCTTCGACCCGGCCGGCGGCAAGCCCGAGCAGTCCATGTACTGGGCCGACCCGATCACCGGGGTCACCTGCCGGGCCCGGCCGGACTGGATGCCGAACCCCGGCGGAGCAGGCCGGGTGATCATCCCCGACTACAAGACGGCCGCCGCCGTCAACATCAAGGCCATCCAGAACGCCATCCGCGACCGCAGCTACCACTCGCAGGCCGCCTGGTGCATCGAAGGCGCCCAAGCCCTCGGCCTCGCCGGGCCGGACGCCGTGTTCCTCCTGGTCTTTCAGTCGAAGACCGCTCCGTACATCGTCACCGTCGTCCAGGTCGACGCCCTCGACCTGCGGATCGGCCACGCCAAGAACCAGGTTGCCCGCGACATCTACCGCGAGTGCACCGAGACCGGCGAATGGCCGGCGTACAGCGACGGCGTCGAGATCATCGCCCAGCCCGAATGGGACCAGAAGCGCGAATCCATGGAGTACCTGTGAGCTACCCCGTCCAGCAGCAAAACCCGGCCCCGGCGCCCAGCCGTCTCGGCCAGGGCACCGCGGTCGAACAGTCCCGCGCTGTCGCCGAAGTCCAGGCCGCGATCTACGTGGCCCGCCAGTTCCCCCGCAGCATCTCCACCGCCCGCGGATCCATGCAGTCCGCGTGCCAGTCCATGGCCCTCGCCGGCAAGGCGTTCTACCGCTTCCCGCGGGCCGGCGGTGCCGTCAACGGATCGTCTATTCACCTGGCGAAGGCGCTCGCCCAATCGTGGGGCAACTTCCAGTCCGGAGTCTCCGAGCTGCGGCGTGACGACGAGTACAAGCAGTCCGAGATGCAGGCATGGGCTTGGGACATCGAGGCGAACAGCCGCCACGTCCTGACGTTCATCGTCCCTCACGCCCGCTTCGCGAAGGGCAAGGTCGAAGCCCTCGTCGACCTGCGCGACATCTATGAGAACAACGCGAACAACGGTGCCCGCCGCCTGCGCGAGGCGATCTTCGCGACGCTCCCGGACTGGTACATCGAAGAGGCCGAAGACCTGTGCCGGGAAACCCTGAACAAGGGCGACGGCAAGCCGCTCGCCGACCGGATCTCCGGCGCCATCAAGGTCTTCGACTCCCTCGGCGTGACTGCCGAGCGGCTGGAGTTGAAGCTCGGCCGACCGCGTGACGCGTGGACCGGCCCGGACATCGCCCAGCTCCTCATCACGCACAAGTCGATCCAGCGCCGCGAGATTGCCATCGACGACGAGTTCCCGCAGCCGCGCGTGACCGCAGCCGAACTGAGGCGCCCCGCCCCGGCGGCCAAGGCCAGCGCTCCCGGCCAGCAGGCGCCCGCTCCCGCAAGGGTCGCGGACGACCTCCTGCCGCACGAGTGGGACATCTACAAGCTCGCGGATGCCCTCGGCATGAACAAGGCCGCCCTTGAGGAGCGCTGCCAGGGCGTGACGGGCGGCTCGATCGCGGAGGCGACGGAAGCGCAGACCAGTGCGCTCTTCCAGGAGCTGGCCAACGAGATGGTCGCGCAGGACAACCGCGCCCGCAGCACGCAGTAGCCCACCCGCACTACGGCCGCGTCCTGCCCGCCGATAACAGGCAGGGCGCGGCCCTCCTAGGAGAACACGAAATGACCGACCAGCCGTTCGAGCTCCGCGCCACTTCCGTCGAAGAGTGGGCCAACGCCCTCGAGACCAGCAGGCTCCAGCCCGGCCCGACGTTCGGCTACCAGATGGTCGACGGCGCCTGGACTTGCGCCCTGCACCTCGCCGTCAGCAGCGACCTGACCAGCGACGCCCAGCGCCTCCTCGCCGCCGAACTCCAGCAGGCCATCAGCAACACCGTTAACCGCGTCCTCTACCTGACCCCCGTCAGCGTCCGCAGCCGGGAGGCCACCCGATGAAGGCCCTGACCATTCGCCAGCCCTGGGCGGACGCCATCGCCCACCAAACGAAGCGCCTCGAGAACCGCACCTGGAAGACCAACTACCGGGGCCTCGTTCTCATCCACGCAGCAGCCGCACCCGACCGGACGGCCATCGTCTACGGTCCCCGCCCCGACACGCGCAGTGCCGTCATCGCCACCGCACGCATCAGCGACTGCCACTACTCGGACGACGGCCGGTGCTGCGGACCCTGGGGCGACGAAAACGTCTACCACTGGACGCTCACCGACGTCAGCACCCTGCCCGAGCCCGTCCCCTGCAAGGGCCGCCTCGGCCTGTGGACTCCGGCCGCCGACATCGTGACCGCAGTCCTTGAGCAGGAGCGGGAGGCAGTCCGATGACCGCCCCCGTGCAGCCGCGCCTGGACGGTGTGGTTGACGCCCCGAAGGTCCCCGCCGCCCGGCGCCGGGTCGAGGACTACGAGACGTGGCTCGACGAAGTGTGGCCGAAGTTCGTGGCCGCCGCTGAGTCCGGGCGCGTCTTCACCTGCTTCGAGATCGCCGACGCCCACAAACTCCCCGAACCCCCCGACCCCGCCCACCACTGGGGCCGCCTGATGACGCTCCTCAAGGACGAGGGCTACATCAAGACCGCCGGATGGGCCTGCTCCGACCGGCCCACCTCCCATCACTCCGGCGTCCGCACCTGGCGCGGCACCCGGGCAGCAAGCCGGAGGGTCGCATGAACGGCTACCTCGCCCCGGTTCTGGGCCTCGGCTCCCGCGCCTGGACGGACACGACCACCATCCACGACGCCCTACTCGAGACCTGGCACGACGCCCGACAGGACGGCTACGCAGGCATCGACATCATCGAAGGCACCGCACCCGGAGCAGACACCATCATCGGCGACTGGGCCAAAGCCCACCTGGAAGAGGGCATCGGCCACGACCCCGTCCCCGCCGAATGGGATCTCTGCGGACCAGACTGCCGACCCGGCCACCGGCGTACCCGGCGGGACAACTCGGAGTTCTGCCCGACCGCCGGCCACCGCCGCAACCAGGTCATGGTCGACCGGGCCCCGCTCGTCGCCCTCGTGTTCCAGGTCGGAGAGTCCACCGGGACCGCCGACTGCCTGCGCCGCATCGAAGCCGCCGGTATCCCGTACCGACGGTGGTCCGTATGAACGGCCTCGAACTCGGCGGCCTCCTCGCCGCGGCCATCCTGGTCGTCCTGATCGCCGCGACGCTCACCGACGTGTGGGAACGCCGCATCAAGCCGTGGCGGAAGCGGGGGCGGCGATGAACCTGCACGCGCTGCTCGCGGCCGTCATCACCAGCCTCGTCGTCGTCACCATCTGCCTCGCCATCTACGGCGCCTACGAGCTGTGCCACCGTGCCTGCGGCCACCTGCAGGACGTCGCAGACCAGCGGGACTTCCGGCGCTCCGCCGCGGGCGCCAAAGCCCAGCCGATGCCCGAGCACGCGTTCCTCGTCGGCGACGAACCGCTCGAGGACGTCGAGCCCGGGTCCGAGGAGTGGCTGCGCGACCTCTTCCGCCGATCGGGAGGTCAGCCGTGACCACCGCCACCCGGCCGCCCGTCACCAAGGTCGCCCACGACTGCTCCAACACCCAACGCCGCGGCTGCCACTGCGAGAAGTGCCTTGCAGCCCGACGCCTGTACGACACCACCCGCACCCGCCTCGTCGCCTACGGACGCTGGCAGCCCTACGTCAACCCCGAGCCCGCCCGCTCCCACGCCCTGTTCCTCATCTCCCGCGGCTTCGAAACACCGCACATCGCCCAGGCCGCCAACTTGCGGCACGGCACCATCACCAACCTCGTCTCCGGCAACACCAGCCGCGGCCGGGGCCCCTCCAAAGGCATCCGCGCCACCACCGAGCAAGCCATCCTCGCCATCCCCGCCAACCTCGACATCATCACCGGCGCAGTCGAAATCGACGGCACCGGAACTCGGCGGCGGCTCCAAGCCCTCGTCGCCTGCGGCTGGCCCCAAGCGCGCCTTGCCGCAGCCGTCGGCAAGGACAAGCGGAACTTCTTCCGCACCATCCGCAGCGATCGCGTCTACGCCGACACCGCCCGTGCCGTCCGCCGCCTCTACGACCAGCTGTGGAACGTCGACCCCGCCAGCCGCGGCGTCCACCCCCGCTACATCAACCAGGCCCTGGCCATTGCCAAGGCCAACAAGTGGGCTCGCCCCGCCGCGTGGGACGACGACAGCATCGACGACCCCACGGCCACCCCCGACTACGGCAGGAAGACCCCGCGCACCACCGCGCTGGCCGAAGACGGCCTCGAGATCGAAGCCCAAGGCCACAGCCGGCAAGAAGCCGCCGAACGCCTGCACGTCACCAAGGACTGCCTCAGCCAGGCCATCAAGCGGTACCGGGAAGCGCTCGACGCCGAAGCTGGCGCCGATGACGAGGAGGCAGCGGCATGAACAAGGACATCCAGCAGCTGCTGGCCCGGCTCCGAAAACAGGGCTTCACGATACGGCTCGCCCGCTCCGGCCACTACCGGTGCACCTCGCCCGGCGGTCAGACCGTCACCGTGCCGGCCACACCCCGCGGCGGCCGACGCACCCAGCAGAACGCCCGCGCCGGACTCCGCCGCATCGGCGCAGACCTGTAACGCACACGACAACGCCCCACCCAACCAAAAGAAGGGCCCCTCGTGGCCAAGCACATGAACGTCGGACGCAGCTGGCGCACACCCGCGAAGCATGACCTCCTCGGCAGCATGCTCGGGCAGGAGGTCGGGGCTGCCGCCAAGATCGCAGACGCCAGGGCGCTTTCCTGGATCGACCTCACCGCAGGCGATGCAGCCCGCATCGATGGCCTCGACTGGGCGTCCGCATGCTCGCCGGGCATCCTCGCCCGGCACGCGACCAAGTCGACGAAGCCGGTAGAGATCGACCTGTACGAGATCCAGGCAGCCACCTACGACCGACTGCTTACCAACCTTGCCGTTCACCTCCCCGAGCTGGGCTACAGCCAGGTGGCCGAGACCCGCTGGGAGATCGGAACCCGCGTCGCGCTCCGCACCCACAACAGCAGTGGACGCACCGCATCGATCGACCACATCACACGCAACCATGCGGTGTTCGTCGTCAACGACCCGAACGCCATCACCGAATGGGCTATGCGCCCGACGTTCGCGGCCGAGATTGCACAGACCACGTGGCTGTTCCGGACATTCTCGACGATGGGCTGCAATGTGGCGGGGATCAAGCGGCTGCCGATAGGCGAGCGCATCGACTGGTTCGACACCGTGGAATCCCAGCAAGCGGCGCTGCCGGCGCACCGCGACCTACTGTTGGCATCGATTTCCCGGGACGAGGCGCAGTGGGCGTACCTGATCGGTACGGCCCGGAAGTGGCGCACGACCACCGAGAAGGTTGCAGAGACGGCCTTCCGGAAGATCGGCAAGGGCACCGCACTTAGTTGGTTCCTCGACGATGCAGATGCGTTCCAGGAAGAAAAGCTGAGGCTGTTCCTGCAGAAGCCGGAGCGTCAGAAGCTGGTCGGCCGCGAGGCGGAGTGGATTGCAGCGGGACGCGCCGAGCGGCTCGCGATGCTGCCGCCGCCGGAACAGGCCCCGGACGGACCAGACGACGATCCGGATGACTGGGGACTGTTCGGCATTGAGGATGCCGCCTGATGGGTCGCCACTATCAGGCGCCCTCTCCCGGAGAAGCCCCATACCGAACGTACCGCGAGTACCTGCGCCATCCGCGATTTCTCGCGGTGCGTGCCGCAGCGTTCGAGCGGGCGGGCGGCAAGTGCGAGCACTGCGGGGTGCGCCCGCCGACTGAGCCGCATCACTGGCGATATCCGCCATGGGGTGCGTTCGACATCCCAGAGAACCTCTCAGCGGTTTGTCACCGCTGCCACTGCGAGATACACGGCAAGGAGAACTGACATGGCGAAGCTTGGCCCATACGAGGTGCACGCATTCGCTGAGGCTTTCCCGCTGATCGACGGCGACGAATTCACCGAACTGGTCCGCGACATCAAGCGCAACGGGCTGCGTGAGCCCATCATTTTGAACCACAACCGCACCGTCCTCATCGACGGTCGCAACCGGTGGCGGGCCTGTGAGGAAGCCGGGTCGGACCCCGTCTTCGAGACGCTCTCCGAGCGCTACACCGAGACGATGCTCCTCGACCTGATCGTGTCGAAGAACCTGGCCAGGCGGCAGATGAACCCCGGCCAGAAGGCGCTCATGGCGTTGGAATACGAGCGCTTCTACAGCGAAGCCACAAAGGTCGGCCGACCCATCGGTAACGCATCGCGTCCACAGGTGACGGTGAGTGAAACAATTCCGGCAGATCTGCCGGAATTCGGGAAGGGGTCGGAGACGGTCCGCCCGGATAGCTACATGCGGGAATCCAGGGAACGGGCCGCGCGCGTCGTTGGCGCGTCGGGTCGAGCAGTCCAGCAGGCCAAGGCCGTACAACGCGACACCCCAGACCTCGCTGCGAAGGTCCGTGCTGGCTCCCTCGCCCTCGACGCTGCGGACAAGCAGCGTCGCCAGCGGGTTGCCGCGATGCCGAAGCCCGAGCCGGCGCCGAAGCCGACCGCCGTCATGCTGACGCTACGCACCAACGACGGCACCGAAGTCCAGTACCCGCAGCCGCAGTCGAAGGCCACGTTCAACGAGACCAAAGGCGCAGGCATCTCCTGGGCGTCGTGGTCCTGGAACCCCGTCACCGGATGCCTCCACGGCTGCACCTACTGCTACGCCCGCGAGATCGCCACGAGCGAGCGATACAGCAGCGCCTACCCCGTCGGCTTCACGCCGCTGTTCCACGAAGAGCGACTCGACGCGCCAGCGAACACCACCATCCCCGCCGCACACCTCGACGACCCCGCGTACCGCCGCGTGTTCGTCTGCTCCATGGCCGACCTCTACGGCCGCTGGGTGCCGGACGAATGGATCAACCGGGTCCATGCGTCGATGCTCGCCACGCCCGAGTGGGACTACATCACGCTCACGAAGTTCCCCGCCCGGTACGTGGGCCTGGACATGCCGAAGGGCGCCTGGGTCGGCACGTCCGTAGATGAGCAGAAGCGGGTGCGGATCGCCGAGGACGCCTTCCGGCAACTCGACGACGTCAAGGTGAAGTGGCTGTCCCTCGAACCGCTACGGGAGCCCCTCGAGTTCACCGACCTGTCGATGTTCGACTGGGTCGTCATCGGCGCCCAGACCGAGACACGGCAGCCGACCGGGACCGTACCAGCCTTCGCCCCGCCGTTCGAGTGGGTCGCCCGCATCGTCGCCCAGGCCCGCGAAGCCGGCTGCCGAGTGCACCTCAAGCCGAACCTCAGCAACGGCCGCCCTGGCATGCAGATGCCGGATGAGTATCCCGACGCCTGATCTACCGCGGGGCCGCCCCACCCGGCGGCCCCGCCCACCGCACACGACAACGCCCCGCGGCAACCACCGCGGGGACGGGAGGGAGGAGGAGGGATGAACGCGAGCGCGCGGGTGCGCCGGGGGTCAGGACTCGGCGTTGGCGCGCGGCTTGGGCTTTGGCTTCGCATCGGGGTTCTTGCGGCGGAAGGCGGCAACTTCGCGCTTGACGTACATGCGCAGGTCGGTTGCCCTGCCCAGGCCCTTCTCGTCGCAGACCAGCTCGAAGAAATCCCACGTCTCGTCGTCGATGCGGATAACGCGGCCGGGGGTCCCCTTCGTTGTCATGTGACCAATGTAGCTGACCATCCAGTAGGCGCACACCCCACGGATAGCAAGTTGATCTCTTTTGGCTATCCACTGACCGGTCACCCTGGGGTAGAGTCAGAGAGTGCTGAAGGGGCTGTGCGGCATCTGCTCAAGCCGCCCTAGAGGGCCTGGTTCCTCACGCCTTCAACCCGTCCGAAGCACTCTCCGAGAAGAGATCACGTGAGCACTGAGGCCATGAAATGGGCGATGGAGCTGGCTCCACCCATGCCTCCCCAACTGGTAGCCGTCCTTACCGGACTGGCCTACCACGCGGACAAGGCCGGCAAGGGGTCGTACCCGTCCGTTCCGCGCCTCGCTGCTTACGCCTGCAAAGACCCGCGGTCAGTCCAGCGGGACCTCAAGAAGCTGGTGGAGCTCAAGTTGATCCGTCTTGGAGATCAGAGCAAGGCCGCGCACCTGCCTGCCGGGAAGCGCCCGGAGGTCTACGACTTGGCCGTCGAATGGGTCGTTCAGGACGGCCGCGCCGGTCGCGATGAGACGACGCTGGCGTCACGGGTGACGCTGGCGTCATCCCGTAAGCGTGGCGGAAGGAAGAAGCCCAGCTCAGCACTGGCGTCGTCCGATTTGACGGGTGACGTGGACGTCAGGGGTGACGTGGACGTCACCGGTGACGTGGACGTCGCTGATGGGGTGACGCCCACGTCGCAAGTGGGGTGGCGTGGGCGTCACCCAAACCAACTACCTGAACCAACTACTGAACCTAAAGACTCTTCAGCGCCTGCGGCGCCGAGCGATGACGATGCCCCCTCGCTCTTCGACTCGCTGGAGTCTTCGCCGCCCCCGGCCACCGCCAGCCGACAGGCAGACGACCACCTCGCCGAGTTCGAGATCTTCTGGAAGGCCTACCCGAAGCGCATGGCGAAGCCCGACGCCCGCAAGGCGTGGAAGGCCGCGCTGAAGGACGGGGCCGACCCCGCTCAGATCATCACCGCCGCCGAGGCCTACGCCCTCGCAAAGCGCGGCAAAGACCCCCAGTTCATCAAGTACCCGGCCGGATGGCTGCGCAGCGCCCGGTACGAGGACGAACCCGAACCCGCCGCAACTGGCCCCACCCACTCCGGCTACACCGACGAGGAGTTCCACAGTGGATTCGCAAGCTGACCGCCACGACGAGGGCGACCAGGCCTGGCTGCGCGAGCGTGCCGAAGCTGCCCTGGGTCGCATCGACGCCGCCACCCCGGCCCGTTACCGCAGCACCATCGACGTCCCCGCACCGATCAGCCAGTGGGCCAGCCTCGGCTTCAAGGCCGACGGCCTGGCCATCGTCGGCCGCATGGGCCGCGGCAAGACCCACCTCGCCTGGCAGGCCGCCAAGCTGTGGGCCACCGCATGCCTCAACGAATCCCTGATCAACGGGATGCCGACGCTCGTCGCTCACCGGGCCACCGAACTGTTCGACGCGCTGCGCCCCGACTCCCCGCAGAACCCCTACGCCGTCCTGAAAGCCGCGAAGGCCGCTGGACTGCTGATCCTCGACGACGTCGCCGCGGCCCGCCCCAGCGAATGGACGCAGGAACGGCTGTACGAGCTGGTCGACGAACGGTACGTCCAGGAACTCCCGCTGCTGATCACCGCCGACGTCCCGCCGAACGCCCTCGCCGAGTTCGTCGGCCCCCGCGTCGCCTCCCGCCTCACCGAGATGTGCACCGTCCACGTCGTCGACGGCCCCGACTTCCGCCGCGCAGGTGCCCGATGACCGACACCAACGTGTGGGACGCGCCGCTCGACGACGCCCCCACGGAGGGCCGGTTCGTGCGGCCCAGCGACGTCGGATCCGAGCGCGTCGTGGCCGCCGCCGTCATGGCCCGGCCGCACCTGATCGACGACCTCGCCGACAGCTTCGACCCGGTCGACTTCACCGACCAGCGCCTGGCCTGGGTATGGCACGCCGTTGACGAACTGCGGGCGGAGATCACCGAAGGCCCCGTGCCGTGGCCGGCCGTTGACCGGCAGCTCCGCAAGTGGCGGGCCGAGGGCTACCTGCCGATCGTCCCCCTCGACGGCCCGCACCTGTCGCTGCTGTACGACGACGCCCACCTGTCCTGCTCCGCCGCCTGGTACGCCGACCGGGTCACCAAGGCCGCCGCCGCCTGCCGGATGGTCGACCTCGGGATCCGCGCCCAGCAGGCCGGCATGTCCCCGGCATTCGACCCCGACGCGGACGTGGCCACCACCCAGGCAGACCTCGACGCCATCGTCCGCGGCGACGCCGGCGGAATCCCCACCCCCATCGGCGACCTGTGGGCCGCCGCCGTCGAGCGGGCCGTCACCCCGACCACCACCGAGAACCGGATCCCCACCGGACTCCTAGACCTGGACTCCCTCACCGGCGGTGGGTTCGCCCCCGGACGGCTGATCATCATCGGGGCCCGGCCCGGCGCGGGGAAGACCACCGCAGGGCAAGGCCTCGCTCGAGCCGCAGCCATTGCGAACGGGATCCCCACGCTCTTCTCATCCCTCGAGATGGGCCGCGAAGAGATCATGGGCGGGATCCTGTCCGCCGAATGCCGGGTGCCGCTGCACCACATCAGCCACGGCACCGTCGGCATCGACGACGCCTACCGGCTGGCCGTCGCCACTGAACGGATCAAGCCGGCCCCGCTCTACATCGACGACGCCACCAGCGTGTCGCTCCCGTCGCTCCGCGGGCAGATCCGGCAGCTCGTGCGCACCGTCGGCCTGCGCATGGTGATCGTCGACTACCTCCAGCTGATGCAGGCCCCACGGGCGGAGTCCCGGCAGGTCGCCGTGTCCGCCCTCTCCCGCGGGCTGAAGCTTCTCGCCAAGGAGTTCGGGATCACCGTGATCGTCCTGTCGCAGCTCAACCGGGACAGCGAAAAGCGCACCGACAAGCGGCCCACCATCGCAGACCTCCGCGAATCCGGGGCCATCGAGCAGGACGCCGACATGGTGATCCTCATCCACCGCCCCGACCTCCACGAGCCGGACTCCCCGCGCGCCGGCGAAGTCGACCTCATCGTCGACAAGCACCGCGGCGGGCCCCGCGCCACGCTCACAGCTGCGTTCCAAGGGCACTACGCCCGCATCGCCGACATGGCGCAGATGTCCGACTATCAGCCCACCCCGATCAACAACGGCGGCCTGGCCATCGCCACCTACGACGAAGACCCGCAAGAGCGGGAGGCGTCATGACCATCCAAGCCATCGAGACGTACTACGGCGGCCACCGCTTCCGCTCCCGGCTCGAAGCCCGCTGGGCCGTCGTCTTCGACAGCCTCAACCTGCGCTGGGAGTACGAACCCCAGGGCTACCGCATCGGCGAGAGCCGCCGGCCGTACCTGCCGGACTTCTACCTCACCGACCTGAACTGGTGGATCGAGGTCAAGGGCGCCGAAGACCGGCTGGACCTCGACCTGCTGTGCGACGCCGTGCACCCCACCCAGGGACTCGGCCGCGCCGACGGCTTCCACATGACGAACCTGCTGATCCTCGGCGGTATCCCGCGGGCCGAGGGCACCTACGCCCATTGGTCGATCAGCCGGTCCGCGGCCATCGGCACCAACTGCGGCGGATCCTGCGCCTTCACCGGGCCCCGCTACGGGCTCCACCAGTTCATGCCCGTCCCGGACGCCCGGCGCCGCGGATCCGCTGGTCTGGCCGGCGACGACCTCGACCTCTACGACGAGCTGTACCGGCGCGGCTCCATGATCCAACCCGCCTGCCGCAGCACCACCCAACGCCCCGACATCGACATGACCCGCGCCCTCCCCATCGCCGACGGCAACGACCTGCCCCACCTCGACGCCGCCTACCTCCTCGGCCGCACCGCCCGCTTCGAGCACGGGGAAGCCGCATGAACCGCCTGGCCTGCCGGGTCGCGCCCGGTACCCCCTGCCGTGCCGACGGGTGGCCGCTGCCCGGCGGGGCCGTCCACCCGCAGCGGACCACCGAAGCCGAAAGGACCATGGCATGAGCGCCACCCCGTACTACGCCGACGATCAGGTTGAGCTGTACCTCGGCGACTGCCGGGAGATCATCCCCGCACTCGGGCTGCAGGCGGATCTGCTCGTGGCCGACCCGCCGTATGCCGAGACGTCCCTGGCGTGGGACCGGTGGCCCGACGGGTGGCCCGCCCTCGCTGCTACCGCCGCGAGCAGCATGTGGTGCTTCGGGTCGATGCGCATGTTCCTCGACCGGCGCGACGACTTCGGCCAAGCGGACTGGAAGCTTTCGCAGGACATGGTGTGGGAGAAGCCGAACGGCACCGGCTTTACGACTGACCGATTCCGCCGGGTGCACGAATTCGCCCTGCACTGGTACCGCGGACAGTGGCGATCAATCCACCACGACGTTCCCAAGCAGGTCGTGCGGCAGGCCACGAAGACAGCGCTGCGCACCGCGAAGCCACCCCACACCGGCGACATCGGATCAGCGCTCTACATCGACGACGGATCACGCCTAGCCCGCTCAGTTGTGAAGGTCGCAAACATGCACGGGCGCAGCCTCCATCCTACGGAGAAGCCGATCGGGATCCTGGACCCGCTGATCCGGTACGCGTGCCCGCCCGGCGGTCTGGTCCTCGATCCGTTCGCCGGGTCCGGCAGCACCCTCGACGCCGCCCGCCAGGCCGGACGCCGTGCAATCGGCATCGAAGGCCACGAGCCGTATGCGGAGGCCGCGGCCCTCCGTCTGTCGCACGCCACGCTTGAGTTCGGGGACGTGTCGTGACCCCCCTCGACCGCCTCCTCGCCGAGTCCATCCCCGACGGAACGTTCGGCGGCGCCCGCACCCCGGCCGCCCGTCCATCGGCCCCGCGTCGGGCGACGACCGCCCTCGAGGCCGCCGCTCACTACCGGGCCCTGGAAGCCGCCCTCGACGAACGCGCCCGCCCCGCCCGCCGCCACCTGCACGCCGTGCCCAACCGGAAGGCCGCCGCGTGACCGGGACTAACTCCGCGACGGGCACCTGCCCGCACGGCCACGACCGGGCCACGAACCTGCGAGTCCGGGGCGACGGCCGCCGGTACTGCCGTGCCTGCCACCGGGCCGAGTACCGGGCCTGGTTCCGCAAGCAGTTCGACCTGAAGCACCCGGGCCACCCGTTCACGCTGACCGCGCACGGGCACCGCCGGTGCCAGGTGTGCACGGTGCTGCGGTCCTCGGTCGACACGGTTGCCGTCGAGCGCGCTGCAGCGGGCGATCCGCCCGCCCGGCTGTACCCGGCTGAGCGTGAGGCCGCGGTGCTGCGCCTGCGCCGCCACGAGCTGCCCGTCCCGGTGATCGCGGCCCGGGTCGGCTGCTCGGAGCGCACCGTGTGGCGGATCTTCGCCCGCACCGGCTCCGGCCAGTACGGGAGCGCCGCCTGATAGCCCGCCTCATGACCCACCGCTCCTCCGCGTACACGTCGTCCCGCCTCGGCGTCGTGGCTGTGACCTGCGGAATTGTCCTGATCGTAGCGGGCGCGCTGTGGCTCGCACGCTGAATCCCGTACCGCCCAACCCGAAGGAGAAGCCCGTGAAAACCTGCGACAACGCATCCGTCGGCGTGATCATCCAGAACGCCGACGGCGACTACCTGATGTTCAACCGGGCCACGTTCCCGCCCGGCGTGGCACCGGCCGCCGGTCACGTCGACGAGCACGGCACCGTCGAGGATGCCGCCCGAGCCGAGGTGCACGAGGAGCTGGGGCTGACCGTCGAGTCGCTGCGCCCGATCGCCGACGGCTGGCGTGACAACCGGTGCCGCCGCAACCCCGGGCCGCGCGGCGTCGGCCACCAGTGGACGGTCTTTCACGCCACCGTCACCGGCGACCTGAACCCGTCGACCCGGGAGACGGCAAACGTCCGCTGGATCCCCGCCGCCGACCTCCAAGCCTTGGCCGACCGGACGTCGGCGTATGCCCGCGGCGGGCTCACCAACGAGGAGTTCGCGGCAGCCCCCGGCATCGAACCCGTGTGGATCACCTGGCTCTACGAGGTCGGAGTCATCCACCTCGAGATCGGCGAACTCACCCGCATCGACCGACTGGCCGCGGCCGGCGGCAACCCGAAGGAGTCCTGATGTCGTACCCCGAGTACCTGACCGCCGAGGAAACGCTGGCGAAGGCGAAGACCGGCCTGGGCCTGCCGCCGATCGTGGTCCTGTGTGGCTCGACCCGGTTCATGGACGAGTTCGCCGACGCGAACCTGCGGCTGACGGCGCGCGGCCGGATCGTCCTGTCGGTCGGCTGCAACATGAAGGTCGAGCACGAGCTGTGGGCGGACCCGGAGGACGCGGAGATCCTCAAGGTGCAGCTCGACATCCTGCACCGGCGCAAGATCCTGCTGGCCGATGAAGTGCTCGTCGTCGGCGACTACGTGGGCCAGTCCACCCGCGGCGAGATCGACTACGCCAGGTCGCTGGGCAAGCCGATCAGGTTCACGGACGCAGGGCTGGCCGCCGACTTCGACGGCGAGGTCCAGGCGTGACCGGCGTGACGCCGGCCCAGTTGGCGAATCTCGTGGACCGTGCGGCCCGGCACCTGACGGCAGACGAGGGCGCGCTGCTGCGGGCGGGGTTCGCGGCACTGGACTCGGCGCGGCGTTCGGCAGGCGGGTTGACCGAGGAGAACCGGCGGCTGAAGGGCGAGGTGCTGGCGCTGCGTCGCCGGGCCGAGCCTGCGGAGGCGGCAGTTGCTGCCGTGTCGGTGCAAGGGCACGTCTGGGCGGCGTTGGTTCCGCCGGGCGGCTGGGCCAGCGGCCCGCTGGAGGAGGTGGCGGCGAACGTCGGCCGCTTCCTGATCGAGCTCATGGCCCGCAGCGGCTCTCAGGGCCCCGCTGAGGGCTTGGGTGCTCCCGAGCCCCGGGCGACGGGCGTTCGGCCCCCCAGAGCCAACGTGGCGGCCTCTGGGGGCTCGCATGGGTGACATCCGATCCTCCGATCCCGCCGACCGCTACGAGCCGAGCAGGCGCCCTCGAGGCCGGGTTCGGTCGTTGACGCCGGATCAGCAGGCGCTGGCCGACGACCTTCACGTCCGGGCCCTGTCGATCCGAGCCGCATCCGACGGCGAGGTGTCCATCACGGACGCCGTGCACTTGGCCGCCGTACAGCTTGGTCTCGAAGCACCCCAAACCCCCACAACCGGGAGCGACTAGCCGTGAGCGAATCTTCCGTAACCCCCGACCGTGCCCCAGGAAGCCACTGGACGGCCCCTGGAGACGACGAACCCCCCGCTGCCGGAACCGAGCGGCACCCCCACCCCCCGTTCGGCGCTCACGCGGGCGCACAGAGCCTCGCCCACCCCGTGACCCCGATCCGGCACGACTGCACCGGCCGCCACTGGCCGTGCCCGTGCGGGCATCTGACGACGGCGTGGACCGGGTGGGGGGCACGCCTCGGCCGCTGGTGTCATCGGCTCGGGTGCGATGGGTCGGCGTCATGAGCCGCCCACGGCAGACCGTCGTCGACGAGATCCGGGCCGCCGAATTCCAGCTGCGGAACCCGCTCCATCTCCCCGGCCTGACCATCCCCGTCGACTCCGACCTCGGGGCCGCGCTCGCCGACTGGCTGGACGCCGAAGCGACCCGGCTCACCACGACCGCGCACCCCGACTGGCACGAAACCGTCGCGCCGCACGCCATCCGCATCGCCCGCCTGATCAACCAGTAGGACCACCCCGCCCATGCCCGGCTGCACCTCGCGGCCGGGCCACCGGAAGGACCAACGTGCTCGCTCGCTTTACGTGGCAGCCCGACGACACCGACGGCCCTGAAACCATCACCGTCGATCTGCCCACCGAACGCATCGAGGAGATGCGCCAGCTCATCGGCACTCCCGCCTGGGCCAACAGCGAAGCGGCGACCTGGATCCCCTGCCGGACGGGGCCCGGAGCCCCCGTGAAGAAGTGGCTGTTCCGGCTAGCCCGCATCACCGCTATCACCCCGATCGACCCGACCCCGTGACGGCGTGTGGTGAGGCCGGCCTCGAGCCGCCGCCCCGACCCGATCGCCGTCCCGTGTACGGGCGGCCGGTCGACGACGTGCCGCTCCCCGACGTGATCAACCCCGACAGCCTGCCCCGCGACGAGAAGAGCCAACGATGACCGACCAGCCCGAAGCCCGTCCCGCCCGAGACGAGTACGTCATCGAACGCCTCCTGACGAGCGGCCGGTGGCTCGTAGAAACCGAAGATCCCGCAGCCACTGCACAGCAGGCCGAAGCCGACGCGGCGTGGTTCATGGACTCGCGCTCCGAGACGACCTACCGCACCGTCCGCCGGACCATCACCAGCGTCGTCATCGCGGTGCACCCCGGCTGCGCGTCGAAGGAGAGCCGATGACCGACCAGCCCGCCATCCCGTGCAGCTTCGCCCTCCTCCAGCGCCCGCACGTGGCCCACGAATGGCACGCCCAGCCCGGCATGGACCCCGTCGCCTGCCCGGGGGTGGACCCAGCCGTGACGGGCGGACCTCTGCGCGCGGTCGACGTCCTCCGGTCGCCGGAGATGGCCGCAGCGGTGAACGCTCGGCTCGCCCGGACAGCCCCGGATAACCCGGTGGCCAGCGGAGACGCGGCGGACAACCCGGGCGCCACGTCGGCTGTCACGATCACCGTCCACGCCCCGGACGTCGACAACGCCGAACGCTGGGCGGGGTCGATCGCCGACCGGATCCGCGCCGAGTTCGCGGACTCCATGCTCCTCGCCATCGACGTGAGCAGCCCCGCGCCCGGGGCCATCTACTTTTGCCCGACGAGCGGCGACGTGGAGTCGCCCATCCACGGCGGCTTCGACACCTGCTGCGACCGGCCCGACCTTCACCGCAGCCTGCGAGCCGAGCTCGCCGAAGTCCTGCACGCCACGGGCGGCCCGTTCGCGAACTGCGAGGCCGAAGACCTCGCCGACGCCGTCCTGGCCGTGCTGCCGCCCCAGCCGGATCGTGCGCAGGCCGCCATCGAGCAGCTGCAGCAGCAGGTGCGGCGGCGGGACGAGACGCTCGCCGAGATCCGGGAGTACGTGCAGACCAGCAACGACGACGGGGTCGGTACCCGATGGATGATCCTGCGGATCCTCGGCAAACCGACCGGCGCCACCCCGCACCAGACGGAGGCCGGCCAGTGAGCACCATCGTCCCTGCCGTCCTTCAGGCGGTTGCCCTCCTGGCCTTGACCGGCGTCCTGTCCCGCTGGCACCGGCACTGCGCTTACCTGCGCTCGGAGCTCAACGCGGCTGGGGGCCGGGATGGGTGGCAGGTGCGGTGTGATCACTGCGGGCGGCGGCTCCGGGACGCGGCGACCGTCACGCACAGCCAGACCACGGCCAGCAGCACCGGCACGACCACCGTCACCCGCAGTTGGCATGCCGACCGACCCGCATGCTCCGCCGCCGCCGATACAGCCGGGCAACGGCCGGAATGGGCCCGCCCGTGACGGCTGACCGGCATCCCGCTGACCGGGGGCGGGCATGCGGAAACACCGCACCAGGGCGGGGGTGGGAGGCGGGGTCGGGCGGGTCAGGAGGAGGCGTTGCGCTTCTGCGCAGCCTCGGCCTCGCGCTCGGCGTTCGCGGCGGCCAGCCACTCGTCGACCTCGGGCCGCTTGATCGCCTTGGCATTGGGTCGCCTGAGATACCAAGCGATGAAGTCGCGGATGACGACCGAGCGGTCTCGTGTACCCACAGCGTGTTTGAAGTCGCGCCACTCTTCGGGATCGATTCGGAAGCGGCTGATGGGCGTCTTCGGCACGTTTGGCATGCGGGAACCGTACAGGCGTGTCGCCACACCTGGCAATGGGACGGGAGTCTGGGTGTAGCCACATGATTCTTTGTCGAATGCCTTGCGGTGTGGCTACACCTCTCGATACGGTGTGGCTACACCAAACGAACCGCAGGGGAGAACGACATGGCCGCGACGATCACCGCCCCGATCCGCACTGTGTGGACGTACAGGGTCAACGGCGTGGTGATGGGCACCTACGCCGAGGACTACGCCCGTGGCATGTACGAGACCCTGGCCGCCCTCCACCCCGCCTCCCGCGTCCAGTTCATGCGGTTCGACCACTACGCATCGGACTTCGCCACCACCGGCAAGAACTGGACCAGCGTTCCCACTGTCGTGGCAGACACCCACCCGGAACCCGCGCCGGAGCCGCAGAAGGAGAGCACGGCAATCGAGCTGCTCGACCCGAAGCGCCCCTGCCGCCGCTGCAAGGCAACCGGTACCTTCCACCTCCCGAACGGTCCCGTCCAGTGCCGCAACTGCACCGGCACGGGCAAGGTCCCCTCGGCTCGCGACCGGCGCCGTATCAAGGCCGCTGACCGCAACTACTACCGACTCATCAAGGTCATGTACGCGCGAGCCGAAGAGCGCGACGGCCGCCGTTGCGGCGACATCGACTTCACGGCCCACCAGGGCTTCAGCCTGCTGGAGCAAAACGAGCGGCACCGCCTTCCGGCCCTGTTCCGGTCGCTCGAAGCCGGACGCGTCGATGACGTGATCGACATGCTCATCGCCTACCGCAACGCGCACACCGCCTGACCCACCCCCGCCCGCCCCTCACCCGGGGCGGGCCCCGCACCCACCACCCGCACACCGCACCGCAGGGGGAACCAGATGCGCGCCTCGATCCGCTTCATCCGCCGCACAATCACCGCCGCCCGCCACATCACCCAGGCCCTGGTCTCCGCGATCCGTGGCCACCAGTTCCGGCTGATCGCCGACCTGTACCGGGCCATCGACAACGGTGCAGCGGTCGCCATCAGCTACACCCGGTCGGACGGCGAACAGTCCACCCGGACCATCGAGCCCCGCGCACTGACCCTCTCCGCCGCCGGACACGTCCTGCTCCGCGCCTACGACCGGCGTGACGCCGAGGACACCACGTTCCGGGTTGACCGGATCACTGGTGCCGACTTCGCGAGGTGCGCGTAGACCAACTCCACCGCCGCCCAACTCGCACTCGTCCAGCAAGGAGACGTCATGGACCGCATCGTCATCGACCAGGCGAGGATCCGCATCGACCCGTCGATCAAGGTCAAGCCGGGGTGGGAGTTTCCTCGCCCGTTGACGTGGTGGCAGCACATGATCCCGTGCTGGCTGGACGCTGCAGAAGACGCTACGGGGCACATCGTGCTCAGTGCGAGTGGGCGCAGCGCAGACGGGCGCGTGGAGGAGCTGTCGCTCGCGATGATCCGGCGCGACATGAGGCAGGCGCAGGTGTTCCTGGACAGTCGACGGTTCCTCGATTTCTCCGACGCCATCGTCGCGGAGGCCGCGTAGCCCAACTTCACCGCCGAGCGCACCACCACCGCACCCCCGCCGCTCCCGCCCTGGGAGGAGACGGCCGCAGAGGTCGCCGCCTGGGACCGGCAGTGGGGCGACCGCGACGACGACACCGACGACGAAGGCTGAGGAGCCGACCATGACCCGCCAGACGACCGAACCCCTGGACGTCCTCAGCCTTTCGACGGGCGACCGCCAGATTCACGAGCTGGCCCGGTCCTTCCGGGAGTCGTTCGGGATCGAGATGAACCCGCCCTACCAGCGCGGCCGGGTCTGGACGCTGGACCAGAGGATCGCCCTGGTCCGCTCGTGGCTCACCGGGACCCCGACGGGCGTGGTCATCCTCAACGACCGCAGCGCGAACCTGATGGCCAAGCGGGACGACAACGCCCCGATCTATGCGTGCATCGACGGGCAGCAGCGCCTGACCACCGCCTACGACTGGTTCGACGACCTGTTCGCCGTGCCCGCCTCCTGGTTCCCGGCGGAGGACGTGACCGCCACCGAGGCGACCGACGACGGAGCCTACGTCCGCTGGTCGGGCCTGAGCCTGGTCCGGCAGCGGCACTTCAAGAACCGGTCGCACCTCACGGTCGCCGTGGCCCACGTCGCCACCGTCCAGGAGGAAGCGGCCGTGTACCTCCTCGTCAACGGCGGCGGCACCCCGCAGACCGACGCGGACATGAGCAACGCCGCACGCATCGCCGACCGCTGAGCCCGGCCTCTACGACCGCGACGACGAACCCGCAGACGACGAGAACTGAGGAACCCACCGTGCAGGACTTGACCCCGGCCCCGGCACCCGCCGCCGAACTGACCGCAACGCTCCTCGTGGGCTCGTTGGCCTCCCGGTGCAGCAACTGCCGGATGGGCACCCTCATCAGCGGCGTCACCCACCACCGCGACGTGTCGGGATACAGCCCGCAGCCCGGAGCAGGCTGCGGGGCCCGGTTCACCGCCATCGCTGCTGAGGGGTGGGCCGCCACCGACGCCGAACTGCGGGCCCTGCGCCCCGACCTGCCCGTCCGCGCCTAACCCCCACCCCGCCTCCCTGCTGCCGGATGCCACCGGCCGGCAGCAGGGCACCCAACCCGAGGAGCCCCGCCCCGTGATCCGCGAGACCCGCTTCCTGATCTCCCACAAGTCCTTCGCCGTCGACCTGTCCACCTTGACCGGCGAGCAGCACGAGCGCGGCGACCGCATCGCCTACAGCGGCCACGTCAGCGCCGTCTGGTTCCGCCGGAAGGACGGCACCACCCGGGCGTGCCTCGGAACGCTGAAGCTGTGGAGCCACTACCTGCCGGCTCCCCTGGATCTCACCGATCCCCGCGCGGTGCTCGCCGCTGACATGGACGGCCGGTACGGCGGCGACTGCCACGGCCGCTGGGACGGTGAGCGGTACTGGGGTGCGCAGGAGCCGTTCACCATGGCGCTCCACCTGACCTTGCTTGAGCCGATGCTCGACAACTACCCGGCGATACCCGAGGACCACGACGGCTGGTGGCGGTTCTGACCATCCCCCCGTACCCCGCGCCGAGGTCCCCCCGCTGGCGCGGTGGCGTCCCCGATGGGCGCCAACCCCCGGCCGTCAACACGGCGGCCGGGGGACCCGAGACGAAGGAGCAGCACCATGCAGACCACCGCAGCAGCCGACGAAATCCGCGCCAAGATCCGGAAGTTGGTCCACCTCGCCCGAGGCGGCTGGACGTCGCCCGCAATGAAGGACGAGGAGGCGCAGCAGGTGTACGACGCCGTCCGAGCCGCCGCCCTGAACGAGGCCATCGAGGCGGCCCGCACCGAGTACCTGCACGACGACACCCGCACGTCGGAGGACCGCGCCTACAACCAGGGCGTGTCCGACGCCGTCGCCGCCATCGGGGCACTGCTGGAGACGGCGGCAGCCACCTCGGCCGATGCCAACCCGATCACCGAAAGCTGAGGAGCAGCACCGTGAGACTCCGCCAAGCCCAGGCGATGCTCGACATCGCCACCCACCTCGAAGCAGCCAGGCTGGGTTTCATGACCTGGCCGTTCGAGCCCGACGACCCGGACACTGCCGACCCGACCGGCGACGACTACCTGACCGGGTACGTAGAGATCAACGACCCCGACCTTCGGAACAGCGCCACCCGGACGTACAACCTCGACATCAAGGTCGGCCCGGGCCCGTTCCAGATCACCACGCGCCTCGTCTACGGATACCTGGGCGACCCGGACGCCGTGGTGCTCGTGCAGCGCACCGACTCTGTTCGCTCGGGCGACGACCACTTCAAGCCGGGCATCGGACAGGAGATCGCCGCACTGATGATCGCCAAGATCCGACAGAACGAGGCGCCCTACGGGGCCGCGTACCGAGCCCGCGCAGGCAAGGCGGCCACCTCATGAGCGGCATCGGCCAGGACCCGGAGGAGACCGCGGCGGAGCTCGACGAGCACGGCGAGCACGCTGGCGCCGACCTCATGCGGGAGATGGCGGCGGAGATCGAGCGGCTGGAAGCCCAGCGGTCAGCGCTGCTTCGGGAGGCCGCAAAGCCGCCGGAAGTCCTGCCCTGCGCCTGCTACCCGAACCCCGCCGCCCACGAGACCGCGTGCCCGCAGAGCACGCCGACCGAGGGCTGAGGACGACCATGCCCCGCTGTGACGTCACCGACCTCGACACCAGCATGTGCGCCCACTGTCTCGGCCACGCCGACCCCGAACAGCAGGCCAAACGCGTCCGTGCGCGCCTGCTGGCCTCCGGCCGCTGGTTCCCAGCCCTGTACCCCGGCACCTGCGAGCACTGCGGTGAGCGCTTCGAGCCTGGCGCCGCGATCCGCCTGGAGATCCCGCAGGGCTGGTGCGCCGAGTGCTGCGCCGAGTCCACCCCGTGACCTCCGCCCCCTACGGCACCGCCCCCTGCCCGGCCTGCGACCTCCCGCACCCGCTCACCAAGCGCCGCCGGATCAGCCGGCACCCGTGCGGGCTGCCCGTGACCGTGCAGGGGTGGGGGCAAAGGTGCAGGGGCGCGGGACGGGTGCCGATTACGAACGAAGGAGCAGCAGCATGAACCGTCAGATCTGGTTCAACAAGGCCGGCGAGCCCATCGACGCCGGAACCGCCAACGACCTGCTCGGTGACCGCGACTACGCCCGCGTCGCCCTCGCCCGCGTCACCAGCAGCAGCGACCCGGGCATCGACTACCGGATCTCCACCGTGTGGCTCGGCCTGAATCACAGCTTCCTCGGCGACGGGCCGCCCATCCTCTTCGAGACGATGGTGTTCGGCGGCGGCGAGGACCAGGACCAAACGTGCTGGCGCTGGACCACCGAAGCAGCAGCCGTGGCCGGGCACGCGGAAGTCGTGGCCACCATCGCCGCGACCGTGCCCGACGACCAGGTCCGCGCGCTGGACGGCTGGCCCGTCAACCTGACCAAGGAGCAGCAGTGACTGCCCTCCCTTGTGCCGACCACGAGACCGCGTGCCCGCAGAGGACGCCGGACGAGAGCTGAGGAACCATGAGCGACACCGATCTGGACATTGACCACCTGCTGCCCGGCCCCTGGCACGAGCTGACCGTCACGGCCGAGCAGGTCGATCTGGCGCACCCCGACGACTGCCCGCACCCCCGCTGCCAGATCGGCCGCAACCCGGACTTCTTCGCCGTCGGCCTGCCCGTGGGCGTGTACCGGGCCCGGGTGTCCGGCTTGGGCGCCGAGTATCAGCACGCTGACGGCAGCCCCGTGGACGGTCGCCCCGCCCGCCTCGACCCGATCCCGATGACCAAAGCCGCCGCCGAGCGGTATGCGGACCTCGCCGACGAGGCCCTCAACGCCTACTGGCACCAGGACCAGTGCAACTGCGACACCTGGCCGACGTCCTGCCACAGCGGCTACACGCCCGGCCAGTGGGACACCAGCGCCTGGTACGCCGCGCTGCCCGTGCTGATCGCAGCAGTGCGCGCCGACCTTCGAGCCGAGAGCAGGGACCATGCCTGACACCACCGATCCCGAGTTCGGCAGCCCCGACTGGGAACTGGCCACCTCCCTCCAGACGATCCGCGACACCAAAGATAGGACCCTCGGCTTCGAGGTGCGCGACGCCGTCGCCCGACGCTACGAGCGCCTTCACCGCCAGGCGTTCCACGGCTCCCGCTTCACCGCCACCCCCGCCGAGGTCGACGCGCACCTGCGCACGGTCCTCGCCGAGGACACGTACCTGCGCTACCAGCAGGCCATCGGGAACGCCGCGGTGACGGAAGCAGTCGCTGAGATCCGGGAGGAGACCGAGCGGCTCAAGGCGCACCAGGTGCTGGAGCCGGACAAGTTCCGGCCCTGCCGTGACGCGGCCGACCAGATCGACCCCGCCCAGGGCGGCGGCCCGTGGCCCGGGAAGATCGTGCAGATCGGGGAGCAGCGGTGAGCCCGGCGCCGTGCATCCACGAGCAGCCTGACGGCGGCCACCGGTTCGAGATCCAGCCGCAGCCGCAGACCTGGCTGCCCGGGAACCCCGTCATCCCCGGCGCGATCTGGTGCTGGAGTCACCGAGACTGGGAGACCGTCCCAGACCCCACCGCGGCGACGATCCACTACGCCGACGGCAACACGGTCCGCCTGTACGCCTGGGAGATCCAGGAGCAGCACGGCAACGTCGTGGTCCAGGGCCACGTCACCCCGGGCAGCCCGTGCCCTCGCGTCGGCCCCGCTGTGCCGGTCCGTCGGCTCGATCTGCCCGGCCGCGGTGCGCTCGCCGACCTCGTCGCCGCGGTCACCGTGTGGGACGAGGGCGACGCCGTTGTCCTCGGCATCCGCTTCCAGATGGAAGGACCTCGCACGTGAGCACGGACAGCACCGCCCTCGGCGACCGCATGAAGGCCTACGAGGCCGTGACCCGCGCCCTCCTCCCGCGCCGCACGCACACCCTGATCCGCGTCGACATACGCGCAGCTCACTCCTACCTTCGGGGTGCCCAGAAACCCTTCGACGAGGCGTTCATGGCGGACATGGACGCAGTCGCCGAAGCCCTCTGCGCGGAGATCTCCGGCGCAGCCTTCGCGTACACGCAGTCCGACGAGATCAGCATCCTGATCACCGACTTCGGCAGCCTGGGCACGGAGCCGTGGTTCGGCG
This sequence comes from Streptomyces sp. PH10-H1, assembly GCF_030063355.1. Taxonomy (GTDB): domain Bacteria; phylum Actinomycetota; class Actinomycetes; order Streptomycetales; family Streptomycetaceae; genus Actinacidiphila. The sequence continues at coordinate 74,444 of NZ_JASISZ010000014.1, forward strand.
GGGTCGTGGCGAAGCAGGTGTCGATCTCCGCGGCCCTGGCCACCGCCGTCCTCAACGAGCGCCGGTCCGGCCGCGCCCTGTTCGACTCCCGGGTGTTCACGATCGCCGACCCGGTTGAGGTCGCGAACTACTTCCTGTGGCGGCAGCGGGACGCCGTCCGCAACTCGATCAGCATGGCCGCCCAGGCCGTCTTCTCGCCGAAGCGCCTGCACGGGGTGAACTCCGGCGGCATGCAGGAACTCCTGTGGGCCGAGGCAGGCATCAACTGGAACGACTACTCCGACGGGTGCAAGCGCGGCCGGGTCACCGTCCGGCACACCGGAGAGCGGGCCGTCGAGTACGTCGACAAGCGCAGCGGCGAGACCGTGTCCACCACTGCGGTCCGATCCTGGTGGGAGACAGCCGGGGCGCAGCACTTCACCGCCGAGCCCGGCAGGTGGCTGGCTGGCGTCATCCCCGCAATGCCCGCGCTTGCTGCGTAGCCGCCCACCCCGCACGACGAAGCCCCCAGCCGGATCACACCGGCTGGGGGCTCACTGCTGTGTGCGGGCTGCCCGTCAGAGGTCGATGACGGCCCACCGGCGGCGGCCATCGGGTGCGGTGTCTGTGCCGCAGCTGGACGCGCCGAGTTCCGCGAGACGCGGCAGGACGGCCTCGTCGCCGACCGCGAGGTCGGGTTGGTGGCTGAGGACCAGGATGAGGGCCTGGCGGTTCTGGTCGGCGAGGTGGACGCTGACGCGGGTGCCGCCGTCCCCGACCGCGGCGTCGACGAGGAGTGCGGTGACGTCGCCCGCAGCGGCGTGGTTGGCGCCGTATCCCCAGTCGCGGAGTTGGGCAACGACGCGCCGGCGCGCCTTGAGGGCGGACCAGGGCTGCGCTTCAAGGGGCCAGTTGACGCCCTGCCGGTTGGTCATGGTCACGTCCCGTCGGCGCGTCCGGACGATGGTGCCGGCGGGAGGGATCGGCGGGCGCGGGGGCTGGACCGGCTTCTTGGGCGGTGGCGGCGTCTTCGGGGGGTAGTCCGGGATGTGATCGAGGGACGAGTGCACTACAGCCTCCCGAGGCCGGACTAGGGACGGCCCTGGCGAATCGGGACGTCGCACTTATGGGTCCACCATGGCACTACGGGCCGGGCGGCGCACTCGAACATGTGACGCGTCCGGTCGGTCAGCCGAGCAGCGCCTCGTACCGCCGGTTGCTAGGCCGGGCCCCATCGGCGCCGACGACGGCCTCCCACTGTCTGCACACGCCCGTCACGAGCGCGGCCACCGCGGCCGGGTCGGCGCCCTTCCACGCGGGGAACTGGTCGGCCCAGCCACGCGCGTACCCGGCGCTGCAGTCGGCTTCCATCAGCCGGACCGCTGTGAACGCGACATCCACCCACGCGGGCCCGGCGGCGGGCATCGCCCAGTCGATCAGGTGCGCGCGGGTGGGGGTGATCAGCAGGTTGTGCGGGTTGGTGTCCGTGTGCAGCAGCGCGTCGCCGTCGAGGAGGCGCAGCTGCTCGGGGGACACGTGGCCGGCGTACCGGTCCGCGAACCGTGGCACACCCGCGGGCGCCGCGATCCCTACGGCGGTCTGCAGCGCCTCGGCGACCAGCGGCAGATCCGGGGACCCGGCCGCCAGGTCAGCGTGCCGTCCGTCCACGTACTCGAAGCCCAGCAGGTCCCAGCCGGCGACGGTCACCTGCCACAGCAGCCGCGGGCCGACGGTGAGCACCGCGGCGTTGACGGCTGCCTCCATGCGCTGCCCCGCCCGCTCCTCGGACCGGTCGACGGGTACGCCCTTGACGAACGTGCGCCCGGCCGCCGAGGTGAGGACCATCGCGGTGTGGCAGGTCAGACCGTCCGCGACCGGGGCGAAGCCCGTCACGGTCCCGGTCTCCGCCGTCACGGCGGTACGTACAGCAGCGGGCAGGTCCAACCATCCGGTTCTGGTCACGCTCACCAGCGTCCCGGCCCGGCAGGGGCGCACGCAAGGCCCCCGCCGGACTGCTCGCGGACTACTGCGTGGCGCCGCACTTCCGGCAGCGGTTCGCGCCGCTCCACTGCACCCACTCGTGGTCGCAGTCGTCGCGGGCGATCCGGTCCTGGTCGATCTCGCCGATGGTGATCGTCGGGCGGTCCATCGTTGCGGTGCTCATGGCGCCTCCTTGGGTCGTACCGGCCCGGGGTCGGTCCCGGGGCCGTCGTGCGGCGGTGGCGGTCAGTCCGCGGCCGTCATGCGGCGGTCGTACTGGTCGCACTCGCAGTCGCAGTTGTGGGACCGAAAGCACGGGCAGTCATCGCAGCAGTAGTGACCGCCGCACTCGGTGCACCGCGAGCCGTTGCAGTCCTCACACGCGTCATCCATGGGTCTCCGCCTTAAGGATCTGCTGCGCGGCCTGAAAGGCGGCGATGGTCATTGGGTGGTGCATGACCCGCGTCTTCCCGTCCAGGTCCGGGTGCCGGTCGTTCTGCCGGTCGCACGCCTCCGCGTCATCGGCTGCCGCCCGCAGGACTGTGGCGAACGCCCGCCCCACGCCCGGGTGCATCCCAGCGATGTACAGGGCGGTATACGGCGGGATCTGCTGCCCGTCGAATGTGCGGGCGACGACGTAAGGGACGCCGATGTTGCTGATCGTTTGTGGGTAGGGCCGTGTCTCTTCGTTGTCGATGTACCAAGGCCCCCGGTTGTCACCGAGCGCCGCCACTCGATCGTCCAACACATCAGCAGCACGGCGCAGGAACGCGGCAGGGGACTCGGCGGGCGCGGTCACGATGCCGCCCCGGCCCCGTCGTCCTGCCCGAGAGCGGTGGTGCGCTCGAACGCCACCCCAACCCCCGCCCTGTAGCCGCTCTTCCAGGCGTCGCTCGCCTTCGGGTCCGGTTCGCCCATCAGCGCGGTCAGCAGGGACTGCCGCAGCCCGAGCAGTACCTCGGTGCGAGCGGCGGCGACCTGAGCGGCCAGCCGGTCGCGGTCGGCCTCCATCTCCTCGGCCTTCGCCTTCCACGTCTCCCGCCCCGCCTCCAGCTGCTCCACGTACCGGTCGCGGACAACCCCGACGTCCTTGGCGAGGGACTCGGCGATCAAGCGGCGCCGCTCCGGGTTGTCGATGACCATCTGGAGGGTGGCGTCCAGGATGTCCGCCCACCGGGTGTGCAGGATGTCGACGGGGGCGGTCATGACGCCTCCCCGCGCGGTGCCACGGTCCACCCGAAGGGCAGATCCTCCCCGTGGGGGCCGGGCGTGAACGCGGGCACGTACCGCAGCAGGTACCCCTCGCCGTCCTCACGCCGCCCGCCGCCGTGGATCACACCGCCGGTGTCCAGCGTGGCGACGGGCTTCGCGCCGAACTGATCGCACAGGGCGGTGATCGGGTTGAGCCCGTACTCCTCCAGCCGGTTCAGCGCATCGGCCACGTCCTGCCAGAGGGCGGACTCGATCGCGTCGTACATGCGGGTGTCGAGCTCGGTCTTCATGACGCCTCCCGCTGCATGGGCCAGCCGGGGGCCGCCCGCATGCGCTCCACGTCGATGTCGATGAAGCCCAGCTCCAGCAGGTGGAGCAGTACCTCGGTGACCTGCATGCGGGTGATGTTCGCGCCGGTCTGACCCGGGCTGCTGTACGGCCCGTCGTCACCGAACGTCCAGTCGTCGGCGGCGGGCAGGCCGACCCGAAGGAGCTGAGAGAACGGGCTGCCGTCGGAAGTGTCCACGGGGATGCGGGGGAATGGGTCAAGCGTGCGTGCGGGAAGCGGCGGCTTGTGAGTCACGGTTTCTCCCAGTTTGTGTACATCCAGTATCCCGCGAACTGGCCTTGATCGGAACCCTGTTGACGGGATCCGGGGTGGGGAACGTGCAGGTCGGAGCAGGTGTGATGGGGGTCACCGGGGGCTACGCGCGCCGGGTGTGCGCCAGGACGGTCACGCACCGCTTGACCTTGCCGACGCGGTAGTTCCAGCCCCGCACCGTCCCCGTACTGGTCCGCCAGAAACCCATGTGCGAACCCGGTGCATCGCCGTAGAAGGCGGCCACCCGGAACCACCGGCCGCGCACGGTCACACTGCGGTTGATCAACGTCCGCTGCTCCATGATCTCTCCCTCGTCGAATCGAACGGCGCCAGCAGTGAAGCCAGCGTGGGTCAGCCGACTGAGCGCAGCGGAAGGCGGATCAGCCACTGCGGCACGCCGGACTTGGTCAACGCGTAGTGCCGGACGGCGTACATCATCGACAGCTCATCAATGACCCGGGACGCCCCGACCTCGGCGATGCGCTCCGGATGCTGGCCTCGCTCCACCTGGCTGATGGCCGCGTTGCGGTACTTCCGGTAGACCGCCGGACGCTTCCGTTCGAACTTCAGCAGGCGATCACGGAGGTACGTCTGGTCTGTCTGGCGGACGCCTTCGTAGCGCACCTCCATCGCGGCCTCGAACTCGGCGGCGAGATCTTGCTTGCCCGCGTGCTGGCCCTCGCGAGCGGAGGCGAGCGAGGAGGAGTATTGCAAGCCGCCCTCTTCATCGGCCGTCTTGTCTTCAGTGTTTCCTTCCGTGTTGTACGTACTTAGCGACTGACTGGCCGAGTACGGGTCGACCGACGACTGGTTGCCCGAGTACCGGTCCACCGCGCGCGGCAAAGCCGTACTCGGTGCGTACCGGGCGATGGACTCGGGATTCGCGGACACGTAGGTCTTGGTCGACCAGCGACCGGACTCTTTGTCGTGGCTCTTGTCGTGCACGACGAAGCCCTCCCGTTCCAGCTCGCGCATCGCGGCCTGAAGGGACTCCCGGCCTTCCAGCGGGACGCCGGTCTCCCTGCGTGCCTTCGCGTTCCAGGCTGCGATCTTCGCGATCGTGATGTCGTTGGGCGACGGGTAGCTGAGGAGAAGCATCAACAGTCCGCGGGCCCGCACGGTCAGGCGCAGGGTGCGCAGGATGGCGTTGCTCGCCCCGGTCCAGCCGCCTTCCGGAAGCTCGTAGACGACTATCACCTTGCAGCCCCCGCGCACTGGCAGCGGCGGGAGTGGATCTGTACAGTCGACAATGCGACCTACCTTCGTGGTGGAGGTGTTGCAAGACCTGAGAATCCGAGGGCTGGAACCCTCTGATTCATCAACGGCCGGCGGGATCTCTACATCCCCCGGCCGTTCGCATGTCTTGTCACGATTGGGGTGCGATGTAGCCCTCGCGTTCCAGCTCCGCGAAGTAGCCCCGGATGACGTCGACATCTTCCGTGCCGCCCCGCTCCGCGAGCGATTCCGGGGTGACATCCCACTGCACGTCGCGTGTCAATGCCTCAGCGAGCAGGCCGCGCGCACCGAATGTCAGCCGGGTGTCCCGCGCCCACTCCGCCAACATGACCGGTTCGGGCTCGGAGCGGACGACCACGATCGGCGCGTCCCACGGGAAGTCATCGTCGTCGAGCGGTTCGGCGGTCACGACTGCTCGCCGAGCACGTTGCGCTTCGCCTCAGCGACCCTCTCCGCCCCGTCCTCCCAGCGTTCCGCAACGCCGTCGATGAACTGGCCCAGCGCGGCGTGCACGGCGATGGCCTGCTCCAGGGAGAGGTGCGGGCTGTTCCTGTCGGACACGGGGCTGTCGTCGATGAACAGCCAGACGTGCGGGCCCTCGGCGGCCGACGACTCCTGGACGCGCACCGTGTGCCCGTAGCTCGTCGGGATCGGCTGGCCGCCATAGATCAGGAAGCCTCGGTCGCTCACAGGGGCGGGGTCGGAGATCTTCGGGGCTTGCTCGGTAGTCACGGGCTCTCCTTCGGTGGCGGTCTCTCGGTCGGTGCGTGGACGCCGCCCGGGTCGCTTGGGGTTCGCGGCAACAAAGGCGTCCACCTCGTCCTCACGGAACCTCAGGCGCGTGCTGCCCCCTTGCTCTGGGGCGGGCTGCGGGAAGGTGCCGCGCTGGCGGTAGGCGTGGATTGTCTGGCGGCTGATCCCGTGCTTCTCGACGATCTCCGGGACGGTCAACAGCCGTGGGCTCCCCTCGCGCTTGGGGTTTTCGGACACGCCCACATCCTCTCCGATTGCTTGACAATTGTAAAGCAATCCATCAGTCTTGAACCTGCACAACGAAAGGCCCCGACCGGAGTTGCCACTCCATTTGGCCGGGGCCAGATCAGCCCGAAGCCGCTAAGCCCACCGGGAGATCCGAATGGACCGTACCGCGCACACCATCAAGCAGCCCAGTACCCGCGCAGCTCACCCCCGTACCGCCGTGCCCACCCCGGCGTGCATGCCCACCCGCCGCCGCCCCGTGGCGACCCTGACCCCGGAAGCCCGCGACGCCCTGCACCGGCTCGAGACGACGATCGCCGGGTGGGAACGGTGACCGCCCGCACCGCAGCCGACGAGGCCGCCCACACCGCCGCGTCGCACGTCCGCAGCCAAGCCGACGAGGCGCTGCACCGCGCCATCGCCCGGCCCGCAGACCGCGCGCAGCCACTCCCGACCGAGACCGCCGCCCGCCGCCGCGCCATGCAGCTCCGGAACCTGTGATGGCCGCCGAAGACCTCGCCGACTACGAGCGGGAACAACGCGGCGCACACCCCGCACCCGTTCGCGGCGGCGAGCACACCCCCTGACCGCCGGGCGTCGGCGACAACGGTTCCCCCCGGCCGGCGCCCGGCGCCCCGCCCCCCAGACCGCCGGCCTGCCAGACACCGGGATGCCCGGCAGGCCGGTGCGCCACCAGCCGATCCGAAGGAGCACCCGATGGGCCTGTTCAGCCCCAAGTACCCGCCCGGCGCCTCGCCCGAGGACGTGCGCAAAGCGGACGCCAACAGGGAGACCGAAGCGCAACACGCCGAGTACATGGCCAAGGTCCGGGCCGACGACAAGGCCCGCGCGGCGATAACGGCCGCCCGCGACGCCCGCATCCAAGCAGCACGGGACAGGTGCCGGTACCGCAACCACGGCACCTGCATCAGCCACTGACACACCCGCACCGACCCGAAAGGACTCCGATGTCCAGCCCCGATGACCGCCGCCGCGAACGCCTCCAGCGTGCCCTCGTCGGGATAGTCGCGGCCGGCGCGGTCACCATCGCCGGGATCGGATTCGCCGGGTCGTACTCCGCCGTCCGCGACCTGGCCTTCGCGAAGGGCTTCGGCTGGTTCGCGCAGGTGTTCCCGATCGGCGTGGACGCCGGGATCGTCGTGCTGTTGGCTTTGGATCTGCTGCTGACGTGGATGCGGATCCCGTTCCCGCTGCTGCGCCAGACCGCGTGGCTCCTCACCGCGGCCACCATCGCGTTCAACGCCGCGCTCGCCTGGCCCGACCCGATCGGGGTCGGCATGCACGGCATCATCCCCGTGCTGTTCGTCGTCTGCGTCGAAGCGGGCAGGCACGCTGTGGGCCGGATCGCGGACATCACCGCTGACAAGGCGATGGACGGCATCCGGATCAGCCGGTGGTTCCTCGCCCCTGTCCCCACGTTCCGGCTGTGGCGGCGTATGAAGCTGTGGGAGATCCGCTCCTACGACACCGTCGTCCGCATGGAGCAGGACCGCATCGTGTACGCCGCGGGACTGCGTGCCGAGTACGGGTGGCAGTGGCGGCGGAAGGCTCCGGTCGAGAAGCGGATGCCGCTCCGGTTGGCGCGGTACGGGATTCCGGTTGTCGACTGGACGGCGCCCGTCATGATCTCTCCCGTCGACCGGACGCTCCCCGTTCTGGGCGACGGCACATCGCCGGAACTGGATCTTCTCGCCGACCAGAAGCCCGTCGAAACCGTCGCCGTGTCCCTCGAAAAGCGGCGACCGGAAGGCGCCCCTTCGGTCGACGCTTCGGACGGCCAAGCGGACGACCAGAAGCCCCGCCGGCTGCCCGCCATCCGCCGACCGAAGGCATCCCGAAGGGGCGCCGGGAAGAAGGCGCCGCGGCGATCCCTCGACGAGTGGGTCGACCTCGCCGGGCCGATCTTTCACGCAGAGTTCGTCCGGCTCCGGCGCAACCCGACGGCCAACGAATTCGCCACCGCGATCAAGGCCGCGCGCCTCGGTGCCGTGTCCGATACCCGTGCCAAGTCCATCCGCGCGGAGATCCTCGACCGCCAAGCCCTCCCATCCCTCGACTGACCTCAACTCCCACCCCCACTGCAACCGCAACTCCAACTGCATTCCACCCTCACCCCCTTGATCGGCGCGTACCCACCCCCACCCCGGCCCGAATTGGAGTCGGAGTTGACCTTGAGGAGCCCTCCTGTGGCCCGCACGCAAGCCCCCGCACCGCCGGTGCCGGCCCCGGCCGTGCCGGCTTCTGCCACGCCCGTGATCATGTGGCCCCAACCCCCACCCACCGTGCCGGCGCCCGCTGCCCCGGTTGAGCCGCGGACCCGGATGGGTCGCACGGCGCAGCGCGGCATGCCCGTCGCACCCGTCCTGGCCGCCGCCGGGAACGCTTCCGCGCTCGCGGGCGCCACCGCGTTTCAGGCGGCTGGCCTGCCTGGTCTGGTCGCGACGGGAGTGGTGGCCGCCGGGTCGACCGTTGCGGCGGTCGCCCGGCGCCGTTCCGCGGTGAAGCGACGGAACGCGGCGGGTGCGATGCACCGTGCCGCGGCGGCTGCGGCATGGCGCTCTGGTGCGTCCGGTCTGTCGTCGTCCGGACGCGGTTCCGGGGCGTCTTCGGGCGGGTCGCGGAATCGTGGTGGCGGAGGTTCCGTTTCGCCGTCCGGGGGCGGTAAGCGTGGCGCCGGGTCGGGTCTGCTCGGGACGTCAGGAAGCGCCCGTGGTGGGGCCGGTTCGTCGAAGGGCGGGCTCCTCGGTGGCGGCTTGGGGTCGTCCGGTCGGCACGCTGCGGACAAGAAGGGCGGCACCAATAACCCGGGCGGCAAGTCATCGAAGGGCGGGGGCAAGAAGGCCGGGATCGCCGCGGCCATCGGTCGCGCCGCCCGCGCGGCGAAGGGTGCGGCCGAGCCCGGGTCCACCACCCGGAAGGGTCTGGCCGCCGTCGGCAAGGCGGGTCGCGGGGTGGCCCGTCACACCGTCGCTGCCGGATCGCGCCCACGGAAGGCGGCTGCTGCGGTCGGCCGGGCCGCGAAGCGCGGATGGGCTGCCACCGCAGACCGGCGCAGCACGGCCAAGGCGGTGACCGCCCGCAGTGCCCGCGCCCTGCACCGTGGAGCACGGGACAGCCTGCGGTCCGTCCTCGCCGGGGCCTGGGCCGGGATCAAGAAACGCGACCGGCACGCCGCCCTCGCCCGCCTGAAAGAAGTGTGGGCCAAGCGCCGCAAAGCCCGCACCGGCGAGACGGCCGCGACAGTCGCACCGCCGGCCGTCGGCTTCATCGCACGCCGCCCCACCCTCACCGCCACCATTCCGACGCTTTCAGGAGTAGCCAGCATGTCCGGACACCACTTCACCGCCTCAGCCATGGAGATGGCCCGCGCCGCCGCCAACTACCAGCCGACCGGGATGCTGCAGGTCGGCCAAGACTTCGCGGGCCTGCCCGACGCCCTGGATCTGGTCGCGGAATCCATGAAGATCACCGTGCAGAACGCGGACGCCAGGCAGCCCCTCGACCCGGCGATCATCGAGCTGATGGGGCAGATCTGGCAGCTCCAAACGAAAGCCGCGGATCTTTCCCGGGAGCTGCTCCCCGCGTTCCACAAGCTCCACCACGTCGACCTCGCCCGCCTCGAAGCGCCCCGCAAGGGAGCCGAAGGCGAACGCATGTGGGATGTCTCCGCCAACCTCTGACCGCCCCCGACCGGAAAGGACTGATCGTGAAGCTGGACTGGGATGCTGGGCACGGCCCCGTAACCGGACCCATCAACACCGCCTGCGGCGCCCTGGCCGTGGCATGGGCCGGACACGTCGCGCACATGCCCGCATCCTGGGCCGGCCTCGCAGCCGGGGCAGGATGGCTCGGCACGCACATCGCCGGGGTCCGCCGCGACCTGCCGCGCACCACGCTCGTCCTGCGCGCCGCCGGGTGGATCGCCGCCGGAAGCTGGTGCTCCCTGGCCATAGCCAACGGGCCCTGGACGCATTGGAGCCTCGGCGCCCTGGCTGCCGGTGCGCTGGGTCTCGGTGCGGCCATGGCCGGCGTCCACAACGCCGAGGAGCGGGCCGACGAGCGCAAGGCCGAAGAGGAGGTCGCGGCCCGGCGCGCATCCCTCGAAGGCAAGCGGCAGGAGATCGCCAGCGAGTGGGAGCAGCGCATCGCCCGCGTCTGCAACGGTGCCGCTGTCCAGATCGTCAACGTGGAGGACTGGGCCACCGGCGCCGGTATCACCCTCGACGGGGAGCTGCCCCAAGGCGGCACCACGTGGAAGACCATCGCTGCCATGTCCGACGCCCTCGCCGCCGACGCCAAGCTCGCGGAGGGCTGCGGCATCGAGGTCACGCCCGGTGCGAACCGCGGTGCGGTCCTCCTCAACGTGGCGACGAAGAACGCGCTGCTCGCCGACGCCGACTACCCCGCCGACTACTCGCCGCTGTCCCTCAACGACCCGTCCCCGCACGGCGTGTACCGCACCGGGGAAATCGCCGCACCCGTCATGCGGCAGCGCAGCTGCATCACCGCCGGGCGGCGCGGGTCCGGCAAGACGAACCTCATGAATGTGAAGATCGCCAACCAGTGCCGGATGGTCGACAACCTGATCTGGGTCATCGACCTCAACGGCGGCGGCCTCGCCCTGGCCTGGCTCCACGCCTGGCACCAAGCCGGCCGCCCGGGACGGCCCCCCATCGACTGGGTCGCCGACACCCCCGAGAAGGCCAACGCCATGGTCGACGCGATGCTGCGGATCGCGAAAGCACGCAAGCCCGGCTACAAGCACCTGGAGATCCAGGCCAACGACGACAAGCTGCCCATCAGCCCGCAGGTCCCGGGAATCACCCTGAACAACGATGAGATCGCCGAGTTGTTCAGCCCCCGCGCCCGCCGTGACCTGCTGCTCCGGGAGGTCGGCGACACCATCGTGCAGAACCTGGAGATCGCCCGCGCCGTCGCCCTGAACATTGAGAACGCAGCCCTGCGCGCCACCCAGGACGTCGTGTCCGAACCGCAGATCATCAAGCAGTCCGCGCTGAAGATCGCCCTCAAGAGCGACGAAGCAGAAATGGCGTACCTGTTCGGATGGGGCGACAAGGCCAGCCCCGAAGAGGCCCCGTACCCCGGCTGCGGCTTCATGAAGATCGACGACGAGCCCGCCCGCCCGTTCAAGGGCTTCCGGATCAAGCCCAACCAGATCGCGGACATCGTCATCGCCACCGCCGACCGGCGCCCCGAACTCGACGACCTGTCCCGCCGGGCAGCCGGAGAAGCCTACGAAAACCGGTGGGACGGAACCGACCACCTCTTCGGCACCGGCCCCGCACCCACGCCCACCCCAGTGAAGGAACGGCCGCCCGTGAACTCCGACCGCCCCGACCCCACCGCGAACTGGGGCAACGAACCCTCCGGCAAGGACGCCGCGCCCGCCCTCGACGAAGCCGACCGGGCCCGCGACCGCCTCCGCCAAGCCATGGGCGAAGCCGGAGACCGCGACCCCAACCTGGAGAAGCAGTTCCGCGACATCCTCGGCAACGGCTTCGACTGGATCAACCCCACCACCAGCGAACAGCCGCCCACCGAAGACCCGAACGACGGCCAGGACCCCCGCCGCAAGACGGTGTTCGCCATCGTCGAGAAGGCCGGCCCGAAAGGCATCGGCCCCACCGCAATCCAGAAGGCATTCGGGCAGGACTACCCCGAGCTCAAAGCCCCCCACGCCACGGTCATCGGGCGCTGGCTCGACGCCGACCCCCGCATCCACAAGACCGGTTACGGCCGGTACGCCGTCCGCCCCGACCAGAGCTGAGGACGTCATGCCCGCCATCGACCCCTACGCCACCCTCCGCGCACCCCTGACTGGCCAACCCCCGCTTGAGGCCGCAGCCTTTCCGTCCGGCCACCCCGATGCTCCGCCGCAGCGTGAGCCGGCCCCGCCCGGCATGGCCTGGACGCTCCTGCCCAACGGCGAGACGCGCCTCGGGTACCTGCCGCCCGGCTACGAGAAGGTCACCGACGAGCCGGTCACCGTCTCGGCCGGCCGGGACAAGTGGCCTGGCCGTCTCCTGTCCGGCGGTGCCTCGACCGCCCTGGTCCTCGGCGTCATCGGGCACTACGGGCCCGCCCTCAACCAGGCCGGGCACGGAGCCGAGATGGCAGGGATCGGTGTCGCCGCAACCGCAGCAGGCATCGGGCTCGTCGTCTCCCTCGTTAAGGGCGCCACAGGATCCGCCAGGCAGGGCCGGGTGGACGTCACCTTGAATCTGACCAACACCGTCACCTCGACGTCCAAGTCCCACCACCGGAGCCGATGATGGCCACCCCCACCCGCCGCAGCCGCAGCAACTGACCGCACCACCGGACCCCCGCACATCATGCGGGGGTTCTGTCAGCTCAGGCCGAGTTTCGCCAGGGCCGTGGACCAGTCCGTGACGATCGCGGACTGTGCCGCGGCGAGGGTGGCCTTGCCGGAGCAGACGGCGGACTTCAGTTTGGACTCGACGCCGTCCTTCGGATTGTTCGGCCCCGCACCCGGCTTGTGACCAGGGGACGGCTTCTGGACCCACAGGTTTCGCGGGTCGTTCGGGTCGCCGCCGAGCTCAAGACTGACGAGGTGGTCGTACTCGTAGTCCCGCAGGCTGCCGGTGTAACCGTAGGACTTGGCGTTCGCCGCCTTCTCCGGGCCGGTGATGCTGGCCGGTGGGCGGATCGTCGCCGTGTACCCGGATTTGCAGATCGTTGACTTCAGTGTCGCCTGCGTGACAGCCGGGTTCAGAGCCCCCGGCGTACACAACGGGTCCTCCAGTGGCTGCCCGTTGTCGCTGCCGTAGTGGCAGGACCCGGCGGGCGGCTGCGCTTGGACCGTGTACTTGTGCTGTGGTCCGGGGCCCATCGGGATTTTGCCGGTTGGCGCGGTCGAGCTTGGCCGGGCTGATGATCCTGCCGGCGGTGCCGGGTTGCCCTTCGGCGTCGATGTGGACGGCGAACAGCCAGCCAGCAGCAGGGCAACAGTCCCGGCGGCGGCAGCGGTATGACGGACGGCCATGATTCCCCCAGGTGGTGAGCGGACGGCGATACGAAGCTACCGCCCGCCGGACCCGGTGACACCGTCGGCGGCGGCATCCTCGGCGGTCAGGTACTCGTACTTCTGCCACCACTTGTGGCCGCCGGGCATGGGGCCACCGTGCCCGACGAGGGCAATGTCGGGGCGCCGCCGTAACTCGATGATCGCAGTGCGCAGGTCCGCTTCCGTGTCGCAGACCGCGAGGTAGGTCACCGCCATAGGGTTGAGTGTGACGCGTGCGACGTCCGGGCGGCAGGGGAACAGGCGAAACCGGCGCCCGGGTTGTCGCGGGCCGGGTGCACCATTGGGGCATGACGCGCATCGCCACTGAGCCAGACGGCCGTCCCCTCACGTCCTGCGACCCCGAACCGCCGCTGGGCACGATGGTGCTCTGCCTCGGCGCGCGGTGGATCAACCTGGGCGACGGCTGGGTGCAGGCCGACGGCGAGGGCGACCCCGAATCCTGGGCGAAGATCGCAGGGAACTACGGGCCCGTCACGGTTGTGACGCCCACACCGGAGCGGGTCTTCCTCCTTACCGAGTACCTGCACGAGGTCACACGCGGGCCGTTGGTGTTCGCCAGCCACGAGGCCGCCCGCAGGTGGGCAGCTGGGGAGTACAGCACGACGGAGCGGGGCTGGTGGAAATCGAATGAGAGCCGCTGGCAGAAGCGGATCAAGCGGCGCAAGCAGATCCCGCCCGGGTTCGCGCTGTACTTCACCGGGCGCGAGTACATGGAGGTTCGGTACCTGTCGATCACGGAGCACGAGGTGAGGAGATGATCGGCCCCATCCTGCTCACCCTGCTGCTCGCGGCCGGACAGCTCGACGCTGCCACCCAGGCGAAGCTCGCGGCGTTCGTGCCCGAGATCGCCCCATGGAGGACGGCCCCGTGACCGCCGCGATGCTGGCCTTCACCCACGCCGCCATGGACGCGGCGCAGCGGATTGCCGAAGCAGCGAGCGGCAACGAATGGCTGGTCGCCGCCGACAACGACGGATCCGGTAATGCATGGGTGATGAACGAGGACATGCACCTCCTCGAAACCGAGGAACCCACCGCCCGCCACATTGCACGCCACGACCCGGCCGCCGTCCTCCGCCGGATCGCCGCCGACCGGAGGCTGCTCGAACTGCACGCCGACGACTACGGGTTCTGCGCGGTGTGCGCGCGAGCAACCGAGGAGACCAACAGCCTCGGCCACGCGTTCCACGATTCGCTGCCGTACCCCTGCACCACCGCGCGCCTGATCGCCGAGGGCTACGGCTGGACCGAGGAGATGCCGTGATGGGCCCGACGCGCGACGAGCTCCGGTGGGCGGGGGCCGAGCTGCACGTCGCCCGGCTCCACGCCGAGCTCGAAGCGTCCCTGTCCACCACTCGGCGCGGGAGGATTGCCCTCCGGCTCTCTCGATGGCACGTTCGGATCAACCGATGGAGGCGGCGATGAGCGGCAACACCTGGACGTGTCCCAAGTCCGGCACCTACCAGTTCGGTCTTGGCGTCGATCCCGTGTTCCTCGGCGCCGGACCGCTGGTGTTCACCGCTGACCCGGCCAAGCTCTTCAAGTCGGCGGAGGAGTGGACTGTTTGGTGCCGTCGCGGCCTGGACCTGAGGGACCACTCCGAGCAACTCGCGCGGCAGCAGCGCAAGGCCGAGCAAGCCGCCGCCTACGCTGCCAAACAGGCCGCGCACCTCCAACGCCGGATCGACGCCCTCATCCGCGTCGTCCGGGCGCAGCACGCACGGCTCGTGCACGGCGTGTAGCGACCCCTCCGCAACCCGGTGACGAGCCCGGTGGTGTCAACAGCCGGGTGCCACACTTGGCCCAAGACCCCCTTGCGCCCCGGAGGCCCGCCATGCCGCCCGTTGTCGACGCCGATCAGCAGCCCGCCTTCCGTTGCACACACTGCCCCCGCCTCCTCCACGCCAACGAACTCCACCGGTACGCCTGCCGCATCTGCGAAGACCGGGCCACCGAGCACGTCCAGAAACTCCCCAACCTGTACACGCAGCTCGAAGCCGCCCTCACCCCCGGGCGCTCCGGCGGCAACATGGGCCGCGCCGTCACCGGCCGCGCCGCACCCCTTCCCGTCGCACTCCAGCCCCTCAACCTGCGCGGGCCCGGCGGGATCGTGTCGATGCTCCTCGGCATAGAGCAGCGATGGCGCATCCAACTCGACTGGGAACAGCTCCCGCAACGCGGCGGCTACGAGCCCAGCCTCGCCGGCACCGTCGTCGTCATCGCCGCGAACCTGTCGTGGGCGTGCGACAAGTACGAGGGCGTGGCCGACGACCTCAAGCTGATCGGCAGTCTGTTCGCGCAGGCCACGTCCGCCGTGACCGGCGAGCACGACGTGCGGGTGCCGATCGGCGCGTGCCCGACGAAGAACGAGGAGACCGGAGCGGTCTGCGGGGAACGCCTGAAGGTGTCGCCGTGGGCTCCGTTGATCCGATGCGGCGGCTGCGGTACCCAGTGGGCGCGCGACGAATGGTTGCGCCTCGGAGCGGCAATGCGCGGGCTGCCGATGCCCGCCGTCGCGGCCTGATCCATGCGATGGTTGATTTCCGGCCGTCGTGAGCGTACCTTCTGACCCACTGGATCTTTTGTCGCATGGGCCGCCCGCAGATGGGCGGCCCTTTCGCATGCCGGGGGTGACGATGCCCCCGTTCCTCGTCACCGAAGAACTCGCCGTCATCTGGACCGGCCGCCCCGCCTCCACCATCCGACGCTGGGCCTGCGAAGGACGCATCACCCGACACGGCCACGGGCGCGGCAACGTCCGCTACGACCTCGCCGAACTGCACGCGAAGACCGAGGACGACAACGGCAACGTCATCCCCGGAGCAGTCCCCGCGAAGCCCGTACAGGCCATCGCCGCATAGTCCGGCGGCCCAGCCACCACAGACCACCTTCCTGGGAGCACCCTCATGCCCTCCACCACCATCACCCGGCCCCGCTCGGTACGCCGGGCCGCCTCCCGCGTCGAGGCACGCAGGAACGCCGTCTACAACGGAACCGCGCCCCGCTACGAGCCGGCCCGTGACCTGTCCTGCCACCAGCACTACCGGCAGTTCCCGTGCAAGCGCTGCGCAGGTAACACCAAGTAGTCTTCCGCCGCCTGGCGATGGGGCAGGAGACGCCTCCCCGGGCTGAGACCCCGGTGCGCGCGCAGCGACCAGGCGGCGGGATCAAACACATTGACCACCTGCGGCTTGATCACCGTGGGTAGGAAGCCCCGACGTCCCAGGCGTCGGGGCTTCCGCATTCCTGGGAGCCCGAATGGACATCCGACCCGTTGACCTGCCCGAACTCCAAGCTGAAATGCTCAGCCATTACTCCCTCCCGACGACCCTCGAAGCCTGGCGAGTGATGGCTGACCGGCAGATGTTCACGCTGCCAGGCAAGGGCGAGACGTTCCTGGCCGAGGAGATGAGGCGCCTCCGACGCGAGAGCTACTGGGTGGCGCAGGAGATGGTCGCCCTGGCGTGTGCTGCCGCTCCGTCGATGCCGAGCTTCACGGTCAACGAGCCCGACTTGCCGAGCCTTTTCGGCTTCATGTACTTCGACGCTCCAATCGGAAGCGTCGACACCCCCATGTACGACGGCGGCACGATGCCTGTCCCGGTCGTCGCCTGCTCGTGGGGCCCCATCTCCGGCAGAGATGGCACCGCGGTGTGGCTCAGCATCTACACGGAGAATCGGACACCGGAGCAGATGTGCAGGGACTTTCCGGGAATGAATATGTCCGAGGCTGTCAGAGTTAGGGCGCAGATGCCCCGGCTTGGCTACGAGAATGAGACGCTCATTCCCTTCGGGCACGACTGGGCTTCCTTTGCGAGCAACAGCAGCTTCCTTAGCACCCTAGGGCGGACCATTCGCGCGGTCTGGTCGCTCATGCAACAGCCGCTCGCAACATGTTCTGAGGTCGACCTGGACCGCGCGGTGCGCAAGCGACTTCGCAGGTCGGGAACGGAGCCCGGACCCGTCCGCGTGGTGAAACTCCGGCGCCCCGCGCATTCCGCTTGTCATGGGGACGGCGATCGCGAGTACCACCATCAGTGGGTCGTGCGCGGGCACTGGCGTCAGCAGTGGTACCCGGCGCGGGAAGTCCACCGCCCGGTCTGGATCGCCCCCCACATCAAAGGCCCTGAAGGCGCACCGCTCATCGGCGGAGAGAAGGTCTACGCATGGAAGCGGTAGCCACCCCGGCGGAGTCCATCGACCGCCGCTGTACGGCAGCGCACGGCCCCGACCACCCGAGGATGCCCGACTGGCGCTGCGCGCGGTGGGCGCTCCCGGACAACGAGAAGTGCCTGAACCACGCGAGGTGGTGACCGTGCCCGTCACTGCCCGTCCCGCGTACTGCCTGTGCGATCACGCGGAGACCGACCACCGCGCCACCGGGGTGTGCCGTGGGCGCGACGAACAAGGCCAGCCCTGCGGGTGCCCGGAGTTCGAAGCAGACGAATGAACCACCACCACCACCTGGAGTTGCCATGAACAACATCCTCATCACCCGCACGTTCAAGGTCTGCATCGCCAACGGAGACGGGACGGTAGACCCCGCCAAGACCATCGAGGCTGCGTACTTCAAGGACGAGGGCCAGTTCACCGTCTTCAAGGACGTCGAGAACCAGGTCGTCTTCTCCGTCCAAAGCCACCACCTCGTCTCCGTCGAGCGGGTCGCCGAGAGCAAGGACGGTCAGACCGTTGAGGTGCACGTAGCGGGCAACGTGCTCACCGACAAGCAGCTGCGCGCAGCCGTCGAAGCAAACGGGCGCCGGCGGTGAGCGTCAAGCTCCACGTGAGCATCGAACTCCTCGACGATGTCGGCGCCGAACGCTTCGAGGGCTACCTCAGCATGTTCGGCGCCACGGTCATCGACCGTCGGCAAAGCGACCATCCGTTCCAGCAGATCTACGAACTGGACGTCCCCGGCGCCCCGCCCGGCGCGGTCACCATCGACCCCACCTTCTGCAGCCACAGAGACGGCACCGTCAGCGTCCAAAGCCTCGGCTGGCTCGACGTCCACGGCCGTTCCATCAAGGCGGAGGCATCCGATGCTTGAGCTCGTCTGTTATCTCCTAGCGATGGTCCTGCTGGGCCTGGCGGCGATCCTCCCGGACGGCATGCCGCACCGGGACCGCATCGCCTACGCCGGACTCTGCGCGTTCGTGATCCCCGCGTTCGTCCACGCCGTCCACGCCCACTGACCCTCACCCTGGAGTCCCGCATGTCCGCTCTCGCCGATCACCTGCACGCCCTGATCTCCCGCTTCACGTCCATCGGCCGGAAGGACGTCGAGGACATCGTCCAGGCCGTCGAGGGACACCTCGTGCCGCTCCTTGAGGTCGCCCGCACCCGCCTCGTCGCGGACGTGGAGGCGATCGTCGCCGAGGTCAAGGTCGACGAGCAGGCCCTCGCGAAGCTCGTTGCCACCGAGGTCGCCAAGCTCCTCAGCAACGCCCCTGCCGACCCCGCTCCGGTTCCCGTGCCGGAGCCCGTCCCCGTGCCCGCGCCGGTCGTGCCGCCCGCAGTCTGACCCAGCGCCTGACCCACCCCTCCCAACCACCACGTTAGGGAGGGCAACACCATGCCTTTCGGCGACCAGAACCCCGCCGTCATGAACCGCGAGAACGCCGGCACGTTCTTCGTCGACTCGCTCGTCGTCAACGGGACCGCCAACGTCGGCGGAGCCCTCGGCGTCGCAGGCGTGGGTGCGAATACCGGCCCGTGGATCTTCAACGCCTCGGCTTCGGCCTACGGTGCGGTCGGCGACGGCAAGGTAGCCACCGACGGGGCGATGACCTCCGGCAGCAACGTCCTGGCCTGCACCACGAGTCTGCCGTTCACCAAAGCCGACATCGGCAAAGTGGCCATGGTGAAGGGTGCCGGAGCGACCGCCCCGACGACCCTCGTCACCCCGATCACCGGGTTCATCGACCCCGGGCACGTCACCGTCGCAACGCCTGCCGCCACGACCATCAGCGGTGCGACCGTCCTCTGGGCCACCGACGACACCGCCCCGATTCAGGCGGCCATCAACGACGCCGTCGCCTGGGCGCAAGCCCACTCCGGCGCAGCGACGGTGTTCCTGCCTGCGGCCCCGGGACGGTTCTACGGCATCGCTGGCCCGCTCAAGACGACCGTCAGCGGCAACTCGCAGCTGACACTGCCCGTCGTCGCGACCACCGGCAACAAGGTGATCCTCACGATCACGGGCCCGTCCGATGCGTCCGGTGTTCAGCACTGGCAGCAACTCACCCCCCAGTTCTCCGGGGCGACGCTCGTCTCCTTCGGGGTGTTCACCAACCCCACGACGCAGGCCACCAGCATCAACACCAGCGGGAACCCGGCACTGATCGGCGGACCCTCCCAACCCGGCGGCTACGGCATCAGCCCCGGCGTCTTCACGAACCTGCACGTCGTCCTGGAGAACCTGGCGCTGCGCACCACCCACAGCGCCTGGGGCTGCGGGTACAGCGCAGCGGACCTGTCCGGGTGCGCCAACGCCACGATCTCCCGGCTCGCCTACGGCACGATCGGCACCGTCGGCGCCGCCGACTTCGGCAACCCGAGCCTGTTCGGCAACGGCGCGTCCATGGGCCTGCTCATGCCCGCCAGCGGCAACAACGACCTGTGCATCATCCGCGAGGTCACCTGCCACGGCGGCTACACCTACGCGCTGGCCGCCACCGAACACTCCGACCTGTACGGGGTACGGCTCCTGTACTGCTGGGCCGGACTGTGCTGCGTCGGCACCTACTTCGGGTCCGTCGGCGCCGTGCACGCCATCCGCGGATTCGTATCCATCGAGGCGTGCAAGAAGTTCCTGTACATCATCGGCCCCGGCAGCGGCGGCATCGGCCCGTTCCTGCACCTGCTCCTCGACATCGAGGGCACACCGACCATCGGCGACAGCACCAGCGGTACGTCCCTGGCCGCAGCGCGCGGCGAGGTCGTCCTCACCGGCCAGTTCACGGCCGGATCCCTGACGCTGGACGCCCCGATCGGCTTCAAACTCATCAACGACCAGGTGTCGTTCCCAGTCAACGCGGTCACCGCCAACTACGCGGTCACGACCCTCGACGAGGTGGTCCTGGTCGACGCGACCGGCGGCCCCGTCACCGTCACCCTCCCCACCGCAGTCGGCCGGGCAACACGCTGCACCGTCCAGAAAACCGACGCCAGCGCGAACGCCGTGACCGTCGCAACGACCGGCGGCCAGACCATCAAAGGCGCCTCCACCTTCCCTCTCGCAACGCGCTGGACCACTGTCACCGCCATCCCGTCCGGAGGGAACTGGTATGTCACCTAGCCCCATCGACATTGCGCCCGCCGCCCTGCTCGCCGGCCCGGGCTTCATCGCCTGCGCGCTGTGCGGTAGGCCGGCCGCGCGCCAGTGGCAGCGACGCCTCACCGACGCCGAGTTGGCCGACCATCAGGCCATCGAGCAGGGACAGCGTGACGAACACCTGCTGCTCGCCGACGCGCAGCAGCCGCCGCCTGCCTTCCCGCCGCTGCCCGCAGCCGACGACTGCCTGCGACCCGTCCACGCGTGCGCCGAACACACCATCGACGAGAGCGTCGCAGCCCAGGTCCACCAAGCCTCGTGTTCCGCGCCGCCCGCATGCGACTGCACCCCAGAACCCCTTCCCGCGCCCGAGCTCATCGAGATGCCCGCCGGATGGGCGGCTACCGGGGGAGGTGGCTGATGCGCAGGGGAAACCTCGCCCAGAGCGCCAAAACCGCCGAACGCCGCACCCAGGCGGTCAAGATGCGCACCGAAGGCCACACCTACACACAGATCGCCCAAGCCCTCGGCTACGCAGGGCGCAACGCCGCCCACATGGACATCAAGCGGGCCCTGGAAAAGCACGTCGTCGAGGAAGGCATCGCCCTCGAAGTATGGCGCGAACTGGAACTCGGCCGCCTGGACGCCATGCAGCTCGCGATCTGGCCCGAAGCAATGGCGGGCAACACCCGGGCCATCGAAACGTGCCTGAAGATCCTCGACCGCCGGGCGAAGTACCTCGGCCTCGACACCGCCATCAAGCTGGAGGTGCTGACGGTCGATGCCCTCGACGCCCAGATCGCCCGCCTTGAAGCTGAACTCGGTGCTGCCGGGCTCGCCCCTGGTCACAGCGAAAATAGCGAAGCTTAAGCACCTGCGGGGCCTGCAGACCGCATCGGACGCCTACCACGCCGAACGCCTCGCCAAGATCGACGTGTTCGCGGTCCTCGGGTACAAGCCCCACCCGCAGCAGGAGGCATTCCACGCCGCCACCGAGGACGACGTGCTGTACGGCGGAGCAGCCGGCGGGGGCAAGTCGGTTGCCATCGTCATGGAGGGTTTGCGGGCCTGCGCCCGCCACCCCGGCATGCGCGTCCTGCTGGTGCGCCGCACCTACGACGAACTCGCCGAATCGGTGTTCCCCGTCCTCGCCAAATTCGGCTACGGAGCATCGCTCGGCGCGCACTGGAACGGATCCGAGCGGGAGCTGCGGTTCCCGAACGGCTCACTGTTCCGGTTCCGGTACATGGAGAACCTCGTCGACGCGTCCCGCCGCCAGGGCGGCCAGTACCAGCTGCTCCTTGTCGACGAGGCGACCCTCATGCCCCCCGGCGTCGTCGACATCCTGAAGTTTGAGCGGCTGCGGTCCGACGGCACGGTGCCGGTCATCGGCACCCGATCCACCTGTAACCCGGGCGGTCCGTCACACGCCCAGGTCAAGGCCCGGTACATCGACGGGACCGCCCACGGGCAGCACACCGTCGCCGACGACCAGGGGCTCACGGTCCGCTTCGTGCAGGCCAAGGCTACGGACAACCCGCACCTGGATGCCGGGTACGCCAAGCGCCTCAACGCCATCCCGGACCCGCAGCGCCGCGCTGCAATGCGGGACGGAGACTGGGACCAGTTCGCCGGAATGATGTTCCCCGAATGGCGGCACGAGCGGCACACCCTCGAACCGATCGCGCTTCCCGCCACGTGGCGCCGGTACAACGGCATCGACTGGGGCTACACCGCGCCATGGTGCGTGCTGTGGGGTGCCATCGACGAAGACCGCCGCGTCTGGATCTACCGGGAGCTGTACAAGACACAGGTCGGCGAGTCCGAGCAGGCAAAGCAGATCCTCGCCGCCGAGAGCCCCGACGAGCATGTCGCCGCCCGGTACGCCGACGACGCCATGTGGGCGACCCGTGGCGAGGCGAAAGCCGTTGCCACCGTCTACGCCGAGAACGGTGTGCCGCTCACAGCAGCGGGCAAAGGCGGCAGGGTCTCGGGTTGGCAGCGCTTCCACTCCTACCTCGCGGATGGCCCCGCGTGCGCACATCACCGGGCCCTGGGCTGGGACGAGTGCCCGCGCCTCCACGTCTTCTCGACCTGCACCGAGCTGATCCGCACCCTGCCGGCGCTGCCGCACGCACCCTCGGGAGACCCCGAGGACGCGGACACGAAGGCTGAGGACCATGCACCCGATGCTGGACGCTACCTCTTGATCAACATGGGTAACGAGCCCCGGTTCCACTTCCCCACACCGGACCCCGAAGCCCCCGTCCTAGATCCCAGCGCGACGGGCCAGCACGACACCCAGCGCCTCCATGTACCGACTATCGGCGGATTCCCGCTGCTGACGGGAGGCGACCCGTGGGCGTAAGGAGCTGGCTCCGCGACACGTTCCGAACGGCGCCGGTCGCTGAGACGGTCACCGAGTCGCAGGAGGTACCGACCCCGGCTCAGGTCCGGCGCGTCGGCTACGAGTACGGCATCGCGCTCAACCCCTCCACGTCCTCACAGATATCGGCAACCTCCGAGCGGCAGCAGACTCTTTCCCAGCTCCACCAGGCATACATGGCCTGCAACTGGGTCTCCGCCTCCGTCGACTTGATCGCCCGCACGATCACCGCCGGCGGCATCCAAATCGTCGCGGAAGACGCCAACGGCGGCGACGGAGCACCCGCGGAGAGCCCGCAGGTCACCCGCCTGCGCCGACTCATGCGGTTCGTGAACCCGCGCGAGGACATGGTCCAGCTCCTCCGCAACGTCGCCACCGACCTCGGCCTCTTCGGCGACGCCTACCTCGAAGTCGTCAGCCTGCTGGGCGAGCCGGTCGCCCTGTACGGGCTGGACGCGACAACAATGACCGTCATCTCGGACCTGCACGGCGAAGTATCGGGCTACGTACAGAACGTCGACGGCGTGCGCCAGGCCCAATTCAAGCCGTCGCAGGTCATCCACATCTCCCTCGACGCGCCCCGCGGTGGCCTGTACGGGGTCAGCCCGGCGCAGAAGGCGCTACTGCCCGTCACCGCCTGGCTGTTCACCATGGCCACCCTCAAGGAGTGCTTCCGTCGCGGCGACCCGCCGCGCGTGCACGTGGACCTGCAGCACTTCCAGGACAGCGACGTCCAGCGGTGGCGCGAGCAATACCGCGTCAACAACCTGGGCCCCAAGGCCGTCGGCGAGCCGCTGCTCACCACGGGCGGCGCCGTCGTGCAGGTGCTGGACGCCCGGAAAGTCTCCGACTACCTGGACGCGGACCGGCAGCTCCGGGACCAGATCATCGCCTCGTTCGGGGTACCCCCCGCCAAACTCGGCATCATCGAGACCGGCAACCTGGGCTCCGGCTCGGGTGAAGCCCAGGACAAAACGTTCAGAGTGAACACCGTCATCCCCATCGCGAACCTGATCCTGGAGAAGCTGAATTTCCACCTCCTCCAGGAGGGCTTCGGGATCGACGACTGGCACCTGGAGTTCGCGGAGATCGACTACCGGGACTCCAAGGTCGTCGAGGAGATCCGCAAGATCCGCCTCGACTCCGGCGCCTACACCATCAACCGGTGGCGTGCGGAGATCGGCGAACCGCCCATCGACGGCGGCGACGACGCGATCATCATGGACCGGCAAGGCCCCGTGTTCTGGCGGGACGTCCCCGCCATGTCCAAGGCGACCATCGCATGGAGGGTGGCGCCGCTCACTGCGGCCGGCGTCAACGGCTACGTGCCCGGCGTCCCAGACAGCGACTTGGACCTGACACCCGACCCCACCGCCCCCGCAGGTGACAGCCCAGCCGTACCATCCGACCCCCAGGGCAAGCCGGGCCTGTCCAAGGATGCCGCGCAGGGCGACCCACCAGAGGAAATGTGGGATGACCTGTACCGGCGGTGCCTGGACGAAGCCCTTGCCCGCATCTGACCCGTGGCGCTGCCCTGGCTGCGGCCGGGACTGGCCGGTGCCATCCCTGGCCCGGGACTGCGAAAAACGCCACCTGGAGGAGAGTTGAGCGAACTTCGCGGCCACACCGCAGAACTGGACGCCGACACCCTCGGCAGCTTCCACGTCCGCTGGTACGGGCACAACAACAACCGCGCGATCGGGCCGTTCGCGTCCACGGACGAGGTCACCTCTTACATGACCCGCCACGGACTCCCGCGGCCCGACGAACTGCTGGCCCCCATCGAATAGAAGGGGGGTGATCGCGATGAACCCCGGACACCCCACCCGAGCACAGGACGTACTGCCTCTTATTGCCAAGCGGATCGGCTGAGGCGGCCAGCTTTCAGGGGGTGGCCGTGGCGAGCCCCGACTACTCCGACGGCTGCATGATCGCCCTCTACCCGCCCGCCGACCTCGCCGCCGACCTGGCGGTACCGGACGGTCTCGAGCCCGCCGACATGCACGTCACCGTCGCCTATTTGGGCAGCACCGCCGACGTGACCCGCGAGGCAGTCCTTGCCGCAGCCCAGGCCATCGCCGGACGCAAGCCCATCGAGGCCACGATCAGCGGGCACGCACGGTTCACCGGCGGCGAGCAGGACGTCATCGTCGCCCTTGTCGACTCGCCCGACCTGGAAGACCTCCGCCGCGACACCCTCGACCAGCTCGAGACGCAAGGCGTCAACGTCCACCGGGATCACGGATACACCCCGCACCTGTCGATCAACTACGTCGAGCCGGACGCCGCATCGCCCGTGGACCGGCTCCCGGCCCGGCCCGTCACCTTCGCTGCCGTGTCCGCGGTCTACGGCACGGAGCGCACCAACATCCCGTTCTTCACCACCGAGAACGCACCCGGTCGCGCGTTGTCCGAGACGGCGACGATCCAGCTCTCCGACCCCGCCGGGATCTGGCGGCCGATCTACGCCCGCCGCCTGGCCTTGCACGCCACCGCCGACCGCATCGTCCTGACAGCGTGGAAAGCCGACATCCAGGGCATCGACCTCGCCCCGACCCTCACCGCGTGGCGGCAGGCCATCGGCGAGGCCGCCGACCCAGCCCGCGACCACCGGCGGCAAGCGGCAGCCGCCGCCGTACTCGGCACCCTCGCCGCACGCCGCTGGGCCCGCACCCGCGCAGCCCTGGCCACGGCCGCGAAGCGCGCACACCGCGCCGGATGGAACGCCGCGCACCAGCTCGCCACCCGCGACCACGCCGACGACCAGCCCTACGACGACAACAGCGACAACCCGTACACCATCGGCTCCCCGGACATGACCGACGACGCCGCGGACGCCACCGCCACCGCGACACTCACCGCAGCCCTGTCCGCGACCGCACGCCGCGCCGGACGCGCCATGGCCGACGCCGCCGACGACCCCGAAGGCGACGCCGCAGACGCCATCGACAGCGGCGACGACCTGGACGCCTACACGGACGTTGCGATCTCCGCTGCCTACGGGGCCGGGATGCTCGCCGCCTACCTTGGCGCCGGCCTATAGGCCCTTCAGTGGATCACCGCCGGGGACGAACGGGTCTGTGACACCTGCCTCGCCAACGAAGCGTCCGGACCATACAGCCTGCTCGGTGCCCCGAGCTTGCCCGCGCACCCCCGCTGCCGCTGCTGCCTCGCCCCCGCCTGACCGGAGGAACCCATGCCTACCAACCCGGTATTCACCCCGGTCGACACCAACGGCCTGCCATTGAAGGCCACCAGCAACGGCGACGGCACATCGAGCCTGGTAGCGGGCAGCGCGGGGCCCGCAACGTTCCTGACATACCTTTCCGCAGCGCAGGCCGTCTCCAATACGGGGACGTCGTTCTCCACCACGGCGGTCGCCGGCCTGGCCGTGGATGTCACCCTCTCCTCGTTCACCGGCGGCGCGGCGCCCGCGGTGACGTTCTTCGTGGAACGCCTTGGCGCGGACGGCGTCTGGTACCGCATCTGGACGTCCGCGGCCCTCACCACGGCGGGTGCGACGAGCGTGCAGATCGGCCCGTTCCCTGCCGCCACCGGCATCGTCACCGCTGTCCTCACCGGTACGGCCCGCTTCGGCTGGTCGAGCACCGGCGCCCCGACCGCGATCACGTTCTCCGCGTCCGTGATCGGCAGGTGACCGCCGTGTACGAGAGCCCCGTCCTTCGCCGCATGCGGGCCGTCACGCAGGACGCCGTCGCCGAAGCCGAGTTCGTGGAGCAGCTGGTCGACGCCATCGAAAACGACTCCGACGTCCGCGAAGCGCTCCTCAAGCTCATCGCAGGAAACCGGCCCCGGCAGACACGGCCGACGACCACCACGCCCATCCGCAAAGGAGGGAGACGCTGATGGCCGCTATCGCCACGATCTCGGGAACGATGCTCGTCCCCGGCGTCAGCCGCAACAAGAGGCTGTACACCCGCGAGGTGATCGCCAAGGCCGCCGCGCGGATGCAGGAGCGCATCGCCGACCCCAACGGGCTCCCGATCGTCATGAGGACGCACCATGCGGCCGAGGACGACTCCGCTCGCATAATCGGTTCCCTCGCCCAGGTCAACATCGAGAGCGACGGCCGCGCCACGTACAAGGCCGACCTGTACGACACCGCAGCGGGCCGTGACATCGCCGCCCTCGTCACCGGCAAGCGGCCAGCCCTCAAGTCCGTGTCGATCCACGGCTACTGGCTTGGCCCGACGAGGACTGTCGAGTACGAGGGCGAGTCCGCCGTCACAGCCGGCGACCTCGAGGTCGATTTTGTGGACTTCACGGCTTCCCCCGGCGTCCTCGGTGCGACCGTCGACTCCGCGTCGCTGCTGGCCGCCGCGTCCAGCCCGCAGGAGTCCCTCAGCGGCCGGACCCCGATCAGCGAATCCATGGACGCGACCGTCCAGGCCGTCACCGAGGAGGCGCCCCGCCCGCTGATCCGCAGCAAGGGCGGCCTCCGGCGCGCCATCCGCGAGTCCGCCCACACCGCGGACCGCGTCCACATCCTCCAGCGCGCCAGGGCCCTCGGTCTGACCGCGCTCATCCCCGACGACTGGAACAAGGACGGCTCCATGAAAGAGACCACCACCCGGCTCGGGGAAATCCGCGAGTACTACCCGGACGGACCCGACGGCGCGGCCGGATTCTGTGTGGACGCCTACAACGGGCCCCTCAGCATCACCCTGCGCGCCTGCGGCATCGACCCCGGCGACCTGCGGGCCATTACCCAGGCCGCCATGACTGCCGCCTGCGACGCCCTGCAGGCGATGGACCCCGACATGGACGCCGACATCGACGTGGCAGGTGCGCCCAAGGCCGACGGCGACGGGGATGCGGGCAGCGGTGAGTCCGCGCCTGTCCAGGCAGGCGATGCGCTGACCGAAGCGCATGTCGATGCTCTGCGCCGCGCCGGGACTGTGCCGGGGACGATCGTCACCCCCCAGATCGTGAACGAAGCCATCGCCCTCAACCAGACCACCGCCCCGGACCCCGGAGCGGCCACCGCTACCCCCAAGGAGGCCGCCATGGGCGAGCCCACCGAGACCGCGGCCCCCACCCGGTCCCTCACCGACGCTGACCTCGCCGCACTCGGCGCGGTCTTCGCAGGAGCCCTGAAGGAAAACCTCGCCCCGGTCCTCGCGGCCGTCACCGAGACCGCCGCCCCTGCGGCAAAGACCGAGACCGCCGAGTCCGCGCCCGACGCAGAGAAGGCCGCCAAGGAGACGAAGAAGGCCCTCAAGGAGTCCCTCAAGGCCATGAAGGCCGAGATCGCCTCCGACGTCGCCGAACGCGCCGCCCTCGTCACCCGCGTCCGCGACGAACTCCGCGAGGAGCTCCTCAAGGAGTACGGGGTCCCGTCCCGCCAGGGCTACCGCGTCCACGAAAGCGACCGGGCGCCCGACACCGCCGAAGACCTCTACGCCGACCGGGCCAACCTCCTCCTCGGCAGCATCGGCATCCCGGCAGCCCCCCAGACCACCCAGTAGGCACACCGCACCTCCTCCAAGGCCCCATCCCGGGGCCTTTCGCATTTCCCCACCACCTGACGCCCCGCCCGGCCACGCCGCGTGGGGCTTTCGCATGAAATGGAGGCGCTTCCGTGCCCACTGAGCTCCAGGAAGCCATCACGACTGCTGGTGCAGTCAGTCCACTCATTCCGAAGAGTATCGACCCGCTGCTGCTGGAGTACCAGCGCCGGTACGCGCCGCTGCTGCTCGCGATCCCGACCCGCCAGTGGAACTCCACGCAGTACTTCTTCAACCGGCGCGTATCGCGGCCGGACTCCGGCGGTGTCGTTGACGGCGGCGGACGCCCGATCGGCAACAGCACCTACGAGCAGGCCCTGTTCAACATCCGGCTCTTCCAGGCCGTCGGAGCCGTCACCGGCTTCGCCCAGGCGGTCACCCGCGACGTCGTCGGAGACCTGCGTCAGATCGAACTCGACGGCACGGTCACGAGCATGATGTACACCCTGGAGAACGCGTTCATCTGGGGCAACGACGGCGCGACCGCCGCCGGCCAGTACCCGATCTGCTCCGGCCTGGACTACCTCGTGTCCAACTGGACCGCGGGCACCGGCTCGAGCAACTTCGTCAACGCCGTCGACATTAACGGCAACTTCTCGCTGCACTACCTCGACCAGCTCATCGACCTCGTGGAGACCAACGCGGCGATGCCGATCGGCTCCCAGTACATGCTGGTCATGTCGCCGCGCATGGCTTCGGCCGTGTCGCAGGCGTTCGTCGCGCAGCAGCGTTTCGCCGCACCGACCACCATGCTCGGCGGCGGCCTGAACGTCCCGACGTACCGCGACATCCCCATCGTCAAGAGCTCGTTCCTGTCACCCCGCACCAACGTCATGGGCACCGTCACCACTGCGACAGCCACCACACTGGGCACCCTGGCCGCCGCCACCTACTACTACCGCGTCAGCGCGGTCGTGGCCCGTTTCGGTGAGATCTCCGCGTCCACCGAGGTCTCGCAGGTCACCACCGGCGCCACCTCCACCGTCACCCTGTCGTTCTCCACCCCAGGCAGCCTCCCCGACGGCGCGACCCCGATCCTCTACAAGGTCTACCGGTCCACCGCGACCACCACCGAGACCCTGGTCGGCACCGTCGACGCCTTCGACACCACCGGCGTCGCTGTCACCAGCATCATCGACAACGGCACCAACCTCCTCACCAACTCCCTGGCCAACACGGGCCCGGTCGCCTACCAGGGCACCAACACCGGCGCCCTGCCCCGGAACGTGGCGAACGCGCAGGAGGACATCTACCTCGTGCCGCGCGACCCGAACTTCCTGGTCCGCCCGTATGTCCGCGACATGACGATCCTGCCCCTGGCGCCGACCGTCACGTCTCCGGATTCCCTCCCATTTGCCGTATTGACGGACTCGACCCTCGCAATTCGGGCGCCGAAATACGTGGGCAGGCTAAGCCGACTGACCGCTGCCCTCTAGTTTTTGCCTTCTTCGTAATAGCGATTTGGGCCAGAACCGGCGCGGTCGCTATTCCGGAGAAGGTAGAATTGAGGCAGAAAAGTCCCCGGCGAGTGCGCTAACACTCCCGGGGTGTGGCCGACTAGTTGGAGTCGACATGGACGAGCGTACCCTGAAGCGCTTCATGGCAATGGTTGAGGTTCGACCGAACGGATGTTGGTACTGGCTGGGCAAGCTGAACCGGCAGGGCTACGGCTACTTCTGGTTCGAGGGCAAGAGTCGCCTCGCACACCGGTTCTCGTTCCAGCAGTTCGTCGGTCCGATCCCAGAGGGATACGAGATCGACCACCTCTGCCACACGCGTGACAAGAATTGCCCTGGCGGGGTCTGTGATCATCGCGCCTGCGTTTTCCCGCATGACCTTGAAGCCGTCACCGAGCTTGAAAATGTTATGCGCAGTCGAGGGCTCGCCTCTGCGAATGCCGCCAAAACATTCTGCGTGAACGGCCATGCACTTACGGACGCGAACACGTACCTATACCCGGGAGGTCGCGAGCGTGGCTGCCGAACGTGTCGGACGGAGGGATGGCGGCGGCACCGCGACTCGCGTCGTGACCACGTTGCCGTGCCGATGGCCGAGCGAACCGAATGTCCGGCGGGCCATCCCTACGACGAGGCGAACACCTATGTCGCGCCGAAGACTGGGGCGCGCGGCTGCAAGACCTGTCGCCGGATCGCTGACCGCGAGGCGAAGCGGGCAATGCGTGAGCGCAAGAAGGCGGCCGAGTCGGCTTCCTGACCACTGATCGACCGAAGGGCCTGAGCGGACGCCCAGGCCCTTCGTCACGCCCGGGTCTTCCCGTTCCCTGCCGAGGAGGTGCCGCGTGGCGGCGAAGTACTGCTGCGTGTGCCTGTTCAAGGACGGCACCGAGGTCACGGGCAAGACCATGGTGAAGGGCTACCTGGTGTGCACAAAGCACCTGTCCTACCAGGAGGACTTCTTCCGGGACTGGGAATCGGTGCAGGACCCGAAGAATCAGCCGAAGACGAAGAAGTGAGGACGCATGTGGCTTCGTAAGACAACTGCCCCCGGAGCTGCACCGGGTGGCCTGGTGTGGACCACGCCCGATGATGTGGTCGAGGTCGACGACGGCCTGGGTGTGGAGCTGCTGAGTATCCCGGGCGCCGGGTTCTCCGAGGCGCCCGCACCCGCCGCCGAGCCTGAGGCGGGCCCGTCTATCGGCTCCGAGGACTCGCCCACCGACCCGGCCGCCGAGGTCGTCGAGGCGCCCACCGCGCCGCCGAAGAAGCGCGCCACCCGCAAGCCAGCGGCGACCGAGATCGCCGAGTAGCTGTTCCTCCCACCCCTGCGAGACTGAGAGGGGTGGACGGCCATGCCCGTCGACAGTCCAACACCACTGGCCTCAGTGGCGTCTTTCACCGAGGGCCCGTTCGCGAACTTGGTCAGCGGTTTCAGTGCCCCGGCGCAAAACAACCTGATGTTGCAGGCCACCCGGGCGTGCGAGTCGGCCTGTGACCGGCGCCTGGCCGTGTTCACGTCGATCGTGGAGACGCAGCGGGCGAACGCCATGGATGTCGAGGACGCCATGGACGCCTACGTGCCGCTGGATCCCACGTCGCAGCTCGGCTTCTCCCGTGCGCAGTCCCTGGGTAGCACGCTCCTGACCCGGCACTTTTGGGTACGGGAACACCCGGCCCGCTACCCGGAGTTGTGGACCGGCTCCATCGGTGCGATCACCCTGTACCGCTCCTACTCCGGGGCGCAGACGGTGACGATCACCAACATTCAGTACGAGCCCGACACCGGGCACGTCAGGTTCGCCCTGGGAACGTTCGTGCCGCCGGGCACCACGATCCAGTGCACGTACTCGGGCGGCTACAGCACGGTCCCGGCGGACCTGGTGCAGGCGTGCCAGTACATGGCCGCATCCATGGCCGTGAAACAGCTCGACCCGGTCGACGGCAGGTCGGGGCATGACCCGGACGCAATGCGTGCGGATGCGCTGGAGATGCTCGCCCCGTATACGAGGCGCTGACCCGTGGCGGCGCACCGCCGTGGGCATCGTGTGTCGGAGGCGACGCGGGCCAGGTTGTCGGCGCGGATGCGCGGGCATCATCACGCGCACCGTGGGCACCGGCTCAGCAAGACGACCCGGGCGAAGATCGCGGCACGGCTCAAGGGCCGCCACCACCGGCACAGCGCGCACCGCCGCCATGGCGTTCACCACCGGCACGGCCTCCACCGCCGCCACTTGCTGCACCGGCGCAGGCACTTTCACCTCAAGCACAAGCGCCATGCCCGGCACAAGATTCACCGCCGTCACTACCACCTGCGGCATCGCCGGCATTCCTCGCACGTCATGCACCGGCGGCATTACAAGGGCCGTCGCCACTTCAAGCATCGCCGCGGCTACCACCTGAAGCACAAGCGGCATGCCGCTCTGGTTCATCACCGGCATGGAACGCATCACCGGCACGCCACCAGGCACCACAAGGGCGCCGGGCAGCGGCGTCATGGTCGCGGTGGCACGTTCTACGGGCTGCATCATCACCAGCGCAAGTCCCGTTTCGGGATCCGCCATAAGCGCGCGTCCACCCACTTCCACCGCCGTCTGCGCCGCACCAAGCGGATGCGCACCACCCGCCGTAGGCGAAGGAGGTAGCCGTGACAACTGCCGATGCCGTCGACCGTGAGGTTGCGTGGCTCAACGCCAGCGGCGACGGGCTGCCCGCCCTGAACACCTCGGCCGGTGGCCCGTTCGGCAACATTCAGGGGTACTGGCCCCGCACGCCGGGCCGCCGTGGCACGAACCTGTTCGTGATGCGGCGCGCCATCACCGAGCACCGCTTCGCGAACATCCGCCGCATGGCCACCTACCAGTTCGAGCTGAAGCTCGTGTGGCCGCTGTCCAGCGGGCAGGGCCGGGCCGAGGACGACCAAAGGGCTTTTGACCTGGCGGTCGACAAGGTCCTGCTGCGCATCGGCGGCTATCCCGGCGACAAGAGTCACGGGGGCCGGTTCCGGTCGGTGGCCGAGGATCCCGCGCAGGTCACGGTTCGCTTCCACGACCCCGCCCAGTCGGTGCCCCCCGAGGCCGAGTTCTGGGCGGAGATCACCTATCACGCCGACGACATCGAGTTCACCGGCTGACCACCTGTCCGTCCCCGGCCTCCCGCGCATGGCGCTGGGGGCCTTCCGTATGCCCGGAGGCCCCCGTGCCGCTGCAGCGCAGCACTCATGAATCGCCGGTGGACGTGCCGGACATCCCGGCGACCGTCCAGCCCGGCGAGGTCGTCGACTGGCCGCACCCGATCGCCGGGTTCGAGGTCGTCGATCCGCCCGAACCGGCCGCGCCCGAACCGGCCGCGCAGACCAAGAGCAGCCCGAAGAAGCGCGCGACAGGTGAGGAGACCTCGTCATGACCCAGATCTCCCGCCTTGCCGCTATCGGCCTCGCCAAGGAGTCGGTTGCCGGCACCTGGCTGGCGCCGACGGTTGGTATCCCGTTCCTCAAGGGCGACTACGAGGACATGATCGGCGAGATCAAGGACGAGTCGGTCCGCGGCAACGACACCGTCTTGCAGGGCATGTACGCAGGCCCGATCCACGCGGAGTGGCAGCTCGACGTGCTGGCTTATCCGGACCTCGCCGGGCACTTCCTGGCTGGGATGATCGGCCCGGATACGGTGACGGCCGCGACGGCGACGACTCTGTCGGCGTTGACGATCGTCGGCGCCACGTCGATCTCCACCGCCGTGGCACTGCCGGCCGGTTCCGTCATCCGTATCGACACGGCCGGGCTGGTGGAGTACGCGTGGACGGACGGCGTCGCCACGGGTGCGGGCCCGTATGTCAGTAACGTCACGACGGTGCTCGGCAAGATTGGCGCGAGCCGGGTGGGCCTGACACTGGGGCACGCTTCGGGCGTGGCCGTGACGACCACGACGACCCACACCTTCAAGCAGTCCACCACCGCGCTACCGACGTACAGCCTGACCCTGTTCGACACCACACAGACGGTGAGCTGCAGTTACTGCCGCCTGTCGGACCTCCAGCTGAAGATCGACCCGAAGGGCGCGGTCAGCCTCGCCGTCAAGTACGTCAGTTTCCCGTCCGTCGTGCAGTCGCTGCAGACCCAGACGTTCTCCACCTTCGACCCGGTCCTGGGCTGGTCGTGGAACATGACCAACGGGGGCGCCGCCTCGACGCGCGGGCTGTCCTACGACGCGACCATCAAGCGCGCCACCGAGGCCATCAACTCCTCGGACGGCACGCAGGCGCCGCGCGAGGTCTTCGCAGGGCCCATCGAGGTCGACGGCACGTACAAGGCCATCTTCGAGAACCAGCTCGACATGAACCTGTACCTCAACTACACGCAGACCGCAGCGACCGCGACCCTGCAGCAGCCCGTCGCCCGCGGCGGCCAGTCCCTGTCGCTGACCATGTCCAAGTCCGGCTGGTTCAAGGGCAAGCGCGACCTGTCCTCGGCCTACGTCCAGGGTGATTTCTCCCTGAGCGGCATCTACAACACCACGGACGGTGGAGCAGTGCAGGCCGTGCTCCAGAACTTCCAGACGGCCGCGTACTGATCAACTCCCTGGCTGTGCCGGCGCGTGAGGGCGTCGCGGCACGGCCAGGGTCTACGCCCTCAACGCCCTCACCCCGAAGGACACGACATGACCACACCCACCAGCACTGAACCGCAGGCCGCGATCGAACCGCCGCCCCCGCCGACAGAGGCGCCCCCGGCGAATCCCCTACCGGAGGGCGTCACCTACGGCACCCTGTTCCCGCGCATGGAGTTCCCCGAGCTGACCCCGCCCGGCTGCGACATGGTCTGGGTGGAGATCCGCAACCCGGGCATGATGCCGCCGGTCGCCCTCGAAGAGGCCCGCGCGGGCATGAAGGACATCGAGACCAACGAGGACGGCAGCCCCGTCGATGAGCAGGCAGCCGCCCCCGCGGTGTACATGATGCTGTCGAAGATGATCCGCAAGTGGCACGTGTACGACGTGATGGCCGACGACGACCCGCTGCCGCTGCTGGCGTCCCCGCCCCGCACCGCTGAGGTCATCAAGCAGGCGCCGAGCGCGATCCTCAACCGGATCATGGAAGTGGTGCAGGCGCTTCAGGTCCCTCGCTAGAGCTCGACTCGCCGTACCTCAACGACGTGCTCTGGGCCGCCGAGTCCATCTACGAGGGCACCTGGGCATCGGGACCCGCCCCGATCGAGGTGCAGTGGGTTGAGCTGATGCGCGAATACGGCTGGTCCTGGCAGGAATACGCGGAAACTCCCGAGTACCCGAAACGGGTGGCATGGGACCTGATGGTGGCCCGCCGTGACGCGGAGAACAGCCGGAACCAACAGCAAAACCAGCCGCAGGGGAGATGACGCATGGAGCTCCGACCTGGCGTGTTCACGGCCGGTTTCGCGAAGCTGACCGCGGAGGGCGAGATCCGGGGCCGGCTGGGACTGGAGGAGCTGGCGCGCGCCGTGGAAAAGCAGGCGAAGATCAACGCGTCCAACGGCCGGCACGCTTACGGGACACGGACCACGGCACGCCCCGGGGAGGGCCCGGCGGTGATCTCGGGCAATCTGAAACGTTCCGTCGGTCATTCGCCGATCATGAAGGATGCGGGCGGCTGGAAGACCAAGGTCGGCCCGCGCGTGGGCTTCACCCCGCCTTACGGGAGGCGCCCGACCGAGGCGCACCGGTACGGCTACGCCCTGGAAACCGGGCTCCGCAACGGGGCGAAGTACCCGTGGCTGAAGCCTGCGGCACAGTTCGCCACGAAATTCGCCGCGACGGTGATCTTCAACAAGGCGTATGGGACGCGATGGAAGCGGGTCTTTTGACCTACTGGGATTCGCGCAGCACCGCGTAGGCGGCAGCCACCGACGTGCAGTCCATCGTCCCGCCTCCGGGCGCGGAGGCGTTCAGGTGCTGGAGGACACTCAGCTCCGTTTCGTCGTCCACCCCGTTCTTGCGCAGGTCACCCAGTGTTGCGTGGGCGATGGCGGCGATATGCGGCTTGTCCTGGGTGCACTTGGGCGCCAGCGAGTCCAGTGCGCGCTGGTAGTCGGCGACGGGGTGCGTGTCGCCGTCGAGGTCGGCGAGCATCTGCGCGGGACCGGGCGTCGAGGGCGCGGGAGATGCAGTGCTTGGCAGCGGTGTCACCGCCTTGGTCGTCTCGGGGGCACTGCTGACGGTCGCGGTCGGGCTGGCGGCGGAGTGGTGGGCGAGGTTGTCCTTCGCCCCGGAGATGGCGCCGGCAATGACGAACGGTGCTCCGGCGAGCACCGCCGCGCCAATGGCGAGTTTCTTGCCCGTGCTCAGCGACGTGAACTGATTCACCGATTCTCCTTTGCCTCTGCGCCCCCGGGCGAGGCACGCACGGACCGTACACCGCAGCCCTGCAGCTCGTGACCTGTTGCCCTCGA
This sequence comes from Streptomyces sp. PH10-H1, assembly GCF_030063355.1. Taxonomy (GTDB): domain Bacteria; phylum Actinomycetota; class Actinomycetes; order Streptomycetales; family Streptomycetaceae; genus Actinacidiphila. The sequence goes on from NZ_JASISZ010000014.1 coordinate 110,581, forward strand.
TCCATTCGGAAGGGCGGCGGCCATGTCCGACATCGGCGAACTCTTCGTGGTGCTCCGTGCGGTCACCGAACCGTTCAAGCGGGGTCTCAAGGAGGCCGCCGCCGAGGGTGAGGCGTCCTCGTCGCGTATCGGCGGGGCGTTCAAGAAGCTCGCCGGGATCGGCATGGTCGCCGGCGGGG
>NZ_JASISZ010000150.1 GCF_030063355.1 Streptomyces sp. PH10-H1
CCTCCCCCTGTCCTACGCCCAACAACGACTCTGGTTCATCGACAAACTCGACCAGACAAACGGGACCTACAACATCCCTCTGGCGGTCCGGCTCTCCGGGCCGTTGGACCGCCAGGCGCTCCAGGCGGCGCTCGGCGACGTGGTGGAGCGCCACGAGAGCCTGCGCACCGTCTTTCCCGAAGACGGCGGCAAGCCTTGGCAGGAGGTACTGGCTCCCGCCGACGCCCGTCCGGAGCTGCCGGTCACCCTCGTTGACGCGGCCGGGCTCGACGCGGCGCTGCACGCCGCGTCGGCCGAGGGCTTCGACCTGTCCGCCGAGATACCGCTGCGCGCACATCTGTTCGCGCTCGGCGCCATGGACCACGTCCTGTTGGTGGTCCTGCACCACATCGCGGGTGACGGATCGTCACTCGCCCCGCTGGCCCGGGACCTGTCGGCGGCGTACACCGCGCGCCTCGCGGGTACCGCACCGGGCTGGCCGGCCCTGCCGGTCCAGTACGCCGACTACACCCTCTGGCAGCGCGAACTCCTCGGCGGCGAACAGGACCCGGACAGCCCGATATCCCACCAACTGGCCTACTGGACCGGCCAGCTTTCCGAGCTGGCCGATGGGGTGATGCTCCCGACCGACCGGCCTCGACCCCCCGTCGCCAGTTACCGCGGCGACATCGTGAGTTTCCGCCTCGACCACGGGCTGCACCGGGACCTGCTCGCGCTCTCGCGCAGCTGCGACGCCAGCCTGTTCATGATCCTTCAGGCGGGTGTGGCAGCCCTGCTGCACCGCCTGGGTGCGGGGGACGACATTCCCCTGGGCACGCCGCTCGCCGGCCGCAACGACGAGGGGCTGGACGGACTGGTCGGGTTCTTCCTGAACACCCTGGTGCTCAGGACGGACCTGTCCGGCGGCCCGTCCTTCGCCGAGCTGGTGGCCCGTGTCCGGGAGACCGCTCTTGCCGCCTACGCCCATCAGGACCTGCCGTTCGAGCGCCTGGTCGAGGTGATCAACCCTGACCGGTCGCTGGCCCGGCACCCGCTGTTCCAGGTCATGGTCACGCTGCAGAACACCGAGGTCGCCACGGTGACCTTCCCCGGTCTGGACGTCAGCGAACTGCCCCACGTCAGTACCGGCGCCAAGTTCGACCTGTTCTTCCACCTGACCGAGCGGCACGCCGAGGACGGTACACCGGCCGGCATCGACGCCCAGCTCGAGTTCAGCACCGACCTCTACGACCGGACGACCGTTGAGCGGATGGCCGAGCGACTGGTGCGCTGTCTGGCCGAGGTGGCCGCCAGGCCCGAGCGTCCGATCGGGCACCTCAATGTGCTGGATCCCGCGGAGCGCGAGCAGGTCCTGGTGCGGTTCAACGACACAGACCGTGGGCTCGCACAGGCCGACCTGCCGGAGGCCTTCGCCGCGCGGGCCGCGGCTGCTCCGGGTGCCACCGCCCTGATCCATGGCGATCAGAGGCTGAGCTATGCGGAGCTGAACGACCGCGCCAACCGGCTCGCCCACCACCTGATCGCCCAGGGCATCGGGCCCGAGCAGTTCGTCGCGGTGCTGCTGCCCAGATCCGTCGAGCTCGTGGTCGCGCTGCTGGCGGTCCTGAAGACCGGTGCCGGCTACCTCCCGATCGACCCCGAGTACCCGGCGGAGCGGATCGACTTCGTACTCGCCGACGCCCGGCCGGCCCAGGTGCTGAGCAGCGTCGAGCTCTCGGGCGGGCGTCCCTGGCTGCGGCTGGACTCGGTCGAGACCGCTGGTCTGATCGCCCAGCGCCCGCGGACCGATCCGACCGACCTCGACCGGGTGCGCCCGTCGGCCCTCGGCCACCCCGCCTACGTCATCTACACCTCCGGATCCACCGGCCGCCCCAAGGGCGTCGTGGTGCCTCGAGGAGCGCTGGTCAACTTCCTCACGGGCATGGACGACTGCTTCGGCCTGGAGGCCGGGGACCGACTGGTCGCGGTCACCACGATCGCCTTCGACATCGCCGCGCTCGAACTCTGGCTGCCGCTGCTCAGCGGAGCGGCAGTCGTCCTGGCCGACCGGGACCAGGTGCTGGACCCGGCGCGGCTCGGCGAGCTGATCACCCGGCAGCGGGCCACCGTCATGCAGGCCACCCCCTCCCTCTGGCAGGCGCTGCTCGACGGGTTCCCGGAGGGTGCGCGCGGGTTGCGGATGCTGGTCGGCGGCGAGGCCCTGCCAGCCCTTCTGGCGGCCCGGATGCGTGAACTGGCCACTGAGGTCACCAACCTGTACGGGCCCACCGAGACCACCATCTGGTCAACCGCTGATCCGGTCACCGGGCAGCCGGGCGCGCCCGCCATCGGTCGGCCGATCGCCAATACTCAGGCGCTGGTGCTGGACGCGGGCCTCCAGCCGGTGCCGGCCGGCGTGGCCGGTGAGCTCTACCTGGCCGGTGACGGTCTGGCCCGAGGCTACTGGCGACGGCCCGGTCTGACCGCCGAGCGCTTCGTCGCGAACCCCTTCGGCGCGCCGGGCTCGCGGATGTACCGCACAGGGGACCTCGCCCGCTGGGACGCCACGGGCCGACTCCACTACCTCGGCCGGACGGACCAGCAGGTCAAGATCCGCGGGCACCGCATCGAGCTGGGCGAGATCGAGAGCGCCCTGGCCGAGCACCCGCAGGTGGCCCAGGTCGCAGTGGTTCCCCGGGAGGACCGGCCCGGAGCGGTCCAACTGGTCGCCTATCTGGTGCCCGCAGCGGTGCCGGAGGAGGTCCGCGACTCGGCGACCGAGCAGCAGCAGGTCGACCAGTGGCAGGAGGTCTACGACTCCCTCTACCGGGAGGAAGTACCGGTCGGCGAGCTCGGAGCGAACTTCGCGGTGTGGAAGAGCGCCTACGACGGGCAGCCCATCCCGTTGGCGGAGATGCAGGAGTGGCGGGCCGCCGCCGCGGAGCAGATCCTCGCCTTCCAGCCCCGCCGGGTGCTCGAACTCGGCGTCGGAAACGGGCTGATCCTGGCCGAGGTCGCCCCGCGGTGCGAGGCGTACTGGGGGACCGATTTCTCCGCCGAGGCCATAGAGACCTTGCGCCGTGAGGTCGCCGATGCCGGTCTCGCCGACCGCGTCGAGCTGCGTACCCAGGCCGCAGATGTGACCGACGGTCTCCCGGTCGGCTTCTTCGACACGGTAGTCATCAACTCCGTGGTGCAGTACTTCCCCAACGCCGGCTACCTGCTTGACGTCCTGCGCGAGGCGGTACGGCTGGTCGCCCCTGGCGGGCGGGTGTTCGTCGGCGACGTGCGGAACCTGCGGCTGCTGCGCTGCCTGCGCACCGCAGTCGAGTTGCGGCACCCGCGCACGGTCAAGGACGGTTCCGGCGTCCGGCAGGCGGTCGAGCAAGCCATGGCGTCCGAGAACGAACTCCTCCTCGACCCGGACTTCTTCGCCGTGCTCCCACGCGCGGTCGACGGCATCGCCGACATCGATGTGCTGGTCAAGCGCGGCCGGTCGCACAACGAACTGACCTGCTACCGCTATGACGCGGTCATCCACACCGGCCGGCCCACCGAGAGGCCGTCCGACCCGCCGGTCCCGGTACTGACCTGGGGCGCGGACATCGCAGGCCTGGACGCGGTCGCCGACCGGCTGTCCGGCCGGCGTCCCGGCCGTCTGCGGATCACGGGCGTTCCCAACGGCCGCCTGACGCAGGAGATCGAGGCCATGCGCGCGCTGGACGAGGGGCGCCCGGTGAGCGGTACGGCCGGAGAAGGCATCGACCCCGAGCTGTTCCACCGGCTCGGCGAGGAGCACGGTTACCAAGTGGCGGTGACCTTGACCGCCACCTCCGCCGACGGCAGCCTCGACGTGGTACTCACAGACACCGCGGCGGCCGATCTGCCCACGGCCCCGGCGTACCTGCCCGGATCGGTGCAGCGGGCGGTGCTTGCCTCCTTCGCCAACGACCCGGCGGCCGCGCGCAGGCTCAGCGCCCTGTCGGGGGCACTCCGTGCCCACCTGGCCGGACAACTCCCCGAGTACATGGTGCCCGCTGCCTTCGTACCGCTCGACGCCTTCCCGGTGACCCCCAACGGAAAGCTGGACCGTCGTGCGCTGCCCGCGCCGTACTTCGGGGCCGGCGCCTCGGACCACGGCCCGCGCACGCCGGCCGAACGGCTCCTTTGCGAGCTGTTCGCCACTGTCCTCGGTCTGCCGAGGGTCGGCATCGACGACGACTTCTTCCGGCTGGGCGGCGACAGCATCAGCTCCATCCAGGTGGTCAGCCGGGCACGGACGGCGGGCCTCGACATCACACCCCAGGACGTCTTCCTTCGGAAGACCGTCGAGGCGATCGCCGCTTCGATGCCGGCCTGGGCGGGGCCGTCGGACGTCGCGCCCTCCACAGCGGACGACTTGGCCGGCGAGCTCTGGGATCTCCCCTTGGTCTCCGAGAGCGAGATCAACGCGATCACGAACGAATGGGGAGAGTCCTGATGGGCAAGTCGGAGATCGAGGGCGTCCTTCCACTGACGCCGCTTCAGGAGGGCCTGCTGTTCCACGCCCTGTACAGCGAGCAGGGACCGGACGCTTACACCACTCAGTTCGGGCTGGATCTCGAAGGGCCGCTGGACGCCGCGAAGCTGAAGGCGGCAGCGCTGGCGCTACTGCGCAGGCACGCGAATCTGCGAGCCGGATTCCGGCACGAACGGCTCGTCCGGCCACTGCAGTTCATCCCGAGCGTGGTGGATCTGCCCTGGGAGGAGATCGACCTCAGCGGGCTCGACGAGGGAAGCCGGTCCGCCGAGCTGGAGCGGCTGACCGGCGAGGACCGGGTGCTCCGCTTCGACCTGGCCCAGCCGCCGCTGATCCGCTTCACCCTGCTGCGGTCCACCGCGCACCGGCACCGGCTGCTCTTCGCCTGCCATCACATCCTGCTGGACGGCTGGTCCACGCCGGTCCTGGTGCGCGAGCTGTTCCACCTTTACGCGCACCGCGGCGACGACCGGACCCTGCCTCGCGTTACGCCGTTCCGCTACCACCTCGCCTGGCTCGCCCGGCAGGACCGGGCCGCTGCCCAGGAGGCGTGGCGGCTGGCGCTCGCGGGCGTCGATGAGCCGACCCGGATCGCGCCCGCCGGTTCCGGCATCCCGGCCGGCCCGCCGGGCCGGGCCGCCGTGCACCTGCCGGAGTCGGAGACTGCCGCACTGACGGCAGCGGCCAGGCAGTACGGGCTCACCATGAGTACGGTCATCAACAGCCTGTGGGGTCTGCTGCTCGGGCGGTTGACCGGCTCCGACGACGTGGTCTTCGGCACGACTGTGTCGGGCCGCCCGGCGGAGATACCCGGCATCGAGACCATGGTCGGGCTGTTCCTGAGCACCCTGCCGGTGCGGGTCCGGCTGGATCCGTCCGCCTCTCTGCTCGCGTTGCTGCGCACCGTCCAAGAGGAGCAGCTGGGGCTCATGCCGCACCAGCACCTCGGACTGGCGGAGATCCAGCGGGCCGCGGGCCACTCGGAGCTCTTCGACACGTTGACGGTCTTCGAGAACTTCCCCGTCGACCCGGCCGCCCTCGAACTGCCGGGCGGTTTGTCCGTCGCCGGTGTGAGCAGTACCGATGCGACGCACTATCCGCTGACCCTGCTGGGCATCCCGGGCCCCAGGCTCGAGCTCCGGCTGAGTTACCGCGAGGACCTCTTCACTCACCGGCAGGCGCAGGCTCTGGTGGCCCGGCTGGCCCGGCTGGTGGCCGAGTTCACCGCCGATCCCACGCGACGCGTGGGGCAGGTCGATCTCGTGGACGAGGCGGAGCGGCGGCAGCTGCTGGGCTGGGCCCGTCCCGACGGCAACGGGGACGGGGACGTCCTGTCCGGCACGCTGCCCGCGCTCTTCGCCGCCCAGGCGGCCCGGACACCCGACCGGACGGCCGTGGTCTGCGGAGAGCTCTCCCTGACGTACCGGGAGCTCGACGACCGGGCTGAGCGGCTGGCCGGCCATCTGACCGGCCAGGGCGTCGCCCCCGGCGACCCGGTCGCCGTCCTGCTGGAGCGCTCGGCCGCACTGGTGGTCGCGCTGCTGGCGGCCGTCAAGGCCGGAGCGGTGTATGTGCCGCTCGACGCGCGGTGGCCCGAGAGCCGCTTGCGGGCGGCCGTCGCGGACACCCGGGCATCCGTCCTGCTGACCAGCGCCGACCCGCCGGACACCGCGTTCACCGGCGGGCTACGAGTGATCATCCTCGACGCGGAGGGCGGCGCGACCGGTCCGGCCGCCGCGCCCGAGCGCCGGACCGGGGCCGTTGGCCACCCGGACCAGCCTGCGTACGTGATGTTCACTTCCGGGTCCACCGGCACGCCGAAGGGCGTCGCGGTCACCCACCGCAACATCGTGGACCTGGCCCAGGACGGGCGCTTCCGCGGCGGGGCGCACCAGCGGGTACTGCTGCACTCCGCGCACGCCTTTGACGCGTCCACCTACGAGCTGTGGGTACCGCTGCTGAACGGCGGTCAGATCGTGGTCGCGCCCGCCGGACAGCTCGGCCCCGAGGAACTGGAACGGGCCATCGCCGCCTCAGGGGTGACGGCCGTCTGGCTGACGGCCGGCCTGTTCCGGATGGTCGCGGAGGAGTCCGCACGCTGCCTGGCCGGCCTGCGCGAGGTGTGGACCGGGGGTGAGGCGGTGCCCGCCGACGCGGTCCGACGCGTACTCCGGGCATGCCCGGGCATCCGCGTGGTCGACGGCTACGGACCGACCGAGACCACCACCTTCGCCACGAGCTTCGCGCTGGACGCGGCCGAAGAGGTCCCGGCGGCGATCCCGATCGGCCGGCCGCTGGACGGCATGCGGGCGTACGTGCTCGACAGCGGCCTGCGGCTGGCGCCGCCCGGCGCGACCGGAGAGCTCTATCTCGCCGGAGGCGGGCTGGCCCAGGGCTACTGGCGCCGTGCGGGGTTGACGGCGGAGCGTTTCGTCGCTGATCCCTTCGGTGTTCCCGGTGCCCGGATGTATCGCACGGGGGACCTTGCCCGCTGGACCACCGACGACTCGGGCAATCTCGAGTACATC
>NZ_JASISZ010000151.1 GCF_030063355.1 Streptomyces sp. PH10-H1
CGGCTTGTGTCCGCAGAGGCCGTGTGCGGATGACCCTGTGTAGCGATTGAGCAGGCGTGCCGATGTGGATTCTTTCGTGACGCAGTCCGTCGGCTGTGTTGCATTCCACGTCCATGATTGCGATGCAGATCACACCCTTTGGTGGGTGGTTCAAGAGGATGGTGGTGCGCGATGTCACGGTGCATCACTGCGCCCGTCCCGCGGCGCGAAGGCTTCGAGAGCGTCTGCGTCGGTGGCCCGAGCATGAAGGAAGTAGTCGGCCCACTCTGCGATTTCGGGGTAGGAGGACTCCTGCGTGACCTGGGTGATGGCAGCCTCGGTATCGAACGTGGTCGATCGCAGTTCGACGCCGGGGCCCAGAAGCGCCCAGTGGGCTCCCGCCCGCCCATAGGGCATGCCGATGCTGCCGGGGTTGATCACGAGTCGGCCGTGGGCGAGGCGGACGAACGGCATGTGTGTATGTCCGCAGACCACCGTGCGGACATCGGAGTCGAGCTCGCTGAAGACCTCTTGCCAGCGGTCAAGGCGTGAGTCCACCAGGACGACCTCTTCATCGTCACGAGGGGTGGCATGGCAGAACAGCACCTTCCCGAGGCCGCGCACTGGGAGAGAGAGTGATCGGGGCAGTTGGCCGAGAAGGTCGAGGTGGTCTTCGCGTAGCTGTTCGGCGGCCCAGGGAGCAATCGGATCGGGGATCGAGTCGCATTGGCCGCGGCGGTATTCGAGGAGTTCGCGGTCGGCGTTGCCGCTGATCCAGACGATGCGGTCGCCGAGACTGACCAGCAGGTCGAGGACCTGGGTCGGCTGCGGGCCAGCGGTGATGTCGCCTGTCAGCACGATGCGATCGGCGGCGTTCACGTCTGGTTCGGCGAGCACGGCCTCCAGGGCGGGCAGGACTCCGTGGATGTCGGACAGTACGGCTACTCGGTTCAGCATGGTCACCACTGTGGGATGAGGTTCGATTGGAGGCGGGACCGTTCGCCGGACGCGTAGTTCAAGGGGGTGACTGCTTCAGCGCGTGCGGTCTTGGGGCGCGTACTTCTTCCGGGTTCTCCCCTTCAACTGCAGCTGCCGATCACCGTGGTTCGCGGAGCGGGCAGGCGGCTCACTCGGCTTGCCCCGGCGGTCGCTTCGCGGAGCCGGACGATCTCCTCGTGCTGGGCGGCGAGCCGGGCCAGGGCCTGGCCGCGGAAGTCGGTGAGTTCTTCGACCGTCTGCTCTGACTGGCTCAGCCGTTCCCGGAGCTTGGTGATCTCTGCCTTGAGCCGGGTGATCTGGGCCTCGCGAGGGTCGGGGATCTCACCGACGTCTTGAAGCGTCTGGAGGCGTCGTTCGAACTCGGTGCGGAGGTGCGCGTATGGGCGGGTGCCGTAGAACGCGGTGCGGTCGACGGCCGCCTCGTTGGCGAGGGTCTTGATGTCGCACTTTCCGCCGGGCGGCATCTCGCCTCGGAGGAGCCGGTCCATAGCGGCCCGGATGCGGTTCTCGTTCTCAGTCTTCTGGGCTGCGGAGATTCTCATGCGGACTCCTCACTCATGCTGGTGCTGGCGGCGTCGATCTCGGCGACGACGCGGAGGGCTCGGTCGAAGTCGGCTTGGAGCCGGGTGCGTTCGGTCTTGCGTGTGGTGCCGAGCTGACCGATGAAGGTCTTGGTGCGGTCGGCGTGTTCGCTCCAGACCGGCCGGTGGCAAGGATGATGGGTGGCCTGGGGACAGCGGGCGGAGTCACACATCCCGACCAGCGGACGGTCCGCGGTCGGGGTGCCGGCCAGCTTGAGGCAGAGAGCCCGGGACGGATCGGTGAACCAGCAGTAGTTCGCCGGACCGAGGTGGAGAACCTTGGCGCGCTTGGTCAACAGGTTGAGCACGTCGCGGTCGTTGCGCTGAATTCTTGGTGCCGCGGCCGCGGCAGGGTCGAGCTTCTCGTCGATGCTGGCGAAGAACTCGGTCAGACTGCGGGCGCCTGGTCCGGCTGGCAAAATGCCCTGCTGGTAGTTCCGGAATTCGGCCAGGACCAGGTTCAGGTTGCGGTCGCTCTCATGCTTGTTGACCTCGGCCAACAGCTCGGCTTGAGCCCCGCCGGGGCGGGAGACATACCCCTCCGATGTGGCGACGGCGATGTGCTTTAGGTGGATCTTGGTGGCCAGGACGCCGCCGGGCCGGTAGGCCATCTCCAATGCCAAAGTCCGCCGTAGCATCCTCAGATTCACGGGCCCGTCAGGGATAGGCACGAGCCCAAGCCGTTGCCCAGCCCGGGAGTTGACCCAGTTCCGGAACCACCGGTAACGGACGTCGAAAGCGAACCGGCCGAACAGCAACGCGTCGTCCTGCGGGTCCTCGTGGAGTTGCTCGGCCAGTTCAACGGCGCGATAGACCGGTTCGATGACGACCCATTCGTCGTCGGTCCCACCGAGCGGCTGGCCTTTGACGACCTTGCTGGCGATCCGAAATCGGGTGAAGCCGGGGACGGGCTCTTCGGGTGGTCGGCGGCATCCGACCCGCAATTCCATCAGTTCACTCGCGCGCATCCCAGAGACGGTGGCCAGGACTGTGATCGCGGCGGTCCGGACGATTCCGACCAGGGCGACAGCCTGCAGTCGGTGTAGCGGGATGGTCCAGGGAAGCGAGGACGCCCCGTCCGCCGCCAGGACCCCGGCGGGTTCGCGGGCGAAAGCCTTCTCGACGCCCACCGCGGCGATGGTGGCTTCCAGCGGACCGCGCAGGGCCGTGAACCATCGGGACCAGAACTGGCTGGACCCGGCCTGCCGGGCCAGGACGCCGGTGGCCACGGACAAGAGCGGATCATCGCCGGACCAGCCGTCGGCCAGCCGGCCGGCGATGTGGTGATCAGCCAGCATGGGCAGCGGTGTGCACGTTCGCTCGTACTCGGCCAGCAGTCTCGTGAGCGCGGCCGTCGGGGCGGGACCGCCCTGGCGGAGCCCTTCCGTTTTGCAGGATGACGTGAGGTCAGCCTCCCGCACTTCCCTGGCGAGCTCGACAGCATGAGGGCCGAGTGCGGTGACCAGGTAGAGGGCAGCGGCGAGCATCGGCTGCAGGATGCTGTCCTCGACCGGCGGGGTCTTGTTCTGCCCCCGGCCGCAGGGCATCTCAGCGACGGCCGAGGCGGTGGCCCCGCCCCACGGCCGGAGATCTGCGGAGACACGGTCGGCGGTGAACAGCTCGCGGTAGCCGACCAGGTCGACGACGATCTGCGCGGCAGCACGTCTGGTTCCGTGGCTCTGCTCCCCGACGACAGTGCCGTGCTCGTCGAGCACGTAGCGGCGGTGGGCCAGGTAAGCCTCGCAGAGCCGCGTGTCGATCTGTTCCAGGCTGGCGACTCCTTGGCTCCCCAACCAGGTGAGGAAACGGGTGAGTTCGCCCAGCCGGCCCGCGCAGCTGGTCAGGTGCAGTGCCGTGCGATAGGCGCGGGGCAGCGGGATGACCGCCGGATGTCTGGGGGCGAGCATGGCCAGCACCAGTTCCTTGGCGACCAGACGCCAGCGGGGATCGGTGATGGCCGCGAAGTCGAAGCGCCGCGTGCAGCGGGCCATTTGAGCTGGCAGGCCGATGACGTGGGTGAAGTCCCAGATGTCGTCCTCGAAGCGCGGGCGGCTCACACCTTCGGGCAGGGAGAGGCTGGCTTCGCGGCAGACGTCGGCACCGGCGAAGACCGCGGAGCGGTCATCGAAGGGGGAGACGGCAATGGAGGTGGTCACGCGGTGATCTCCTCGGGACGCAGGGGAAGTTCGTCGTCCCCGTCGGCGATGTGGGCGGCAGCCGCTGCGAGAACGGCGGGATCGAAGCGGTCCAGGACCTGCTGGATGCGGGCGGCATAGGGGCCGAAGACGGCCATGAACTGGGCGGCGGGCATCTGCTGCCACTGCCGGGAGAAGAACGCCTTCAGCCGTAGCAGGTTGGCCGCGTGCCGCGGGGCGAAGACGGCCAGTGGGCAGAGCAGGCAGACCCAGGGGCGGGCCGGACATGGCTTGCCCTTCGGTCCGTGCAGCCCGGAGAGTTGATCGCCGCAGGCAGCCGTGAATACGTCGCGCTGTCCGCCGATCAGTTCGGCGATCGCCGTGTCGTCCAGGTCCATGGCCGCGACCAGCTGCGGATAGTCGGCGGCCAGTGTTGCCGCGTCCTCTTCGGTGATCACGGTGGGTGGGTGGGAGCGTCGCAGCATGTCGTGCTGGGCGTCCTCGATGACCGCTTCGATGGCGCCTTGTTGAGCCGGAGTGGCCGCGGTCAGGTAGTGGTCGCCCTCGACAGCCGATGTGTGGTTCGGGTCGATCGTTGCCCGGCCACTGCCGGTCCAGGTGGTCTTGTCCCGCATCGCCTCGTGTGTGGTGCGGATCCGAGAGCGGTGAATCTTCAGGGGCCGCCCGTCCCCTCCCAGCACCTGGTGGCGCACGACCCACCGCTGGATGGTTACTCGCCCGCCGGTTCCGGTGGTGACCGCGAAGCATCCGGGCCGGCTCAGAGCCAGCCACAGACGTCGCCGGTCTTCCGTACCGGTGAAGCTCCTCAGCAGAGCTGAGTGTGCCAGCCACTGCTCCAGCAGGCGCACGGCCCGCCGCGGGAGGTTCAAGCTCTCCGCTGCCGTACGGCCCTTGACGTAGGAGAGCAGGACCGTGCTGTCACCGGCCCAGTCGATGTCATCAGTGACCAGGTCGTCGATGCCGTCGGGCACGATGCCGGAGTAGATGCCGAACAGCAGCCGGTAGGCAATCATGTCGTGGTGGGTGGGGAAGAGGTCGGCGCTGGCCTGCATGAATCCGCCCCGCTGCCAGATCGCCGTCTCGCTGCAGCCGAGTTCTTCGCCGAAGCGGGCGGCGGTCACTGGGCCGAGCCGGGCCAACAACCACCTCACGTTGTCGGGTTCCCAGCCGCTGGACCCCGGGTGCTTCGCCCGGGCGGCAGCGGCCAGGGCCTGCCGGTGGGCGGCGTACGAGTCGTCGGCCAGCGTGCGGCAGACCTCGGTGAGCCGCTGCCACTCCGCCTCTCCGTAGGGTGGCAGCTGGTGATGGTTCGGCTGCTGGTTGTAGGGCCGTCCCTCCGCAAGTTCCAGCACCCCATCGGTGAGGACCCCGCCGACCTGCGCGAATGCCCTCACCATCGCGCGGGTGCATGCCTCTCGGGGGCCGGTGCTGCCGAGCCAGAACTCCGCGAGCTGCCCTCGTCGGAGTCGAGCGCCGCCGCCGGTAAACCCTCGTTCGGCGAGAACTCGGACCATCTGCCGCAGGGCCTGGACGTAGTGGTTGACCGTGCCGGCCGAATCCGCCGTGCCGTGTGGGTGGATCAGGTCGACCAAGCCGATGGCCAGGTCCCGGGCGAGGTGTGAGTTGGGCAAGCCATCCAGAGCGAAGTCCGCGCGGCTGCCGTCGCTGAACACGCAGGTGAGGCCGAGGGGTTCGTCGATCAGCATGGTCGGCATCAGCGGTCACCGTCCTCGGTCTCGTCGTCGAACTCGGCCGCGGCTTCCCGCTCGGCTGCCGCATCGCCGGTCAGCCCGGCGGCGGCTCCGGCGCCCTCGTATGCCTCCCGGTAGATGCGGGTCGTATCCAGGCGGCGGAGGTACTTTTCCGTGGTCAGAACAGTGGAATGGCCTAGAAGATCACGAAGCACCAGTAGCGGATCGGCCTTGCTCAGGTAGAAGACCAGGGCGGCGTCCGCGTCGGTGTCCCGCACGAGCTTCGCGGCCTGCCGGTAGTGCCCGGTGACCAGGTATTCCAAGGTCCTCATCGAGAAAGTGTGGCGACAACGGTGGGGCCAGACGTGCGGGAACCGGGGCTCGAAGCGGGCCCGGATCCGGTCGGATGTGCGCTCGAAGACCGTGGCCCAGGCAGTGAACGGGCCACCGCCGTTCTTCACCGCCAGCAGGCACGAGCCGCCCTCCGGGGCGACCAGGCGACGCCGCTCGGCCGGAGTCAGCGACTCCCAGGGGCGCCGGACCCCGTTGATCAGCCCGCCCCGGGCGTCCGGCTCACTCACCATCAGCGGTTCGCCCCATCGCCGTGGCGGCCGCCAGAGTGAGCCTTCCGTCGTGGCGGCCCGGTCCAGGTCGAGATAGTCGTGCAGCCCGGCGAGGGCCTCGTAAGAGGTCCATGTGGTGCGGAACTTCTTGCCCTTGGTGATCCCGGCCGGCACCGGGAACGGGATGGGAACCTGGGTCGGCTCCGGCGGCAGGGCGGGGATCTCCCAGGGCAGCAGGTAGGTGAACTCCTGCAGCCGCATTCCGGTGGCCAGCGCGTGATCCCCGACCGCCGCATTGCGGGTCAGCTCCCGCCCGTGAAAACCGGTGTCCTGCGAGCCGTCCGGGGCGAGCCCGCGCAGGCCCTTGCGGAACAGCTCGGTGAAGTCGGGCTCCAGGTACTTGATCGTCACGTGCGGCTTCGGGGTGCGGCGGACCGCCAGGTTCACCTTCACCTCCCGACCGGTCCCGGCGAACAGAGCCCGCGCGGCCCGGTAGGTGAACGGCTCGGCCGTCGCGTACTCCTCGTTCATCGCCCACCGGTAGAACAGCGACAGGATGCTCATGTGCTGGCCCCACGTCGTCGCCGCGAACCGGGCCTTCAACGGACCCGCCGCCCGATGCTCGGCGTACCGGCTCAACCCCGCCTTCAGCCGTACCCGCGAGTCGAACAACCCCACACCGTGCTCGGCCAGGAACTCCATCCACTCCTTGACCGCCCGCGCGTAGTTCTCCCACGAACTCGGCGCTGGCGCCCCGCTCGCCGGGAGCTCGCGCAGCCACCGGTTCACCACCGCCGTCGGACGCGGCGCGGCCGGGCCATCCTCGAACCGCAGATCGTCATCGATGAGCACCGGCATGCCCTCGGGGATCAACGGCCGATGCTCGATGTCCCAGGAGCCATAGCCCCGGGATGAGAAGAAGCTCAGGATCATGGGTGCTGACAGTAGAAACACCACACGGCTCAGTGCAAAGCCCAAACCCCCTGGCCATCAGCCCAGTTAGAGTCAATCGCCACACGCAAACTAAGCAGAGACAA
>NZ_JASISZ010000152.1 GCF_030063355.1 Streptomyces sp. PH10-H1
GGGCCCTAAAGGGCCTTAAATGAATTCCTTTCGGAATTCCAAACCCCGCATGAATTCCCCTTCGGGGAATTCGTTGTGGTTTATGTCGTGCCCCGTTGGGGCACTCGGGTGGGGTTCTTGCATTCCCTTTCAGGGAATTTGCGTTGTGTTTGGTTTTGGTTTTCCTTTCCCGTTGGTCAAGGGTTTGATTGGTTTTGAATGCGCTTCGCGCATTCGGGTTGGCATTGTTTACGCTTCTCGGAAACGTGGTTTTCTGCCGTGTCTCCATTCGGGTGTTGGCGGGGAATTTCGCTTCGCTGCATTCCGTTTTGCCGGGCGTTTCCTTTCCCGAACGCTTCGCTTATCGGGGCGGGTGGGGGCGCGTCCGGGACGGCGGGGCGGGTGGGGGGCTGGGTGAGTGCATCACGTCCCGAGCCTGTGTAGATACTGGGGTTTCGCCCCTCTGCCCCGGGGACGGCTTGCCTTGCATGCTGCTTCCGGAGTTCCCGTCCGGGGTGGGGCTGGCCTGTATTGGTGCGGGCTTCGGGGTGCGGGATTGGAAATGATGCAGATGTAGCTTTGGCGAATGTGAGGCACATCCCCCGGGGGCTGCCCACCTGTCGGCGGGCGGGTCCGGCTTTCTGGCTTTCCTGCTTGTTGGCGTGCTGGCTTTCTGGCTAGCTGGGCTGTCTGACTCCTTCGGAGTCTTTTCGTTGGACCGGTCATCGGGTGTGTTTCATTTCTGATGGTGGCTGAATTCTGGACTGAGATACGGGGCCCGGTGCCGTGACCGGGATTGTTTCGTTCGGCCGTGTTGTGGTGCGTCAGCGATAATGTTTCTGACGGCCAGTTAGTCGTTTATGAATTATGTTTTCGCGGTGCGGAATTGGTTGGGTTTATGGGTGGCGTGAGGGCGGGTTCGGGCACTGCGACCCGGGAGGCGGGTGCGGGAGGGGCGCCCCTGTCGGGGCGCCGAGCGCAGGGGCGGCCCGCGCGTGTCACAGGGGGTGTGACACGCGCCGACAACGCACCCGTCCCCAGGTCAGGCAGCGTGACGGCAGCTCCCGTCACGCCCCCGGTCACGCCCTCCGTCACGCCCGGAGAGGCTGCCGGAGGACGCCCACCGCCGGGCAAGGCTCCCGCTGCCAAGGGGCGGGAAACCCCCCGAAGCGCTGTACGCCCGCCTGTGGGCCTATCCGGGGCCGGGACACACCCAGCACCCAGACAAGCCCACACAACCCACAGGGGCCCGCTCAGGCGTCCGCAGAGACCCGGTCCGGGTGGCATGCGGGGCACGGCTCCCCGTCATGCGTTCCCGTGTTCGTGCGGAACAGCTTGTTGTGCACGGCGGCCGGGTTCCAGTCGCCGCACTGCCCGCACCACGCGGGCAGCCCGTTCTGCGTGCCGTCAGTGGCGGATGCTGCCGCCGTGCGCTGGCTCCCGGGCAGGGGCTCCTTGGACTTCGCCACGTGCTTGGCGAAGTCGGTCCAGCCGTTGGCCGGCATCTCCCGCGCCCGATCCGCCAGCCAGCTCTCCGGCAGACCGTGCGCCAGCAGCTCGGCCGCCTGGCTCTGGATCTCGGCCCGGGTGCCGTTCAGCACCGGCCGCCCGAGGGCAGCCGCGTACGCGTCCACGATCCGGGCCGCTGCTGCTGCGTCTTGTCCTGACGGCTCCCTCTGCTCCGGCACACCAGCACCAGCCACCGACCGGCCAGCAGTGGCCGTGTCTGTCCCTGGCGCAGCCGAACTCTCTCTCTCTCCCCGCCCCGCGGCTTCCGCACCGGCAGAAGAGAGAGAGATCTCTTCGGGATCACTAAGGGATAGGGAGTCATTTTGACTCATGCCTAGAGGCGTCATTTTGACTCCGGGTCGGAGTCGTTTTGACTCATAGGTAGAGTCAGAATGACTCATCAGCAGGTCAGAGGGGGGTTCGGGGTCATCCGGGGTCCCGCGAAGGGTGGCGCCCGGGTCGCCCTGGGTGTCGTCGTCGAACGTGATCTGGTCGATCAGGTTGTCGTCGTACACGGTCCGCTTGCGGGCCATCGAGGCCAGCAGCGGCAGGTTGACCCGGGTCAGGTTCGAGATCGGATCGCCCTTGCTGTTCTTCCGGCGCACCGACTTCACCAGGTTCTTCTTCACCAGCTGACGCTTGGCCCGCTGCACCGTGCTGCGCGACGTGCCGCAGTCATCCACGAGCCGGGCCTCACTGGGCCAGCAGTACCCATGCGGGTCCGTCCAGTTCGTATAGGCCAGCAGCAGCAACGTCTCCGAACCGTCGAGCCCCTCGGCCGCGAACACCATCCCCATGTGCCCCGCGCTCATCGGGCCACCCCCGCCAGGTAGCCGCGCGCCGCCAGCTCGTCCAGCGCGGCCTGGGCCGTCGCCACGCTGTCGGCGCCCGAGGCCGCCAGCGTCGCGGCGCTGAACACCTCGCCCACCCGGACGTTCAGCACGCGGGCGAACACGCCCAGCGTCTCCAGCGCCAGGCGCTCGTCACCGAACACCGGATTGTCGTGGACCTGCTCCCGCCACGATCGCGGGTCACCCACCCGGGTCCACGCCTGGGCGTCGGCCAGGCCGCTGGTGCCACCCACTCGCGTCATGTCGCTGCTGTCTCGTACGCTCATCAGTGAGCGCCCTCCACTTTCCGATTCGATCTGGAGTGCTTCCGCCGGCCCCCGGTGCTCCAACACCGGACCGGCCATTCAGGCCCCGCCTAGTGCGGGGCCTGTTGCTTTGTCTGGGCCCAGACTTCCTCAACTGGGCCCAGCGCTGGTGCAAGCGTGCTGATCTATTCGGTGCCGTCCAGCTCATCCGGATCGGCCTGGTAGTAGTCACTGGTGGCCGGACGCACAGGCCACTTCGCGGATTCGCCGCGTGGCAGGGGGTACCCCACTGCAAATAGCTCGGCCGACATTCGGACGTCCTGCACCTCCACAATCCGTTCCGGCTGACGACGTCTGGCAGGAAGAAACGTCACTCTCAGCGCCCGTAGGAGTGGCACGCCGGTCTCCGGCATCAGGAGCGCTGAACTTTCCTCCGGCGACGGCATCCGGGCGGACACTTCCTCACGCCAGCTCAGTGGACGCCCCGCCCACTCCTCTACGCGGTCGTACATTCCACCCATACCGGTGTCGCCGGAGAGGGCTGGTACCTCTTCGGTCACCCAGGCTGGGATCCACGAATCGGCCAACTGCCGGTGGTTCTCGACGTCCGGATCGCCAACGATCCGCTTCCGGACGGTAAGCAGTTCGCCCGTCTCCACACCGAGGACATCTGCAACATCGGCGGGAGCCGGAGCGGTGGTGACGCGCGTCTTTTCTCCATCCGGGTGGGGAATGGCCCGCCAATGCTGCACTTCCGGGCCGGAGAAGTAGCCCAGCTCATCGCGCTCGATCTGCCGGGCGCGCACCACAAGTCGCAGCCGGTCCGGGAGCTCGCGGACGAACACACCTGTCCGGCGGCGGCTCTCGATCAGTCCTTCGCGCGTCAGCAGCCCGTACGCCTTCCGCACGGTGATGTTGCTGACGCTGAACTCCTCCGCGATGTCGCGCATGTACGGCAATGCCGTGCCTGGCGCGTAGTCACCCGAGGTGATGCGTTCCCGCAGCGCTTGGGCGATCTGCTCGTACTGGGTGGCCATTAACGACCTCCTCTCATCGGATCGACCTGACTTATCTAAGGTATACCCCAACCGTTGCGCAGGCTAGTTCTGGGGTATACCTTAGCCGAAGCAACAAGAAAGGCCCCCGGTTAGAGCCGGGGGCCAGTCTGTGGCCTTGGTGTTAGAGCACCTGGGCCACGGATTTTGCCTCGGCGTTAGAGCGCCGGGGCTGGTGTCGGACCACCCTGGAAGGAAAACCCGACATGGCCATTGTGGCAGTTCAGACGCGTTTTGTGCGGCCGGATGCGGTGCAGCCGGGGCGGAAGCGGTGCAAGCGTGAGGAGCGGGCGCGGGGCGCGCTGATGGCGGGTAATGCTGCTGATGGGGGGCGGTTGCGGCCGGGTGAGGATGTGCCGTTGTCGGTGGGGGAGTCGGCGCGGTTGGGGGAGCTGTACGCGGTCCACGCGGGGTGGATGCGGGGGATGGTGGTGAACCGGCTGACGCGGCAGGGGCTGTCGTGGGCGGAGGCGGCGGAGCTGGCGGACGATCTTTCACAGAACGCGTGGCTGCGGGTGGCGCGGCAGGGGCGGGCGAAGCTGTTGGCGGGGCCGCTGGACGAGGTGAGCGAGCGCATCTTGTTGGCGCTGAACGTGAAGTCGGCGGTGGGTGACCACTTCGCGCTGCGGCGTTCGCACGAGGTGCCGGCGGACTTCGAGGCGCCGGAGTTCCGTGAGGTCGAGGCGCCGTCGATGCTGGATGCGGGGGCGCCGGGGATGTCGGCCCGGTGCCGTGAGCTGCTGGACGGCCTGTCGCCGGAGTTGCGGGCGGTGATGGTGGAGTTTTGCTACGGGGTGCCGCAGCGGGCGATGGCCGATCTGCTGGGCAGCAACCTCTCGACGGTGAACCGGCTGATCAAGCGGGCGGTGGCGGCGCTGGGCGGCGGCACCGGGGAGCCCGAGGTCGAGCCGGTGGCGCTTCAGTCCCTGCCGCCGGGCCAGCGCCGGGCGCTGGAGGGGCTGGGTGAGGAGGCGCGGGCGGTGCTGCTGCTGAAGCTGGCGGGTGTCTCGCAGACCGTGATCGCGCGGCGGGTAGGGCGCTGCGACGCGACGGTTTCGAGGCTGGTGCGGCAGTACGCGCACGTGCTGGCGGTCGGCTCGCTGGCCACGGCGGCGTAGACGACGGACGCCGTGGCGTCCGTCGTACAGCCCCGCACGGACGTGCGGGGCTGGTTTGCGTGTACGGCGTTTGTGCAGCTCGCCCCGTCCGTCCCCCCGTCCGTCCGGCTTGTTCGCTAGCCTGCTTTCTGGCCAGTTGGCTAGCTGGCTTGCGGACGGGTGGAGGGTGCGTAGTGGTGCGTCGGGTGGCGATCGGGAACAACAAGGGCGGGGTGGGCAAGACCACCGTCACGGTGCGGCTGGCGGAAGCGCTGGCGAAGGCGGGGCACCGGGTGCTGGTGGTGGATCTGGACCCGCAGGGCAACGCCTCGCGCCGGTTGGGCTGGGTCTACGACAAGGACGATCCGCAGCTCACGATCTCCGAGGCGATCCGCGCGGACGAGAGCGGGGCCGCATCCCAGGTGGTCCAGCCGGTCGGCTGGACGGCCGGGTACGCGGAGCGGATCGCGCTGTGTCCGGCGCGGCTGGAGCTGGAGAACCGGATGTCGGAGGCGGGTGTGGTGGGCGCGCACCGCCGGTTGGTCAAGGCGCTGGAGGGCGCGGACGACGACGTCGACTACACGCTGATCGACTGCCCGCCGTCGCTGTTCCACCTCACCCAGCTCGGGATGGCGGCGGCCGACGTGGCGGTGGCGGTGACGGAGCCGGAGTACGACGCGGTGGAAGCCGCGGTGCGCTTTCGCGACTTCATCGCCAACCGGGCGGCCGACTTGTCGAACCCCGGTCTGGAGCTGGTGGGCGTCATCGTCAACGGCGTCCAGGCGCAGCTCGGCTCGCACGCCTTCCAGCGCGAGGGGCTGCGCGAGACGTTCGGCGATCTGGTGTGGGATCCGGTTGTGCCGCGCCGGTCGGTGCTGATCGACGCGGACGAGTCGGCGCTGCCGCTGTCGGAGGTGAGCGGCGGGAAGGCGTCGGAGGTGCGCGCGGTCTTCGAGCTGCTGGCCGCCCGCTTCGTGAAGGCGGTGCCGGCCGCGTGACTCCGCCCCGCGAACGCAAGCGCCCGTCCGGCACGGCGACCAACACCGCGCTGACGCCCAGCACCGAGCAACTGCGGGTGGGCGACATCCCCCCGCCCGCCCCGGCCGGGCCCGCCAAGCCCGTGCGGGCCGCGCGGAAGACGGCTACCCGCAGCGCGGCCCCGGCCGCCGCGCCGGTCCGGGTGCCGTTCGGCACGTACCTGCCGCCGGATCTGCAGAAGCAGTTCAAGGCCCGCTGCGTGCTGCTCGGCATCGAGATGCGGGACGGCGTCGAGGACGCCATCCGGGCCTGGCTGGACGCCAACCCGGTCTGACCCCCCGGGGCTGCCCGGCAGGCGTCGGGCAGCCCCGGAACGGCATGGAACGTGCAGGTCACAGCGTTGGAACTGTCCTGGAACCGGGGTGGAACCGGGACGCCGGGACCGGAACCGTTCCGGCCGTACCGGCCCGATTACCGCCCGGTTCCGCCCCGCCATAACGCTCTGACCTGGGGGTTCCGTGCTGTTCCGGACCCGTTCCGCCCCTCATAGGTGCTCCGTCGGCAGACGGCCCGGGACCGCCGCACCGCTCCCGGGACTGGCCCCCGCCGCTCCCCCCGCCGCTCCTACCGTCACTGCTACCGCCACTACTACCGACAGCCGTGCGCCTTGATCCGGTGTTCTCGCAGGTCAGAACCCTTGTCCGGACGTCACTGGAAACCCCGACAACCCTCTTGCCTCCCACCCCCCAGTTGCACCCGATGAAAAGGACGGGTGCGGCTGGGGTGGCGGGCGGGCGCGAGGGTTCGGGCGTGGGATGGTGGCCTCGGCAGCCGGCCCCTCGGGCCCGCCGCTGATGCGACGGGCCGGGCCACCCGGCAAGCCCCGCCGGGAGCCGGTGCGGGGCTGTCACGCACCCTGTCACGCCGCCCTGTCACGCGGGCGGCTGTCGCGTGCTGTGAGCTGCGTAAACGCCACTGACCCCCACCCCTGAGCCGGGCGTGACAGGGCGGTGTGACAGCCGCTAGCGGGGGTGCTAGACCTAGCACCCCCTGACCTGTGCCAGTGAAGATGGGCCCCTTGTCATCGAAGTTGGGCTGATGGTTGTTTGTGTCATTGAAGATGGGCCACTGCATTGTTTGTGACATTGAAGTTGGAGCATCGATAGTGATCTTCTTA
>NZ_JASISZ010000153.1 GCF_030063355.1 Streptomyces sp. PH10-H1
GTGATCACGGTCCGGCGCTTCGGCGCGCCCGGGCGGGCGTCACGGTCACCGCCCCGCCGACCGGACCGAACCCGTCCGGCGTGGTGCTCCTACGACGGCACGCAGCGCGTCGCGGCCTACGTCTCCCCGGTCCACGCCGAGTACGCCAAGCTGATCCTGAAGGTCAGCCACAACCTCGGAGCGAACCTCGCGATCTGCCTGATGGCCGTCACGGCGGGCAGCCACCAATGTGAGGACGGCTTCGCCGTGCTCAACGACTTCCTGCGCCAGGCCGGCATCGACCCGGCCCAGGGACAACTGCTCGACGGCCGCGGCGGAAACCCCGCCGACCGGGTCACTCCGATCGTGGAGAACGAGCTCCTGCACCATCGGCGGTCACCTCGACGCGAGGCTGCACACGTTCTATCCGGCCGTGAACGGCGCGTCCACCCCGGATGTCAACGGCATCATCGACATCGGCAACGACCTGGCCCGGATCGCGGGCCTCCTCCAGGAGCAAGCGGAGGAGAAGAGCGATCCGCCCGGCCACCGCGAGCCTCATCGGTGAGAAAAGTGGGACCGAAACCGGTCATGACGGAGGCCCCGACCGCTGAGTGTGCGGGGCCTCCGAGCTGCCCTGGCGGACAGGGGCGGAGGATACGAGATTCGCGCCGGCGGTTCGTCAGGTGAGCGAGTCGATCCAGCGTTCCAGGCGGCGGCCTTCGGCGGTCATGAGGTCGGGGGCGCGGAAGGTGTTGGTGAGCAGGGAGACCCCTTGGTATGCGGCGATCAGGGCGATCGCGAGTTCGCGGGAGTCGTCGCGTCCCATCGCCTGGAACTGCTGCTCGGCCCAGTCGATGAGGACCTGTATGACCTTGGCGATTGCCTGGTCGAGGCCGTCGGCCCGCTTGTCGAGCTCCGAGGCCAGGGTTCCGGTGGGGCAACCGTACTGGGCAGTGAGCTCGCGCTGCTCGATCCAGCCGTTCAGGAGCGCCTTCAGCCTGTCCTGGGGGGTGGGGAGCGCGTCGAGTGCGCCGATCACGGCCCGGAGGTTCTGCGCGTGCGCGTCGATCGCCGCCTCGACCAGCTCGTTCTTGGTCTTGAAGTAGTAGTAGACGTTGCCGACCGGGACGTCGGCCGCTCGGGCGATGTCGGCGAGCGTCGTCTGTTCGACGCCCTGTTCGTGTAGTACCTGGGCTGCAGCGGCCGCCAGACGTTCCCGCTTGCCCGGCGATCGCCGGACACTTTTTGAGTGAGTCACCTGACTAATTGTAGACGGCGCGGCGGAGTGTCGGCTAGAGTTCCAATTAAGTCAGCCAACTAACTTACTCATGCGGAGTTCTCATGATTGTTGTGACGGGTGCGACCGGGAACGTCGGCCGGGAGCTCGTGCGGATCCTCGTCGAGGCCGGTGAGCAGGTGACCGCCGTCTCCCGGCACCCGGCGCAGCTGCCCGCCGATGTGCGGCACCTGCGGGCCGACCTTGCCGAGCCACAGAGCCTGCGCACCGCCCTCGACGGGGCCGATGCGCTGTTCCTGCTCGTCGTCGGCGAGGACCCGCAGAGCATCCTCGACCTCGCCAAGGCGGGCGGAGTGCGGCGCGTCGTCCTGCTCTCCTCCCAGGGCGCCGGGACACGACCGGAGGTCTACCGCCATCCCGCGGTGTTCGAGGACGCCGTGCGCCGCTCGGGCCTCGAATGGACGATCCTGCGGTCGGGGGGACTGAACTCCAACGCCTTCGCGTGGGCTGAGACGATCCGTACGCAGCGCACGGCCGCCGCGCCGTTCGGCGATGTCGGGCTGCCCACCGTCGACCCGGCGGACGTCGCCGAGGTCGCGGCCATGGTCCTGCGCGAGAGCGGCCATAGGGGCAGCACGTACGACCTCACCGGACCCGCGCCGGTCACCCCGCGGGAGCGGACCAAGGCGATCGGCGACGCTCTGGGCACTCCGGTGCGGTTCATCGAGCAGACCCGTGCCGAGGCCCGCGCGCAGATGCTGGCGTTCATGCCCGAACCGGTTGTGGAGGGCACCCTCGCCATCCTCGGCCGGCCGCTGCCCGCCGAACAGGAGGCGAGCCCCGCCGTCGAGCGCATCCTCGGCCGGGCGCCGCGCACCTTCGCCGACTGGGCCGCACACACCGCCCCAGCCTTCCGGTGAACTCTGTGTCCGGCTCGGTAGAGGCGTTCCTCGCCGAGCCGCACCGGGCCACCTCGACCACCATCGGCCCGACGGGGCGCCGCACGTGGTGCCCGTCCGCTTCTCCTGGGGCGTCGCCGCCGCCCCTTCCACCCGAATCCACCCGACCGGGTCGTGGCCGAGGGCGCGGTGGGCCGACCGATGAACCTCAACACCTGACAGGACCAGCTGCCATGCCCATTCAGCCTGTACTCGACTCGACCATGTTCCACCGGGAGCGCGGCGCCGGTACACCGATGGTCTTCCTGCACGGCAACCCCACCTCCCCCCACCTGTGGCGGGACGTCCTCCCCGCCGTCGGCGAACCGGGCCGCCTCTTGGCCCCGGACCTGATCGGTATGGGTGAGTCGGGCAAACCCGACATCGCCAACACGTTCGCCGACCAAGCCCGCTATCTGGACGCCTGGTTCGACGCGCTCGGCCTCGAAGACGTGGTGCTGGTCGGACACGACTGGGGCGGCGCCCTCGCCTTCGACTGGGCCGCCCGGCATCCCGGACGCGTGCGCGGCATCGCGTTCAC
Organism: Streptomyces sp. PH10-H1; assembly: GCF_030063355.1. Taxonomy (GTDB): domain Bacteria; phylum Actinomycetota; class Actinomycetes; order Streptomycetales; family Streptomycetaceae; genus Actinacidiphila. Next base: position 2,699 of record NZ_JASISZ010000153.1, read on the forward strand.
CGAGACCATCGTCAAGCCGATGACCTGGGAGGAGTTCCCCGAGGGCGGCCGCCCACTGTTTCAGGCGATCAAGACACCGCAGGTGGGCGAGGCCATGATCCTCGACGACAACGCCTTCATCGAGCAGGCGCTGCCCGGCACCGTCGCCACCCCTCTCGACCCGGCCGACCTGGACATCTACCGCAGCCCGTACCTCACCAGGGAAAGCCGCCGCCCGTTGCTGCAGTGGCCGCGATCGATGCCGCTGGGAGGTGAACCCGCCGATGTCGTGGCCAGGATCCAGGCGTACGACAAGTGGCTGGCGACGAGCGCGGACGTGCCCAAACTGCTCCTCACCTTTGCACCCGGGCCCGGGGTCATGATGGGCCCGGTGATCGTCGACTGGTGCGCGGAGAACATCGCCAACCTCGAGATCGAGCGCCACGACGTGGTCGCCGGGCACCACACCCCGGAGGACCAGCCCCTCGCGATCGCCGGAGCCATCGCCGAATGGGCGGACCGGCACAAGCTCCGCTGAGGCCGATGGGCCAGGAACGGCCGACGGGCCGCGAGTCACCATCAATCTCCGTTCGCTGAGCGGGTGAAGGCCACCTGGTACGCGCTCGGTGTCAGGCCCACACGCCGCACCAAGCGCTGCCGCAGGTACTCGCCAGTCCTCGTCGTGATCGATGAATTCCCCTATCTGGCGAAGGTCGCACCTGAGTTGCCTTCCCTGATCCAGCGCCAGGTCGACCGCTTCCAGACGCACGAGAGCCGCATGCGGCTGCTTCTGTGCGGATCGGCGATGTCTGTCATGGGCGGCCTGCTCGCCAGCACCGCTCCCCTGCGCGCGCGGGCCCAATTGGAGCTTGTTGTCAGCCCGTTCGGCTATCGATCGGCGGCAGACTTCTGGCACTCCGTCTTGGCGGCGGTTGCGGAGGGCAAATGCGACGAGAGGGGGGATCGCCGGCTACATCGGCCGCCATGCTGGTGGTTGCAGGTCTGGCCCAGGCCGGGGACTCGGCGATCGGGGCGCAGCGGCGGAACCCGGGGATGACGTTCGGTGCCGGCGCCTTCGCCGTGCTGCACCTCGCGTCGGCGTGGTGGCTCGCCCGATGAGCGCGGTGAGCGGTGTCCTGGCGTTCTTGCTGGAGATAGGTGTCTATGCGGTGGCAGGCTGGTGGGGGTTCACCCGACGGGTGCCTCTTGTGCTGCGCCTGCTGCTCGCCTCGGGCCTGGTGATCCTGTTCGCCCTTGTCTGGGGGCTGTTCGGCGCGCCCTCGGCCGCGCATCCCCTGCACGGTGCGGCGCGGGCAGCCCTGGAGCTCTGCTGGTTCGGTGCTGGGACTGCGGCATGGGCGGCGACGAAGGGACGGCGGGCCGCCCTGTGGTTCGCCGGGGCGTGGCTGCTGTCCACGGCTCTGGTGCTCGCCTTCACTTAGTACTCCCCTGGCGGTTCTCCAGCTGTCCTGGCCAGGGGAGCGTGCGGGGCGTAGTGGGCTGATGGGCCTGCCGGCCGCAGTCCTCCTCATTGAGGGAGCAATAGTGCTCCTCCCAGTCTGGGCTCAGGTCGGCATCGAGCATGGCCATCGTCCGACAGCGGTCGCAAGCTGAGCGGCTCACCAGTACGGTCGGGATGACCGACAGACGTCGTCGCTCATGCGCTCACTCGACTCGATTCCTTGGGCCGAAGCACGCATCCTGGGTCATACCTTCTTGACGACGATCGACTCCGGAACCAGCTTCTCCAGGTCGTCCACGTCCGAGGTGAAGACGGTGACCTGCCCCTTCTGCCGGCGCGCGATGACGGCGAGCACCGCGTCGATCGCGTACTTGTGGCCATGCAGTTTGGCATCTGCCAGCAGGCGGCGGGCCTGGCGGCCCTCGTCCTTTCCGATGTCGGCGACCTTGGGCCGGGACAGTACCCAGTCCCAGCGCTGTTCGGTCGTTCTGCCGTCGTACGCCTCGACCAGTGTCATCGGGGACGTCACCACCTCGGCTTCCCCTCGCGCCGCGATGTCGAGCCAGGCGGGACGGCTCCCGCCGCAGCGCCGCCCGCAGCTCCGGCGTCAGCCGCCCGGCGTCGTCGGCCCGCAGAGCGGCACCGATGCGCGACAGGGCGCCGCGGGCGATGACCCCGAGCAGCTCCGCTTCCCGGATCACGGTGGCGAAGGGCGTGGTGTCCTGGGGGAGTTGCTCGGCGAGGGGGCGGTACCAGGCGACCAGCGGCCCCAGCTCCGCGGGGCTGCGCACTCCCCGGTCCGCCGGGAGATGCGCCGCGGCGGTGAGGAGCCCCTCCCGGGCCTGTCAACAGCCGCCGCAGGGCGGTGATCCGGAGAGCGCGGGCAGCGCCTTGCAGTCCTCGTCGCGGGCCTGGGCCGGAGTCAGCGGCAGCGTCCGCCAGGCATGGAGAAGCGCGGTGAGCTGCTCCGCCGGTTCTCGTTCCGCCCAGGTGTCGTATCCGTCCGTCGCCGCGACCCGGTCGCCGTCCCAGGCCAGCAGCCCGGCGTCGTACGCCGTCTCCAGAGCAAGGCGTACGACGATGTCGTCGCACTGAGGTCTTCTCGGCAACCTGATGGTTGCGGTGAGTAACGGCCTTGCGGGGCCTGGACGGTGACCTGACGTCAGACATGCGTGAAGCCCCTGGTAGGAACGACTCTGCGAAGATCACGTTCCGTACAGCAACCAGAGGCTCCACGTGCCCTCCAGTATCACCTACACCGCTGTCCTCGATGTCAGCAGGGCGACCGCCGAGCACCTGGCCCGGCTCCTGCATGAGCACCGCGAGCGCGTCGGGACCCGCAAGGCCACCCGGGCCCTGGGCGCCTTCCGCCAGGCGGTCCTGGTCCTGCGGTGGTTCGTCGACGGCACCCGCATGTCCCAACTCGCCCGCGACAACGCCATATCGCTGCCCACGTCCTACCGCTACCTGCACGAGGGACTGACCGTGCTCGCCGACCACGCCCCGGACCTCTCCACTGCGCTGGAGCGAGCCGCGGCAGCCGGCTACACCCATCTCAACCTGGACGGCACCGTCATCCGCACCGACCGCGTCGCCGCCCCCGGCCCCAACGGCGCCGATCTTTGGTGGTCTGGAAAACACAAGCACCACGGCGGCAACGTGCAGGTCATCTCCGCCCCGGACGGCTGGCCGATCTGGGTCTCCCCGGTCCGGCCCGGCCGCGAGCACGACACCACCTGCGCCCGCGTCCACGGGCTCATCGACGCGCTCGACCGGCTCGCCACCGCGCTGGACATGCCCACCCTGACCGACCTGGGCTACGAGAACGCCGGTCCCGGCTTCCGCCACCCGGTCAAGAAACCCCAAGGCGGCGAACTCGCCGAGCACCAGCAGGCGTTCAACAAGGTGATCCGTGGCATCCACGGCGTCGCCGAACGCGCAAACGCCCTGCTCAAGGTCACCTTCAAGGCCCTGCGCCGAGTCAGCCTGGACCCCGCCGCCATCACCCGCATCGCCCGCGCCGCCCTCGTCCTGCTCCAGCTCGAACACGGCCGCACCGCCTGAACGAAGATCACGAACCGTCACGAGACGTTACCGAGAAGGGTTCACTGTGCTGCCTTGCCGATCCGGGACAGCTCACGTGTCCATGGGACTATAGGGCCCGTAGCATCATGGGATGGCATTGACTTCCAGGACTACATGTCGTTCAGCATTAATGTCGGCGGGCGTCCAGGAGTCGGCACGCTGGTCTTTGCCGGTGGATTGCTCCCGTTGAGGGGATGAGTTCTGTGGAATCTGTGGTGGGCTGGGCCGAGGAAATCATGGCGAGCCTCGGCCTTGCCGGGCAGTGCGAAATCGATGTCCAGGTGGTAACCGCTGAGCACCCGGATCCCGGTCCCCTGTTTCGGACGGAATCATTTCGGTCCGAACTCATCGTGGGGATGCTCGCCGAGGAGGTGTGGGATCTCGGAGTGCATGTGCTGGTGGCAAGTGGTGAGGACGTGACGCGGGTACACCTTCCGCCCGATTGGGATTCGGCTGCTCAACTAGTGTCTCGTGATCCCGTTGGCGTTACTTAATCTCGTGTGTCTCGTTGGTACTGGCATGGAGCTCTCCGTGGAACAGGTCGCTGAGTTACGGGTGTTGGCGAGTAGTCGGAACGTGCCTGCGGA
>NZ_JASISZ010000154.1 GCF_030063355.1 Streptomyces sp. PH10-H1
CACCCAAGAACAAGTTCGCGATCAAGCGCCGAGACCGGCCCCGCACCCCCAGTAACGTCCACTACACGATCAACGTCACCAGACAGCGGCCCTCACCTGCGGAAACGGCTTAACTCACCGGCATTGCGCCGACCTGTGGTTCTACGCCCTGCCGGTACTCGGTTTCGTGCTGGCCTTCGGCGTCTTCGCGGTCCTGCTCGGCGTGTTGCCCGGACAGTGGTGGGGCCGGCTGCTGGCTGCCGCTGCCGGGCTGGCCGTCGGCGTGATCGTGGTGCGGGCGGGCCGGAGACTGCACCGGAATCTGCATGCGGCGGACGACAACCGCGACGACGGCCCGCAGGACCGGACCTGACCGTTCGCATCGGACCAGCCCCCACCGTTCGGATCCGGACCGGCCCCTACCGTTCGGATCCCCTACCGTTCAGATACCGAGTCCCTCCAGGACGACCGCGCCCGGCAGCCGGGCGAGCACCTTGCCCGGCACGATCAGCTTGCCGCGCCGGGCGCCGCTGCCGATCACCAGGTACGGGGCGTCGACGACGGCCGCGTCGATGAGCAGCGGCCAGTCGGCGGGCAGCCCGACGGGGGTGATGCCGCCGTACTCCATGCCGGTCGCGCCGGTCGCGGTGTCCATCGCGGCGAACGAGGCCTTGCGGGCGCCTAGATGGCGCCGGACCGCGCCGTTGACGTCGACCCGGGTGGTGGACAGCACCAGGCAGGCGGCCAGTGTGACGTCCTGGCCGCGCTTGCCCGCGACGACCACACAGTTCGCGGAGGCCTCGAGGAGATCGGCGCCGTAGGTCTCGGCGAAGGCGGCGGTGTCGGCCTTGGCCGGGTCGGTGTCGACGTACAGCATCTCGGCGGTCACCGCGGCGGCGACCGGTGCCGGGAGCAGGTCGAGCCGGTCGGTGGCGGGGTGGGCTTCGTCGAAGGTGCCGATGGGTGCGCGCATGCCAGGCAACGTAACAGGCGCTAGCGGGGCGGCGGGACGGAGATCGCGAGCGTCATCTCGGCCGGTACGGGGCCCGCGTTGTGGTAGCCGTGCGGCACATGGGCGTCGAAGCTCGCGGTGGTCCCGGCCGGCACGTGGTGCTCCTGGCCCTCCACGATGAGGGTCAGTTCGCCCGCGTCCACCCGGATCAGCTCGGCGCTGCCGGGCGGGTGGGCGTCGGAGTCGTGTCCCTCTCCGGGCATGAGCCGCCAGGACCACAGTTCCAGCGGGCCCGGTGCCTCGGTGCCGGCCTGGAGCGTGCCGTAACTGCCGGCCGGGGTGCTCCACAGCGGTACGGCCCGGTCGGCGGGGACCAGCCGGACCTGGGGGCTGTCGGCGTGGTCGAGGAGGCTGGCGATGCTGATGCCGACGGCGTCGGCGATACGCACCACGGTGCCGATGCTGGGGTTGGTTCTGGCCTGCTCGATCTGGATGATCATTCCCCGGCTGACACCCGCGCGAGCGGCGAGTGCGTCCAGGCTGTATCCACGCTCCAGCCGCAGTCGCTTGACGTTGCGAGCGAGCGACTGGGCGACGATTTCGAGGTCCGGCACGCTTCCGTCCAATATTATGAATGACAGAGTTCACTGAGCTGCACTACGGTGTGCTGTACCAACACGTTCACCACACTGTACTGCGAGGGAAGTCCCATGACAGCGGTTCTCGCGCTCGCCACCAGCCTGCTCTGGGGGCTCGCCGACTTCGGCGGCGGACTGCTGACCCGACGCCTGCCGGCGCTGGTCGTGGTCGTCGCCTCGCAGATCGCCGCCGCGATCGTCCTCGGCGCCATCGTGGTGGCGACCGGGGCGTGGAGCGAGGCCGGCCCGCAGCTCTGGTACGCCGTCGCCGCCGGCGTGGTCGGACCGGTCGCGCTGCTCTGCTTCTACAAGGCCCTCGCCCAGGGCCCGATGGGCGTCGTCTCACCGCTGGCCACCATCGGGGTCGTGATCCCGCTCGGCGTCGGACTGACGCTCGGCGAACGGCCGGGACTGCTGCAGTACGCCGGGATCGCGGTGGCCGTCGTCGGCGTGGCCCTGGCCGGCGGCCCCCAGCTGCGCGGCGCGCCCGTACAGCGGCAGACGGTTCTGCTCACCCTCGTCGCGGCCTTCGGCTTCGGCTCGGTGTTCGCCCTCATCTCCGAGGCGTCCTCGACCCTCACCGGCCTGTTCCTCGCGCTCTTCGTCCAGCGGGTGTGCAGCTCGGTGGTCGGCGGCGCCGCGCTGGCCGTGGCCGTACGCCGCGACCCCGCCGCCGCCCCGGCGGGCGGCATGACCGTGGTGTGGGCCGCCATGCCCGCACTCACCCTGGTCGGTCTCGCGGATGTCGCCGCGAACGGCACCTACTCGCTGGCCGCCCAGCACGGCCCGGTCACCGTCGCCGCCGTACTCGCCTCCTTGTACCCGGTGGTGACGGCGCTCGCCGCCCGGGGCTTCCTCAAGGAACGGCTGCTCGCGGTCCAAGCCGCGGGCGCGGGACTGGCGATGGCCGGCACGGTACTGCTCGCGGCGGGCTGAGGACCGGCCGGGCTAGGAGGCCGGATCCGGCGCCCGCCCGGTGGGATCCGCCCGCTCGCTGAGATCCGCCCGCCCGGCCGGATCGTCGGGACCACCGTCGGGACCGCCGTCGGGACCGGCGAGTGCCAGCAGCTGTTCGGTAGTGATGCCCTCGGGTATCGGCACCGGCGGCGGCGTCCGCAGCGGAGGCTGCCACCCGGTGTCGGGGTCCCAGCGCCGGACGATCCTGGCGGGGGCACCGGCGACCACCGCGTGATCCGGCACCTCGCCCCGCACCACCGCGCCGGCCGCGACCACCACATTGCGGCCCAGCCGCGCCCCGGGCAGGATCACCGCTCCCGTGCCGAGCCAGCTGCCGGACCCGATCTCGACGGGCGCTGAGCGCGGCCACTGCTTGCCGACGGGCTCGTGGGGGTCGTCGTAGGAGTGGTTGTCGCTGGTGACGTACACATAGGGACCCGCGAAGATGTTGTCGCCGAAGACCACGGGTGCCGAGGCCACCACATGACTGCCCCGGCCGAGCACCACGCCGTTGCCGAGCCGCAGCACCGGATCGGGGCCGAGATCCAGATCCGGCATCATGCCCGCGGTGAGGGTCACCTGCTCCCCCACCACGCAGTGCTCCCCGATCTCGATCCACTGCTCGCCGAAGACCGTTCCCAGCGGGAACGCCAGACGCGAGCCCGTCCCGAAGCTGCGGAAGCGGTACGGCCCCGGGCGCTGCGCGGTCACCGCTCCCGAGTTCTGCACCCACCGCCATCCGCGGTGGACCAGACGCGACGCGGTGCGGCGGCGCCAGGCCGCCCAGGAGGAGAACACGTTCTTGTTCTTCGGCACGAGCACACCGTATACGGTGCTGATCGACAGCGAAGGCGCGGATGCAGAGGCGGGATCCCATGGCGGAGCGGGCACTGATAGCGGATGTGGCGGGACGCAAGCCGCAGGTGGATCCGGCGGCGTTCGCCGCACCCACGTCGGTGGTCCTCGGCGACGTCACGATGGCGGCGGAGTCCAGCGCCTGGTATCACGCGGTCCTGCGCGGTGACTGCGAGTCGATCAGCATCGGCGCCGGCAGCAACATCCAGGACAACTGCTCGGTCCACGCCGACCCCGGTTACCCCGTGGTGGTCGGAGAGCGGGTCTCGGTGGGTCACAACGCGGTGCTGCACGGCTGCACGGTCGAGGACGACGTCCTGATCGGCATGGGCGCCACCGTGCTCAACGGCGCGCACATCGGGACCGGCTCGCTGATCGCCGCGGCCGCCCTCGTCCCCCAGGGGATGCGTGTGCCGCCCGGTTCGCTGGTGGCCGGTGTCCCGGCCAAGGTGCGGCGCGAGCTGACCACCGAGGAGCGGGAGTCGGTCCTGCTCAACGCCGCCGGCTACATCGAACTGTCCCGCGCCCACCGGGCGGCCTTCGACCCCGCCGACCAGGGCCTGTCCGGCCGTTCATGATCGGCCGGACAAGGTCTGGGTCTGGCGCCGGTCCGCCGGGTCACTCGCCGGTGGGGGCCGCCACGGATTCGGCCGTGCCCTCCGTCGGCGACGGCTCTGGCTCCGTCGGCGTGTGCGCCCTGGCGCGCCGCTGGACGAACAGGAACGATCCGATCCCGAACAGCACGGCGGCCGCGAGTCCGAAGTATCCGAACCGCTTGATCCACGGTTCCGCCACCACTCCGACGTTGTAGATGACCGCGGTGGTACCACCCGCCCAGACGATGCCGCCGAGCGCGTTCGCGATGAGGAACTTCCAGTACGGCATCTTCAGGACGCCCGCCAGCGGGCCGGCGAAGATCCGCAGCAGCGCGACGAAACGGCCGACGAAGACCGCCCACATGCCCCAGCGCTCGAACGACAGCTCGGCGGTGGCGATATGGCCGGGCGAGAAGTGTTTGGGGAATTTCCGGCCGAGCTTGTCCAGCAGCGGCTTGCCGCCCTTGCGGCCGATCGAATAGCCGATGGAGTCACCGATCACCGCGCCCGCGATGGCGCAGGCCCCGACGATCCACGGGTTGATGGTGCCCTGCGAGGACATCAGTGCCGCAGTGACGAGGACGATCTCACCGGGGAGCGGGATGCCCAGGCTCTCGATCCCGATGACCAGCCCCACCACCAGGTAGACGGCGAGTGGCGGGATCGTCTCGACCCATTGCTGCAGGTGCACTGCCGTGTCCTCCCCTGGGACGCCATCAGGACCGTGCGCCGCGGCACACGTCAATGCAGCCTAACCGAACCGTGTCGCACGGCAGTACGACCGCCGGGCCCCTCCCCCGCACCCCGTCACCACAGGTCCGAGTCGGCCACCAGCCGTTCCCGCGCCCGGGTGGCCAGCCCGGGATCGGGCTGCGGTGCCGCGTCAGGGTGCTTGGCTGCCCAGGCCGCCACGTACGGGCACAGCGGGACGACGGCCCGGCCCTCCGCGCCGGCCAGCTCGTACAGCGCCGCCGCGAGCGCGCCCGCGATTCCCTCCCCCTGATGCCCCGGCTCCACGACCGTATGGACGGCCACCAGCGCGCTCCCGCCGCCGGTCCCGTCCTCCTCCAGCGCGAAATAGTCGATCCGTCCGACGAGTTCGTCCCCGGCCCACGCCCCCAGGCGGCCTGCCGCCCGGTCGTCACGAATATCCATGCCACCCATCATGCGCGACGGGCTCCGGGGGCGGCGGCGTCACCCGGGCCGGTCCGGGGGTGGCCGGGTGCGCGGTGCCGGCGGGGTGGACGGCGGCGGGGCCGAAGCGGGCGCGGGCGCGGTCCGCTGCGGCCTCGATCAGACGGGCCTTGTCGTCGCCGGGCTCCAGGCTCAGCTGCCGGGCGGTCAGCTCCTCGGCCAGCAGTCCGTCGGCGCGCAGCGAAATGGCGCGGACCCGGGCCCGCTGCAGGCCGAGCGTGTCGTAGAGCTGGTACGCGGTGGTCCGGAGGGCCGCGCTGTGTCCTGACGATTCGCGCAGCGTCCGGGTGCGGGTCGTCGCCGAACGGTCTGCGTAGCGGACGGTGAGGGTCAGGGAACGGGCCGCCTGGCTTTCGGTGCGCAGCCGGGCGCCGAGTTCCTCGGTGAGCGACAGCAGCGCCCTGCGGTGCCGCACCGGATCCAACTCGTCCTGCCCGAACCGCCGTTCACCGCCGATGGAGCGGGCGGGGGCGCCCTGGACGACCGGCGTCGGGTCGATACCGCGGGCCCGGTCGTGCAGGTTCCGGCCCGCGGTCGCGCCGAGTACGCGCTGCAGAGTGCCCAGCGAGGTGCCGGCGATGCGCCCGATGGTGTCGAGCCCGTAGCCGGCCAGGGTCCTGGCGGAGGCCGGTCCGACGCCGTACAGCAGGGTGACCGGCTTGTGCCGCAGGAACGCCGCGATGGCCCGCTCGTCACCGCTCAGGATCCGGACCGCGCCGGGCGGACCGTCGGCGGCGGCCATCCGGGCCAGGAGCGGATTGGGGCCGACGCCGATCGTGGAGTCGACGCCGTGCAGGGCCAGGGCCCGTACCCGGATGAGGTCGGCGAGGGCGGCGGCGTCCCGGTCGAAGTACCGCAGCGCGCTGCGGACGTCGGCGAGGGCCGCGTCCGGCGGCAGTGCCTGGACGACCGGGGTGATGCCGCGGAGCAGGCCGAGGAGCATCTCGTAGACCCGTGCGTGCAGCGAGGTGTCGGCGGGCGCGTGGAAATGGACGTACAGAATGTGCGGTGCGGGTGCGGGTGCGGGTGCGGGTGCGGCCGTGCGATCGCTCATCCGGCGCTCCCCGGGCTGGAGTGCCACAGCCGCCTGCTCGGGGCGGTGCGGTCACCGGGCGGCTGGAGGTCGGCCCAGGGGTGCAGCTCGGCGCCGGTCTCGTGCCGGATGCGCCGGCCGCCGACCGTGTCACCGGTGGCGGCGCCGGGGCCTGCCGGGGTGGCCGCGCCGGGGTCCGCATCCGTGGCCGTGCCCGGGTCCGCCGCGGGCTCCGCGAGACATGCGGCGACCGCCGCGAGCCCGCCGTCCTGGCGGAGTTCGGCGAGTTCGGCGAGGTCCCAGGCGGCGGAGCCGACGACGCTCAGGGCGCGTTCCCCGCGCCGCTGGAGGGTGCCGCGGACCAGCAGCAGACCGGAGTGGAACACCGTGTGCGCGCAATGCTGGTGGCTGTCCTCGAAGAACGCCAGGTCAACGAGGCCCGAACCGTCATCGAGCGTCACGAAGATGATCCGTTTCCCGGACGGACCTGTTAACTGCACCTACGCCCGGGGAGGGTGTGCCACACAGGAGCGAAGAGGGTCAAGATGGATGATGTCCGACATGAACTGCGCGAGGGCCTGGTCGAGTTGGAGCGGGCTGGGTCTGT
>NZ_JASISZ010000155.1 GCF_030063355.1 Streptomyces sp. PH10-H1
GCGCCATCAAACGCATCATCTCCCGCTACCGCATCAAGAAACCCGACGACCGGCAAGCTCCCACACCACCCCGCACCCCCACGCTCATACCACCCCACCCGAACTCTTAACCTAACGGCATTGGTTCAGGATCCACTCCTTGCAGACGGCGGCAACGACGACCCTTCATCGAACCAGACACGTCACACCTGCGATACGACGACTGATCTCGATCCCCCGACTTGGCGGTACGGAATTTCCTGGGCCAACGCGGCAGTTACGCAGCGTATCGAAGGGCGCGGCCAGATGGCTCCCCGTCAAGTGGCCGCCGTTGGGGAGACCCAACTGGCCGCTGACACCCGTGCCGAACGGGTTGGCCAAGGCGCTTGCCCCTTTGCAGCCGGTGCTGGAGGAGGGCGTCCCGTCGAGTGGTGCAGCCATCCGGAGGTCGCGACTCCGCAGGTCGCAGGTGCTCCGAGCACATACCCGCGCACGGCGGCGGCTGCACCGCCCTCAACTGCGCGGACATCAGCCCGCCGGATGCGGCAGTTCGCGGACGGGTCCGCCGCCTGGAGCCGTGCGGTCCGGACGGCTACACCACGCCGTGGGACACGACCCTCACCCCCCGCGCAACGTCATCGGTGGATCCGGGCCCAGAACGAGGCCCGGCCCGGATCAGTGCGTGGTATTTTGCCGGCGGTCAGCAACCAGGCCATCGGTCGCCAGAGTTAAGGGAATAATGATTGCTATACATCCGCGTTCGGGCAGCGTCTTAGCCTGCGGTGTCGTCATGTTCCTGCTCGCAACCGCAGCGGGCTGCAGCGGCAGCACTCCGAAACCGCCCCCAAGCCCGAGTACTTCGGCGTCGCAGGCAGCTGCCACCAACGGCTCACCGTCGGCTTCGGCACCGATGGGTCTGCTCTACTCCGGGAAGTCCGCGACGTTCAGCGCCGTCTGGGCCGTTGAGCACCGCTGCCCAGTCAACCTCCATATCGACTTTACCGACAGCGGAGCCAAACTCAGGGACCCCAACACGTCGGGTGTCGGCCCCAACGGGGCGGCCTGGCCCGGGCTCACGTGGAGTCCGCCCTGTTCCGGCATGACCCCCCAGATCAACTTTGACGGCCAACCGGTGGCTAAGGTCTCCGGATCGCCGACCCAGTCGAGCTGCCAGGCCGCCGTGGAGCAGTCCCTCAGGAACGGCACCGCTCTCCAGAGTTACAGCGTTCGGGCCTTGGCGGCCGGCGACACGTTCTGCGAGTACGCCAAGCCCGTCGGTCGTGTGATTCTCATGCAGGTCGCGAGTATGTCCGCGAACACGCCGGTCCAAATCACCTGGTCGGTCACCGAGTGGGCCGTTCCACAGCCGACGCAGGCGGCTCCCCCGACCCCTGGTGGCGCCATCTATGCCGACCAGACGTTCGTACTGGGTACCAAGGGCGCTAAGGGTGGCGATTGTACCCCGTCATCTGTCGCCCTCCAGGGCTTGGACGGCCCGATCGTCAACTACAGCGGCTCGGGGGACCTGTCCTACTACCCGGAATGTCTGGGCGGAGCAAAGATCCGCTTCTATGGCCCGGCCGCGCAGGTCAACGGTGATGTCGGAGCGGCAGCTTGCGAGGACGCGGCGGCAGGGTCGGGACAGAACAGCCTGGACGTGGATCTGTCCGCGCTGCATGCTGGAAGTGAATACTGCGAGTTCAGCAGCAAGACGGATTCGGTCGTCCTGGTGAAGGTAGTTTCGGTCAGTACCGACGCCTCTGCCTCCATCCAATTCTCGGCGACCAGCTGGAAGGCTCCTGTCTCCCAGTAACCCGAGCCCAGCGGGTGTCGGTCCTCGTCCCCCGCTGTTACCGGCCGGGGGCCAGCCAGTCCCGGCTATGCGGCACCCACGAGGAAATCCTTTCAGCACCGGTGGACCGTCGCCTCCCCGTGGGCCATCACGCTTCGAGAGCCTCGTGGAGGCGGTTAGCCTCAATACCAGTGACTTAGGGCGTCCGCCAGTAGATCACCGGATGCGGGGGCTGCGAGGCCGGGTGTCCCAGCGGTAGAGGAACCAGGCGCGTCGGATCAGGCTACGGATGGTGACGATGGCGGCGGCCAGGGCGATGAAGAACTCCACGCAGGCCCGGCGGCGTTCGGTGCAGCGCCGGAGCTTGCCGAAGTTGTTCATCCACGAATTCGTCCGCTCCACTACCCAGCGCCCGTCCGCTGGTCCGTGACGACCTGCCCCCAGGCGTGGCCGGCATCCGCATCCATATAGGGGCCGCCGGTCTGCCCCAGGCGCACGCCCGACGAGATCGGAGGGACGGGAGCCTCTCATCTTATTTAACTTGACAGCTAAATAACTACATGGTGAAGTAGCTGAGTGGATTCAGGGAGCAAGCCGGTCGATGTGGCGGCGGTGGACGATGAACGCCTCGACGTCACCTTCGCCGCGCTGGCGGACCCCACGCGTCGGGCGATCGTGGCCCGCCTCGCCAGAGGGGATGCCACGGTGAACGAGTTGGCGGCGCCGTTCGAGATGTCCCTGCCGGCAATCTCCAAGCACCTCAAGGTGCTCGAACGCTCCGGGCTCATCTCGCGGACCCGGCACGCCCAGTTCCGGCCCTGCCACCTTGAGCGCGAAGCGCTCGACGCGGCACTGCTATGGATCGAGGAAAGTCGACGGACCTGGACGGAACGCTTCGACAAGCTCGACCAGCACCTGCGTGAGGTCCAGCAAGCACATTCCCCCGAGCCGGACCGGAAAGGACATGGCTCATGACTGACCAGAAGCCTGCCGCTGGTGAACTCAGCTTCACCCGCGTCTTCGACGCTCCCAGAGAGCTCGTCTTTCGCTGCATGACCGAACCGGAACACCTCACCCACTTCTGGGGCCCCGTCGGCGTGAGCGCGCCGCTTGAGGACATCATCGTCGACGCACGTCCAGGCGGGGTCTTCGTGACCGTCATGGTCAACGACGCCGACGGCAGCCGGTACCCGACCCGAGCCGTCTATGTGGAGGTCAGCGAGCCGGAGCGACTCGTGTGGACCGAGACCCACAGCAGGATGACGATGACCGCGACCTTCGCCGACCTCGGCGACGGCCGCACCGAGGTGCACATCCACCAGACGCACCTACCCGAGGCGTTCCGCAGCCCAGAGGCAGAAGCCGGCTTCCTGTCCTCGCTCGACAAGTTCGCCGCGTACCTGAAGACCCTCGCGCGCGAATCCGGACGATAGTCCGACCGGAAAGGCGATACACCGATGGAGAAGACATACATCACCGAGGCAATCGCGGCTGAACGACGAGAGCTGGCGGACGTGCTGAGCGCCTTGCCCCCCGCCTCGTGGGAGACGCAGACACTGTGCGCCGGCTGGCGCGTGCGCGAGGTCGTCGCGCACGTGACCATGCCGTTCCGGTACTCGACCGCACGATTCATCCGCGAACTCATGACCTCACGGGGCAACTTCAACCGCATGGCAGACCGCTGCGCCAGGCGGGACGGGCAAGCCTCGACGGACGAGCTCGTCGCGGCCCTCCGCACCAACGAGTGGTACCCGTGGCAACCGCCCGGCGGCGGCTTCGAGGCCGCGCTGACCCACGATGTGATCCACGGCCTGGACATCACCGTGCCGCTGAACATCACCCGCCAGATCCCCGAGGAACACCTGCGGATCATCCTGGAGACGATCACAGGCCCGAAAAGCCTCAAGCACTTCGGCGTCGGCCTGGACGGGATCGAGTTGCGAGCCGATGACATCGACTGGTCATTCGGGACGGGAACGCCGCTGACCGGCCGGGCTCAGGATCTCGCGCTCGTCCTGTGCGGGCGCAAGCTCCCGGCGGGACGGCTACGGGGCGACGGCCCACCCACGCACTTCGCCACGTCATAGACAGTGGTAGGTCATGGGCACGGGCGGACATGGTAGTCAGGTCGGCACGGCGCCTTCGTGGAGTTGTTGACGCTCTGCACCCGGGAGGGGCCGTGCCCGCCGTTCCAGCATGCATCCTGGAGCCGCTGCGTGAGGAGTTCCTCGCGCAGTTGCCCGAGCACCACGAGAAGCATCCGTGGGGTTGCCACAACCCCCGTATCGCCGATGAGCTGGTCTTCGACCGGCTGATTCTGGTCCTGGTGTCCGGGATGGGGTACGAACGGGTGGCCGACGGGACCTGCTCGGCCAC
The DNA here is from genome assembly GCF_030063355.1 of Streptomyces sp. PH10-H1. GTDB lineage: Bacteria > Actinomycetota > Actinomycetes > Streptomycetales > Streptomycetaceae > Actinacidiphila. Next base: position 4,148 of record NZ_JASISZ010000155.1, read on the forward strand.
CACGATCCGGCGCCGCCGCGATGAGTGGATCGCGTGCGGTGCGGGCGAGGCGATTCAGCTGGCGGCATTGGCCGCCTACGACCGCATGATCAGCCTGGAGTTGGGGCATCTGGCCGCCGACGGCTGCCAGACCAAGGCACCCTCGGGTGGGCAGTGCGCGGGCAAGAGCCCGGTGGACCGCGCCAAGCAGGGCCTCAAGCGCTCGCAGCTCACCGACGGCTACGGCATCCCACTGGTCACCGACCCGGCACCGGCCAACATCCGCGACCACACCCTCCTTCCGGGGACCTTGGACCACTTCCGCGATCTCGGCGGGGAACTCGGCCCGTTACCGGAGCACCCGACGCTCAGCTTGGACGCGGGATACGACTACCGATGCGTCTACGAGGATCTGGCGGGCCGACAGGTCATCCCGCTGATCGCCAAGCGCGGTGAGCGGACACCGATTCAGGCGGACGGGCGCTGGGTAGTGGAGCGGACGAATTCGTGGATGAACAACTTCGGCAAGCTCCGGCGCTGCACCGAACGCCGCCGGGCCTGCGTGGAGTTCTTCATCGCCCTGGCCGCCGCCATCGTCACCATCCGTAGCCTGATCCGACGCGCCTGGTTCCTCTACCGCTGGGACACCCGGCCTCGCAGCCCCCGCATCCGGTGATCTACTGGCGGACGCTCTTAAGGGATCGGGTCCCAGCTTCGTGGGACCTGGACCGATGGGTTGATCGGTGCGGTGCGCCAGTGCGGGGCGATGGTCACGGCCTCGGCTGGACTCTGCGCGGGTTGGGAGACGTGCCGGTGTTCGTCGCGTTTGACGCCGAAGCCTGACATCTTGCGTTTGATGATGCGGGGGTTGAAGCGCCTGCGGCGCGTGGGGAGTCGGTGACGGGCTATCTCCCGAAGGCCGTCGGTGAGGGCTGCGACCAGATGGTCAGGGGGAAAAGGCCGCTTGCGCGGTGACCTGTCGGCGCGCGAGACGGATACTGCGGGTGAAGGAAAGCCGGTCGGAGTCGACTTGGGCTTGGTCGGCCGCGTCGTGCATCAGAGTGCGGATGGCGTAGTGGATCAGCAGGTGGCCCCGCGACCCACAGCTGATTCGGACGGTGGGCACGGAAGTGCCGATTGACCAGGTCGGGCGGCCTTGGGGCGGACGGTTCGGGGATCGTCGTGCGGCGTCGCTGCCCGCGGATAACGCCTTCCAGGCCGTCCTCGCGCATTAGCGGTTCGACGGTGCAGCGGGCTGCCGCAACTCCCTCGCGTCGCAGTTGGCGGTGGATGCGCCGGGCTCCGTAGGTCTCGCCGGAGTCGGTGTGGATGCGGCGGATGTGCGCGACGAGGTAGTCGTCGCGCTGTCGGCGTGCGGACTTCGCGCGTCTGCGGCGGGCGTTGTAGGCGGAGATCGACAGGTCCAGTTCCCGGCAGACGGGCTCGACCCCGAAGTCGTCGCGGAGGTGGTTGATCACCGCGTCGGCCTCGTGCGGGGCTGGTCGAGCTCCTTGGCGAAAGACACGCTGGCGGCCTTCAGGATCTCGTTCGCCCGCCGCAACTCTGCTGCTTCTTTGCGGAGTTGGACGAGCTCTGCCCGCTCGGCAGTGGTGAGCAGCTCAGGCCGGCTGCCGTGGTCGGCCTCGGCCTGGCGGACCCACAGCCGCAAGGCTTCCTTGTGAATACCGAGATCCCGGGCCACCTGGGCGACCGGACGGCCAGAGTTCTGTACTTCACGGACGGCTCGCTCGCGGAGCTCGTCGGGATACTTCCGGGGTGCAGGCATCAGACCTGTGCTTCCCATCTGCCGAGGCGATCATGCCCGGCTTCGGGGCCGCTACGAAATCCGGTTCAGCTCAATGCTTGCCGTGCTTGAGGTAGTAGCGGCCGTCCGCAGTGACCACGGCGACGTGCCCGCTGCCGCGCCAGGTCTTCTTGATCAGTCCACGTTGCTCCAGCGCCCAGGCCGTCTGGGTACGGGCAGGTGGAATCGGCACCGCGCTGGATGCGGCCGCGATCTCGCGGAGCAAGTCGATCTGCGAATCCGTCAACGCATACTTCACCACTCCGGCTCCTCTCGACGGCATGCGGGCGGAACGGCCAACGATAGGGCGGATGTGTCACGCTCGACGCGCGCTGGCCCCTCGTACGGGTGCCTCAGGCTGGCCCCTGGCCCGGCAACCGCGGCAGCAGGTGTAACGCCTCGCAACAGTCCGCCGTACGGCTCACCACTCTCCGCCGTGACGCTCATTTGACGCTCCGCACGCCCGGCAGCGTCCTTCCGGAAACCGAAAAACGCCGCCTGAGCTGCCAATGCCGGTGAGTTAAGCCGTTTCCGCAGGTGAGGGCCGCTGTCTGGTGACGTTGATCGTGTAGTGGACGTTACTGGGGGTGCGGGGCCGGTCTCGGCGCTTGATCGCGAACTTGTTCTTGG
>NZ_JASISZ010000156.1 GCF_030063355.1 Streptomyces sp. PH10-H1
ACCTACTACAACGCCCGCCGACGCCACAGCGCGCTCGACTACCTCTCTCCAATGGAGTTCGAACAGCAGCACCGCAAGACAGTTAAACTTTCACTCGCAGCATGAACCCCTGTGTCCACACTCCGGGCATCACCTCACCGCATCACGACCCCTGAGGGTGCGCCAGCCGATGGGACCATTCGGGCGTCTTCGGGTGGGCCGGTCTCGCTTTCGACGCTTCCGACACGACGACGAGCTGCGGCGCACCACTGCGTTCGCAGTCAGGCCGAGCGGCCGGCGGGACATGGCCGCCAAGCCCGGCCGTCCGGACGCCACGCGCCACGCGGGTCCGAGCTTGCGGGGCGACGAGGTGCCCCGGGTTAGTCAAGCGCCTCGGCGACGAGGTCGGAATCGGGAACGCCAGGAACGGTCTTTCAGCCAGTGAGCGCATGGATACCGGAACTCGCACGATGGCTGGTATCCGCACCCGTCTCATATCCGCACCAACCTATGCAGCGGCGACATCCGACCTGAAGATCCCCGGCCACTTTCCTGCCGTGCCCCTCCCCCGACCTGCGTCCATCAAGAGATCAAATGCTGCTTTACAACAACCCCGTCGACGATTTGCCTTGATCTGTAAACGGAACTTTCGGGTCTCCGCCCGTGACAGCTGTTACTGGTGATGCCTCCTGATGGAGATGGCCGGTCAAGAAATTCGGCTCGATACTGCAATAGCTCAGATGAATCGGTATCCGGATGCTGCCATTCCTAGGTTGACAGAGATGATAACGAACCCGATGCTGTGCATGGACCCGACGCCGGACCGTCGCATCCTTGAGTGGATCAGTGCTGGATTGATCCATTCAATTGACGGTTCGCAGTAATTTGTTGGCGGCCAGGCACATTACCTCCTGTGATCCCTTTGCGACCTCATGCGGTCGTTCCGGTATCACTGGATGAGGGGGAGGCATGGAAAACACTGGCCGGGAAGATCCTGGGTCCAGCGCGTCCGGATTCAGTGCGGAAATGGCGCACCCCTGCAAATGACCTGGCCGTTCCGGGACAGGCGGGATTCTTTCCGGGCAACGGCAGCGCATGCCCGCTGTCGGTTCAGGGCTCACCTGATGGGCCCCGTTTCCGACCCTGTTCACCGGCTGACGACTGCGTGCTACTACAGCTGCTCCCAGGCCTGACACGCCCCTTTCGGAGCTGGGCCCCGTCGGGCGCCCAGCTCCGATCCCGCTGGACGCAGAGAGGCGCGCCGTATGAGCGTGACCGTACCGGGCGGCTCCACTGTCCGCCTCCACAAGCTCACGATGGTGGCCGAGGACGACGGCGTCATGGTCGGCCGGCCGGACATCGGCTCGTACGCGGTGTTCCCCGAGGAGGGTGCGCAGGCCCTGCGGATGCTCGACTCCGGGACCCCGGTCTCCGACGTGGCCGCGTGGTACGAGCGGACGTGCGGCGAGTCCCTGGACATGGAGGACTTCCTCGCGGCGCTTGAGGATCTCCAATTCCTTCGGTCCGAGAACGAGGACGAGGATGAGTCCGCGCCTGCGGATTCACCGGTTCGATGGCAGCGGCTGGGCCGGTGGGCATTCTCGCGGCCGGCCTGGGCGTGCTACATCGCGCTGATGGCCGTGACGGTCGCCGCGATGGTGAAAGAACCACAACTGCGTCCCTCCTACCACCAGGTGTTCTTTACCAGCTATCTCTCACTGATACCGGTAGCTCTCTTCGGTGCCGCGATCCCCTGCATCCTGGTACACGAGAGTTTCCACGCACTCGCCGGCCGCCGGCTCGGTCTTCCCTCCCGGCTCGGAATCGGACGCCGGCTCTATTTCCTCGTCGCGGAGACCCGGCTGGACTCCCTGCTCAGCGTGGAAAGGCGACGACGGTATCTGCCGTTCCTCGCCGGAATGCTGGCCGACGCCGTCATGATCTCCGTGCTGACGCTCCTCTCGTTGGCCCTGGACGATCACGGCATCGCCCCATGGATCCACAAACTCTGCCTGGCCGTCGCCTTCAGCTGCGTCATCCGCCTCATCTGGCAGTTCATGTTCTATCTGGAAACCGACCTCTACTTCGTCCTGTCCAACGCTCTGCGCTGCACAGATCTTCAAAATGCCAGCCGCTTCTACCTGCGCACCCACTTCCGTCGGCTGCTGCGCCGCGAACCCCCGCAGCCGGACACCGAGTGGTCGGACCGTGACCGCGCGATGGCGCGCTGGTACGCGCCCATCCTCGTGGCCGGTTACGGCTTCTCCCTCGGCAGCCTGGTGTGGGCCGCCATTCCGACCGCCGTACACCTCTGGTCGACGGCCTTCGGCCGGTTCACCAACACGCGGACTCCCGCCTCCGACCTCCTCGATGCGGTGATCTTCGTCGTGCTGACGTCGTTCGAAGTCGGTCTGCTGCTCTATGTCACCCTGCGGGACCGGCGCGCTCGGACCCGGAAGAACTCACTCCAAGGAGCACTGCCTTGACATCCTCCCTGCCCCGGCACTGTTGGATCGACGCAACTGCGGATGCCTCCGGGGACGGCGGCCTTCCGCTGCCGCCTGAAGCCTTCCTCGACGTCTGGTGCCACCGCCGGCTACGCGGACCGTACACCGGGGGCGGCTCCCTACTGCGCCTTATCGTGCCCGAGCTGATGGAGGCGAACTCCGAGGTGGTGGCGGCGCGGGCGACCGAAGTCGTCGCGCTCGCGCCGGAACTCACCCCCATCGTCCCGCAGCCGCCCCAGACCCTCACCAACCTCGCCGACTCCAAGGAACGCACCCGGTTCTACCCCGCGACGCGCGCGATCCGCCTCAGCCACGGCGTCGCCGAACTCCTGATGGACTGGGCTCGCATCAAGCATCCCGGTGGAGTCGTCATCGCGTTCCATGACCTTGACGAAGCCGACCCCACCGACCGTGACCTGGTGGCCATTCTGCTGCGCCGCTGCAACCCCGCACTGCTGTCCGTGATCGTCGAGAACCCCGGCATCGCCGACGACGCCCTGGGACAGGACCTGACCGCCCGCGCTCTGCGCGTCGGGAACCGGCCCCGCCCCGAGCCGCGGTTCCCACCCGACGCCGACCTCGCCCAGCTGTTCATCGATTCCGACGGCACCAGCCGCGAACCGGCCCTCCTTCGCGCCTACTCCGACCTGCCGCCCCAGGAACGGGCCCGCCGTCACACCGCCCGCGCCGAGAAGCTGGCGGCCCTCGGCGAGCCGACGCTGCTGACCGGGGCTATTCCTTACCACCTGGAACACGGATCCGACCCGTCCGGTGCCGGTGTGGAAGCCATCGCCCAGGCCGTCAATGGGTGCTTCGCCCTGGGCTTCTACGAGGCGGTGGTGGAACTCTCCCTGCGCGGACGCCAGATAGTCCCCAGCGCCGAACGGCCGAAGGCGTACTGGAACTTCACCCACAAAATCGGCGCCTGCCTCTCCTACCTGGGGCGCGGCGACGAAGCCATCGGCTACCTCGAGGAGATGCGGCAGGGCTCGACCGAGCCCGACATCCACATGGGCACCAGCTACCTGATGGCGATGCTCCACACCCGCTTCCTTCCGGAAGACGCGCACGACGAGAACGTGGCGCTGGCGTGGGTCAACACCGCGATCGCGATCGCCGACATCCACCCGGACCCACGTCGGCGCATCCTCGTCAGAGCCTTCATGCGCAACGCACGAGCCCTCGTAGAACTGCACCGCGGCAACCTCGACGGCTCGCTGGCGCTCGTCAACGAGGCGATGGCGATCACCGACGCCGACTTCGGGCCCGACGAGCAACTCCTGCACCGTTCCGTGCTGCTGTACAACCGGGCGCAGGTCCAGGGCGGCCGCAAGGACCACGCCGCCTCACTGCTCGACTACGACGAGGTGATCCGCCGCGATCCGGACTACGGCGACTACTACTTCGAGCGGGCCGCGCAGCACCGCGCCGCCGGCCAGTACGCCCAGGCCCTCGATGACTACGCCGCCGCGATCCGGCTGAGCCCGCCGTTCCACGAGGCGCACTTCAACCGCGCGGACCTGCTGCGCGAACTCGGCGACGACGAGGCTGCGTTGCGGGATCTGGACTACGCGCTCGACATCGAGCCCGATCATGTGGACTCGATCGTCAACCGCGCCGATCTGCTCCTGGCCTGCGGTGAGATGGAACGCGCCCGCGCCGACATCGAACGCGGGCTCGCCCTGGACCCGCGCAACGTGAACCTGCTGGCCGCCCAGGGCTCGCTGCTCGCGGACTCCGGTGACACGGAGGGCGCGTACGCGAAATACACCGCCGCGCTGGCGGAAGACCCGGCCTTCGTCGCGGCCTGGGCCAACCGTGCCGTACTGGCCTATTCCACGGACCGGCCCGCGCAAGCGGTCGCCGACCTCGACGAAGCCATCCGGCTCACGGATGACCCCGCTCTACGGGCCAACCGCGCCATCGCGCTGCAGGAACTCGGTCACCACGACCGTGCCATCGAGGATCTCGACACTGCCATCGCCGCCATCGGCGACCAGAATCCCGAGCTGCTCTACCGGCGCGGCGTCAGCCGCCAGTCGACGAACGACACCGCCGGCGCGCTCGACGACTGGCGCGCCCACCTCGCGGCCTACGGCCCCGGCGAGACCTCCCCGTACCTCAAGGAGATCGAGCTGCAGGCCGGCGACTTGATCGCCAACAGGGGCCAGACGCAGGAGGGAGTGATGTGACGGAGGCATCCCCTGCCGCGCGCCCGAGCGATCGCGGCGCGCACGGCACCACCCTCCTGGCAGGCGCACCCCGGCGGGCGACCGACACTCCCGCCGGGGTGGGGCCCAACCTGATGAGACGGGTGCTGCGCCACCACGCCAAGGGCGTTGCCGTCATCACCGCCGGCGCCGAGAACCCCGCCGGCTTCTGCGCGACCTCCCTCACATCCCTCTCGCTCGACCCGCCTCTCCTGTCGTTCACCGTCGGCCTGCACACCTCGTCCTGGGCCACCGTCGAGAGCGCACCGCACGTCATGGTCCACCTGCTCGCGCAGGGCCAGGAGGACATCGCCCGCAGATTCGGCGGATCTGGCCCGGCGAAGTTCGGACCGGGCACGCGCTGGCACCGCGGCGCATTCGGCCTGCCGGTGCTCGACGACGTCCTCGGCTGGCTGGCGCTCGCACCCGTCAGCCGGCTACCGGTCGGAGATCACGCCCTCGTCATCGGCCAGGTGGTCTCCGCCCGTCACATCGCCGACGGCGGCCCGCTGATCCACCACGACGGCGGCTTCGTCCGGCTGGCCCCTCCGGCGGGCCGCGCGTGGTGAACCCCGCGGCGGCGAGCGGGCCCGCCGCCTCGTTCGCGAACCCGGCGAGCGGCTTGCTTTCCGCGAAGGCACCCTCGACTACTTCACGATCACCACGGAACGCCCCCTGCCATGACGGGCCCCGATCGAGTCGCCGCAGTCCTGCATCCGACCCCAGACTCAAGGCAGCTCGGGTTGGCGGCCCACGGTTCGCAAGAGGTCCCGCGCTCCTTGCGCCGACCGCGTAACGGGCGGCAGAGCGTGGCCGCACGTTCCTGTTCCGCTGACCTCCGGATCGCCAGGGCCCTGGAGTGAGGAGTCGCCGGGCAGCTGCTTTCACTGTGCGGCCGGGGGCCGAGTTCCGCGTACGGTGAAAGAGGGGGCATCAAGGACGATTCCTGCTGCTGGCGGCTGACTTCCCCGCACTGGTTCTTCCGATGCGCCGGGGGAATACGCCGTTGTGCACGCAGTCCACTCCACCCCACGGGGGGTTCGAGGAGAGCACGATGGCCACGTACACCAAGCCTGCCTGCACCCCGCAGAGCTTCGACGAGTTGATCAACCGACTCAAAGGCGATGAGATCGAGCGCCGCAGGGCGATCGAGATCATCCAGGCCGGCGGCGCCATGGCGTTCGGGGAAGAATACTTCGCCCTGACCGACAAGCAGCGCGACCAGCTCGCGGCTGCCACGTCAGATCCGGCCGCAGACTTTCGCTGGAGGGCGCTCCTGAGTCAAGGTCTGGTCGAGGGAAAGCCCGTCCGTATCGTGCCCACGACCACCAGGATCGGCGTCAGCATCGACGTGACGGTCGATTCAGACGGCAGTGTCAGCGTCTCCGTCAGTTGCGAGCTCTAGTAGGGCTTGGTCAGGTTGGTTGGGGTGGTGCGTGTCCTGCGGGGGTGGTGTGGCGTTGAGGGTGTGTGACTCCGGGCGAGATTGCTGGTGTGCGTGGTGAGTTGGAGGCGTTTGCGGCGGAGGTGTTCGAGCCGTTTGCGCGTAAGGATCAGCGTCGGTGGGGGCAGGTCTA
>NZ_JASISZ010000157.1 GCF_030063355.1 Streptomyces sp. PH10-H1
CAGCCCGGTGTCCTGTCGTAGTGCAGCTGACAGATCGTGGGCCGCTGACCTGCTGGGTTGCCATGTCGTTTGAGAACGCCGCGGGCCGGTGTTCTCAAACGACATGGCTTTCAGGGAAGCGCGCTGGTGGTGGGCAAGGGCAGCTCAGCCGTCTCGCTCTTCGGCAAGGCTGCCCGTGGCCGTCCGGAGACGCTGCCGGGCCGCTTCCAGACGTTCGGCGTAGTCGGCGGCGAAGATTCCAGGGAGCGCTTTGTCCAGTGTTCCCGCGATCTTGTGGATCGGGGCCCAGGCGGCCGGATCGTCGACCAGGCGGCTGAGATCTGTCATCTGTACTCGCTCCAGCCAGTCCGAGAGGACCAGGGCCTCGTCGGGGGTGAGCTTGATCGTGATGTCGCTCTTCTCCAGGACCGGAATCTAATTAGTCGCGCTTGGGCCAGATCGGGCCCTGGTCGGTCCAGATGACGCCCTTGTTGCGGCACAGGCAGAAGGGGTGGCCGATCGGGTCGGTGTAGACCTGCCAGCCGTAGCCGTTGGGGCCGATGAAGTCCTGCCTCACCGTCGCGCCCAGGTCGAGGACGCGGCGCTGCTCGGACTTGATCTCGTCCACTTCGAAGTCGAGGTGGAACTGCTTGGGGTGCTCGCTGTCGGGCCACTGCGGAGCGCGATAGTCGTCCACCCGGATGAATGCCAGCTCGATCTCGCCGAACTGGATGCCAGCCCAGTCCTCGGAGCTGCCTTCCTTGATCGGACGGCCCGTCACCTCGGAGTAGAAAGCCGCCAGCTTCATCGTGTCCGGGCAGTCGATAATGAAATCGGTGAGTCGCAGCATCCCGCGATCTTGTCACAAGCTCACACCCGACTTCGAGACAGGCCCGTCGCGATCTCGATAGAGGCAGAACCTCCGATAGAGGGGGTCCTGGGTTCCGAGGGTGGTGTAGATCCGAGCGAATCGTCGGCTCAGCTCGGCTGTCGTTGCCAGGTAGAGCGCCTTGGGGTCGGGGGCGGATGTGGGCGGGTCCAGGATCAGGTGCGTCAGCACCACGATCTCGGGGAACGCCGCAAGGTGACTGCGGTCCTCAGCCGAGATCTTCTTGCTGACGGCGAGAGCTTCGACGCGGTCGAGGCGATCGGTCCATTCCGTCCCGAGGTCGATCGGCATTCCGGAGGCGGACCAGTCCTCGACGATTTTCCGCGCCAGGTCGAGGGCTCGTCCGGTCTGCCGGTGCCGGCGGGCGAGTTGGTCGAGTCGACGCTGGCCCTCAACGACTTCAGGCAGGGCGACGAGCGGGATGTCGTGAGTGGAGCGGGTCCAGAGCTGATGCCGCGGGCAGAGGTGGACGTGGACGGGCGAGAGAGTGATCACCACGGAAGCGGTGGGACTGCGGCGGGCTATGCAGCAGCGGCAGGGACGGCTGATCATCCGTTCCGTTCGCTGCCCGGGACGGTGTGGGCTGAGCAATTCGGCGAGCGCGGGCAGGGCCCTGGCGAGGTGGGGCGTCGGGCGCCCGGAGAGTGTGGCCAGACGGTCGGGTGAGTGGGAATTCCAGCCGGTGGTGGTGTTGCTGAGCGGGGAGAACTCCGGCGGCAGCGGGCCCAGGAGGCGGGCGAGGAAGCTCGCGGGACGGTTGTTGGCGACGGCCAGGCGGTGGAGATAGGAACCGAGGGTCTCGTCGTGGACAGGGCCGAGAGTGACGGGCAGCCGGCGGAGTCGGTCAGGCTGCGTCGGCATCCGGCCTCCGGCGGCGGGGTCGCCGGCTGCGGCGGTGTTCCTGGCGGGAGTCCTCGGCGGTCTGGTCGACCTCGATGGTCTCCAGAGTCTTGCGGGTGATGGCCTCGCTGCCGCTGATGATTGCCTCAAGGGCGGCGCCGCGGACGAGTTGGGAGAGGCTGCCGATCGCGCCGTCGGTGCGTTCGTGGAGATAGCCGTCGAGCTTGACCAGGCTGCCGGGCTTGTGCCGGTGCAGTCGCAGGGCGTCTTCGAGCGAGGCGATCAGGCTCCGCCAGTTCTGCCGCTGTGCGGTGGTGCCGTAGGCGAACGGTTCGGTGTCGGTGACGGTGTATCGGCCGGAGATCTGCTGGCCCCGGACCCCGCTGAACAGGCCGCTCGCGGCGACGTCGATGCCGGCGAGTACGAAGGTGGCAGGGATCCGCTCGGACAGGTATTTGAGCTGGTCGGAGGCTTCTGCCCCGGCTTGTGTGGCGAGGTTGAGGTTGTGGATCTCGTCGACGAGCGCGAGTTCGACGCGCATTTTGATCAGCAGGTCGCAGACGGCGTTGGTGATGGAGGTCTGGGTCTCCTGCCGGACGACGGGAAGGCCGAGGAACCGGGCGAACTCGATGGCGAGCATCTTCGGGGTGGCCCGGGGCGGGACGGTGACGTAGACGACCGGCAGTCTTCCTGCCACGGCCGGGCCGAGTCGTTTACGGACCAGGAGCTCATGGTTGCGGCCGAGCTGGGCGATGGCAGTCGTCTTCCCGGTCCCGGCCTGGCCGGTGACAATCAGCCCACGACGGCCGGAGATCTGGTGCCGGTTGAGCAGGACCAGGCGCCGACCGGTGGTGAACACGTTGCGGACGGTTGGGGTGCCCACGATCACGAGCCGGGAGTGGTAGTCCAGCCGGGGCTCGTTGTAAGCGAGCCGTTTCTCCTCGGTCAGAGCCATGAAGGCCCGCAGCGAGAGCATGGTCGGGCAGACCGGCGCGTCGTCGACGAACTGCTTCCAGCCGTCCTTGGTGGTCAGCGGGTTGTGCTCATCATCATGGGCGTCGGGCGGAGTCACCAAAGCGGGTTTCCCTCCTCTTCCAGGGGGTTGAAGACGCCGAACGGGGCGACCGGCGCCTCCTGTGGCCCCTCGTTCTCACTGTCGTCCTCATCGGCGGACCGGGCGGGTGGGAGTGCGGGCCGTGCGGCGGCCTCAAGGACGGCCCGAGTGCGGGCCATGACCTGCTCCAATCCGGCCGGCGGCTTCCCCGACCTGCGCAGAAGCTTGGCCAGAACCTGGGCGATGGCGGTCTCGCTGGTGTCGTCGCGGCCCTGGTCGGCGAGGAGCTGGCGTGCGTGACGCCAGGTGAAGTCGGCGAATGGGGCCCGGACCATGGGCATATGGGTCCACGGGGCTTCGATCCAGCGGCGGCTGTCGCTTCGCCGTACCCAGACGCGGGAGACGTCGTAGGGGTCGTAGTGGATCTCCCAGAGATCCTGCTTGCCCGCCACCCCGGACGGCTGCCTTCGTAGTCGGTTGAGCTCGGGGCTGTCGTAGGTGCGGTAGTTGACCTTGATGCCGTAGTCGTTGACGGCTCTCCAGACCGCGGGTAGCAGTTCGATGTAGTCCTCCGCAGACAGAGCAACGGGCAAATACCCGGCGCGGGCGACGGCGATGGCGTACGACTCGTTCGGCGACAGCGTCCGCCCCGCCATATAGGGATTGCGCAGGCCCTCGTGCGGACGCTGCTGCCAGCAGATGATCCACTCGTCCAGGAGGTCCTGGAGCTGAGCGAGGGTCCAGACCGCCTCAGAGGCCGGATCGCTTCCGCGACGGGTGACATCGGAGCCGGTGTAGCCCGCGACGTACTGGCAGAACAGCGAGTTGATCGAAGCGAAAGTCCGCTCCACGATCGCCTTGTCCGTCGGGGTCCTGGGCCTCGCGAGCTGCAAGGAGATCCCCAGCAGCGAGCAGGCGGAGGTGAACGTGTCGGAGACGAACACCTTGCCGTGGTCGATCACGATGGTGTCCGGGACGATGACCGGCTTGGCCGCGGACTTCTCCAACCGTGCGTCCACCGCCATGAGCCGCTGGTGCGGCAGGATCGAGTCCGACATCGCCAGGGTCTGGCTCCAGCCCGGCCGCATCGGCTCGGGAACCAGCATCCTCGCCAGCAGCACCGCGGCGTCCACGCCCTTTGTTCCCGCGGGCCTGAGCAGGGCCGCGCAGATCGTGCGCGTCGTGACATCGACCGCGATCGTCAGTTCCGGGCGGGCCACGACTCCGTCGTCCAGCACCGCCATCACGTCCAGCCGCGTGGAGTCGATCTGCACGATCTCCCCGGGGCGGGCGGCCATGGACGGGGTGAACGGCCCCACGGGTCGAAGAGCCCGCTGGCGGCGGACCGTGGCCGACCCGAAGGACTCGTTGTTCCTGGCGAGGCTGTTCACCAGCCGGTAGAAAGTAGCCCGCGTCGGCAGGAGCTTCACCGCTTCCTCCCCGTGCTTCGCGGCGAGGATCTGCTCGGCCCGCAGCATGAGCCGCTTGCGGTCGCCTGTCGAAAGGTCCGTCTGCCCGGCCAGTGCCTCGGTGACCGCCTCGACGACCCGCTCGTCCGTCCTTCCCGTGCCGGGGACCGGGGCCGGTGGTTTGCGGGACCGGCCGTCCACCAACCCCCACAACCCCTCGGCCTCGTAGCGCTGCCGCATCCGCAGAAAGGTCCGCTTGCTCATCTGCTGCCCGCCGGCCGCCAGCTCGGCGACCTTCGCGGCTTCGCGCTCCATCAGCGTCCGCCAGGCCGGGTCGTACTCGGGCCCAGGAGACGCACCCTCCGGAGCGTCCAGAGGCAGCCCGGTGATCACTTCCACCACGTGCTGTTCCCAGAACCGTGCCTGCTCGACGGCCGGTGGCGGCAACGCGTCCACCAACGCGAACGGCGGCAGGACACGTTCCGAGACCGCCTCCGGCCCACGGTCCAGCACCTCGAAATCGGCGGCCGCCATCACGTAGCCAGCAGCCATGACAATGGCGTTGCCCTCATCGCTGAGCAGCCGCAAGGTCGTCCCATCCAGGCCGATGATCTGCTGGTTGTGGCCCTCGAACCGGATCCGGTCCCCGACCCGAAGAACCCCGCGCGGTGCCAGTTCAACCATGACCCACCTCCGCATGGCCGATCACGGAGCCGTCTCCCAACGGCACCGACAAGTCAAGACACAGGTCACCGCACCACAGCAGGTGGTAAAGCGTCGGGAAGACGGACAACGGATCCCCCACTGCTTCGACGCCGTCCATCAGCAACCGCGGGTCGCCGAACGCGTCCATGAGACGCTTCGCGACGACGCCGACCCGGTTGCGTGGATGCCGGTATCCCGACAACCAGCGGACGTTAGCCATCTCCACCGGATCGGGCTCGTGCACCAGGGCGAAAGACCAGCCGCCCATCTCCTGGCACATCGCCTCGGTCGCCGAGAACTTCACCGCGTCCTCCGGGCCGACCCGGTCCGCCGACCGGACATCGATCACCAGGCCCGAGCCGTCCTCCAGCCGTGCGAAGTAGTCCGGCGTATGAGAGATCCGACGCTTCTCCCCCTGCCACGTCACCCGGAACGGCTGCGAGGCCAGCCCCACCACCCGCCGGTCATGATCCAGGAGCATGGCCCGGTCCCGCTCCAACCACGACTCGAACCCCACCAGCGACTCAGTCGTCGCCGCCCAGTACCAGCCCGTGAAGTGCCGCTGCCCGCGGTACGACGTGAACCGCCGCACCGGGAGCACCAACTCGAACCGAACCCGGGACACCGCCTCCAGCACGGACTTCCGCAGCCCGCCACCTTCACCGTCAGCCCACTCGATATCGACCAGACCCAGATCCATCGCCACCCCCGGCTCCGCATACCTGCCGAAACGACCGTGACAGGTACAGCGAGAACCAGACCAGGAAAATGAGATCAAACCCCACGTACGGGGCAAACGTCTCCGCTCAGCACGCGACGAAATGAGAATCCGACACCGCGAACGAGAAGCAGTGAGAATCCGACAGCTTCAATGCGACAGGACAGC
>NZ_JASISZ010000158.1 GCF_030063355.1 Streptomyces sp. PH10-H1
CGCGGGCGGCGTGGGTGGCGGCAGCGGCGCGCACGGTGAGCGCGTACTCGCCGTCCAACGCGGCGTACACGGCGGCGAGTTCGTCCGCGGGGGTGTCGCCCGCAGCGGCCAGGGCGGCGTCCCGGCCGGCGCGGGCGCCACTCAGTTCGTCCTGCGCGGCGCTCTGTGCGGCGGACGCACGCTGGTAGGCGGCGTAGGCGGCGTCCTCGTCCGCGCGGGTGACCTGACGGCCCGAGGGGCGGGCCGGGTCCGGGTGCTCGGCGGAGCCGCACACCCGGCAGCTCTCGCCGGGCACCAGGGCGGCGGCCAGTTCGGCGGCGATGCCGGCGATGCGCGCTTCGCGGGCGTCCTGCCAGACCTCGCGGGCGACGGCAGTACCGTCCCAGGCCACGCGATGCCGGTCCTCGGCCACGGTCAGGGCGCGCGCGTGGGTGTCGCGCTCGCGGGCGGCGTCGAGGCGGCGACGGGCCTGGTCGCGCTCGGCGTCCAGCGTCCCGGCGCGCGCCGCGGCGGCCTGCGCGTCATCGACGCGCCGCTGCAGGCGAAGCCGTTCGGGCTCCCAGCCGTCGAGCCAGCCGGCGGCCTCCTGCGCGGCGTCGTCATCACCGCGGGCCTCGGCCTCCAGCCGGTCGCGGCGGGCGGCCAGTTCACCGACCAGCCGCTCCAACTCCTCCGCCTCGGTGAGCGATCCGAGTTCCTCACGCAGCTCGTTGGCGATCCGGGTGAGCTGCTCCGCGCCCGCCTCGGCGAGGTCCGGGGGCAGCTCCGCCCGCGCGGAACGCCGGGCGGTGAGCGCGTCCTGGTGCTGCGACGCGGCCTTCTCCCGCAGTTCCAGGGCGGGTTCGACCGCGGCGGCGCGGTGGGCCCGCTCCAGCCGGGCGCGCTGCTCGTCACGTTCGGCCCGGGATCCGGCGATGGTCCCGGCGTGGCGGCGGGCCGTGGCGTGGCGCTGCTGCAGCCCGTGCAGTTCCTGTACGGCGCCCGCCTCGTCGCGGGCCCGCGCGTGCGCCTCCTCGGCAAGCGACAGCGCGCCTGCGGCGATGCCGTGCCACTCGCGGGCGGTGCAGCGCAGTACGGCGGCCCACTGCAGGATGTGCGCGGCCGGATCGGTGGGTCCCGCCGCGACGCGTCCTGCCGTCACGCCCTCGGGCAGCCAGTTCTCCAGCGGCTCGGCGCCGGGGCCGGCCGCCTGTCCGAGGCGGCCGGCGAGGTTGTCGAGTTCCTGGTCGCCGGTCTGGATCCGCTGTTCGGCGGCGCGGCGCCGCTCCTTGAGCCACTCCTCGACGGCCTTGAAGCGGCGGGTGTCGAACAACCGGCCCAGCAGGGCGCCACGTTCGGCCGCGGTGGCCCGCAGGAAGTTGGCGAACTCGCCCTGCGGCAGCAGCACGACCTGGCAGAACTGTTCCCGGCTCATCCCGATCAACTGCTTCAGTTCCTCACCGATCTCCTGGTGGGACTTCGACAGCGCGCGCCACTCGCCGTCGGTGCGCTCGCGCAGCAGGGTGACGGCCTTCTCCGGCGTCATCCCGGACCCGCGCTTCTTCGGGCGCTGCTGCTCCGGCCGCCGGGTGATCTCCAAGTGGCGTCCGCCGACATGCAGTTCAAGGACGACCTCGGTGCGGGTGGCGGGGGCGGCGTGGTCGCTGCGCAGCCGGCTGGCGGGCCGGCTGCCGGGGACCTCGCCGTACAGGGCGAAGCACACGCCGTCCAGGATGGACGTCTTGCCCGCCCCGGTCGCGCCGTGCAGGAGGAAGAGCCCGGCCGAGGACAGTTCGTCGAAGTCGACGCTCTCGGTGCCCGCGAAGGGGCCGAAGGCGGTGAGGTCGAGCCGGTGCAGGCGCATCGCTTACGTTTCCGTCCTCGCGTGGTGCGCGCGTACCGCGTCCAGGGCCTCGCGCAGCACGGTCCGTTCCCGGCCGTCGGGGACCGAGCCCCGCACATGGGCCACGAAGTCCTCGGCGATCTGCTGGTCGGTGCGGCCGCGCAGCCGCTGCGCATAGGAAACGGCCGGGTCCGCACCGGAGTTCTCGGGGTCGAAGGCCAGGCTGAGGACGTGCGGGAAGCGCTTGGCCAGGCCGGCCATCGGTTCCGGCGGCCGGAAGGCATCGGTGAGAGTGGCCTCGATCCACGCGTCCGTGTGCCGCTCCAGCGCCGGATCGGCGAGCAGGTCCACGAGACGGCCGCGGATTCGGGCGAGCGGGCGCGGCACCGGGCAGTCGACACGCTCGGCGGTCACCGCGCCGTCCGGGCCGAGGTCGACCAGCCACATGGTCTTGCGGTGCTGGGCCTCGGAGAAGGAGTACGCCAGCGGCGAGCCGGAGTACCTGACCCGTTCGGTGATCGTCTGGCAGCCGTGCAGATGGCCGAGCGCCACATAGTCCACACCCGCGAAGATCTCGGCGGGCACGGCCTCGACGCCGCCCGCGGTGATGTCGCGCTCGCTGTCGCTGGGCGCGCCGCCCGTGACGAAGGCGTGCGCCAGCACCACCGAGCGGGTACCGGCCGGCCGGACGGCCAGGTCGGCGCGCACCCGGTCCATCGCCGCACCCAGGACGGCGGCGTGGTCGGCGCGTTCGGCACCGAACTCCTCGCGGACCAGGGCCGGTTCGAGGTAGGGCAGTCCGTACAGCGCGGTGTCGCCGCCGGGGCCCGGCAGGATGACGGGGATCGCGCAATGGGCCGGGTCGGTGCGCAGGTGGATGCCGGCCCGGCCCATGAGTCCGGATCCGACGCCCAGCCGCCGGGCCGAGTCGTGGTTTCCGGAGATCATCACGGTCGGGACGCCGAGGTCGGCGAGCCGGTGCAGGGCGTCGTCGAAGAGTTCGACGGCGGCCAGTGGCGGCACCGCGCGGTCGTAGATGTCGCCCGCGACGAGCACCGCGTCGACGGCTTCGCCGCGGACCGTGCCGACGAGATGGTCCAGGAAGGCCGCCTGGGCGGACAGCAGGCTCTCGCGGTGGAACGATCGTCCCAGATGCCAGTCGGAGGTGTGCAGCAGTCTCACTCGTAGGCCCCGACCTGCACGTTTACCGTCTCCTCCGCCCCAGAACCAGCACCGAAACCCCGACCGGACCAGCACGGGCTCCAGCTGTCGGCACCCACCACGCTAGCGCCCGGTGGCACCTCGTCCACCACGGACCTCCGTTTGTCACCCGCGTCCGGGGCCGAAAGGCCGCGAAAATCGGCCGTGATCCGCGAAGCCCAGGAGGAAACGATCACTCCTGGGGTAGACCAGTACCGAACCCGACGACGTCCTTGGAGTAGAAGTGCCCTCATTCGAGATCACGGCCGCGAGCGCCGACGACATCGCGCTCATGGCGGACTGGGCCGCCGACGAAGGCTGGAACCCGGGCCGTACCGATGGCTACGCCTTCTTCGCAGCCGATCCGCACGGCTTCCTGGTCGGACGTCTGGACGGTGATCCCGTCGCCTGCATCTCGGTCGTGCGCTACGGCCACGACTTCGGGTTCCTGGGCTTCTACATCACCCGCCCACCGCTCCGCGGCCAGGGCTACGGCATCCGGCTCTGGCAGGCCGGCATGGCACGGCTCGAAGGCCGCAACGTCGGGCTCGACGGAGTGGTGGCCCAACAGGACAACTACCGCAAATCCGGCTTCCGATCGGCGTGGAACACCATCCGCTACGAGGGCACACCGGCCGCGGACACCACGACGCCGCCGGGGATCACCCTGGTCGACGCCCGTACCCTGCCCTTCGGCCAACTCGCCGCCTACGACCGTCGCTTCTTCCCGGCGGCGCGCGACAGTTTCCTGGCGTCCTGGATCGCCGCCCCGCAGCGCACCGCCCTGGCCGCGGTGCGCGACGGAGAACTCCACGGCTTCGCCGTCCTGCGCGAGTGCCGCGCGGCCTCACGCATCGGGCCTCTCTATGCCGCCTCGTCGGATGTGGCCGCCGCCCTGGTGGGCGCGCTCTCGGCGACCGTGCCGGACGGTCCGGTGGCGATCGACGTGCCCGACATCAACACCGCGGCGGTGCGGCTCGTGGAACGACTCGGCCTGACACCGTCCTTCGAGACCGCGCGCATGTACACCGGTCCGACCCCGGAGGCCGATCAGGCCGGGCTGTACGGCGTCACCAGTCTGGAACTGGGCTGACCCCGGCGGCGGACCCGTACGTCAACCGCACCTCCGCCGCACGTCCGCTGCTACACGTCGACGAACTCCGTGCCACCGGCCTCGACCGTCGCGGCGCCTGACGTGCTGTCGGCGACCCAGGAGCGGAATGCCGCCACCTCGGCCTCGGGCAGGGCGATCTCGATCCGCACATCGGCGCCGTACCGCACGCCCCGTACCGTCCGCCCGGCGGATCGCAGATCGTTCTCCAGCTTGCCCGCCCGCTGGTGATCGGCCGCCACCGTCAGCAGGGCGAGGCGCTGCCGTTCGATGGTGCCCAGTTCGTCGAGCGCCGCGGACACGGCGCCGCCGTAGGCGCGCACCAGCCCGCCCGCGCCGAGCTGGATCCCCCCGTAGTAGCGGGTGACGACGGCCACGACATCGCGCACCTCGCGCCGCAGCAGCACCTGCAGCATGGGGGTGCCCGCGGTGCCGCCGGGCTCGCCGTCGTCGCTGGCCTTGTGGATACGGCCGTCGGCACCGATGACGTAGGCGAAGCAGTTGTGGGTCGCGTTCGGGTGCTCCTTGCGGACCGCCTGGACGAAGGCCTGCGCGGTCTGCTCGCTGTCCGCGGGCGCCAGCGCGCAGAGGAAGCGCGAGCGCTTGATCTCGCTCTCGTACACGCCCGCGCGCCCGACCGTCAGATAGCGATCCACCATCGGCCCACCTTACGACCTGCCCCGCGCCGGGAATGGGCCGGACCGGCCGCTCGTTGACCAGGCACGACGAGCGGGACACCTTCTGGAGGACGACGTGTACGGCGATGCTGCGACGGTACGGAAGATCCTGACCGGCCTGGGTGACACCTGGGCGGTGGTCGGTCTGTCGAACAACGAGGCGCGGGCGGCGTACGGCGTCGCGCAGGTGCTGCAACGTTTCGGCAAGCGGATCGTTCCCATCCATCCCAAGGCCGAGACTGTGCACGGCGAGCAGGGCTACGCCTCGCTCGCCGACATCCCCTTCCCGGTCGACGTGGTGGACGTCTTCATCAATTCCGAGCACGCCGGAGGGGTGGCCGACCAGGCGGTGGCGGCCGGGGCGAAGGCCGTGTGGTTCCAGCTCGGGGTGATCGACGAGGCCGCGTACGAGCGGACGCGTGCGGCCGGCCCCGAGATGGTCATGGACCGCTGCCCGGCGATCGAGATTCCCCGCCTGGGCTGACGGGCGCGCGTGCCGCGAGCCGCCTACGGTGGCCGCATGAGCAAGGACCGCAAACCGCCCCCGCCACCCTTCGGCCTCGATGCGAAAACCTACGCCGACCTGTCAATGCCGGTGAGTTAGTGCAACGCTGCTGGTCAGACGCCTGAGCGCATGGGTTTCGATGGTTTCTTCCATGGTGACGTTGGGTAGCCCGTTGCGGTCTGGTGAGGGTTTGGACGACGGGCGGAC
>NZ_JASISZ010000159.1 GCF_030063355.1 Streptomyces sp. PH10-H1
TGTACTGATCACGAGTCTCCAGGACCAGACGCACGGCCCGCTCCTTGAGCTCCTTCGGATATTGCTTCGCCATAACGGACTCGATCCTTCCAAAAGATCGAGCCTCGATCAAACCCGGAACGGTTCAGTAGTGACCTGGCGGTCTTGCCCCTACGGGACAGGCTTGTTGGAACCATCTGGTCACGCCTCTTGCAACCTGCGGTAAATTGCCATTCAGGTTCGAATCAGTTTCGAACATCCCGGGCTCGTGACATCCGTGACCGCTTTCCTGGAAGACATGGAACCGAGCGAGCGCCTTCGCAGGGCAGCGGGTGGGGCGGGGACGACAGTCAGTGAGCCGTTGGGGTATTGGCGCCCGCTCTACCTGGCAACTTCTGCCGGCCTCTCCCCTTGTTCTGGGAACGGCAGAATGTTCAGCGCCTCGTGCGGCTGCAGCCGCACGAGGCTGCCCGGGTGCTTCGGTTGAGTTGTGCCTCAGCGGAAAGCGGCGATGTTGCGGGCGACCCAGTCGTTGAAGGGGCGCGGGGCGCGGCCGAGGACTCGCTCCACGTCCGGGCTGATCCGCAGTTCGGTGGGGTTCGGGGCGGAGATGATGTCCAGGGTGTCGTCGGCGAGTTCCATCGGCACGAACTGGGTCATCGTGGCCTTGGCCTCGTCGCGGGTGAGTTCGTGGAACCGTACAGGCGATCCGAGTGCGGCGGCGATGGCCGCCGCCTGCTGACGTGGTGTGATCACCTCTGGCCCAGTCAGCTCGTACACCCCGCCGGTGTGCCGGTCGTCCAGCAGGCAGGCCGCCGCGACCTCGGCGATGTCCGCCGGATCGACGACCGGCACCCCCACATCGCCGAAGGGCGCGGCGATCGTCTCCTGCGTGCGGACGGACTCCGCCCAGGCCAAGGCGTTGGAGGCGAAACCGCCCGGTCGCAGGACGGTCCAGTCCAGGCCGGACCCCCGCAACGCTTCCTCCACCGTGCGCATCGCGACCCGCGACGGGCCGAGCGGCCTGGTCGCCACGCCCTGCGAGGACAGCAGGACGACCCGGCGGACCCCTCTGGCCGCGGCCAGGGCGATGATGTCGGTCGGCCTGGCGTCGGAGGCGTGCAGGTTGCCGGACAGCAAGAGGAACAGCGCCTTCGCCCCGTCCAGCGCGGGTGTGAGGCTTGTCGGCTCGGCCAGGTCGGCCGCCACATGCCGGACTCCGTCCGGCATCGCCGCCGCGTGCCGCGACACCGCCGTCACCTGCTCGCCCGCATCGGCCAGGGCCTGCGTCAAAGGTCGGCCCACATTGCCGGTAGCCCCGGTCACTACGATCATGTTCAGCTCCTAGTCCGTTGTGCACTGAGGCAATTGACGCTACGAGCCGGGCTTACTTTTCGTAAGAACATACCCCGGGGTAAGCTCCGGACATGAGGGAAGGTGCGCAGCTGACGCAGGCTGAGGCGGGCCATCGGTATGAGGTGTTTCACACCGACTGCCCCGCGCGTGACGTGGTTGACCACGTGACCAGCAAATGGGGTATCTGGGTGCTGATCTCCTTGCGGAGCAACGACCTTCGGTTCTACGAGCTGCGGGACAGCATCCAGGGCATCAGCGAGAAGATGCTCGCTCAGACCCTGCGCGCGTTGGTCCAGGACGGCCTGGTCTGGCGGGAGGTAGAGCCGACGACGCCGCCCCAGGTCACCTACGGGCTGACCGAGTTCGGTCAGGACGTCAGCGAGCCGCTGACGGACTTGTTCAACCGAATCACTCAGCGGCTACCGCCGCGCAGCCCGGGATAGTGCGGTAGTGGTCGGCCTCGAAGGCGAATCCAGAGCTCTGAGTCACATGAGTGATGGTCGTCGCGCACCTGGCCTCGATCCTGGCCTCGATCCTGTCCTACTCCTGCCTCTGCCGGCTCGTTCCAGCCCGACTGTCCAGAGCCACTCCAGCTCAAGCGGATCCACACTTCACCGAACGGCACACAACGTCACCGGTTCCAACCGCCATGGCCAGGTTCCAACTACCGTGTCCGGGCTCAGACGACACGCTGACCGTGGAAAGCTCAGTCGGCCAACTCGGCTGCTCACTGGCCAACTGAAGCGCTCAGTGTGCGACACGAAGTCGCTCCAGGTAAGTAAGGACAGCCACGTGAAGGAGGTATCGATCGGCTGAACTTCGGGCCAGTGTCCAGGGCCCGTCCCCACGCTCGCATGCGTCGCTGGTAACGGCGGGGTGTGAAGCCGAGCGTTCAAGCCCAAGAGCACTCCGGCCATCGGAGAGCAACAGGTGAGGGGAAGGCTGGACGGGCGAAGTGCGCCGTGAGGCGCCCTGTTGTATCTCCGGCTCAGCCGGAATGAACTCGGAAGAACGTTCATGGATCTAATGGCTAACCTGAGACTGAAAGGTTTAGGGGACAGCAGCATGCCAGGAAAGCAGCGACCGCGCGAAGGCGTCAAGGCGGGGTGCTGCGAGATCCGCGCGATATGGCAAAAGCTAGACTGCTTGAAATCCAATCTCCGATCGGTGAATGTCCGCGCCCACCGGAATGACGTCTGTAACCGGTGCCGCCCCATGCGTCAGTATTGTTCACCTGCTGATGCAACTTCCGTGGGACGGGTGATGCCCAGTGAGGGTAGTCAAGGGGATGAGTGGGTTGCCTAAGTCGTGCTCGGACGTACAACAGGGACGTACCGCGGGATTGCCTAAGGGGCGCGAGCCCTATGGTAACGGAGCGCCAATATTAGTCGCAGGAGTAACGACCTGCCAGGGGGTCCGGGAAAGCCGGACACAGGGCAAAGTGGCGCAGGTGACTGGACTAACCAGATATGTGAGGTCTGCGTAATGCAGAACGCCGAAGCAGTTCTGGAAGTTATTCGCGAACGCGGCAGGCGTGGCCTGCCGTTGGAACGGTTGTATCGACAACTGTTCAACCCGCAGCTCTACTTAGTCGCCTATGGGAAGTTGTACTCAAATTCGGGTGCGATGACCCCTGGCGTCACTGGAGAGACCGTGGACGGGATGTCCTTAGAGAGAATCGGCACGATCATCGAAGCCGTTCGAAATGAACGGTACCGCTGGAGTCCGGCTCGACGCATCTACATTCCCAAGCGCAACGGGAAACGTCGGCCTCTAGGATTGCCCGTGTGGTCGGATAAATTGCTGGCCGAGGTCGTGCGTATGTTGCTCAATGCGTACTATGACGTTCAGTTCTCCAACCACTCTCACGGTTTTCGGCCCCATCGTGGCTGTCATACCGCGCTCAGTGAGATCGTGGACACGTGGACGGGGTCGAGCTGGTTCATCGAGGGAGATATTACTCAGTGCTTTGATCGCCTAGACCACGAGGTGATGATCGAGACGCTGGGCAGGAAGATCCACGATGGCCGGTTTCTGCGGTTGATAAGCAATATGCTGACGGCCGGGTATTTGGAGGACTGGAAATGGAACGCAACGCTCAGCGGCTCGCCGCAGGGTGGGGTAGCAAGCCCAATCCTCTCTAATATCTACCTGGACCGGTTGGACAGGTTTGTCGAGAACGTGCTGCTGCCGGAGTACAACCGAGGGAAGCTTCGGAAGACCAACCTCGAATACAAGAGGTTCGAAAATGCAATCGTACGGGCACGGAAACGCGGGGATCGACGGGCGGCACGAGAGCTGTCACAAGCTCGACGTGGCCTCCCGAGCCAGGACCCACGGGACCCGGACTACCGTAGGTTGCGTTACGTAAGGTACGCCGACGATATTCTTCTCGGATTCAGCGGGCCGAAGACCGAGGCCGTGGAGATCAAGCAGCGAATCGGGGATTTCCTGCGCGACGAACTCAAACTGGAACTCTCCGCAGAGAAGACGCTGATCACCCATGCTCGCACAGAGAAGGCCCGGTTCCTCGGTTACGACATAGTGGCCCAGCAAGCCAACGACCGCCTCACTCGCAAGCGGAGGTCTGTCAACGGCGTGATCGGACTGCGCGTCCCCGAGGAAGCGATAACACGCAGATGCGCCTTGTATATGCGCTGCGGCGAACCTGCGAGTCGGCCTGAGATGCTGCATGATCAGGACTTTACGATCGTCAGCAAGTATCAGGCCGAATATCGAGGTGTAGTCCAGTACTATCTCCTGGCCGCGAACGTCTACCGTCTCGGTAGGCTTCGCTGGGTCATGGAGACTTCACTACTGAAGACACTGACGGAAAAGCACCAGGCCACTGTTTCCGCGACAGCTCGAAAGTACAAGGCCGTCATGGAGACTCCAGAAGGGCCACGGGTGTGTTTCCGCGTCGTCGTCGAACGCGGTGAGGACAAGAAACCGCTGGTTGCGTGGTTCGGTGGAATCCCGCTGAAACGGCAGAAAGAGGCGAAGCCTGTAGACAGGGCTCCGCTCCTGGCGGCCACCGGTAATGAGTTGATCCAACGACTCCTCGCCGGAAGCTGCGAGCTGTGCGGCTCACCCAAGAGATTGGAGGTCCATCACATCCGCAAGCTCGCAGACCTGAATAAGCCGGGTCGCACGGAGAAGCCCGCATGGGTGCGCATGATGGCGATGCGTCGGCGCAAAACCCTAGTCATCTGCCGACCGTGCCATGAGAATACCCATGCCGGACGACTCGCCGCTCCCTTGCAATAGTCACTGGAGAGCGGTATGCGCTGAAAGGCGCACGTACCGTTCGGGAAGGGGCCGTCGGAAAAGGACCCGAACACGGGCACCTCGCCGGCGGCCTACTTCACCGCAAGTGAACCCTCGATGATGCCCCGTGACTTTAAGACTGCGTCGATGGCGTGTTGGCGGCGGTCACAGGACCCGGTGCTGGAAGGCACCAAGCGACCTGCGGGTAACTGAGCCCGGAGGGAGGACACCGCTGGTTCCGGGGTAGAGGGGGCGCCCACCCCAGCCGCGTCTTACTGGTGCGGAACGTGGAAACCCCGATGGGGTCCAAGCCAACCGGCTTGGTAAGCCGACCGCAAGGAAGGCTGAACTCCCCGGCGGGAGAAGGAAGATCCAAGAAGCGAAGGCCGGCGGGCCGAAAGGCCAGAGGAAAACGGAAGACGGGGCCTTCACCCGTCTCGCGCATAACTCGCCGGATACGGGCCCTGGCCTCGTTGTTTCACCGCGTTGGTCGGCTGAGTCTGTGCCCGTGATGTCGCTTTCGCCGGTCCCCGTGGGTGGTGTCGGGTAGGGCTGCGCGTCGGCTGTCGTGCCGGGGACGCTGGGTTCCACGG
>NZ_JASISZ010000015.1 GCF_030063355.1 Streptomyces sp. PH10-H1
GGCTGAAAGGAATGGCCGGGTCAGCCCGCCGCAGCCGCTACCGCCGAAGCCACGGAAGCCAGGGCGGCATGCAGCCGGCGGAGGCCTTCCGCGATCTCGTCCGGCGTGTGGGTCGTGAACGACATGCGGAGGGTGGACGGGTCGGCGGGACCGGCGTAGAAGGGGGCGCCCGGGACGTACGCCACGTCGTGGGCGACAGCCACCGGCAGGAGCGCGCCGGCGTCGAGGCGGTCGGGGAGCCTGGCCCAGAGGAACATCCCGCCGTCCGGGCGGTTCCAGGTGCTGCCCGCGGGGAGCGCATCCGGCAGTCCGTCCAGCAGCGCGTCCCGCCGTGCGCGGTAGGCACCGCGCACGCGGTCGAGATGGGCGTCCAGGTCGGAGTCCGCCAGGTACCGCGCCGCCGCGGCCTGGTCGATCGTGGAGGAGTGGAGATCGGCGGCCTGCTTGGCGATGACGCAGGCGCGCCGCAGCGCGCCGGGCGCGCGGAGCCAGCCGAGCCGCATGCCGGGGGCCATGATCTTGGAGAACGAGCCCAGCAGGACGGTGCGGTCGGCGGCCGCCTCCAGCGAGGCGATCCACGGCACCGGCTCCCCGTCGAACCGCAGCTCGCCGTAGGGATCGTCCTCGACGATCCACAGCCCGTGCCGCGCGGCGACGTCGGCCACCGCCCGCCGGCGGGCGGGCGGGAGCGTGCGTCCGGTGGGGTTCTGGAAGTTCGGGATCAGATAGAGCAGCTTCGGCCGCTCGCGGACGACGAGCTCCTCCAGGGCCGCGGGGTCGATCCCGTCGTCGTCGGACGGCACCGGCAGCACGCGCGCGCCCGTGAAGCCGAAGCACTGCAGGGCGGCCAGATAGGTCGGGTCCTCGACGAGGACGGTGTCGCCCGGTTCCAGCAGCGCCGTCGCGAGAAGCGCCAGGCCCTGCTGGGATCCGGCGGTGACGAGCAGATCGTCCGCGTCGGTCGGGAGCCCGCGCGCGCCGAGCCGGGCGGCGACGGCCGCCCGGAGCGCCGGGTCGCCCTCGGTGGTGGAGTACTGGAGTACGCGCTGCGGCGCCTCGGTCAGGACGCGGTCGTAGGCGGCGCGGATCCCCTCGGCGTCGAAGAGCTCGGGGGCGGGCAGTCCGCCCGCGAAGGAGATCACCTCGAGGCGCGCGGTGAGCGCGAGGATCTCGCGTACCGGTGACGCGCCGACCGAGGCGGCGCGGGCGGCGAGGGCGGGGACGTCGGCTCGGTTCGCTCGATTCATACGCGTCATGGGCCGCAGCCTACGAAGAATCGATGCACTGTCCACCTAGTTGACCAGCATGCGGTCGGTGACGCGGTCGGGGGCGCCTGGCGCCCGCTCCCGCATGCGGTCCGGGACGCGGCCCGGCGGCCGTTCCGGCACGCGGCCCGTGACCGACCCCTCCCCATCTGACGTATCGTCAGCTAGACCTGTACGCATGACAGAAGAGACGCGCAGCGAGGTGTACGCGGAGCTGGCCTCCGTCGGGCCGTACGGGGTACGGGTCGGGCACGCCCTGATCACCATGGTGGAGCCGCTCCCGGGCCACGAGTACGCCTACAACAGGTGGTACGAGGACGATCACTTCATCGCCGGCGCGATGGCCATGCCCTGGATGTACGCCGGGCGCCGCTGGGTCGCCACCCGCGATCTGCAGCTGCTCCGCTACCCGGAGAGGTCCGCCGTCGCCCAGCCCGTCACCGCGGGCTGCTACATCTCGACCTACTGGGTCACCGACGGACGCTACGACGACCATATGAAGTGGACCGTCGGCATCAACAAGCGCCTCAACCGGGACGGCCGCGTCTACCAGGACCGCACCCATGTCTTCACGGCGTTCCAGGACCACTCCGCCACCGTCTACCGCGACGGTGCGGCCGGCCCCCGCGACTTCCACGCCCTCGACCACCCCTACACCGGGCTGGTCGTCGAGGTGATCGACGCCGAATCGGCCGAGCAGCGCGAGGAATTGCTGGAGTGGCTGCGCTCCCGGCACCTGCCCAAGCGCCTCGCCGGTTCACCGGCCGCCATGGTGACGGTCTTCAAGCCGACGCCGCTGCCCGGCGACCGGATGACCTATGTGAAACAGGTCGAGGGCGTCGACACCCGGCTCACCCTGCTCTGGTTCCTCCAGCAGGATCCACGCGAGGCGTGGGACGCCCATTTCACCGGCCTGGACGACGAGGTCGCCGCCTCCGGCCTCGGCCGGGTCGAGCTGGTCGCGCCGTTCATCCCGACCGTCCCCGGTACGGACACCTACGTGGACCGGCTCCGCTAAGGCCTGCGGGAGCGGAGCCGGAACCTCGCCGCTGTCGATCCGCAGTGAGCCCTCTCGGCCAGGACGGCGGGCCGGACGAGAGGGCCTTCGGGACTGCTGATCGAACCTGCTGATCGGTTGATGGAACCTGCCGTTCGGTACTGCCGCTCCACTGGGGTCAGTCGAGGTCGTACGTGCCCTGGCCGACATCCGTCACGAACGAGGCCCACGACTCCGGCGAGAAGTCGAGGGTCGGGCCGTAGGGATCCTTCGAATCGCGGACGGCGACGGCGCTGAGGGTGGGCGAGGCCACCTCCACGCATGCGCCGTTGCCCTGAGAGCGCGAGGACTTGGTCCACGCCTTGGTGTTGCCCAGCTGAATGGCCATGATCGCTCCGAGCTTTTCTGTTTGTGCAGCTCTGACGCGACTGAAGCTACTCGCCAACATCACTGACCGCAGGGTCTATTCACTCGACCGGATGGCATATTCCATATGACTCTTCCATGTTGAGCCAGCGGGGGTGTACTCTCCCGCCTTTCCCAGTCCAGAGTGGGTCGGCATGGGTCAACACGGCTCAGCGCGCGTATTCCTTGGCGGCGTCCGCGATGAACTGGCGGCTGGCGTCGGCGCTCAGCGCCTGGGCGCGCAGATGCTCGTACATCACGCTGTAACCGTGCACATCGACCGGCTTCTCCAGATAGAGGTCGGAGGTGACGCCTTCGATGTACACCACACTGGAATCCGTCGCGTCCGGGAATTCGAGGATCGCGAAGTTTCCCGACATACCCGGGTGCGCGCCCGCCTCGTACGGAAGCACCTGCACGGTGACGTGTGCC
Source organism: Streptomyces sp. PH10-H1 (assembly GCF_030063355.1). Taxonomy (GTDB): domain Bacteria; phylum Actinomycetota; class Actinomycetes; order Streptomycetales; family Streptomycetaceae; genus Actinacidiphila. The sequence goes on from NZ_JASISZ010000015.1 coordinate 3,100, forward strand.
TGCGATCCCATCTGCACGAGATATTCCAGCTGTTCACGCATGACGTCCTTGCTGCCGACCACCCGGCGCAGCGCGGATTCGTCCATGACCACCCAGAAGCGCAGCGGGGACGCCGGATCGGTGATCCGCTCCTGCCGCCGGAGCCGGATGTCGATGCGCTTGTCGACCTGCTCGGGGGTGGCCTCGGGGAGGGTGCCCTCGATGACCGCCTCGGCGTAGTTACGGGTCTGCAGAAGACCCGGCACGACCAGTGAGTCGTACACACGTAGTGATTCGGCCTCGGTCTCCAGGCCGATGTAGACGCTGTACGGCACATCGCCGAACGCGTGCCACCAGCCCTGCTGGCGCGATTCCTTGGCCATGTGCATGAGGGAGTCGACGATCCGCTGGTCCTCGACGCCGTACACGCCGCACAGGTCGCGGACATCGCGCTGGCTGATGCTGCGGCGGCCGTTCTCCAGCCGGCTGATCTTGGACTGGGAGACCAGCAGCCGGGCCGCCACCTCCTCCGCGGTCATCCCCTTGGTCTCACGGAGTTTGCGCAATTCCGATCCAAGTCGGCGTCGCCTGACGGTGGGATTGACATTGGCCGCCACGGGTGGTGCACCTCCGGCTCCGGACTACTTCTCGTACCGCTTCTTGTACCGCTACTTGTACCGTCTGCGTACTGCTGGTCAGCAGCCTGCCACTACCGGTCATCGGCGCGCTGGCGATTGGTCGTACGAACTGCGGAAATGCGACGCGCGAGGTGGGGGACCGGAGTTGACCGGTGCCCATCCACCTCGCGCGTCGCAGCGGCTCCCGTGCGGGTCTTCCCACCGAAGGCCGGGGAAGGGTCGCCGGGCGGTGCGGGCGCGGTGTCCGGTCCCTGCCGCCGGACACCGTGGCTGCCCTACCGTCCTTGCTGCTCATCTGCTGGGTACTGCGAACTTCTCCCGCGTACTGCCTCGGGTTACCGCATCGGGTTACCGCATCGGGTCACTGCTCCGGAGCGCTATCTCGCTCCGGCCCGGGCCATGCTGTTGTGCCCGGCCGGCCCGACCGCTGCGGGTCGCCCCTGGAGGGGTGCCCGCTTCGGCTGTGCCGCGGCGCCGTTCTGCACGTCCATGACGGCGTGCGCGACGAGGCCGCCCATCGGGTCGTATCTGATCAGGTCCCGCAGGCGCGATCGCGATGACCGGCCCTCGTTCCCCGGATACAGATGCTTGCCGAGGCCCACCGCATGGGCGAGGGCAGCGAGTGCCGCGGTCCGCGGGTCCGGCGGGACGCCGGTACGGATCGCGTTGTCGAGCCGGGCTCTGATGTCCCGGCTGACCTCGCTGTCGCTCGCCTGGTAGCGAGTCGTCGGCAGCACCCCGCACATTTGTCCCGCTACGGCATGCACCATGCCGCACCGCTCCAGATGCGCGAGATACGTCTGGCGCAGCCCCAGGCGAGGCCCGCCGATCCAGTGGACAGCGCGAACCGGACTGCCACGACGGCGCAGCAGTTCGAGCGCGGAGTCCAGTGTCGGATCTCCTGTCGGCCGTGGATGCACCACGGCGATACGATCCCCATCAGGGGCTATCCGTCCAGCCAGGGCCAGCTCGACGAGCTGTGCCCCGGCGAGGCCGAGGTCGAGCGACTGCGGCTGCGCTGTGGTCCCGGTCGTCGGGTCCAGAGCGAGCAGCAACAGCTCTTCCGGAATCGTTCTGCGGCTCTTGCCCATCCATGCCTCCCCGCGTGGATGAATGACAGAGTGACGCCTCTCACATTCATCTGTCGAGAGCGCCTGGAGTGTTCGGGAGGGAACCGACTGGTATGTCGTTCTCGTCTAGGGGGTGAGCGGTGGTGTCGCAGACGGGCCGCGAACGGTTCCGGCGGGTCTGATGGGGGCTTCCCGACCGGGCACGGGAAACTGATGAAGTGAGATGGGGCGTCGTGCGGTGCGCACGGGGACGTCTCTCGTGATGTGTGGAGGAGGTCTGCGTGGCGGGCGAGTCCCCCGGCAGGGAGCAGCAGCAGGAGTCGTCGGGGGAGGCGGCCGAGCAGAAGGCGCGTGATCCGAGGCTGACGGTGTTCCGTGGGCCGGACGTGGTTCCTGATGCCGTACGCGAAGAGCACGGCGGCCTGCCCGATGACCCGGTCCCCGGCACGGACCCCCGTCCCGAAGATCACCCCGAGCCCGCCGACGCCCCTCGCATGTCCGGCGGCGGGGCCGACGACGACGGCCATGGGAGCCTCCCGCGCCAGGCCGGCGCGTCTGCATCCGACGGCGGCACGACTACGCCGGACGTGGTGTCCGGTCCGGACGCCGCTGTCATCGAACCTACGGACTTCGTGGACGCGCACGACGGGCCCGGTGACGCAGCGCCCGATGAGGAGCCCGTCTCCCCGGACGTGGACGAACCTGAGGATTCCGTCGCGAATGCCGACGGAGCGGCGGACGACGATGCCGACGACTCCGGCGAAGGACCGGATTCGGCCGCCGATGCGTCCGCTGACGCGTCGACGGACGAGCCTGCCGACGCGCCCGGAGAGGCACCGGAGGACGCACCCGAGGACGTACCGGCGGGCGCGTCCGGGAACGAGCCTGAGAAGGCCGCTGCCGACGAGCCCGAGCCCGAAGACGCGCCCGAGCCCGAGATCGCCGCTGCCGACGAGCCCGAGGACGCTCCGGTCGACGCACCGGCGGACCCGCCAGCCGACGAGCCCGAGGACGCGCCCGTCGACGCACCGGCGGACCCGCCAGCCGACGAGCCCGAGGACGCGCCCGTCGACGTGCCCGCTCCCGGCAAGCCCGAGGCGGAAGTCGTCAGGAGCGCCCCGGCGGACGTTGCGGCCGACCCGCGCACGGAATCCCCCGCGGAGCCTCCGCGGGCCTCAGAGGACCAGTCAGCCTCTCCGCACGCCCTCGCGTGGCCCGAGGTGGTGCGCCCGGCGCGGCCGGCCGCACCGGAGCCCGCCGCTCCGGTCGCCCCCGCGACCCCCGTCCCCGCCCCCTTCGGGGCTCCCGGCGGCGGGCAGCGGGACGCGGGCCCGCAGGGCACACGGCAGATGCCGCTGCCGCCGGCGCCCGGACAGCCCCTGAAGCTGCTGGCGGAGCTGACGAACACCCCGCCGCCGCGGCAGACGGCGATGCGGACGGTGGCCCGTCGGTTCAAGATCTGGACCCCGCTGGTGGTGCTGCTGCTGATCGCCTTCGCGGTCGCGCAGTCGCTGCGCCCGCTGCCGGACCCGGTCCTGAAGCTGACGGCGGACTCGTCGTTCACCTTCCCGGGCGCCGCGCCGTCGCTGACGTGGCCCGTGATGGGGCAGTCGGCGGCGGAGATCGAGGGTCTCGGGAGCCTGGGCGTGAAGGGCGCACAGACACCGGTGCCGATCGCGAGCGTCACGAAGGTGATGACCGCGTACGTGATCCTCCGGGACCACCCGCTCAAGGGGCAGGAGAGCGGCGGGAAGATCAGGATCGACCAGACGGCCGCCGACGAGGCGTCGTCGGTCAACGAGTCGAAGGTGCATGTCCAGGCCGGCCAGGAGTTCACCGAGCGGCAGATGCTCGAAATGCTGCTGATCCCGTCAGGGAACAACATCGCCCGCGCGCTGGCCCGCTGGGACGCCGGCACGCAGGAGGCCTTCGTCGTCAAGATGCAGAAGGCCGCCGCCGATCTGGGCATGACGAACACGACGTACACCGGTGCGAGCGGCTACGAGGAGACGACGAAGAGCACGGCGGTCGACCAGCTGAAGCTGGCTCGGGTGGTCATGCAGAACGACGTCTTCCGCGCCGTGGTCGCCACCCCGGACACGGTCGTCCCCGGCGTGCCGAAGCTCTACAACACCAACGTTCTGCTGAGCAGCACGCCCGGGGTGATCGGTATCAAGACCGGATCCAGCACCCCGGCCGCCGGTGCCCTGATGTGGGCGGCGCAGAAGACGATCGACGGGAAGCCGCAGCTGGTCCTCGGCGTGGTCCTCCAGCAGCGCAAGGGCTCGACGCCGGACGAAATGATGAAGTACGCCATGAACACCAGCAAGCCGTTGATCACGGACGCCCGGAACGCGCTCACCTCGGCCGTGGTGGTGAAGAAGGGCGAGGTCATCGGCTATGTGGACGACGGCCTCGGCGGGCAGGCAGCGGTGGTCGCCACCAAGGATCTGAAGGCGATCGGCTGGTCGGGACTGAAGTCCGATCTGAAGCTGGTGGCCGGCGCGGCCGGTCTCCCGCACTCGGCGAAGGCCGGCACCGAGGTCGGCACGCTGAGCCTCGGCACCGGCGCGGGTGAGACGAAGGTGCCGGTGGCACTTCAGTCGGACCTGGCGGAACCGTCCTTCGGGGACAAGCTCATCCGGCTCGGCTGATCCGCCGCAGAGCACGGGAGACGAGGGCGGCCGGGTCGAGATGACCCGGCCGCCCTCGCGTCAGCGGGTAGCAGGCGAGGCCGAGCAGGGCGGCGGTGAAGTGGCCGACGTCGGTGAAGGTGCGGCCGTGCACGAGTGCTAGACCGTAGAAGCCCAGGACGCAGAAGGCGTAGAAGTACCTCCATGGTGGGGCGAGGAAATACGTCAGCACGGCCTCGACCGCCGCGAGGCTGTAACTGACGCCCACGTCGAGGGTGTCGACCGAGGTCTCGGGCGCCTGGCCGTGACGGACCGCCCAGAGCAGGACGCCCTGGCTGATGTAGGTGGCGGCGACATGGCCGATGAGGACGACGGCCAGCCAGCGCCAGGTGCCGAGCCAGCGCTCGGCGGTGGCGTGGAAGACGCTGAAGAGGAAGACGTAGAACAGCCAGCCGTCGCCGTCGATCCACAGGGCGCTGCGGAACAGGGCCTTGGCCGGTTCGTCCGACAGGTTGTGCACGTTCGTCGAACGCTCGCCGAGGATCTCGTCCAGCCGGGCGGGTGAGACGTGGTGCATCACGACCGTCGTCGCGAACAGGATCGCCAGCCAGATCTAGGTGCCGGGGGCGCTCCGGACGTAGGACCGGACGGCGCGGGAGAGCGCCTTGAGGCGCGGCAGCCAGGAAGTGTCCACGCTCGGATTGTGTCCGATAAGTGGCTTTCCAAGTGGCTTTTCCTGCCCTGCGCCGCGCCACCGTCAGGTCGTGGGCGTGGCCACGCCGTCCAGCCGGCCCGCCTTCGCCTCGTCGAGCAGTGAGCCGAACTGGTCGGCGCTCATCTGCACCCGCTGGCCGAAGTCATCGGTCAGCACGATGCGCCGCTCGGCCGGCGCCGCAGCGTCGACGAACAGCGTCGGGCATCCGCAGTCGCACTTGCCGCAGAACACGGCCACTTGCTCCAGGCCGTCAGAGCCCGGCATTCCCGTCGTCTCAGCCATCCCCGCCACCTTCGCCGTTCCACTCGGACAGGACGTCATGGCTGGCAATACCCCCCTTCCCGCGCCGCGGATCCTGCGCGCGGAATCAGGCCGAAAGCTCCCGCTCCAGCGGGGTGCGGAAACGCGGAGTGACGCGGATGTCCTTCAGCCAGCCGCCGAGCCGGGCCGCCTCGGCCTCGATCGCCGCCACCGCCGCCTTGCCGGGGCCCTTGCCGGGACCGGTCAGCGGTCGCCACACGACCTCGCCGTCCGGGCGCTGCGCCCATCCGCCGACGACCCGGCCGTCCCACCACACCGTCGGTCCGACGTTGCCGGAGCCGTCGAAGAGCGCGGACCGGTGCTCGTCCGGCAGGAACCAGTCGCGCCGCTGCCAGCCCATCGGCGTCGGGTCCAGCCCCGGCAACAGGGCCGCCCACGGAGCGGCGGCCGGTACGGGTTCGGCATCGCCGGGCAGGACGTACCCGGTCTCCTCGTCCAGCGCGACCTGTTCGGCGCCGACCGCTGCCAGTGCCTTGCGCACGTCCGTCAGCGTCCAGCCCGTCCACCACTTGAGGTCGGCCTCGGTGCCGGGACCGTACGCCGCCAGCCAGTCGCGGGCCAGCCCGGCCTTCGCTTCGGCGGCGGGCAGCTCGGGCAGCGGCGCCGCCACCGCCCACCGGAACTGGCTGCTCGTCCATGACCCCACCGGTCTGCGCCGGGTGATCCTGCCCTCCGCCGCCAGCACCCGGATGATGCGGCTCGACACGTTCTGCCGCGCCTCGTAGGGCTTCCCTGCCGCGACGACCACCTGCTCGCGCAGCCGCGGTTCGTAATCGCCCAGCTGGGCAGCCGTCGTCTCGCCGTGCTCGGCCAGCGTGGCGACCACCGCATCCTCCACCTCGGACAGCCACGCCTCGTCCCAGCCGCCGCCGTCCGCGAGGTACTTGAGCAGCCCGGCCCGCTCCTTCACGGCGATCGCGCGGGCCGCCGCCGCGTACACGACCGGAGCGGAGGCCTGGGTGACGACGAACATCGTCCGCCGCATCGCCAGCAGCCGCACCAGCGAACCGTCCTTGTAGAGCGCCCGCTCCACATCCGCGAAACCGGCCTCGCTCAGCCGCGCCGCCGTCGAGAGGTAGACCGTCGCCGCGTCGGTGGCGTGGAGCGCCACCAGCGACTCCGTGACCTCCTCCGCCGACTTCGCGCGCAACCCGGGCGCCAGCCGGTGCCGCACCCCCACCCGCGCCCGCCGCTCGTCCGCACCGATCCGCCGTACTGCCCCGTTCGCCGTCATTCCCCCATGCTCACACGCGGGTCTGACAACGCCTCAGCGATCGCGGCGGGGTCGTGGCGAGTTCGAGTCGGGGTCGAGTCGGGTTCGCGACGAGGCCGCGCCGTGGACGCGGAACCAGTGGAAACCTCACTCATCGGGCATCCCCTTTCGGCCGAATGGCCGTCCGAGCGACGCAGAATCCGGTTTGCCTGTGGTGTACATCACACTGCTCGGGACCAAAGTCGCGTAATCGACAGGCCTGTTTCCCGGTCTTTGAGTCGACTGGACATAACCCGGCGGGAGAGGGACACCCATGCTGACCGTCATCGACCAGACCCTGCGGGCCCGGCTCTGCGTGCCCGCGGCCGAGGACCGGGTGATCACCGCGACCCTGCTCTACCAGTGCGACGACCCGCTGGCCGCGCGCATGTCGTTCCCGGCGTCGGCGACGCTCGACGGCTCCGACGTCACCTGGACCTTCGCTCGCGACCTGCTGGCGGCGGGTCTCCGGCTGCCGTCCGGCGAGGGCGACGTGCACGTGTGGCCGTGCGGGCCGCGGCGCATCATGATCGAACTCTCCTCGCCGGACGGCGTCGCCCTGCTCCAGCTCGACAGCGGGGACGTACGGGACTTCCTCACGCGCTCCTACGCGGCCGTCCCGCCCGGCGACGAGCACCGCCACGTCGACTTCGAAGCGGTCTTCGCGGCGCTGCTCGCGGACGAGTGACGAGTGACGAGCGACGAGTCACGAATACTCGTCACTCGTCACTCGTCCGCGAGCTATGAGCGGCGCTCAGGCCTTGAACCGGCGCAGCCGCAGGCTGTTGCCGACGACGAAGACCGAGGAGAAGGCCATGGCGGCGCCCGCGATCATGGGATTGAGCAGGCCGGCCGCGGCGAGCGGCAGCGCCGCGACGTTGTAGCCGAAGGCCCAGAACAGGTTCACCTTGATCGTGCCGAGGGTCCTGCGCGACAGCCGGATGGCGTCGGCCGCGACCCGCAGGTCACCCCGTACGAGGGTCAGGTCGCCCGCCTCGATGGCGGCGTCGGTGCCGGTGCCCATCGCCAGGCCGAGGTCGGCCTGGGCGAGCGCGGCGGCGTCGTTGACCCCGTCGCCGACCATCGCGACCGAGCGGCCTTCGGCCTGCAGCCGCTTGATCACGGCGAGCTTGTCCTCGGGCATGACCTCCGCGATGACGTCGTCGCCGGAGATCCCGACCTCCTCGGCCACCGCCCGCGCCACCGCCTCGTTGTCACCGGTCAGCAGGATCGGGGTGAGGCCGAGCGCGCGCAGCCGCGTCACGGCCTCCGCGCTCGTCGGCTTGACGGCGTCGGAGATGACGAGGACGGCGCGGGCCGCCCCGTCCCAGCCGACGGCCACCGCTGTGCGGCCCTTGGCCTCGGCCGCGGCCTTCGCCGTCGCCAGATCCGCCGGCAGGAACTGCGTCCACTCATTGAGAAGCTTCTCGCGGCCCACGAGCACCGCGTGTCCCTCGACGATGCCCTGCACGCCCAGCCCCGGGACGTTGACGAAGTCCTCTGGCACGGGCAGCGGGTCGCCGGCGCGCTCCGCGGCCGCCGTGGCGACGGCCCTGGCGATGGGGTGCTCGGAGGCGTGCTCCAGGGCGCCGGCCAGCCGCAGCACGGTCTTCTCGTCCTCGCCCCCGGCGAGATGCACCTCGGTGAGCGTCATGACGCCGGTGGTCACCGTGCCGGTCTTGTCGAGGACGATCGTGTCCACCGCGCGGGTGGACTCCAGGACCTCGGGGCCCTTGATGAGGATGCCGAGCTGGGCGCCGCGCCCGGTGCCGACCATGAGGGCGGTGGGCGTCGCGAGGCCCAGTGCGCACGGGCAGGCGATGATCAGTACGGCGACGGCGGCGGTGAAGGCCGCGGAGGCGCCCTCGCCGGTGCCGAGCCAGTAGCCGAGGGTGGCGACGGCGAGCGCGATCACGACGGGGACGAAGACCGCGGAGATCCGGTCGGCCAGCCGCTGCACGGCGGCCTTGCCGTTCTGCGCGTCCTCGACGAGCCGGGCCATCCGGGCGAGTTGAGTGTCGGCGCCTACCCGGGTGGCCTCGACGACGATCCGGCCGCCCGCGTTGACCGTGGCGCCGGTGACACCGTCGCCGGGAGCGACTTCCACGGGTACGGATTCGCCGGTCAGCATCGAGGCGTCGACGGCGGAGCTGCCTTCACGGACGGTGCCGTCCGTGGCGATCTTCTCGCCGGGACGGACGACGAACAGGTCGCCGACCGCCAGCTCCCGGGTGGGGACGCGCACTTCGCGTCCGTCGCGGAGTACGGCGACCTCCTTGGCCCCCAGCTCCAGCAGCGCCCTCAGCGCCGCTCCGGCCTTCCGCTTCGAGCGGGCCTCGAAGTACCGCCCGGCCAGGATGAACGCGGTGACTCCGGCGGCGGCCTCAAGGTAGATGTTGCCGCTGCCGTCGCCTCGCGCGATGGTGAATTCGAAGGGGTGCTTCATGCCGGGCATACCGGCCGTGCCGAAGAAGAGTGCCCACAGCGACCAGCCGAACGCGGCGAGCGTGCCGACCGAGATCAGCGTGTCCATGGTGGCGGCGCCATGCCGCAGATTCGTCCAGGCGGCCTTGTGGAAGGGCCATGCCGCATAGACGACGACGGGCGCGGTGAGGGTGAGGGAGAGCCACTGCCAGTTGGTGAACTGCAGTGCCGGGACCATCGCCATCGCGATCACCGGTACGGCCAGGACGACCGCGGTGAGCAGCCGCTGGCGCAGGGGGGTGAGCGCGTCGGGGGCGGTCGCGGGCGCTCCGCCGGTCCCGTTCTCCTCGCTGAGCTCGGGTGGCGGGGCGGGCAGCGCGGCGCTGTAGCCGGTCGCCTCGACGGTGGCGATGAGGTCGTCCACGGCGATGCCGCCGTCGAAACTGACCTTGGCCTTCTCCGTCGCGTAATTGACGGTCGCGGTGACGCCGTCCATCCGGTTGAGCTTCTTCTCGATGCGTGCCGCGCAGGAGGCGCAGGTCATGCCACCGATCTCGAGCTCGACCTGTCGGTCCGCAGACGCCGTGGTCATCGCCACTTCACTCCACTCCTTTTCGCTCCTTGTACTACATGCCTTCGTGGGAAGCCGGGCGCGGCGCTGCCGGAGCGGTCACGCCCGGCCGACCAGTTCGTAGCCGGCCTCGTCGACCGCGGCGCGGACCGTCTCGTCCTCCAGCGCCTGCTCGGACGCTACGGTGACCAGCCCGGTCGAGACGTCCACCGTGACGGTGGTCACGCCGGCGACGCCGGTGAGCTCCTTGGTCACCGCGGCCTCGCAGTGCCCGCAGGTCATACCCGCGACGGTGTACACGGCGGTGTTCGCAGCCGGGGTCTCGGCGGCCTGGCTGTCGGTGTGGCAGGTTCCCTCGGGGGAGCAGCAGGACATGACGTTCTCCTCGTGCGTTCCGTGCGGTGACGGCTGTCGCCGTCCATTGATGGCAACCATATACCCCCCTAGGGTATTTCGCGAAGCCGGACCCGTCTTGTGGTGGACAGGGTGCGCCCTCGGATGCGCGGTCGCGCGCGGGAGAGTGCGTGGTCGAACGCGTGGCTGAGCGCGTGGAAGAGGAGGAAGAGGGAAGCTGGAAGGGAGGGGCAGCCGCGTGGTGGTGCCCCCGCCCGGAGGGAGTGGTGCGCGATGGACTGGTGGGTCTGGATTGTCGTCGCGGTGGCGGTCCTGCTGATGCTGGCGGGTTCGGCGGCAAGGGTGCAGGCGCGGCGCCGCAGCGGTGGAGTGATCGCGGTGCGCCGGGGCGGAAGCCATGTCCGGCGGACCGGGAAGGGGCGCGTGAAATGACCGCGTCGACCGCCTCCACGCTGATGCTCGCGTCGGAGATCACCAAACGGCCGGTGTTGACACTGGACGGTGAAGCCGTCGCGCAGGTCAAGGACATCGTCTTCGAGGGCACGGTGGGACGCATCGCCGGATTCACCCTGAGCGGCCGCGGCCTGCTGTCGGGACCGCTGCGGCACAGCCTGCCCTGGTCGGGCGTCCACGGGCTGGGCCGTGCGGCGGTGATGATCAGGAGTGAGGACGTGTTCGAGAGCCGGGCCGACGTACTCGGCCGCGGCGCCCCGAGCCGCGGGGACGTCCTCGGCTCACGGGTGCTGACCGACGGCGGCACGGACCTGGGCAGGATCTCCGACGTCGTCGTCGAGGTCGTCGAGGGCACCACGGCCCACGTCATCGGCTACGAGATCGCCTCCTCGGAGGCGCTCGGCCGGCAGGGGCGCAAGGTGTTCATCCCGCTCTCCGAGACCACGGCGGTCTCCGGTGAGGCGCTCGTCATCCCGGCGGCCGCGGCCGAGTTCATCGCCGACGACCTTCCCGGATTCGCAGCGGCGGTCCAGGCGTATCGCGCCCGCCGCAGTACGGAGGTCTGATGCTCTTCTCCGAAACGACCGGCCGCCCGGTGGTCAGCGCCGCCGAGGCCACCACCATCGGCGTCGTGGACGGCTTCGTCGTCGACCCGGCCACGGCCGCCGTCGTGGCCCTCCGTCTGAAGAAGACCGACGGCGCCGGCGACACCCTCGTCTGGGAGCACGTCCATGCCATCGGCCCCGACGCCGTCATCGTCCGGTCCGGCGCCACCCTCGGCACCCCGTCGGGCGAGCTGGCCCCTCTCGCCGACAAGCACCGGTCCCTCCCCGGCAAACGCGTCCTCGACGAACGCGGCGAGGACTTCGGCACCGTGTCGGACGTCGAATTCGATCCCGGGACCGGCACCCTGCTCACCATCCACACCACGACCGGCGACCACCCTGGCAGAAGCGTCCTCGGCCTGGGCTCCTACGCCCTTGTGCTCCGCGAGGCCGGTCCCATCGACCGGTGAAAGCCGGAATTTCGACCAGTGAAAGCCGGAACGCCGGATCCCGTTCAGACAGATCCAGTGCTGATCACATGCCGATCACGTGCCCATCACATGATCAGCCGGTCAGCGCCGAAAATCCCGGGACAACAACGGACTTGTCATAGAACGGATGTCCAGGATCGAATAAAATGCGGGCGCGGTGCCCGTGACCCCGGTTCTCTTCCGTGTGACTGCATTTCGTGATGAATGTCGTGATGACTGCATTTCGTGCGGGCGAGCCGGAGGGACAGACGGATGAATACCGAAGTGAACACCGAAGTGAACGCCGAGGAGGCGGACTACCGCGTGGCGGCGGCAACGGGCGAACTCGACCTGGCCACGGCTCCGGACTTCGGGGCAGCGCTCCGCGGGACCGGGACCGGGGACATCGCCGGGCCCCGGCTGATCGTCGACCTCAGCGGTGTGACGTTCATGGACTGTGTGCCGCTGCGCGAACTGTGCGCGGTGTCGATGCGGGGTGACGAGCTGGGCGGGTGGACGCGGCTCGTCTACACCCACGCCAGCATCGGTCTCCTCCTGCGCGCGACCCGCCTGACGCAGCGGTTTCCCCGCTACGCCACCGTCCCCGACGCCCGGTCCGAGCGGGTCGCCACGACCGGCGTCTGACGCCCCGAGGGCCCCTGGCGCGGCCGGCCGGACCCGTACAGTGCGAAGTCCGGTCCCGGCATCATGGCGCCCCGGATCGGGGCGGGCGTCGGGGCAGGGGAAGCGGGGCGGTCTGTCGTGATCAGCGACCGGATGGCCGATGTCCTGCGCGGGCTGCGTTCCGTGGACGGCGTCCTGGCCGCCGAGTGCGCCGAACTGCTGGGGGCCGACGGCGTCGCGGTGTCCCTGGTGGTCGAGGGCGGTGTCACCGAGCTGGTGTGGTGTTCGAGCGGGGTCAGCAGCGGCTTCGAGGAGCTGCAGTTCACCCTCGGGGAGGGGCCGGGTCCCGACGCGCTCCGCTCGGGCGTCATGGTGCTGGAACCCGATCTGCCCGCCGTACGGTCCGACCGCTGGCCCGCCCTGCTGCCGGCCGCCGACCTCCTGCCGGTGCGGGCGGTGTTCTGCTTCCCGCTCGGCGCGGGCGCGATCAGAGTCGGCGTGCTGACCGTGCTGCGCTCCGTCGCTCGTCCGCTGTCGGAGCAGGAGATGGCGGACGCCCTGGTGCTGTCCACCGCGCTGACCATGCGGTTCCTCGGGGGCAGCAGCCGGCGGCTCGATTCGTGGCTGCGGGCCGAGTCACCCGGGGTACTGCGGCGGGCCGTGGTGCACCAGGCGACCGGCATGATCAGCGTTCAGCTCGCGGTCCCGCTGGAGGAGGCGCTGCTGCGGCTGCGGGCCTTCGCCTACCGTCAGGACCGCTCCATCGGGGAAGCTGCCGAGGATGTAGTGGCCAGGCGCCTGCGATTCAGCCACGATATGGCTGGGCCTCATTCGCCCGGCGAAACAAGGGGATGATGCCAATGGCCCGCGAACAGCGCCTCATGGAGATCTTCGTGGAGGTGGCCGACTCCCTGATCGACAACTTCGATGTCATCGACTTCCTGCAGCGGCTCTCCACCCGCTGCGTCGAACTTCTGGACGTCTCCGCCGCCGGGATCCTGCTGGCCGACCCGCACGGCGAACTCCAGCTCATCGCCGCCTCGGACGAACACACCCGGCTGCTGGAACTGTTCGCCCTCCAGAGCGAGCAGGGCCCCTGCATTCAGTGCTACCGCAGCGGTGCCCCCGGCATCAACATCGACCTCACCAGCCGACTCACGACCACCGGGTGGTCTCGCTTCGCGGCCCGCGCCTGCGAGACCGGCTTCACCACCACCCACGCGATCCCGCTGCGCCTGCGCCGCCGGGTCGTGGGAGCCCTGAATCTCTTCCACACCGAGGCCCGCCATCTCAACGCGGATGACGTCGCCCTCGCGCAGGCCCTCGCCGACATCGCCACCATCGCGATCCTGCAGCAACGCACCCTGGAACAGAGCCACATCGAGAACGCCCAGCTCCAGGCGGCCCTCACCAACCGGATCATCGTCGAGCAGGCCAAGGGCATCCTCGCCGAGCGACGCCAGACCTCCGTCGACGACGCCTTCACCGCCTTCCGCTGCTACGCCCGCTCGCACAACCTGCGCATGGCCGACGTCGCCCGCCAAATCATCGACGGCACCTTCGACACCGAACTGATCCCCCAGAGCTGATCCGCCAGAGCTGATCCCGGCGCCCGCCACAACACGACGTGGCCCGGTCCCCGCAGAGGCGGGGGCCGGGCCACGGTGCGATGCGCCGGTGGATCAGGGGGCGTAGTAGCCGTTGAGGTCGGCGATGAGCTGCACGCTGCCCGGGCTTCCGTTGTAGAAGCTGTTCATGCCGGCGTCGCTCGTCGTGACGACCACATGGTTCGGGATCGTCTGCCCGGCCGTCCAGTTGAGGTTGGAGGCGGCCGGGCGGGCGGTTCCCTGCGGATAAACCGTCATGAAGCCGGGCTGGGCACCCTGCGTCACCGTGACGTTCAGGTCCACCCCGATGGCGTTCGCGTATCCGACGTCACGGACGTTCTGCGTCTGGCGGGCGCCGACCGGCGCGGCCGGCACCCATTCGCCGACACCGTCGGAGAACCACGGGGCCCGGGTGTCGATGACCCGGAGCGGCGCGAGCGCGTGGAACTTGGCGCCGCCGGACGCGGTGAAGTATCCGGCCAGGTCGGCGATCACGTGCACGGTGCCACCGCTGTGGTTGTAGAACGACACCTTCCCGTCCTTGACCGGGACGGTCACCAGGTTCGGGATCGTCTGCCCCTTGGACCAGTTGAGGCTCGAGGCGGTCGGGCGGTCACCGCCGTGCGGGTACACGCCCGACCGCCGGCGCGGTTGCGGTGACATTCAGGGTCACCGCTGTCAGACCGGTTGCAGGGATGCCCTTGACGCCCGCCACCTGCAGGTCCAGGGTGCTGCCGGCCGCCAGGGGAGCCTTGGCCCCGCCCGGTCCCGACGGGGTGTCCAGCAGCCGGGCCGGTGTGGTCGGGGTGAAGCCGCTTCCCGTGGTGCTGAAGTAGCCGAGCAGGTCGGCGAGCACATGCACGGTGCCGGTGCCGCCGTTGTAGAACGACACCTTGCCGTCCTTCACCTGAACGGTCACCAGGTTCGGGATGGTCTGGCCCGGGGTCCAGTTCAGGCTCGACGCCGTCGGCCGGTCGTCCCCGTGCGGGAAGACCGTCAGATAGCCGCCCGCGGTCGGCTCCGCGACCGTCACGTTCATGGTCACGGCCGTGACGCCGTTCTGTCGGCGGTGCCTGACCGGGTCAGCTTCAGCTCTTCGCTGTACTGCCCCGACGCGATGTGCACCGTCTGGCCGGGCAACGAGACATCGGCCGCAGCCTGGACGGTGCAGAACGGTGCGCTCTGCTGACCGGTGCCGCTGTTCGTGCAGTGGGCGCCGGTGGCTTTGTCGACATAGATGTCGGTGGTAGCCGCGTTCGCACTTACCTGACCGGTGGCAGGTATCGTGAGTGCGGCCATAGCGCGGCGCCGGTTACACGGCGCCAATTCGAGTCTTGATAATGCCCCCCCAGGGGCGAAACCGGGATGTATCCCTCGGCCGCCTCGGTGGGTATTCCCACCTCCGTCAGCGAGCCGCGCGCGGATCATTTCACACCACTCACACAGGCACCACTGGTATCTCCGCTGGCCCGAGGGACGCGGAAGGCCATCATGTCGGCGGCGCGAAGAAGGCCCGACGCGAAGAAGGCCGGCCCCGGACGAATGTCCGGGCCCGGCCTCCTACGTTCTCGCGGTTCCCGCGCTGATCAACAGCCGATCAACAACCGTGCCCCAGGCAGGATTCGAACCTGCGACACCAGCTTTAGGAGAGCTGTGCTCTATCCCCTGAGCTACTGGGGCGGGGATCTGTCGGAAAACGTGTCGGAAAATCGGTGCAGGTAGACGCGATGATCCAAGCCGCCTTGCGGACAGACTGCGGAGGCCTGACTGTGAGGCCGGGCCACCGCGGTCAGTGTAGCGGGTGGCGCTTGATCTGCATTCGGCTCCATGGCCCCCGGCGCTTCCCAGCGGGTGGGACCAGAGCCAGAGGGAACTACGCTGCGGGGTCGAAGTCGATCATGGCGCGGGTGGCGGAGTTGCTGAGCCAGGCGTAACCGATGTAGATGAGCAGCGCGGCGTTCGCGCCGTAGGCCGGGACCCGCTTGTGCGGGTAGCTCTGGTCGAAGCGTGAGTGCTGAGACTCGCTGTCCTGGCGGAAGCCCTTGAGACGACTGTCGGCATGGGTGTTCGGGGGAACCTGGCGCAGGTGTTCAGTCCGGTTGAACCTCTGCCGCCCCGTCGCGGCCGGGAATACCCGATCCTTGCGGGATCCGGTACGAAGAGACTGACAGTCATACGTGACGGCGCGTAGGCCAGGCGCTCGGTTCAAGATGTGCCGAGCCAGCTTGATGAAGGCGGTGCCTTCGTCGTCGCGGAGGGGGTCGCACTTGGCTGACTTGTGCCGAATGGACTCGATGCCCAGGATGACGCGGCTGTGGGAAGTATTGGCGAGGCGTACGGCGGCGGAGAGGAATTTGTTGCCGTAGACGCGGGTGCCACCGCCTTCGACGGTGTAGCTGGCGTCGCTGTCGACCCGATGGCGGCGGACTTCTCCGGTCACCTCGTTCACAGTCTCTCGGTGTTGCTGCGAGGAGGGCGGGCAGGCGACGGTGGCGTCGGCGTGGAGGACCTGGTGACGTTCCGGGTAGCTTCGACTGGTCCGCTTGCTGGATTCCTTCATCATTCCGTGGCCGAGGGCCTGTTGGATCCAAAGTTCGCGGCTCACGTTACGCAGGTTTGCGAAGTCTGGCTTGAGCTTCATGTGGAAGAATCATGTGGAAGAAGTAGTTCCACTGACTGCGCGTGGGCCCGGTCGACCGAAGGGCATCCGCGGCTTCATCGCCCATGTGGGTGCGGACGCCCTGGCGTACGACATCCCACCACTGCTCCTCCTCGAAGTGGGACGCGGTGGCCCGCGCGGAGCCGAACAGTGAGATGGCGCAAAGGAAGACCAGATAGGCGATGGGCGGGTGGACAGCGGGCCGACCAACCCTGCTCGGCGAGGGAAAGGCGCTGACAGCGGTGTAGAGGTCGGGATTGTCCAGGAGGTACTTGAACCGCTTGCTGACCGTCAGCGGCGGCGCCTCAGGCCCCTTCGGCGGCGGGGGGTCGGTAGCGGCGCCGAACGTGTCGTCGGGAATGGCCCCCATGACGTAGGCAGGCGCCTTTTGCGTCCGCTCGCGCCTTGTGCGCTTCTTCGGCGAGGTCACGTGGCATCGCCTCGACGGGGCGTATTCCACTGCAGGTCCGCCAGGTCGGCTGCCTGGTCGAGGGAGGACAGCCCCAGGCGGCGGGCGACTTCGGACAGCTGCCCCGTCTCGTTCAGGATCTGGCGAGCGACGTAGCGGGTGACGTCCCGCGGTTCGACCTTGCGGGCCATGGTGGACAGGCCACTGCGGCGGGCGATCTCACTGAAGCCGGCGCCCACGCTGGATTGCACGACGATAGAGGACGAGCGGGAACTGGCCACCAAGCGGTGCGGTCCGGGGCGCTTCATCTCCAGAAAGGTGGCGCGCAAGGTCAGGACCTCATGCTCATCGGGCTTCAGACACCAAAATGATCATGGCGCCCGTGCCTGCCCTGCCATGCACCCAAACCGATCACCACTGGACCAATAGCAGGACCCCGGAACTTGCAACCGCCCTGGCCGGGAGGGGTACCCCAGAGCGTGGTGCGGTGCCAGGTGAGGTGGCCGGCGGTGGTGACAAGTTCGGTGGGTGTGCCGGTCAGGTCGGTGGTGGTCGCGTGGCGGAGGAGCTCTTCACCCGCCTGTGGTCCAACGTCGACGACCTAGACCGCAAGGTCGTCGACGGGGTGCGGCGGCGCCTACACCGGCTGGAGACCGGCATCGTCGACCCAGCGGCGACGGCCCGGAATCGCCGACGACGCCCCCGCCACGACCGACAACGTCCACCGACCCATCCGCTGAGCCGGTCCCAGCCGGCCTCACTTACATCCGGGCGGCCGCGCCGCCGCACGGCCTTCGTACGGGGAGATGTGGGAGGGCGACACGCCTTCGAACGGGGGCGTGCCGCTTCCCGCATCGGCTCGCCCGCCCCTCTGCCGGGCCGGCCGTCATTTGGCGCTCAGGCCTTCTCGAAGCTCTGGAGCACGACGCTCCAGACGTCGCCGTGCCCCGGCCACTCGTCACGCTCTTCACGATTGTTCAGAACAAAGACAGAAACCTCCGTCGAGGCCGCCCGGTATTCGATGAACTCCCCTTGGTTGCTGGGCATGAGTTCTGGCGCATCGCGAACGGCGGAGAGCCGTTCGAGTACATCGTCCCAGGCTACATACTGGGAAAAATCCACTTGCTGGGCGGTCCGCCATTGGGCAATCTGGTTAGGATCGGTACCGAATCGGTGGACCTGGATCGAAATGCTTGTGCATCGCCATTGAGGGCCGTCGGTAAAACAGAATTCGATGACGCCGTAATCTCGCCGAAGCTGGAGATTGTCAGGATCGTCATGTACATCAATGAAGTCGGCCCGCAGCACGCGTCCTACTTCCGCCAGCGAGGAGCCGATGCCGACACCGTGCACTCTGCCACTCGCGATGACTTCGGCCAGAAATTCGGCACCATTCACGGAGTCTTCTCCAGGGAGTCGATGAGAGCTTGCATTTCGTTCGCGCGGTTCACTGTGTTGCCCCAGTTGTGGTCGAGCATGTTCTCCTTGGCTGATTTTGCCTTTGCAATGAGGTCGGCACGAAGGGCGGGGTCTGAATTCACTGCCTCGACGGCTTTCCGGACACTGCTTTCGGACGCCCAGCCAGTTGCTTTGAGGCGGATCGGTTCGCCGGTGATGATGCCCTTCGCGTTTGCGAAAATGCGGACCTCATCTTTGCCGATGTGGACGTGGGCGCCTTTGGTGGCCCAGTCGGAAGCCATCGGGGAAACGCGAATCTTGCATGGCTTGAGTCCGAGTACATCGCTCCACGTAAGTGGGTTGTTGACATAAGTATTCGGATTTGGTGCCGGATCGAGGCCCAGCGGGTCGGGTGATACGTAGCGGGCGGTTTCGGGGTCGTAATGGCGGAAGTAGTTGTAGTTCAGGCCGGTTTCGGCGTCATGGTACTGGCCGGGGAATCGGAGGGGACAGTCGATGGGGGGCTCGGCGCCCGAGGGGGTGGGCGCCGGGAGGGGGGTGCCCCAGAGCGTGGTGCGTGCTGCCAGGTGATGTGGCCGGTGGTGGTGACGAGTTCGGTGGGTGTACCGGTCAGGTCGGTGATGATCGCGTGGAAGCGCGTCGCGTCCGGGTCGGCGGTGGCCTGGCTGAAGCGGCTGATCAGCGAGCTGGTGGTGCCTGTAGCAGGGGTTTCCCGGTCGGTCTGGGTCAGGGGCCGGTGGGTGCCGGGGGCGTAGTCCCAGGTGGTCGTGCGCTCTTCGCCGGTGGTTTGTTCGGCGAGGCGTGTGTCGTCCCAGGTGAAGGTGGTCCGGGCGGCGATGGTGCCGTCGTGGGTGCGGCGTTGCTTTGTGGTGCGGCGGCCGAGGGGGTCGTACGTGTAGTGCCAGCTCTCGCCGTCCGGGGTGGTGGTGTCGGTGAGGCGGTCCTCGGCATTCCAGGTGTAGGTCCAGGTCCGGCTCTGGCCGTTGAGGAGCTTGCGGGTCCTGCGGGTCAGGCGGCCCTGGGCGTCGTGGGTGTAGTGGGTGCGGCCGGCACGTTGGATGAGGGTGCCGGTGAATGCGCGGTCGCCGTCGGACGCATGGCCGGGAGCGTTGGCGTGGGCCTGGTTGCCGGCGCTGTCGTAGGCGTAGGTCTCGCTCCAGCCGTGGGCGGTCACGGCTGTGACGCGGCCGACGGGATCGAGGGTGAAGCGGCGGGTGCCGGAGGCGAGGTCCCGGAACTCGGTGAGGTGACCGTCCGCCCGGTAGGAGTAGGTGCGGTGTTGAAGGAGAAGGTCAGCCCCAGGAGCCAGGTGGGTGACGGTCTGCGTGGCGAGACGGTCGGCGCTGTCCCACGTCTGGGTGAGTTCGACGTGTTCGCCCAGACGGCGCCCGGTTTCACGGCCGGCGGCGTCGTACGCGAAATCGAGGGTTCCGGCGTCGGTGCGCAGGGCGGTGGGCCGGCCCGCGGCGTCGTAGGTCCAGTGGGAAACCGCTCCCGTGGGGGTGGTGCGCCGAGTCCGGCGGCCGAGTGCGTCATAGACACAGGTCATGGCGCGGCCGTCGGTTGCCTGCGTCAGAACGCGGCCGAGGGCGTCGCGTTCCCAGGTGAGTGTGGCGTCACGGTTGCCGGTGCCGGTGAGGAAGCCGGCGGCGTCGTAGCAGAACCTCGTCTCACTTCCGTCGTCCGTGCTGGTCAGGAGGGGTCGGCCGGCCGGGTCGCGGGTGTAGGTGAGGGTTTCGCCGGCACCGTTGGTGCGGGTCGTCAGCCGGCCACCCGCGTCGTGGGTATAGCGGAGAGTGCGCCCGTTGAAGTCGGTCTCGCTGGTGACCCGTCCGGCCGGATCGTAGGCGTACGACCATGTCAGCCCCTGGGGGTTGGTAACCCCGGTCAGCCTTAGCTCGGTGTCATGGGTGAACGCGTAGGTGGCGCCGTCCGGGTCGGTGCGCGTGGTGGGGAGATCGAAAGCGCCGCTGGTGAGATGGGTGGTGTTCCCGGCGGGACCGGTGTGCGAGACGCAGTTGCCTTCGCCGTCCCAGTCCCAGGTTTCCCGTGCGCCGTCGGGCAGTTCGCGCCAGGCGGGTTTGCCTTCGGTGGTCCAGCCGAAGAAAGTGGTGTGCCCGAGGGGGTTGGTGGCCTCGGTGATGCGGCCGAACGTGTTGCGCCGCACGGCGGTGGTGTGGCCGAGCGGGTCCGTGACCGCGGTCGGCAGACCGGCCGGGTCGCAGATGACGTGCTGGACATGGCCCAAGGCGTCGGTGACGGAGGCCAGGTGGCCGGCGGAGTCGTAGGCGTAGGCGGTCTCGGCGCCGGTCGGATCGACGGTGGCGAGGACGTTGCCGGTGGCGTCGTACGTGTGGCGCCAGGTGGCACCCCCCGGCTCGATGACCTCGGTCGGGAGCCCGAGAGCGTTGTACGCGGCCTGCGCCGTCGTGCCGTCGGGAAGCGACACCCCGGTGAGTCTGCCCGTTGCGTCGTAGGCGTAGCGGGTGGTGTGGCCCAGTGGATCGGTCACCGCGAGAGGGTGTTCTCCCAGGGGGTCCCACTCAGTGGCGGTCGTGTTGCCCAGCGGGTCGGTCTCCGCGACGACCTGGCAGGTGGCATCGTGCCGGTAGGTGTGCTGATGGCCCAGGGAGTTGGTGACCGTGGTGGTGCGGGCGGCGTCGTCGTAGTCGAGAGTGCCGGACAGGAGCCCGTCGGTGCCCTGCGTGGCGATGACACGGCCACGGGTGTCATAGACATAGGTGTACGAACTGCCGTTGCGGTCGGTCCAGGAGGTGATCCGGCCGTCGGTGTCGTAGGTGAAACGCAGGGGAACGTCGCTGGAGTTGGTGACCTCGGTGAGACGACCGGCGTGGTCGTAGCCGTAGCGGACCAGAACCGTGCCGGGGGTGTCGCGGGGGCGCTCGTAGGGCGAGGGTTCCCGGTCGAGGAGGCGCAGTGCGGTGATGCGGGGGCCGTGGGTGTCGACGGCGAGGTGGTAGCCGCCGGAGTGCCGGATCGCGGTGGGGACGCCGGTCGGGGTGCGGTCGATGTCGATGCGGTGGCCGGCCCGGTCCTCGATGCTGTCGAGCGGCAGGTCGACGGTGTCGTGGGCGGCGGTGCGAGCGGGTCGTCCGAAGGTGCGGACGTGGCCGGTGGCAGGGTCGGTGAGGGTCATGACGCCGTCGGGGCGGCCGTCCCATGCCAGCGGCCAGCGTGGCCCCCGCTCGGGCAGAGCGGGGGCGCCGGCCGTTGGGACGGGGTAGACCAGGCGCATGCCGTCGGCGGCTGCGTAGACGATGCCTTCGGCGTCGAGTTGCAGGCGTTCGTCCAGGGTGGAGGCCCAGGAGGGCCCGAACCAGCCGCCCGCGCGGTACGAGGAGAGGTGGGTGCGCTCGAACAGCAGGGGCAGCGCACCGGGCAGCGTGACGTCGGTCTGCGGGAGCAGCATCGTGCCTGTGGCGACGTCGATCGGGTCGAGAGCGCACCGGATGTTGTCGATCCGGCGGGCGCCGGCCGGCAGATCGGCTCCGTTGGGCCGGATCGATGGAGCGGTGGGCCGCTTCAGGACGCTCCAGCCCGGCGGGCGCTCCAGGGGTGGTGTCAGCAGGTTCGGTATGCCGGTAGTGCGGAACAGGGGGCTCATTCCGCGGGTGGCGGCGGCGTCGATGGTGCCGCCCGCGGTCCCGAAAACACCCCCGTACAGCATGCCGTCCTTGGCAGCGGTGCTGAGTTCGTCGAGGTTGAAGCCCTCCTGCAGGCCGGTGGCGATCTTCAGCGGCTGGGCGACGGCAAGATCGATCGTCACGGACTCGATGCCGGCGATGGTCGCTCCGGCCAGGGTCGCACCGGCGATCTCCGCGACGATGGCCGAGACACCGATGCCCAGCGACGCGGCGAGCTCGACGATGGCGGTGGCCGCGGCTGCCGAGGCCGCTGTGGAGATACCGAAGGTGAAGACCGCCAGCCCTACACCGGCCGCGATGACTGCGGCCGAGACCCCGATCTCGGTCCACAGCTTGTTGATCGCGTCATCGACGGCGACGGCCATCTGACGGGATGTGCCGGCCAGGTCGTTGAGCCAGCCCTTGCCACCGGGACCCCGGTAGCGACCCCAGAAGACGGCGAAGGCGTCGATCGCCTCACCGGTGTTGTTGTGGATGAGGGCGGCAGCCTTGCCGTCGGTCGCCGTGGCGACCTTGTCGACCGCGTCGGCGAAGGTCCGCCAGGAGGTCGCTGCCCCGCGGACCTTCCCCGAGTCCGCGTCGGGCCACCACATGCCCATGTCCTCGAGGAGGCTCTTGACGGTGTCTTCGACGCTCACTTGACGCCGCCGTTCGCGGGACCGTCGGCAGGCTTCGGCTTCGTGAACATCCCGGCTATCAGCTTGTCGTTGTCGATATGGCCGTCGGCCATGTCGTTCATCGCGTCATGAATGCTCGCCAAGCCCAGGACGAGGATGCCGACAGCCGTATCGACCGAGGTGCGGACCGGCGCGTACACCGCGTCGAAGTCCGTGCCGGGATCGTCATCGCCCCAGGCCTTGCCCAGGCCTTGCCCAGGCCGTCCAGCGTCGTCCGCAGCGTGGCAGCCACCGTACGCAGGGCCCCACTTTGGGTGTGGAAGACCGGAGCCGACGACTTCAGATCAGCCGTGGATATGTTGAGGATCTTCCCCGCGCTCGCATCGTCGCCGCCCACAACTCTCCCCCGTTGATGTGCAGATGCGCGTCAGATGGCCCTAGTCATGAGGCCATTGGCACAGGTGGGGCGGTTCTCCTCGTCCGCGACGCTCGATGCCCTGTGCCGAGCTTCTCGGCGATCTTGCCCGTTGCTGTCGTTGGTCTACCCGCTGGTCATGCCACGTGCGGAGGAGTAGACGTCGAGGACGGCCAGGCAGAGGGGGACGAGCGCGAGGAGGAGAACCACCTCGGCCAGGTCGGAGAGACGGCCCCAGAAGGGTGACAGTCCCTTCTTCGGAATGATCAGAGCGATGCCGATCAGCAGGGTGGCACCGGCCGTGACGGCCGCGGCGAGCCACAAGGTGCGGATGTCGAGCGGTCCCCGGTCCTGTTCTGTCAGCAACTTGATGACAGCGCCGGTCGGCGGATTGAGTGACAGCCCCAGTATCAGCAGACCTAGGGCGGTGAGACCAGCGCCCAGCACGGCGACGACCTGGGCGGTGTAACGGAAGAGCCGGGCTCGCAACAGCATGGCCAGGCCTGCGACCAGGGCGAGGGTCTGGCCCCAGACGCTGGTGGAGAAGCCCAGGACAGCGGCGGCCGCGACCATCACCACGCAGCAGCCTCCGACAAGGCCCAGCAGCAGCTCGTGCCCGCGCCGGGCCTGGGCCGCGATGCGTTCGGCGTCGACAGGATCGGGCTCGCCGACGCCTGGCTCGTTGTCGAGGTCAGCATCCGTCATGGGCCGCGGGGTGGCGTAGCCGATGGGCAGGCGGGCCACACGGGCGGAGAGTCCTGGCAGGAAGGCGATGGCGCCGATAGCGATGACCACGCAGACAGCCGCGGTCTCACTGGGACGGGCACCGGTGAGGATCGAGCAGAACGTCGCGAGAGTGCCGACTGCTGAGGCGAAGACAACGGCGACGAAGGGCGCGTCGCCGGACGGCATCGCGGCGACGAGCCCGGTGGAGAAGATGAGCACCGTGGCGCAGCCGAGCAGGAACTGGAGTCGTCCGACGCCGGCGCCCGGGTCGAGCGCGAGGAGGCCGGACCCGGCGATCATCAGGTGTGGCAGAGCCGCGAGGCCGAGCGCGATCGCGGAGGCCCGGTCAGCGTAGACCCGTGCCCTGACGCCCGCGAGCGCGGTGAGCAGCGTACCGACGGCGGCAGCAACGACGCCCGGCAGGCCGTGCATGTCATGCCGAACCGGGTCGGCGAACCAGAGCACAAAGCCCATGAGCACGAGGAGCAATGCGCCGCCGAAGAGACCGGAGACGCCGAACAGGTCGTCGCTCCACAAAGCTCGGTCGCGACGGACTGCGGACGCGACCGCGTCGGCGACATCGTCGAACACGGCCGGGGGGAGCGATTCGGCGAAGGGCCGAAGCCGCAGGACATCACCGTCCAGGACCCGCTGGATCGTCAACGGGTGGGTGGCGTCCAGGAGGGTGCCGTCGCGGCGGGCCAGGTGGTAGCCGGGGGGTGCCCCCGGCGGAGTGGTCTGGCCGGTCAGCCGCAGGATCTCAGGAAGGAGATCGGCGACGGCGACATCGTCCGGGAGGGCGACATCGATACGGCTGTCCGGTGCCACGACCGTTACTCGGCAAAAACCGGTTGTCAGGGTCGAACTCACCTGATGGATCCCCTCGCTCGCTGCACACCGCGCTCCTGGACAGGGGCGCCACCCTATCGGGGTCCACCTCATGGCCTACACGTAGGATCATCGTCGCGCGGAGGTAGGTCGCTGCCACGGGGGCGCCGGCTCACAACTCTCCGGGCCGCATTGAGGGATTGATTCGCCGGTGACCCAGATCGTCGTCAAGCGCCCGCCCCGGGCCATGCCACCTGAGACATCCGCGGCGGAGCTGCGGCTCGAGTCGCCTCCTGAACTGCCGCGTGGGCAGGAGGAGGGCATGGCAATGCAATTGCTGCCGATGCTCGGCATGGGCTCATCGGTGGTGTTCTTTTTCATGCCCGGCTCACAGCCGTTCATGAAGATCATGGGCGTCATGATGCTGCTGTCGACAGCGGCCATGGCGATAGCGCAGGTGATTCGGTACCGCAAAGGAACCCAGGGCGAGGCCTCGGATGGCCGCAGGGACTACCTGAAGTATCTCGCGCAGACCCGGCGGAAGGTACGCCGTACCGCGCGGGTCCAGAGGGACGCGCAGTTCTATCTGCATCCGGATCCTGACCAGTTGTGGTCGCTTGTCGCCGAGGGAGGACGGCTCTGGGAGCGGCGGATCGGCGATAAGGACTTCGGGCAGGTCCGGATCGGTCTGGGACCACAGCAGTTGTGGACACCTCTGGTGGCTCCGACCACTGCGCCGCTGGATGAGTTGGAGCCGCTGTCGGCCGGTGCCATGCACCAATTCCTGGCCACGCATGGTTCGCTCGACCGGCTTCCCATGGCGGTATCTCTTCGATCCTTTTACCACCTCGTGATATCGGGCGAGCCGGGGTCAGTGCGCGGTTCCGCACGTGCGCTGGTGGCTAGCCTGGTGGCGCTGCACTCACCTGATGACCTCATGGTCGCGGTAGTGGCATCCACGGATGTGACGGACCAGTGGGACTGGACGAAGTGGCTGCCGCACACCCAGCTTCCCGGGTCCTCGGATGGAGCGGGCACGAAGCGGCTGTTCGGCGACGAGCTGACGGAGGTCGAAGCACTGCTCCAAAGCACCCTGGCGGGCCGGTCGAGGTTCAACCGCGAGGGTTCACCGCTCCTTGACCAGCCACACGTGGTCGTTGTGCTGGACGGCGGTCTCGTGCCCCCGGAGTCCTTGCTCGCCTCTCCCGAGGGATTGCAGGGTGTGACCGTCGTGGAGATCGTTCCGGAGGAGCTGGACGAACCCCGCGGCGGACTGCACGTCGCCGTACGGCCGGGCCGGCTGCGGCTGGAGTCGGCGGCCGCCGCCTATCACGGCACGCCCGACTCCCTGCCGGTCGAAACCGCAGAGGCCCTCGGCCGTCAGCTCGCTCCGCTGCGGATGGGAAGCGGCGCGGAGGATGACGAACCTCTGCTCGCCAACCTGGATTTCACGGATCTGCTGGGAATCGGCGACCCGGCCGCGGTCGACACCAGCACTGTCTGGCGGCCACGCTCGACGGCCGATCGGCTGCGCGTACCGATCGGCATCGGTGAGGACGGCTCGCCCGTCATGCTCGACCTCAAGGAGGCCGCACAGGAGGGCATGGGCCCGCACGGACTGTGTGTGGGAGCGACCGGTTCCGGAAAGTCCGAGCTGCTGCGCACCCTGGTGCTGGGCCTCGCGGTCACCCATTCCTCCGAGACCCTGAACTTCGTCCTGGCCGACTTCAAGGGCGGTGCGACCTTCGCCGGGATGTCCGAGCTTCCACATGTCGCCGCGGTCATCACCAACCTGTCGGACGACCTCACCCTGGTCGACCGAATGCGGGACTCCATCACCGGTGAGCTGCAGCGCCGCCAGGAACTCCTGCGGGCGTCAGGCAACTACGCGAACCTCACCGACTACGAGAAGGCCCGCGCCGCCGGGGCTCCACTGGAACCCCTGGCCTCACTGGTCCTGGTGATCGACGAATTCAGCGAACTGCTCACCGCCAAGCCTGATTTCATCGACATGTTCATCCAGATCGGCCGCATTGGACGGTCCTTGGGCGTGCACCTGCTGCTGGCCTCGCAGCGTCTGGAGGAGGGCCGCCTGCGCGGCCTGGACACCTACCTGTCCTACCGTGTGGGCCTGCGCACCTTCTCAGCCGCCGAATCCCGTACTGCCCTGGGTGTACCGGACGCGTACCACCTGCCATCGGTCCCCGGCTCCGGCTTCCTGAAGTTCGGTACCGAGGGGATGACCCGCTTCAAGGCCGCGTACGTGTCGGGCACCTACCGGCCGGGAGTCCCGCCGATCGTCGGCAGCGGAGAACTTCCCATCGACCGGCGTCCCGTGCTGTTCACCGCGACTCCGGTGGCGGTCCACTACCCCGAGCCCGATCCGGATGTCTCCCTCGCGCCCGGACAGGGAACCGCCGATGCGCTGGCGGACACCGTTCTCGATGTCATCGTGCGCCGCTTGGAGGGTCAAGGGCCTCTCGCCCATCAGGTGTGGCTGCCGCCTCTCACCGAAGCCCCTTCCCTCGATCAGATGCTGCCCCCGCTGGCGGTGTCGCCAGAGCGCGGACTCCACTCCCCGCAGTACGCCCAGAACGGCGCCCTGGTCGTCCCCTTCGGTCTGGTGGACAAGCCCTTCGAGCAGCGGCGCGACTTCCTCGCGCGGGACTTCTCCGGCGCCGCCGGCCACATGCTCATCGTCGGTGGCCCCCGCTCAGGCAAATCCACTCTTCTCCGCGCCCTCATCGGCTCCTTCGCCCTCACCCACACTCCGCACGAAGTGCAGTTCTACGGAATGGACTTCGGCGGCGGCGGCATGATCGCCGTCGAGGGTCTGCCCCACGTCGGAGGGGTGGCCTCCCGTCTTGACCCTGAGAAAATTCGCCGCACGGTCGCTGAGGTCTCCGGGATCCTCAATCGGCGCGAAGAGTTCTTCCGGGACAACAACATCGACTCGATCACCACGTACCGCCAGCTTCGCGCGGCCGGCCGGCTTCCGGACGAGCCGTGGGGCGACGTCTTCCTGGTCATCGACGGCTGGCAGTCCTTCAAGACGGACTACGAGTTCCTGGAGCCCGTCGTCGCTGACATCGCCGCACGGGGCCTGGGCCTGGGCGTGCACCTGATCGCCACCGTTTCCCGCTACATGGAGATGCGGGCAGCCCTCAAGGATCAGTTGCTCAATCGGCTGGAGCTACGCCTCGGCGATCCGACCGACTCCGAACTGGACCGCAAGATAGCGGTGAACGTCCCCACTGGCACACCGGGCCGCGGTTTGACAGCGGAGAAGCTCCACTTCATGGGCGGGCTGCCGCGCGTCGACAATTCCGCGGGCACCGACGACGACCTGTCAGAGGCCACCGCCGCCTTCGTCCGGGCGTCGGCCGACAACTGGCCCGGCCCGCACGCCCCGCAGGTCCGCATGCTGCCCAGGATGCTGTCCGCGCGTGACCTGCCGACCGGCCACAGCGAAGCGCGCAGCGGAGTCGCGATCGGAATCGACGAGATGAACCTCGCACCGGTCTTCGTCGACTTCGACACCGATCCCCTGTTCGCGGTCTTCGGCGAGTCGGAGTCCGGGAAGACCGCTGTGTTGCGGCTGCTCATCCGGCAGATCACCGAGCGGTACACACCGCAGGAGGCATTGATCTGCGTCGGCGACTACCGGCGCAGCCTCCTGGAGTGCGTGCCCGAGCCCTACCTCGTCGGGTACGCCACGACCCAGAACGCGTTCGACAAGTACCTCCAGGACATGAACACCCTCATCAGCAGCCGCATCCCCGGCACCGATGTGACACCGCACCAGTTGCGCACCCGTAGCTGGTGGAGCGGGCCCCGGGCGTTCATCGTCGTCGACGACTACGACCTGGTCGCCACGTCGTCCGGCAACCCCATGTCCCAGCTGGTCGACAACCTGCCGTACGCCCGCGACGCCGGGGTGAACATCATCATCGCGCGCAGCAGCGCGGGGGCCGGCCGCTCCTCGTACGAGCCCTTCATCCAGCGCTTCAAGGAACTCGGAGCCCAGGGCGTCGTCCTGTCCGGTCACCCCGGCGAGGGCGAACTCCTCGGCGACGTGAAGGCCCGCCCCCTCCCGCCGGGCCGCGGCCTGTTCGTCTCCCGTCGCGGCGTGCCTTCGCTGATCCAGACGGGCTGGCTGCCGACAGCGGCGGACTGAGCGGGTCATCGGGAACGACGCGGGGGTCAGCCCGGTGATGGGCTGACCCCCCGCGTCGCTAGCGGACGGGCGCGTCATGCGTGGCGCGCGGGCTCACAACTCTCTGACTTTGACCAGTGTTGCGGGCACATCCCAAGGCCGAAGGTGACCGAGTGGCGGAGTTACAGCGACTCGATCAGCTTGACGGATTCAGCAATGGGACATCGGGGGAACTGGCGCCTGAGCTGACGTGCAGCTGCAAGCACGCCCTTTTGGTCCCGGACCCGGCGGAGCGCCGCCTCATCCGTCAGGATGAGACGTAGTTCGTCGATGGACGTGAACCTCTTCGCGTACCAATCTCTCCGCCGCCGCTGACCTGCGTATGTTTCGGCGATCCCGGGCAGGATTATGCCCAGTACGGAAAGGGAAACCACCAACGGCACATTGCCGGATGTGAAGGAGAAGAGAATGCTGAAGGAGGCCAGGGCGGCACACCATAGTGTTACCCGAATCCAATACATGGGAGGAAATAGCCAACCATTCTCATAGTCCATCCCGGCATGCCTCGCCAAATATTGCGGGGCGGGCGTATCAAATACTACTGCACCGCGAATTCGTCAAGCCGTTGCGATCGGCCATTTTCCTTCCGGGAAGGCGCTGTTGTCATTTGCTTCACCCTTGGCGGTGGTTATTGCGTTGAGCTGCGACGTGAGTAGTCCTGCCAGGGCTACCAGGAGCCCGGTGATGATGCCGGCATCTGACAGCGCTTCTCCGATAAATCCGAGAAACCCCGCCCAAGAAAATACGACGGAAGCTGTCGCGGCAATCGCTGCGATCGTGATGACGATGGCCTTGATCAAGACTGCGGCCAGCGCCAAGTAGAAGGCCATTCCACCTGCCGCACAAATCATCAATGCCGATGCAAGCTTGTCGGCGCTCGTCTCGATCTGAGTAGCGGCAGTTGGTTGACCCTTTACGGCCGCGACATAGGCATTGGCTCCTTCGCCTTTCCAGACGATCGGCGCCTTGAGTGCCTCCGGTGCCAGATTGCCGGCGACGCCGGACACTTTTCCACGGAGTGCAGGGCCCTCCCAATCCTGTGAATCGAGATACATCATGACCGGCGCGGCGGCCCCTTTCAGGCACTCGATGATCTTGTCCCGGATCCAACATCCAATCTCTATGATCTTGTTGGCAAACCATATCAACGGTTTTGCAACGGCATCCGGAACGTACCAGTGATTGACCGTCGACTCCGCTCGCGGCCCGACTTGATTCAACTTCGCCGAAAGCGTCACAATGCCTGAATTCAGCTTCTCAATAGTTGCTTCGGTTTGAGCCACGTTGAATGCCATTTTTTTCCCTCTTGTCAGTAGGCGTCGTTGACGGAGTTCTTGGTGTCCTGCTCATGGTTGTCGTAGGCATTCGCGTTCTTGATCAACGCATCCGCGACTTCCGACATTCGACTTTCTCCTTCGAGGCATCGAGCAGATATCTGATCGATGGCCGAACTGTAGGCGGAGACAATTATTTGGAATACACCGGCCTCAATTCGCGTCAGCCGCATCGCCTGAGCCGAGTGAGCTACTTCGCCTATGGCTGTACTCTGCTTGTCCCACACCCCCGCTTCGGTACGCAATGCATCGGTTATGTGCTTGAGATCGGCCATTTCAATCTGTCCCTTCGAAACCTAATCGGCGAAATGTTGCGGGTCGACGAGTATGGCCAGAGCCTCGTTCAACAGACTGTCCAACTGCAGGCCCGCAACATCATCTGCGGCGACGGACTCAGCCCTGCTCAGCTGGTCGCGAGCGTCGGCTAGGGCTTGCTCAAATGCCTGATTCAGCCCGATGTACGACTTCCTGGCTGCCCATTGTCGATCTACCTCGCAGGAGCGCAGAGCACCCTTGGACACGATGAGAGCCACATGGCGGGCAGTGGACGTTCCCTTGATCTCCGCTGGTTCGGACACCGACTCCTCCATCCGCTCCACCGCGTCGAAGGCCGAGAGAACGTCCTCTGCCACTTCGTCGAGCGGGCGAGGGATGACGTAGCGCAAGTCCCGGTCAAGGACCTCGGGCTGCACCGTGGAAGCGGACGATGCGGCAGGTTGACCAAGGGGGCCGTCCAGTTGGTCCGCCTCGCCCTGCCAGTTGCTTTCCTCGAAGGCCTGACCCCAAGCGGCCATCTGTTCGCCCATGGCCGCTCCGTAAGCCTCGCCGACAGCAGCTCCGATGGCCTCGGGTGCCTGCCTGCGCTGCCAGTCCGATGCGGCCTTGATGAATTCCGGAAGCCCATCCGGTGCCAAACGTATGGAGATGGCCCCCTGCGCGTCCGTTCCTTCGGCACCCTGGGGCATTCGGTTCTGCATATCTGTCATCAGGTTCTGCAGGTTCTGCGCATTCTGCTGGAACTGTTGCAGTTCGCGTATGAAATCTTCGTTCACAATGCCTCCGCCTGGCCTATGCGCTTACAGTCGAATCTGGATGGGGCTACGGGTGATTGATTACACGAATTCAACGCCCGAGACCGGCACTCCGTCGGCGCAGCAGGAGCACCGCGCCGATCACGACCACCGCGCCGACCCCGACGGCAATCCAGACGATCGCGCTGATTCCCTTGCCGTCGCCGGCCTTCGCCGTGGTGCCGGGTGATGCCTGCTGGGTCGGCGGTTTCGAGGGGCCGGAGCCACTGGAGGCTGACGACGATGGTGATGGGGAATTGGGGGAGCGGGTGGCAACCAGAGGGTTCACATCGGCGGGGCCCGGGTCTCCGGGGTTGCCGAGGACCGCCATGCGGGGGCGGACCGTGCCGTATCCGATGTAGCGGCTGGGGACCGCGCCCTCGGTCGGCTTGCCTGCGGTGTTCATCAGGACACGCAGCACCTGGTTCCCGGTCCAGGTCGGGTGCATGGCCCAGATGAGGGCGGCTGAGGCGGAGGCGATGGCGGTGGCTTGGCTGGTGCCCCAGCTACGGCAGTAGCCGGACTTGCCATCGATGCAGCGACTTGGGATGTCATCGCCCGGTGCAGCGAGGGCTACTTGGGGCCCAAAAACGGAGAACTTCGCGACCGATGACGATTTATCGACTGCCCCGATACCGGCTACGCCGAGACTTGCCGACGGATAAGAGACATCGTTCCCTGTGTCGCCGTTGTTTCCGGTCGAAGCCAGAAGCAATTTGCCGCGGTGTACCGCGTAATCAACCGCTTGCTGGATCTGATCCTGCTCGCCGGCCTTCAGTCTGAAGCCCTCCAAGCCCAAAGACATGTTGATGATACGGGCATCACTGTCCGCCGCGTAGCGAAGAGCTTCAATGAGAGCCTTGGCGCTGTTCGTGCCGGATTCCTGAGTGGATCCGAGAACCGTCAGTGGAAGGATGTTCGCGTCTGGGGAAAGGCCCTTGATCCCCTGATTGTTGACACCATTGCCTGCGATCAGCATCGCCATGGCCGTGCCGTGTCCACTCGGGTCCGCGCGTGCATCCTTCTGCGGTTCCACGAAGTTCTTCCCCGCAAGGACCTTCCCAGTCAGTTCAGGCGCGGTGGAGAGAACGCCACTGTCGAGGACGGCGACAGTGATCCCCTTGCCGGTGCTGACCTCCCACATTTCCTCGGATTGCATCCGGTCCAAGTACCACTGTCGATCGCGCATGGTGTCCGCCGACGCGGCGGGGGCGATGGCGCCGCCGATGACGAGCAGAGAACCGAGTACTGACATCACCGCCTGTGCTCGCCTGCGCTGACGCTTGACCGTTGACCTCATGCCACCCACTCGTTCTCTGTCCGCCATCCGGCGTCGCTGCCCTGGAACCGGCTCTAGCCGATCACAGGGGGAACCACGCCGTGGTCCCCCGGGGCCCAGGTCTCTTCGTCCTCGGTGAGGTAACCCGGGTTCGCGCCATCGCGTCGTTGCGAACGTCGCCGTGCGCCCTGGGGCGCGCTGCCCATGGAACCACCCATCGGGCCCTTCGCACTGCCCGCTGTCGGTGATTCACGGACGAGACCGGTGCCACCCGGGGTGAATTCCCGTCCCGCCCCCGGCTGTGCTCCGCGGGGAGCCCGAACGGTGCCACCCGGCTCGCTGACTAGGCGCTGCGAGCCGCCGCCAGGACCGGACCGCCCCCCTGTCACGCCGTGACCGCCACCACCGCCGCCTGCCATCATTCCGTGGCTGGTCGACTGCTTCTCGCTGCCGATCACCGTTCCACGCGATGTGCTCCGGACCGAGTCCGCTCCGGTCTGGCCTGGAGCCCGCGTACCGCCGACGATGCCGGTGTCGGTCCGGGTGATGGTGGGAGGCCGGACGCCTCCCACGCCGTTCCTGCCGCCCGGCCCGGTGGGGGGAGTACGCCTGCCGCCTCCTCCTGGGCTGGAGGGGCCACCCGTGTACGGAGGCATCACCACAGGCGGCGGAGGTGTCAGGTGTCCGCCGCCGACTGGGCCCGGAGGGGGAAATCCACCGCTGGGCGGGAGCGTGGCAGGTGGCAGGGCCGGTGGCATCGTCACCGTGTCGATGTTCGTCCCTGTGGTGTCCGGAGCCCCGGGCACCACGGTGACGTGCTGCGGCGTATGAACGGGAGCGCCGTCCGGCGACGACGCGGTGAAGTCACCCGGGCGCGAGGCGGTGTAGTGATGCGCCTTCGAGGCGCCACCGGCCTGCGAGGTCGTGGCCGAATACGTGCCTCCCCCGGAGTGGCCTCCCGGCGGACCGTAACTCTCCTGGCCGCCCTCATGACCAGTAGGAGTCGGCAGGACCTCGTTCGGCAACGGCCTGAAGTTCGGCTCCTCCTGCAAGGAGATCGACTGCTGTGCCATCAGGTAGTACGAGGCGAGCTTGTTCATCTGGGGAATGGCCTCGTTGCGCGCCGTTTCGACGGCTGCTATCCGGGCCTTTTCCTTCTTCTCGTCCGCGAAACACATCTGTGTGGCGTCGGGATGTCCCCCCATCGCAGTGACGACCTCGCTGAGCGCCTGGCCCGCCGTCTGCATCGAGGTGCCCGCGGCGCCGGCGTAGTCGGCCAGCTTCAGGGTCTCTTTGGCGAAGTCGTTGCCCCACTCGCGGAAGGCGTCACCGCCCTTGCCCTGCCACGTGGTACGGCCGATGTGTTCCTTGAGCTCGGTGCCGATCTTCTCGATCTCGGTCTGTGCGTCGACGAGAGCGGTGCCCTTGCCCATGATCTCCGTGGCGTTGACGCCGCGGACCATGCTGCGCATGTCTTCGTACGACATGTTCTCGAAGTCGGTTGTGTTGTAGCAGGCGTTGAGTGGTGGCAGCTTCTTGGCGTCGCCCATGCTTGTCCCTGTCCCCCGTTCACTTCATGTGTTACATGCCGTCAGTTCCGCTGGACGAACCCCCACCGGTTTTGTCCTTGCCCGCTGCGGGCGACCCAGGATCTGTCTCGGCCCCGGGCTTCTTGTAATAGATCTCGGTGCGCTTCTGGATGGCGAAGAGACGGTCGGCGTGCTCCTGGTCGACGTTCTGGTAGCCACGGTCGGCCAGATCGACAGTGATGCCCATCGCTTCCAGTTGGTCGCCGAGCGTCTTGGAGAGCATCTCCAGGCGGGCATGCACCGTGTCGTAGGCGCCGGACAGCTGGATGGCTTCCGGGAATCCGGTGCCGTACGCGCTGGTGGTCACCTTTTGATCAGTGATGCGGGCGTGCGCGGCCGGCGACTTGTCGAGCGTCGCGAGAAGTCTGTCCACACGGGCCTTGAAATTCTGCAGAGACTCGGTGGGCGTCTCCAGATCCGCCGGCTTGCCCTTGACAATGTACGGGCCGTACATCGGAGTACGCGGTCCGTCGTCCGGAAGTTGAGAACCCATGGAATCACCTCCCCTAAGGTGCCGCGGTACCGCAGGCGTGGGGGTGGGATGCGCTGATCGCATCCCACACCCACAGCGTGCCGGTTCCTGCGTGATTCATCTGAGGCTGTGTCAGCCCTGGAAGCGCCGGGCCTGAGCCTGGTCGTTCGACCGGTAGCCCTCGGTGGCGTCCATGAGCTTGGCCGAGATCGTCAGCAGGGTCTCGTGCATGTCGTTCACCTTGAGGTCCCAGGAACGCTGCCGGTCGTAGAACGCCTGCTGCGTCTCGCCGTCCCAGGTGTCAACGACGGCCTTGACCTTGGTGTTCAGGTCGTCGAGCTCGGACTTGATGGTGTTGGCGGTCGACTTGACCTGGTTCGAGGCTTCGACGACCCCGGAGTACGTGATCTCCATTGAAACGGTCTCCTGATGCGAGGTGGGATGAGTACGGGCTACGAAGAGACCTGGAACCGGTCCAGGACACCGTTGCTGCCCAAGTCGCCACCGGCGCTCTTGAAGCTGTTGAGCCGCTCGACTTCCTGCTCGTCGAAGCCGTCACGGCTCATCTGGACGGCTTCCTTGGTGAAGGCGAGGAGCTCCTTCAAGTTGCGGGCGTCGGCATTCACCCGCTGCTGGAGGCCGTTGTACGCGTTGGCCGCAACGCCCTTCCAGTGACCTTCGACGGCGTCGACGACGCCATTGAGGTGGTTGATCCTGCCTTCGAGCGTGTCGTGCATATTGCCGAGATCGGTAATGAGCTTCTCGATCTGGCTTGATGAAAGCCTGAGCTTGTCTCCCATAACGCACCTTCCCCCATGAATCGGATGTCGCAGTTGCCCGACTTCGGCTACTGCGGATACATCGGACCAAAGTTGTCAATAATCACTTTAACCACAGCCGTCTCCCAAATCCAACACCGCCTCGCCTGCGCTGTGTTGTTGAGAAATCATCTAGTTGCGGAGCGGCGGCGACGGTCCCGTAGCACCACCGCGCAGCCCGCGATCACTGCGATCAGGACGCCCGTGCCGGTCAGTACATAGGTCGAGATGCGGGTGATCCGCTCCTGCCTGGTCTCACCCAGGTGGAGGGCCATCGGTTCCGGTCCGACGGGACCGTCCGACACCGCGTGATCCGGGGTCGGAATGCTCACCGGATGTTCGTCCTCGTTGAGAGCGCGCACAGGGTCGACCACCCCCCACCCGATGAAGTCATCCCGTCCCTTGATCGGACGTTCGGCGGTCTGTTCGATCTGGGCGACCACTTGGGCCTGCGTCCAGCGGGGGTGTTTGGCCCGGATGAGGGCCGCGACTCCGGCGACGTAGGGGGCCGAGAAGCTCGTGCCGTTGTCGACGCACTGACCGCCCTTCGGAACGGTGGACACCATGTCTACACCTGGCGCCGCGACCCCCACGAAACTTCCGGTCTGGGAGAACGGCGCCCGCTCGTCATTGCGGTCCGATGCAGCCACCGCCAGGACGCCCGGATAGGCCGCCGGATAGGTCATCTTGACCTCACCGGCGAGACCGTCGTTGCCCGCGGAAGCGACCACGACGATGTCTCTGTTCAGAGCCTCGCGCACAGCAAGCGCCAGATCGGAGTCGGCTCGCAGGGGCTTGACGGTGTCCTGGGAGATGTTGATGACGCGGGCGTCCTTCTGGATGGCATGGCGGATGGCCGCAGCCATCGTCGCGGCAGTGCCTGAGCCCTTGTCGTCGTTCTGCCGGATCGGGATGATCGTCGCTTCCGGAGCGAGGCCGACAAAGCCGGTGCCCACGCGCGGACGGGCCGCGATGATGCCGGCAACCTTGGTGCCGTGGCCAACGGGATCGGTTGTGCCATCCCCATCGCCGGACCTCACCGGAACCTTCGCGTCGCCCTTGGTCTTGGTCTTGCCCTTGGACTTCGAGGCTTCCATAGCGGGGTCTTGAGGCTTGTCCTCCGGGTGCGGAAGCAGATCGGTCCCGGCGGCCCGGTCTACAGCAGACGACAACTGCGGATTCGCGTCGTCGACACCAGTGTCGATCACTGCGACCCGGACACCCTTTCCCTTCGTGTCCTGCCAGAGCTCGTCGAAGACCACCCGCTGGAGCGCCCAGGGGAGGCCCTGAATCTGCTTCGCCATCGGAAACGTGCACTCACCGCTGCCTTCGGAACCCATTTGCGGGTCGGAACCCTCTGCGGTCGCGGGCGCCTGTGCGAACCCCGTCAGGCTGACGCTCACCGCGCACATTAGGAGCACCATGACGGCCGGGGACCGGAATCCGCTACGAGTGATCATCACGCGCTTCCTCCCTTCCGCCCTCAGGAACTCTGTGGCTGTTTGGCGCTGTTGGTGTCGAGCCGGGGTCCTTTGGGTAGGAAACCGGACCAGTTGTCCGGCACCGGCAGTGGGCGCACGTCCTTGTAGCCGAGCCGGATCTGCGCCTGGCTGACATTGGACGCCAGCTCCTCCGGCGTCTGCGGCTTCGCAGTGGCTCCGATTCCCGACCGATCCGCACTGCTGTCGTTGTTCGTCTGCACGGCGTAACGGAGCCCGGTGTCCGTCACCAAGAAGATCGAACCGGTGGTGGGAGACGCGCCGTCGAACTGCCGGTACAGCAGACCGCTGCCGGGCGTGACGTACGCGCTGGTGGCCCCGTCCAGGAACTGAACCGGATAGCCGGGGCCGGCCCAGGTGCTGAGTTCGGGCACCCCCCCCGAATTGACTCCGTGCATCACATTGCAGACGGTTCCGGTTCGGGTCGAGGTGTCATTGGCCTGGGTCGGGACGGTCTTCGGCCAGCCGTACTTCGCGTAGAACTCGTCCGGGGAAGAGGTGAAGGATTGCGGTCCGACTTCTGCGGCCTGTGCCTTCTGGCCCAGCACCTTCGCTTCCGGACTCGTCAGGAGCAGCCTGGCGACGAGGTCGGACACGGGAGCAACCGCCCC
Source organism: Streptomyces sp. PH10-H1 (assembly GCF_030063355.1). Lineage (GTDB taxonomy): Bacteria > Actinomycetota > Actinomycetes > Streptomycetales > Streptomycetaceae > Actinacidiphila. The sequence continues at coordinate 40,382 of NZ_JASISZ010000015.1, forward strand.
CGGCAGGACGACGTACTGCTGCATGCCGGTACCAGCCACGGCTTTGAGTACCATGCCCACCTTGTCGAGACGGGGATCCAGGCTGCCGACGCCGGCCGGGGACCCGACCCTGCTCGGCAACCGAGGAAAGTCGATGGGCGCGCCGGCATGCAGTGTGCCGAGCCAGTCCCTCGTGACTTTCTGGGGCTGTGCGCCCTCGCTGAACAGTGAGCGGCGCAGCACCTCGTCCCGGGTCGAGAGTTTCTTGCCGCTGGTGGCCCCGATCACGTGCTGGGTGCCGTCCGGGTCCACCAGGTATCGCGTCCCCTCCGTGCCGTCGGCCTCGACGTAGAGCGCCTGGCTGTCGTGGAGTTGCTGTTTCCCGCCGACCTTGTCCGCCTCGCGGCCGGCCAGCAGGAAGACCGCCTTCTGCACGGTGTCGCCGGTCCCGCCGCCGGGCTGTTCACAGACCACCCAGAGCTTGTTCCGGCCCGCTTCGTCCCCGCTGGGCAACCGGTCGGGTGCGTACGGTATGCCGAGCATCGGACCCCGCTGCAGCTTTCCGTTGTCCAGTTCGGACTCCGGTACCTGGATTACGGAGGACTTGCCCGGGTCCAGGAGCAGTTTCGCGGAGGAGAAATTGAGCACCGGGTGCAGACGCTTGACGCCGTTTGTCTCCAGGACGACGTAACGGGTTGTCGATTCGCTGCCGACGATGACATGGGCACCGGGATCGGACCAGCCGTCAGGAACTTTGGGCTTGAAGATGCCCCAAGCACCGAAGCCCGCCAGCAGCAGGGCACCCACCACCACCCCCGGCAGCAGGGCGCGTAGTGGGCGCGGCGCCGCCTCGTCCGTGCCGGCTGCCGACGGTTGCAGAAAGGCGGCGACCAGCCGCTTCTTCGCGAAGGTGTAGGCGTTGAGTTCGTCCCGCCGTGATGCCATCTGCCGAACTTCTCCCCGTGGTTGTATGTCCCTCGCGAACCGCCCCCACTATGCCCGCCGGCACTGGTTCACCACCGATCGGGTCCACGCTTCAGGCAGTCGCCAGAGTCCCTGCTCGGCCGAGCAGGGCGTGAGCCCCTATCCGATCCCTGTGTCGACGGGCGTGGGACAGTGGGCGGTCGTAGGTCGGTGTGCCGATGCCGTCGGCCTGACTTGCGCACGCTGTAGTGCCGTGACACGGAGGGACATACCGGGGGATGAGCAGCGCGACGACCGCAGTGATGAGTGTGCATCCGCGGCCAGGACGGATCGGTGGCGTGCGGCTGCATCAGGTGGTGTTGGTGGAGGTCGCCGGCGCGCTGGTGCTGGTCGGGTGGGTGACGGGCGGGATGCTGCTGGTGCCGATGGGCCTGGTGGCGGCGGGGTTGGTGCTGTTGGTGGTGCTGCGGCGGCGGGGTCGGCCGGTGGTGGAGTGGCTGAACGCGGCCATGGCACTGCGCGGCCGGCTGAGGGCCGCGCGGCGGCCGTGGGTTGCGGACGGGGTGGATCCCGCGCTGGCGCCGGTCGCCGAGTGCGACACGGCGCTGCGGACCTATACCTACACCGACCGGCAGCGCGACCGCGCTATTGGCATGGTGGGTGACGGAACGTTCCTGACGGCACTGTTGCTCGTGCAGTCGCGGGACGAACCGCTGCGGATGGCCCGGGACGCACGACCGCTACCGCTCGGGTTGCTGCACGACGCCCTGGAAGTGGACGACATCCGGCTGGAGTCGGTACAGGTTGTGCAGCACACCCAGCCCGCCCCCGGACCGCATCTGCCTGAACAGGCCGCGGCAGCACGGTCGTATGCGCCGCTCCAGGCCCAGGCCGGTACGCCCGCGATTCGGCTCACCTGGATTGCGCTGAAACTCGACCCGGAGCTGTGTCCGGAGGCGGTGCGAGCACGCGGCGGCGGGATCGGCGGGGCGCAGCGTGCGCTGTTGCGGGCCACGGACCAGCTGGCGAGCCGGTTGGCGGGGGCGGGGATCGACGCTTCGGTACTGACCGAGGCGCAGGTGACGTCCGCGCTCGCGACCTCGGCCGGGGTGAATCCGCAGGCGAGCGCGCTGGCGGTGCGGGCGGGTGCGCCGCTGCGGCGCACCACGGAGTCCACCCGGGCCTGGCGCTGTGACGACCGATGGCACACGACGTACTGGGTGGGCCGCTGGCCGCACCTGGGTACGGGGGCGATGCCGGCGGCACAACTGGTGGCACTCCTGACATCGATGCCGGCGCTGGCCAGCACATTCAGTCTGGCGATGTCGCGCGGGACCGGTGGCACACCGGCCGTCAGCGGATACGTCCGGCTCACCGCGCGCGGAAATGACGAACTAGTCGCGGTGCGACGACAGTTGGAGCGAGCTGCGCGAGGAGAGAAGGTCAGTCTCGTACGGCTTGATCGCGAACAACTGCCAGGTTTGCTAGCAACCTTGCCCCTCGGAGGCACCCGTTGACGGCCACCCGCATGACGCCTGCCGGAACCACTGGTCCGGCTGTTTCCGCGACATCCTCGGCCGGACAGGGGAGGCGCGGGTTCGGGCTGCTGGGCCCCCGCCGTGACCGGCACGTGCTGCCCATGGGACAGCTCGCCGCGCTGTCGCTGCCGCTCGGTGACGACGGGGTCGTCGCGGGCGTCGACGCGGAGGGACGGCCCGCGGTACTGGGGTTCTTCCGCCCCTCCCAGCTCGATGTCGTCGTCATCGGCAGTGTCTGGACGGCGCAGGTGCTGGCGCTGCGTACGGCCGGTACGGGTGCGCGCGTCGCTGTCGAAACGGCCCGGCCGCAGTCCTGGACAGGGCTCGCGCAGGCCGCGGGCGGCGGACAGCAGTGCATGACGGTGCACGACGTCAAGCAGGTGGGACCACAGGGTCCGTCCGTCTCCAGCCCGGTCCTGGTCGTACGGGACTGCGGCATGCGGCCGCCGCGAAGCCGGCTGGCGGCCGCGCCCTGGCAGTCCGTGCTCACGCTCCTGCCATTCCTGGGCCCGACGGCGCCACGGATGCTCGACAACGCAGGGCTGGTCGGGATCCAGCGGGTTTCCCCCGAGGAGGCCGCGGTCCTCGCCCGGATTCTGCGGCTGCCCCGAGCGGAGGCGGAGGCACTGCCATCACTCGGCGACGACATGATGTTGTGGTGCACGACTCAGCACCGGAAGTTCGTCAGACTACAACCGACCGACATCGAGGCGGGGCTTCTCGGCACTCCGAGGCGTATGGACTAGGCGTTGGGCTCACTTGATTGATCATGAGATGGCTCATCCTTTGTGCAGACGGTTGCCTCTGGGGCGAGAGCGTGCGGATGGCAAGATCAGCTTGCCTCCTACGTGAGGCTGAGCGGGCCATCTGGGAGCCAACCTTCGGTGAAGCCAGCGGTTAGGAGAACTACTCCCTCAGGGAAGACTTCCCGGCGGCGCCGTCGAAGCTGAGCGACCGTCCACAGCGCATGGCCAGTGGTCATGCGCTGCACTGCTGTCGACTCGTCATTGCTGATCCGCACGATGAAGAGTCGGGAAGCAGTCGTCCTGTCGGACTCCCAAAGCCCCTCCCGTCGCGACTGATGCAGTCCGTAGAGAGCGGAGAACCGCGGACTTTGCATCGGGGGTCGCGGCGGCGGGCTCGTCGGCCGTGGGGCGCCTGTCCCGGGGCGCTACTCGGGGGTGGCCGCGTCCAGGGTGGTGGTGAGGTGCTGGAGGCGGCTGCGCAGGTCGGTCAGGTCGGTGAGGGTGAGGCCGGTGGCCGCGGCGATCTGCTGGGGGACCTGGTGGGCCCGCTCGCGCAGGGCCTCGCCCGCGGTGGTGAGGCGGACGGTGACGGAGCGCTCGTCGTGGGCGCTGCGTTCGCGCTGGACGAGGCCGGCGGTCTCCAGGCGCTTCAGCAGCGGGGAGAGGGTGCCGGAGTCGAGGCGCAGATGCTCGCCGATCCGCTTGACGGGCAGGTCGCCGTGCTCCCAGAGGACCAGCATGGCCAGGTACTGGGGGTAGGTCAGGCCCAGATCGCGCAGGGTCGTCCGGTAGAGGCTGCCGAAGGCCCTGGAGGCGGCGTGCAGCGCGAAGCAGATCTGGTTGTCGAGACGCAGATATTCCGCCGGGGCGGGCGCGGCTGCGGGTGCCGGGGCAGGTGCCGTGGCGGGTACGGGCTCGGTCGTCCTCATGTATCCAGCGTACCCTTTAGTTGTGCACAATTAAGTTGTGTGCTCTAGTAGTGGCATGGGGGCGGCCCGGGGCATCCGGTCCGTTGGGATGTGGAGAGGGATGGTTTCGATGAGTGCGCTGTACACCGCTGTGGCCACGGCCAATGGACGCGACGGCCGGGCCGTGAGCTCGGACGGGCAGCTGGACCTGCCGCTGGCCATGCCGCCGGCGCTGGGCGGGAGCGGCCAGGGAACCAACCCCGAGCAGCTCTTCGCGGCCGGTTACGCGGCGTGCTTCTCCAGCGCGCTCGGGCTGGTGGGGCGGCAGGCGAAGGTCGATACCAAGGACATCTCGGTGACCGCGGAGGTCGGCATAGGCTCCGACGAGGCGCAGGGGGGCTTCGAGCTCGCCGTGACGCTGCGGGTGGAGCTGCCGGAGGAGCTGGCGGGGGAGACCGGCCGTCAGCTGGTCGAGCAGGCGCACGGAGTGTGCCCGTACTCGAAGGCGACCCGCGGGAACATCACCGTCGAGATCGTTGTGGAGTAGCAGCTCCTGCAGGGTTCCGCTCCCGGCAGGATTCCGCACGACGAACATCTTCCGGTCGTGCGGACTTCTATGAAGGTCGGGTATGCGGGTATGAACGTCGGGCGGAAGCCCGGTCCCACGGCGCCGATCGGCCCCGGCTCATCGCAGCCAGGGCAGGTCGGCGCCTTGTGGTTGCAGGCCCTCGGCGATGATGCGGGAGATCTCGCCGAGCTGCTGGACCTGGTCGGGGGTCAGGCGGTCGAAGATCGCCGAGCGCACGGCGGTGACATGCCCGGGGGCGGTCATGACCAGCACCTCGTAGCCCTCGTCGGTGAGGAAGGCCATCTGGCCGCGCCGGTCGGAGGGACAGTCCTCGCGGCGGATCCAGCCGTTCTTCTCGAGCCGGGTGACGGCGTGTGACAGCCGGGATCGGGTGATCTTCGTCTGCTGCGCCAGCTCGGTCATCCGCATCCGGCGGGTGGGGGCGTCGGAGAGAGTGGTCAGCAGCGCGTAGTACATGTGCGGCATGCCGGCGTCGCGCTGCAGCTGTCGGTCGAGGTGGTCCTCCAGGAGCGTCGTGGCGTGGAGATACACACGCCAGGCGGCCTGTTCTTCTTCGGTCAGCCATTTCATGGTGTCCACCTTACGTCCACTTCTTGAAGATTCAATGAAGTTGAGCGAGAGGGAAAATCCTCGACGATGGATCGAGGATGGATCGGGCGTGGATCGAGAGCGGATCGAGCACCGATCGAGCCCGGATCAAGAGTGTGGCGCAGGTCACACCACCTCCTGAAATATCTGGGGACCATCTCCCCGTTTAGTCTGGTGTCAGAGCGAAGCGGGGAGTCACTCCCCGCTTCACCCCCCACTTTCGCCAGAAGGAGTGTCCGGTGGTCGGCAGTGCCGTGAAAACGCGTTCCCCCCGGCTGCGGGCCGATGCCTCCCGCAACCGGGAGCGGATCGTCGCCGCCGCGCGCGAAGCGTTCGTCGAGCACGGGGCCGAGGTCCCGCTGGACGAGGTCGCGCGCCGCGCCGGAGTCGGCAATGCCACGCTCTACCGGAACTTCGCGGACCGGGCCGAACTCGTCCGGGAGGTGGTCCTGTCCGTGATGGCACGGATCGCCGAGCGGACCGAGGCACTGGTCGCCGAGGAACCGGACGCCTTCGAGGCGCTGCGGCGCTTCGTCTTCGAATCGGCGGAGGACAGGGTCGGGGCGCTGTGTCCGATGCTCTCCGAGGCCTTTGACGGAAACGATCCAGCGATCTTCGCGGCTCGCGACCGGCTGGATCGCGCGATCGAGGACATTATGGACAGAGCGCGAAGCTCTGGCCAGCTCCGCACCGATATCGCCGTCGGTGACCTCATGGTCGCGATCACGCAGCTCACGCGACCGCTGCCCGGGACGGCGTGCATGGACATGGACAGGTTCGTGCACCGTCACCTGCAGATCTTCCTCGATGGGCTGCGCGCCCCGGCACGTTCTGTACTGCCGGGCGCCGCCGTGACCTTGGAGGACCTGCAGCGTCAGCGCTGAAGAATTCCCACAAACGTCCCGATTTCCTGCCCCTCCGCACCCTTAGTGAGACTTGCTATGCCTGAAACGCTCCAGCCGGATCCCCGGCGCTGGAAAGCGCTGATATTCATTGCGATAGCACAGCTGATGGTCGTGCTCGACGCGACCATCGTGAACATCGCGCTGCCTTCCGCACAGACGGACCTCGGCATCTCGGATGCCAACAAGCAGTGGGTCATCACGGCCTACAGCCTCGCCTTCGGTGGACTGCTGCTCTTCGGCGGCCGTATCGCCGATATCTTCGGCCGTAAGAACGCCTTCATCGTCGGTCTGCTCGGCTTCGCCGCCGCCTCCGCGATCGGCGGAGCGGCCGTCAACACCGGAATGCTGCTCGGCGCCCGTGCCCTGCAGGGCGCGTTCGGGGCACTGCTCGCCCCGGCCGCGCTCTCGCTGCTCGCGGTCCTGTTCACCGACGCGAAGGAACGTGCCAAGGCGTTCGGCGTCTACGGTGCCATCGCCGGTGCCGGTGCCGCTGTCGGCCTGATCCTCGGTGGTGTGCTCACCCAGTACCTCAACTGGCGCTGGACGCTCTTCGTGAACATCGCGTTCGCGATCATTGCCGCCATCGGTGCCTACATGGTGGTTCACGAGCCGGCCGGTTCGCGTAACCGCAACCGCCTCGACATTCCCGGCGTGGTCCTTTCCACCCTGGGTCTGGTCTCGCTGGTCTACGGCTTCACGGTCGCTTCCCAGGACGGCTGGGGCTCGGGCAAGACCATCGCCCTGCTGATCGCCTCCGTCGCGCTGCTCGCCGCGTTCGTGGTCGTCGAGTCGCGCACCAAGGCCCCGCTGCTCCCGCTGCGCGTCATCACCGACCGCAACCGCGGCGGCGTGTACCTGTCGCTCGGTATCGCGATCATCGGCATGTTCGGTCTGTTCCTGTTCCTGACGTTCTACCTGCAGAACATCCTGGGCTACTCGGCGATGAAGTCCGGCTTCGCGTTCCTGCCCATGGTCGCGGGCATGATCGTCGGTTCCACGCAGATCGGCGCCCGGCTCATGCTCCGCGTGCCGCCGCGCATGCTGATGGCGCCGGGCTTCCTGGTCGCCTCCGTGGGCATGCTGATCCTCACTCAGATCAAGACCGACCCCAACTACGCGGGCGTCGTCCTGCCCGGCCTGATCCTGATGGGTCTCGGCATGGGTTCGGCCTTCATGCCGGCGATGAGCCTGGCGACGCACGGCGTCCAGCCGCGCGACTCGGGTATCGCCTCCGCGATGGTCAACACCTCGCAGCAGGTCGGCGGCTCCATCGGCACCGCCCTGCTGAACACCATCGCGACCAGCGCCACCACCACGTGGGCCGCCGCCAACCTGGCGTCCGCCGGGAAGCTCGGCAAGGTGGAGTTCGGGCACCAGGCAGCTGTGCACGGCTTCTCCACCGCGATCTGGTGGGCGTTCGGCGCACTGGTTCTCGCCGCCCTCATCGCCGCGACGTTCATCAACACGGGCGTCCCCGGCAGCGAGGTTTCGGGCGTGAGCCTGGAGGACGAGGCGGCCGAGGGGCTGCCGGTCCCGGTCTCCATGCACTGACCAGGACCCGCGTGCGGCGTGACGAGTTCGCGTGATGAGTTCGCGTAACGAGTACGTGGATTGAGCAGGGCCCCGTCTCCGGTCTTCGGAGGCGGGGCCCTGTCGCGTGCGTATGCCTACGCACTTCGTGCCGGCGGCCGGCGGCCGGCGGTGGCTGCGGCGCCGGACGGTCAGAGGCCGGCGGGCCACGCGTAGGACGTCGGGAACTTCTGTCCGGCCTTGCCGTAGACGACGGCGATCTCCTGGTGGTCGGCGAGTTTGAGCGCGGCCGGGTCGCCGGTCTGCTCCTTGCCGTTGACGTAGACGTGCAGTTCGTTGCCGCCGCCCGTCTTGAGGGCTCCGAGCTTGTCCTTGCCGAAGGGCGCGTTCCACTCGGTCATGAACTGACCGAGGGTGAAGTCGGCCTGCACCGGCGACTCGATGTGGACGATGCCGGTCGTGTCATGGGTGTGCAGCGGGCTGATCTTCTGCTGCTTCAGGTCGATGCCGATGTTCGCGGGTACCTGCACGGGCTTGCCGTCGACCAGGATGTCCAGATGGCTGTGGATGTGCAGCGCCTGGCCCTCGGCGCCGAGCATCGGCAGCCCGGCGGCCTTGACACTGGCGGCGGCGTCGGCGGGCGCGGGCCAGGTCACGGCAGCGGCACCGGCGGTGTCCGTGGCGGTGGCCGAGGGGGAGTGGGAGGCGGTGGGCTTCGCGCTGGCGTCACCCGAGCCGCAGGCGGCGAGGGCGGCGGCGCCGGCCAGGGCGGCCGATCCGATCAGGAGGCGGCGTACGAGCATGGTGTGGTGTTCCGTTCAGCTGATCCGGCGCGAGCACATGGCGCCGTCGAGCGTAACGAATACACGGGGTGCCTGGAGCGGGCGCCCGAGGCGGACTCCGGACACCCCCGTCGGACACCCCGGCCGCACACCCCCGCCGCCCGCGTTCCGCTGCAGGACCGGCTCGATCGGCTCGCGTGCCCTGACCGCTGCCACCAGCGCGTCCGTGCGCCCCCGGTCCCTCTTCGCCCGTTTAGGCAACCAATAGGCGGTGTGGACCGTCTTCCGGGTGGGAGAGCAGCCACGGGCGACGCTGCCCGGGCGCGAAGGTCCCTGCGAAGGTCCCGATGCCGGATGTGACCGGATGTGACCGGATGTGAGCGGCGCCTCACGGACGTGGTGGTCGCGGTGGTCGCAGATATCCGCGATGGCCTTCCGATCGCCCGCGTGACCGGCCCTGACCTGCGCTTCCCCCGCACCCGATCCGCCGTCGCCTCCCCGTGTGGCGGGACAGGGTACTGCAAGATCGCGAAAATCATCGATCGACATGGGAATTGTGTCCGGATTCCAGTCGTTATCCAGATCAGAGCGGGCAGCCGAGAGGCAGCATGAGTCCCGCTCCAACCGACACCCGACCGAACCTTCGCAAGGGAGCACGCATGGCAACCCGTGCCGTCGCCCGTCGTTCCGCAGGCGGGAGCAGCAGCGTCCGCGCCGTTGGCGGGGAAGCCGCAGACCGTGATCTCGTCGGTATGTATCTCGACGAGATCGCGCGTACCCCGCTGCTCGACGCCGCGCAGGAAGTCGAGCTCTCCCGGGAGATCGAGGCCGGCGTCTACGCCGAGCGCGTCCTCTCCGGCGATGACCAGCTCATCAAGGGTGCGGGGGCGGGAGCCGCCCGCGAGGAGCTGGAGACGCTGGTCGCCGAGGGCGAGCGCGCCAAGGACGTCTTCATCCGGTCCAATCTGCGCCTCGTCGTCGCAGTGGCCCGCCGTTACCCGCGCAGTGGTCTGCCGTTGCTCGACCTGATCCAGGAGGGGAACGCGGGTCTGGTGCGCGCGGTCGAGAAGTTCGACTACGCCAAGGGCTTCAAGTTCTCCACCTACGCCACCTGGTGGATCCGCCAGGCCATCACCCGTTCCATCGCGGACCAGTCCCGCACCATCCGGCTCCCCGTCCATCTGGTCGAGGAGCTGGGCCGGATCCGGCGCGTGCAGCGGGAGTTCAACCGCGAGCACGGACGTGACCCGGAGCACGAGGAGATCGCCGCCGAGCTGGACTCGACGCCGTCCCGCGTGCATGACGTGCTCGACTGGGCCCGTGACCCGGTCAGCCTGAACATGTCGGTGGACGCCGACGGCGAGACCGAGTTCGGTGACCTCGTGGAGGACGGCGCCGCCGCTTCGCCCGAGCAGTCCGTCCTGGTCATGCTGCGCCGCGAGGAGCTGGAAGAGCTGATCGGACGGCTCGACGAGCGCACCGCCTCGATCATCCGGTCCCGGTACGGCATCGAGGACGGCCGTGAGCGGACGCTGACCGAGGTCGGCAAGCAGCACGGCCTGACGCGCGAGCGGATCCGGCAGATCGAGAAGCACGCCCTGGCCGACCTCAAGCGGATGGCCCGTGACACGGGCCTGGAGTACGAGGCCGCCTGACCCGCGGCGGGGTCCGCCCCGCCGCCCCAGACCCGAACCTCGGTGCAACCCCCCCCGCGCCGGGGTTCGGCCATGTCCGGACCCCCGCGGTATGGATCCGAGTCGCCCGGGTCCGAATGAATCCGACCAATGCCCGTTTGTGTTTACTTTCCGCCGAGGCCTGCGTACGGTGGCGGTACAGCAACACACTCGGGCATGGGTCGGAGGCAGAACCACATGTACGCCCCGGAGCGCCAGCAAGAGATCCTGCGGCTGGCCCGCGATCGCGGAAGCGTTGACGTCCCCGCGCTGGCCGAGGAGTTCGACGTCACGCCGGAGACGATCCGCCGCGATCTGAAGGCGCTCGACAGGGCCGGACTGATCCAGCGCGTGCACGGTGGGGCCATACCGGCCGGCAGGCTCGACTTCGAGCCCGACCTGGCAGAGCGCGAGGCGACGGCGGCCGGCGAGAAGGACCGCATCGCGCGCGCCGCACTGGCCGAACTGCCCGCCGAGGGCAGCGTCGTCATCGACGCGGGCAGCACCGCCGCCCGGCTCGCCGCCGTGCTCCCGCTCGACTCACGGCTCACTGTGGTGACCCACGCACTGCCGATCGCCGCGCGCCTGTCCGAGTACCCGGAGCTCACTCTCCACCTCGTCGGCGGCCGGCTGCGGCACCGCACCCGCGCCGCCGTGGACGCCTGGGCGCTGCGCGCCTACAGCGAGATCAACGCCGACGTGCTGTTCCTCGCCGCGAACGGCTTCTCGGCCGAGGGCGGCCTCACCACCCCGGACCTGGCGGAAGCCGCCGTGAAGCGGGCGATGATCGCCGCCGCGCGGCGGGTCGTGCTGCTCGCCGACTCCTCGAAGTACGGGCAGCGGAACTTCGCACGCTTCGGTGACCTCTCTCATGTCGACCTGCTCATCACCGACCAGGGACTCAGCCCCGAAGCCGCCCGCGCGATCGAGAGCGCGGGCACGGAAGTAGTACGCGCATGATCGTGACCGTCACTCCGAATCCGAGCCTGGACCGTACGTACGAGATCCCCGCGCTCGAACGCGGAGCCGTGCTGCGGGCCACCGCCGACCGGGTCGACCCCGGCGGCAAGGGCGTCAACGTCTCGCGCGCCGTGGCCGCCGCCGGGCAGCGCACGGTGGCCGTTCTGCCGACCGGCGGTCCGGAGGGTGCGCTGCTCGGCCGGCTGCTGAGCGAACAGGGCATCGAGGTAGCGGGAGTCGACGTCGCCGGGTCGACCCGCGTCAACATCTCGGTCGCCGAGCCGGACGGAACCCTGACCAAGATCAATGCGGCCGGCCCCACTCTCACCGGCGCCGAGTCGGAAGCCCTGCTGGAGGCGGTCCGCACCCGGTCCGCCGACGCCGGCTGGATCGCCTGCTGCGGCAGCCTCCCCCGCGGCCTGCCGCCGGAGTGGTACGCCGAACTCGTCGACCGCGCACACCGGGCGGGCGCGCGCGTAGCCCTGGACACCTCCGGCCCGGCCCTGCTCGCCGCGCTCTCCATGCGCCCAGATGTCGTCAAGCCCAACGCCGGGGAACTGGCCGCGGCCGTCGGCCGCTCCCTCGCGACGATCGGCGACGTGGTCAAGGCGGCGGGAGAACTGCGTGCCATGGGCGCGCGGGCGGTGCTCGCCAGCCTCGGCGCGGACGGCCAGCTGCTCGTCGACGAGTCCGGCGCGTACTTCGGTTGCGCGCGGGTCGCGGCGGTACGCAGCAACGTCGGCGCCGGTGACGCCTCGCTGGCGGGGTTCCTCGCCGCCGGCGGCGAAGGCGAGACGGCCCTCGTCTCGGCCGTCGCACACGGGGCGGCCGCCGTGCAGCTGCCGGGCAGCGTCATGCCCGCGCCGACGGATCTCGACACGTCCGCGGTCACCGTGACTGCGGACGTCCCGCTCTCCCGCCCGCTGCGGGAACCGGCATGAACGTCTCCCGTTCCACCCACAGTTCCTTCCGCCCGCCGGGCGGGGACGCGAGCAATGGAGCCGCGCGATGAGTGACATGATCACCGCCGAGCTGGTCGATCTCGACCTGGCCGCCGACAGCAAGGAAGCGGCGGCACGGTCGCTCGCGGAGCGGATGGTGGCGGCGGGTCGCGTCACCGATCTGGAGGGATTCCTCGCGGATGTGGCCGCGCGCGAGGCCCAGATGCCGACGGGTCTCGACGGCGGCATCGGCATTCCGCACTGCCGCAGCGCGCACGTCGCCGAGCCGACGCTCGCGTTCGGCCGCAGCGCCACCGGCATCGACTTCGGCGCCCCGGACGGCCCCGCCGACCTCGTCTTCCTCATCGCGGCCCCGGCCGGCGCCGACAGCGACCACCTGACGATCCTCTCGGCCCTCGCCCGCCGCCTCATGAACCCGGACTTCACCACGGCCCTCCGCACAGCCGAAAACCCAGCAGCAGTAGCCGCCCTGATCGCAGGCGACCTGCCGCCGGCCTCCGGCCCGGGGCAGGCGAACGACGGTCAGGCGCCGGCGTCTGGTCGGGCGCCGGCCGCACCTCCGGCGTCCGCCGCAGGGCCGGAGGCCGCCGACACCGGTGACGGAGGCGGCGAGGCTCCCGCAGCCACACCGGGAGCTTCGACCTCTCCGCCTCCTCCGTCGACCGGAAGCGGGCGGGAGAGCACCTCCGGGCGGACGTCGGGATTGGGGGCGGTCGCGGAGCAAAGCACGCCGCAGGGGCGGGCGTTCCGGGTTGTTGCGGTGACGTCGTGCCCGACGGGGATCGCGCATACGTACATGGCGGCGGAGTCCCTGGAGAACGCCGCGCGGGATGCGGGCGTGGACATCACCGTGGAGACACAGGGCTCGGCCGGCTTCAAGAAGCTGCCGCAGGCGGCGATCGACGCCGCCGACGCGGTGATCTTCGCCCATGACGTGGAGGTCCGCGACAAGGGGCGCTTCGCGGGTAAGCCGACGGTGGACGTCGGCGTGAAAGCGGGCATCAGCCGTGCGCCGGAGCTGATCGCGGAGGCGCGCGGCAAGGCCGGGCGCGGCGAGGCGACGGCGGCCGCGCACGCGGCGAACGCGACGGGTCCGGCGGACCCCGAGGAGACCGCCGGTCCAGGCGAAGGCTTCGGCACGCGCCTGCGCACATGGCTGATGACAGGCGTCAGCTACATGGTGCCGTTCGTCGCCGCGGGCGGCCTGTTGATCGCGCTCGCGTTCGCGATCGGCGGGTACGAGATCAACACCGCGCCCTCCGTCGCCCAGCACTTCATCTGGAATGAGGGAGCCAGCTGGGCGGCCCTGCTCTTCCAGATCGGCGACACCGCGTTCACCTTCCTCGTCCCGATCCTGGCCGGTTACATCGCCTACGGGATGGTGGACCGGCCGGGGCTGGTCCCCGGCATCGTCGGCGGCGCCATCGCGCTGACCATCAACGCGGGCTTCCTCGGCGGCCTGGTCGCGGGTCTGCTGGCGGGCGGCGTCGTCATGGCGATCCAACGGGTCGCGATCCCACCGGTGCTGCGCGGCATCATGCCGGTGGTGGTGATCCCGCTGATCTCCTCGGCGGTGGTCGGCTTCCTGATGTTCCTCGTGGTGGGCAAGCCGATCGCCTGGGTGCAGGCCCGGCTCACCGACTGGCTGAACGGCCTGACGGGCTCGAACGCGATCATCCTCGGCATCGTTCTCGGTCTGATGATGTGCTTCGACATGGGCGGTCCGCTGAACAAGGTCGCGTACGCCTTCGCCGTCGGCGGGCTGGCCGATCCGAACAACGGCAGTCTGAAGGTCATGGCCTGCGTGATGGCGGCGGGCATGGTGCCGCCGCTGGGCATGGCGCTGGCCACGACGCTGCGGGGCCGGCTCTTCACCCGCACGGAACGCGAGAACGGCAAGGCGGCCTGGGTGCTGGGGGCGTCGTTCATCACGGAGGGCGCGATCCCGTTCGCGGCGGCCGATCCGCTGCGCGTCATCCCGTCGGCGATGGCCGGCGGCGCGGTCACCGGCGCCCTGTCGATGGCCTTCGGCTGCACGCTGCGCGCCCCGCACGGCGGCGTCTTCGTGGTGCCGCTGATCGGCAATCCGTGGCTCTACCTGATCGCGGTCGCGGCGGGCACGGTCGTCACGGCACTGCTGGTCGTCCTCCTCAAGGGGCTGCGCAGGACGGCGCGGCCCGAGGTGAAGGCGCCACTGGCTGACGACGCCAGGACACCGGTCGCGGCCTGACGCCTCACGGCGGCGGTGAATGAGACCCTCGCGGCATGAGCGATGGCAGAGACGGCGGAGACGGCAACAGCCCCGAGTCGAGTACCGGGGCGAGCGCCCACGGGAGTACCGAAGCCAGTACCGAAGCCAGTACCGAAGCCAGTACCGAAGCCAGTACCGAAGCCAGTACCGAGGCGACGGGCTGGAGTGAGAGCGGCACCCCCGCCGATCACGGCGAGCCACATCACGACGGAGCGCTCGCGACCCGGCTGAACTGGCTGCGGGCGGGGGTGCTGGGTGCCAACGACGGTGTGGTGTCGACGGCAGGACTGGTCATGGGCGTGGCGGGCGCCACCGACTCCCGTTCGGCGTTGCTGACCGCCGGGCTGGCCGGGCTGCTGGCCGGCTCGCTGTCGATGGCGGCGGGGGAGTACGTATCGGTCAGCACACAGCGCGACTCCGAGCAGGCCGCGCTGGCCATGGAGCGCGAGGAGCTGGCCACCGAGCCGAAGGCGGAACTCGCCGAGCTCACCGGCCTGTTGGAGGACCGGGGGCTGACGGGGGAGCTGGCGAGCGAGGTCGCGGAGCAGCTCACGGCGCGCGACGCGCTGGGCGCGCACGCCCGGGTCGAGCTGGGCATCGACCCCGATGCGCTGACCAACCCGTGGCACGCGGCGGGCGCGAGCTTCGCCGCGTTCACCGTGGGCGCGCTGCTGCCGCTGCTGGCGATCGTGCTGCTGCCCCCGCCGCTGCGGCTGGTCGTCACGGTGGTGGCGGTGCTGATCGCCCTCGCCCTGTGCGGCTGGGAGAGTGCGCGGCTGGGCAGCGCGCCGGTGCGCCCCGCCGTTCTGCGGAACATGGCGGGCGGGGCGGCGGCGATGGCCGTTACGTATGCGGCCGGTTCACTGCTCGGTGCGACGGGTCTCTGACGGCGGAGCCGGGTCGGTGACGAGGGGCCTGAAACCGGGCCGCCTCTGAAACCCGCCACGCGGCATGCGATGGGTGCTCAGGCCTCAGCGGGCGCCACCGGCGCCACCGGAGCCGCCGGAGGAGCCGACTCCGCCTCTGCGGCCCCCGCGGCCTCAGCCGCTTCGGCCGTCCCCCTGCGGGCCTCGCCCTTCCTGCCGGTGCGGATCGTGTAGAAGACCAGCCCGGCGGTGAAGACGAACGGCATCACGCTGGAGACGCCCACCATCGTGTCGGTGGACAGCACATACGTGAGAGCGATGCGGATGCCGGACTCCACGAGGAAGGTGACGCCCCACACCACGGTCAGCATCCGCTGGGTGCTGCGGAAGCCCGCGTACTTGTCCCACAGGCCGTTCCAGGTGGCGACGGACTCGGCGGTGCCGTCGGTCGCGAACTTGCGGCCGAAGTAGAAGTTCAGCGGCCGCTTCGCGAACAGGCTCACCAGGAAGGCCAGCCCCAGCAGGCCGGTCAGTGCCGAGTCCTTGATGAACACCATCTTGGTGCTGTTGTACGCCAGCGCGCTGACCGCACTCAGCAGCAGCGTGCCGAGGATCATGATGCTGAACTCGTCCAGGCGGCGGTGGATCGCGAAGTACAGCACCATCTCCACCACCGGCCAGCCGGAGATGATCAGCAGTGCGGGCACCTGCCCGACACCATGGTCGGTCAGCATTCCGTACGTGACCCACGGCAGGACGATGCTGAACAGGACCGTCGGTCCCCAGCTCATCAGCATCGCTCCGCCGCGGCTCGGCCCGCCCGCCGACTGTGTATTGATCATGGTGGGATCCCCCTTGCCCATGACGCCGGGACAGCCGGCGTCATGACGCCGTGTGGCTGGTCCGGCCGGTCGTCGGGCCAGATCGTACGGTCGAGGGGGCTCGGTGGGAAGGGCTTTGCGTACCCTTGATCAAACTAATGTTCGGGCCTGACGGTGCACCAGCGTCACGCCGACCGCGACCGCCAGCGCCGTCGTCACACCGGCCAGCAGCACCGCGGAATCCCCGGCAAACGTGCAGGACAGGACCAGCAACGCGGAAACGGGCAGCACGAGTTGCTGTGCGGTCCCGCTCTTGTAGTGCCGCGAATGCAGCAACCAGACCGTGACGAGGAAGACGGCGGTCGGCACGGTGACGGCGGCGGAGGCGGCCCGTACCGAGATCTCCGCCTTCCCGACGCTCTGCTCCACGGCGACTTCGAGGCCGGCGCCGATCGCGGCGGCGGAGAGGAAGACGACGTAGTGCCCGTAACCCCAGGGAATCGCCTCGCGATTGGAGGCCAGATGCTCCTGGATGGGTACGGCGAAGTAGATCCACCAGGCCGCGAAGACGATCAGCAGCCCGCCGCCCGCGATGGGCAGCAGGGCGGCGACCGCCTTGTGCTCGTCGAGCGCGGACTGCACAGCGACGGTCGCCGCCGCGATCGACTCGCCCAGCACGATGATGGTGAACAGGCCGTAGCGCTCGGCGATGTGATGCGGATGCCAGGCCGTCTGGTGCCGGCGCTCGGCGAGCACCGGCACGGACATCTCGAGGACGATCATGCAGAGAAAGAACCACACCTTCGCCCCATCGGGGAGGAAGAGCAGCCCGATCCAGCCGACCTGGCACACCGAGACGCCCAGCGCGTAGCCGAGCGCGGTGCCGCGCGCGTCGCCGGTCTCGCCCTGTGCGGCACGCAGCCACTGCGTGGCCAGGGCCAGCCGCATCACCGAATAGCCGACGACCGAGATCGTCCAGTCGTGGGTGTCGAAGGCGCGCGGCACGCCGGCGGCGAAGATCAGGACGCCGGTGATCTGCACCAGCGTGGTCACCCGGTACAGCACATCGTCCGTGTCGTACGCGGAGGCGAACCAGGAGAAGTTCATCCAGGCCCACCAGATGCCGAAGAACACCAGCAGATAGCCGACGATCCCCGAGCCGGGGTGTCCCGAGGCCAGCGCGTGCACCAGCCGGGCGCCCGCCTGGGCGACCGCGACCACGAAGCACAGGTCGAAGAAGAGCTCGAGCGGTGTCGAGGCGCGGTGCACCTCGTCGCGGCCGCGGGCGGTCATACGGCGGAACACCGCGCCGGAGGGGTTGCTCATGGAGGCCACCTTGCGTCAGAACCCCGGCGGGGAACACCATGGCACGCTGCCGCTTCCGGGTCTTTCGGCCCTGGCGGCCGGTCCGCCCCACACGGACCCTGGAAGGATCATGATCAACGCCAACCGCGACATCCCCGATATCACCGACCGGGCCGACCTCGCGACGCTGCTGCGCCGCTTCTACGGCGCCGCGCTCAGCGACCGGCTGATCGGCCCGTACTTCACCGAGATCGCGGCCCTCGATCTTGAGGCTCATCTGCCCCGGATCACCGATTTCTGGGAACGCGCCCTGCTCCGTACGGCTGAGTACGGCGGCGACGCCTTCGCGCCGCACGCCGCGCTGCACGTCACCCAGCCGATGACCGCCGAGCACTTCGGCCGCTGGGTCCAGCTGTGGCGCGCCTCCGTCGACGGCCTGTATCTGGGCCCCAACGCGGATCGCGCCAAAGCCCAGGGCGAACGCATAGCGCTGTCGATGCTGCACCGGCTCTCGGGGCCCGACGCCTCCACCGGCGGATCCTCAGGGCTCGGCTTCGTACCGCTCGCCGCCGTGGAACTCCGCGCGGCGGTCTGACGGCCGGGCGGCCAGCCGGTCAGCCGACCGGGCGGTCAGGCGGTCTACCGGTCTGACGGTCGAGCGCTGAGGCGGTCTGACGGTCGGGCGCTCAGGTGCTCAGGTGCTCAGGCGGGTTGCGGTGCCGGCTCATGGGCGCCGGGGCCGGGCTCGGGGGAGACCCGTGGCACGGTGGTCAGGACGCCGGTGGCCAGGAAGTGCTCGAGGCGTTCGGTGTACGGGGTGATGTCGATGCCCTGTGCGGCCAGCCAGTCGTCGGAGTAGTACTTCTCCAGGTAGCGCTCGCCCGGATCGCACAACAGGCCCACCACGCTGCCCTGTTCACCGGCCGCCCGCATGTCGGAGATGATCCGGAAGGCGGCCCACAGTCCGGTGCCGGTGGAGGCACCGGCCTTGCGGCCGAGCAGCCGTTCCAGGACCCGTACGCAGGCGACGGAAGCCGCGTCCGGCACCCGCATCATGCGGTCGATCGCGCCGGGGACGAAGCTCGGCTCGACGCGCTGCCGGCCGATGCCCTCGATACGCGAGCCGCGGTCGGTGACGGCGTGCGGGTCGCCGGACTGCCAGCTGACGAAGAAGGCGGAGTTCTCGGGGTCGGCGACGCAGACCCCGGTGTCCCGCTGGGTGTAGTGGACGTAGCGGGCGATGGTGGCCGAGGTGCCGCCGGTGCCGGCGGTGGCGACGATCCAGGACGGGACGGGGTGCCGCTCCGCCTCCATCTGCCGGAACATCGACTCGGCGATGTTGTTGTTGCCACGCCAGTCGGTGGCGCGCTCGGCGTAGGTGAACTGGTCCATGTAGTGCCCGCCGGACTCCGCCGCGAGCCGGGCCGCGACCTCGTAGACCTCACAGGGGTCGTCGACGAGATGACATCGGCCGCCGTGGAACTCGATCAGGTCGATCTTGGAGCGGACGGTGCTCTTCGCCATGACGGCGATGAACGGCACCCCGATCAGCTTCGCGAAGTAGGCCTCGGAGACCGCCGTCGAGCCGCTGGACGCCTCGATCACCGGCTTTCCCGGCCGGATCCAGCCGTTGCACAGGCCGTACAGGAACAGCGACCGGGCCAGGCGGTGCTTGAGCGAGCCCGTCGGGTGCGTCGACTCGTCCTTCAGATACAGGTCGATGCCCCACTCGGCGGGCAGCGGCACCGACAGCAGGTGGGTGTCGGCGGACCGGTTGGCGTCGGCCTGCACCTTGCCGACGGCGTCCTTGAGCCAGTTCCGGTACGCCGGGTCATGCCGGTCGATGTCGAGTTCCATGGCCCCAGGTATAGCGGCAGGGGTATCTCAAACCGGTACTTGGGGTTTCTCCCCGCGGGCGCTTGGGAGCCCGTTGCCGGCCTCCCGGCGGCTGTTCAGGCAGGGCTGGCGCAGCTTCTTCTCCGTCGCGAACTTCCGCAAGGCGCCGACCGCGCTGCCGAAGATGATCGTGATCTACCTCGGCTTCCAGAAGTTCCTGGGCGCCCGCTCGCACGGCCGCTGGCTCGCTCACCAGCTGATGTTCTGGGGCTGCATCTTCGCCGCCATGATCACCTTCCCGCTCACCTGGGGCTGGTTCACCTTCACCTCGGGCAGCGGTTCAGGACCCGGCTACGAGATGCGGATCTGGGGCATCAAGGTCCTCGGCTACGACTCCTCGTCGTTCTTCGGCTGGGCGATGTTCCACGGCCTCGACCTCGCCGCGGTCCTGGTCATCCCGGGCGCCGGCTACTTCCTGTGGCGCCGGATGAAGGACCGGGGCGCGATCACCGGGCAGCGCTTCGCGTACGACTTCATCCCGCTCATCGCGCTCATGACGATCTCCGTCACCGGACTGCTGCTGACCTTCTCGAGCGTGCTGCTGCACGGCGGCGGCTACGAGTTCCTGGCCCTGCTGCACATGGTGTCGGTGGTCTTCACCCTCATCTACATCCCGTTCGGGAAGTTCTTCCACATCGTGCAGCGCCCCGCCGCGGTCGGTATGCAGCTGTTCAAGTACACCGCCCGGCAGGACGAGAAGATCTTCCACTGCCGCCGCTGCCAGGAGCCGATCGACACCGCGCCGTACGTGGAGAACCTGCGCGGCACGATGCGCGATCTCAACCTCGGCGTCGACGAGTGGGCCGAGTACTGCCCGCGCTGCAAACGGGCGCTGCGGGGCAGCGCCTATCTCTCCCAGGTGAAGCGGGGCTTCAAGTGACGGACAAGCAGGCCCTGTCGATCGACCCGGCCATCGCGCCGCCCGGCACGCGCAATTTCCGGGACGCGGGCGGCATCCCGGCCGACAAGTGGCGCGCCGACCAGAACGGCGAGACCCTCGTGCCCACCCACTGCTGCTTCTGCGGAGTGCAGTGCGGGATGTATCTGCGGGTGGACAAGCACGGCAAGGTCTTCGGCGTCGAGCCGCGCAACCACGACATCAACCGGATGCGGCTGTGCCCCAAGGGCATCGACGCCTACCAGCAGGTCAACCACCCGGACCGGCTCACGGCGCCGCTGATGCGGCGCTCACGCGACGAGCCGTTCCGGGAGGCGAGCTGGCAGGAGGCGCTGGACTTCACCGTCTCCGAGATCCGCCGGATCCAGCAGGCGACCGGCAACGACTCGTTCGGGATGCTCGGCGGCGCGAGCCTGTTCTCCGAGAAGACGTACCTGGTCGGCAAGTTCGCCCGGGTCGCGCTGAAGACCAAGCACGTCGACTACAACGGCCGGCTCTGCATGGTGAGCGCCGCCGGAGCCAACAAGCTGGCTTTCGGCATCGACCGGGTAGGGAACCCGTTCTCCGACATCCTGCTGAGCGACTGCCTGCTCATTGCCGGCTCGAATGTCGGCGAGTGCTTCCCCGTCCACACCCAGTACATCTGGGGCGCGCGGGACCGGGGCGCCGACGAGCTGCGGGTGGCTTCGGCCGGCACGGTCATCGACTACTCCGGCATCACCTACGAGCGGCTGGAGGAGACCGGCGGAATCGCCTGGCCGTGTCCCTCCACCGACCACCCGGGCACGCCGCGGCTGTTCGAAGACGGACAGACCTACCACCCGGACGGCAGGATCCATCTGCAGACGGTGGAGTGGCACCCGCCGATGGACCCCTACAGCGACGAGTTCCCGCTGTCGCTCACCACCGGCCGCACCGTGGCGCACTTCCTGTCCGGCAACCAGACCCGGCGACTGGGCGCGCTCGTTGAGCAGACCCCGCGCCCCTGGGTCGAGGTGCACCCCTCGCACGGCTTCCGCAACGGCGACCCGGTACGGGTGGTCACCCGGCGCGGCAGCACCGTGTACCCGGCCCTGGTCGTCGCGTCGATCCGCCCCCCCGGGCCGCTGCATCGGCTGCCAGGCCTGCGTCTCCGCCTGCCGCGAATGCGATTCGCACCGCGGCAAGTCGATGATCCATCTCGACTACCACGACGAGGGCAGTAGCGTCGCCTCGCTGCCGAGCGTGTGCATGCACTGCGAGGACCCGGTCGCGCCCTGCGCCGAGGTCTGCCCGGCCGACGCGATCCTCATCACCCCGGACGGCGTGGTGCAGGAAGCGGACATGACCCGCTGCATCGGCTGCGCCAACTGCGTCAACGCCTGCCCCTTCGGCATCCCGAAGACCGACCTGCAGGCGAAGCTCCAGATGAAGTGCAACCTCTGCTATGACCGCAGCGCGTACGGCCTCGCCCCCATGTGCGCCACCGTCTGCCCGACCGGCGCCCTGTTCTACGGAACGCTCGAGGAACTGCAGGCCGAGCGGCCCGGTGTCGAGGTCGCCGACTCCTTCGTGTTCGGCGACGTGATGGTCAAGACCGGAGTGGCGATGGTCGTCCCGGCCGACAAGGTCCAGTGGCCGGTGCCCGGCGGGCTGCCGGTCATCGAGGTGAACGGGGTCGATGTCCGATGACAACCACCACCGGGCAGCCGGACACGCATCCCGATCCGGACCAGGAGGCCCTGCACGATCGGATCAGCGCCGACTCACTCACCACCCGCCGCGACTATCTGCGGATTGTGGCCACCGTCTCCGGCGGCCTAGCAGTCGGCGGTGCGGCCGTCGCCGGGGGAGTGCTGCACCGGCACGGTGACGGCACGGCCGAGCCGAAGAAGATCGCCGACCGCATCGGGCGCGGCCAGTCCCTTTCCTTCCGCTACCCCGGCGAGGACGACCGGGCGGTCGCGGTGCGGACGACCGACGGCACCCTCGTCGGCTACTCCGCGATCTGCACCCATCTGGCCTGCGCGGTGCTGTGGCGGGCGGAGCGGGGCAGCGAGGGCGAGTTGTACTGCCCGTGCCACGAGGGAGTCTTCGACGCCCGCACCGGCGACGTCTCCGCCGGCCCGCCGCCGCGCGGACTGCCCAAGGTGGTGCTCGTCGAGCGGACGGACGGCAGCGTATGGGCGGTCGGCACCGCGCGCTCCGGGGAGAGCGCGGAGGAAGGGCTGTGCCGTCAGCTCCTCGACTCCCGTCCCGAGGTGGCCGGTCAGCTCGGCTGCCCCGGAGCCAAGGCCCAGGGCAGCACCACCGAGGGAGGCCAACGCACATGACGGACAACCCGCTGTCCTACCACCCGGGCAGCGACGAGCCCAGGCTCAACCGCCCGGTGCGCGAGCGCTACCCGCAGATCCGCCCGACCAGCGGTTACGGCGACCCCCGGGTGCGCCACACCGGCCCCGGCCCCGGTGCCGGCAGCGAGCAGGAACCCGAACGCTCCGCCAAACTCTCCGCCCGGCTGGCTTTGGCGATCACTGTCGTCATCGGCCAGCTGTGGGCCCTGTCCATCGCCGTCAACGAATGGATGCAGGGCAGCACGGGCACCGCCTGGTGGTGCGCGGGATTCCTCGGCGCGTCCTTCCTGGTGGTACTCGGTCTCTGGGCACTCGACCCGAAGGACCGATGACGACGGCCACCGAGGAATGGACGACCACCGCGGAGCGGACGATCACCGCGGGGTGAACGATGACCGCGGGATGGGCGACCACCGCGGGGTGAGGCCGGGCCCGCGAGGGCGCGGAACCGCCCCGCTGATCTCCGGCCGTACCCTGGAGGCATGAGCACCGCTCCCGAGCACCAGCCCGACCCCCGGACCGACGCCCAGCCCGACGCCCAGTCCGGACCACGGTCAGGAAAGCCCCGGCGTGACCCTGCCGCCGCGCTGGTCTTCGACGACCCGCTCGCCCAGCAGTCGTCCGACGATACGGACCGGGGCTGGGGAGAGCGGCCGTCCGGTGGCGGGAGCGACGACCTCGCCCGATTCCTCGACGAGAAGCCCCCGCACCACATCTGAGGCGGCCGGCTCAGCGGCGCTGAGACACCATCACGTCGCGGATCTCGCGCAGCAGCGCGACCTCTGCGGCCTCCGCCTCCGCGTGCTCCACGGCCTCCCTCTGCTCCTTCGCCGCCCTCTTCGCCAGGTAGCGGGTCATGGGCAGCACCATCAGGAAATAGACCACCGCGGCGGTGATCACGAACGTGAGGACCGCGCTGAGCACCGAGCCCCACATGAACGGGATGCCGCTCACCGCCTCGCCCGCGGCATTCACCGAGCAGGGGCCTTTGAGGCACGACCGGTAGTGATCCAGATCCTTGGTGCCGAACGCGCCGACCAGGGGATTGATGACGCCCTTGACCACGGAGCTCACCACGTTGGTGAACGCGGCACCGATGACGACGGCGACGGCGAGGTCGATCACATTCCCGCGCATCAGGAATTGCTTGAAGCCGTGCAGGACTCCGGCCTGCTTCACGTCGCTCACAGAAATCTCTCTTTCCCCGCGCACAGTTGAGGGCACAGCAGGGCCCGCAATTTACGGCATTCCGGGAGTGGGATGTCCAATTCGTACCCACGAAAGAGTGAGTCAGCACAGCGTCACCGCCAGGGGAGTCGACGCCGCGGCCCCGGTGATCTCGGCCGCCGTCCTGCGCGGCACCGCCAGCACGATCAGCGCGCCCTCGCGCTCGCCAGGACCTCCGCCGGCCGATGGCACGGACACCACCGGCGCCGCCATGGCCACCACGCGGGCGGCGGCCAGCACATCCACCCGGTCGCCGGGCCGCAGCAGCCGCACCGCCGCCGCGTCCGCGATCCGCACCGGCGCCCGCACCACGTCCCGGGCATCGCGGGCGGTCCGGGCGCCCCGAACATCCTGTGCGGCCGCCGCGGGTGCCCGCGGTTCGCCGTGCGCCGGCCCGGTGTCCGCGCGCGGTGCGGACGCCGCCAGCGCCGCGGCGGCCATCGCCAGCCCCGCGGCCACGGTCCGCCGCCTGCGCCGCACCGCCGTACGCAGCCGATGCCGCCCGCCTCCGGCGCGGATCGCCGGGAACGACGGCACCGCGCAGCGCGGGAGCGTATAGGACTGAGGGGACTCGGGAGCAGGAGGGGAAGAGGGAGAAACTGATGAAGAAGAGGGATAGGGAGAAACGGGCACGGCGACCACCGCCTCGGGAAGCTCTGCGGGGATCCGAGTGGATCTCCGCGACTGAGATCTCTACGATCCCGCATCCCGCCGACGGCCCTCGCGGCCCTGTGGATAACTCGCCAGTTGTGGAAAATCTCCCCACCCGCGAAGGTGACAGAACCACTACCCACGCGCATCGCCGGCCTACTCGGGCCACACCTACGGCAGCGTGATCCCCGGGTCCTGGCCGCCCCACGGGTCCACGCACAGGCAGGAGCGGTCCGCCCCCGACGGCAGGCCGCCGACCACGTCGAACAGCACCGTCCGCATGCGGTCGACGTTCGCGGCGAAGACTTCGAGCACCTCCTCGTGGGAGACGCCCTCGCCCGTCTCGGCGCCCGCGTCCAGGTCCGTCACCAGCGTCAATGACGTGTAGCAGAGCCCCAGTTCACGCGCGAGAATCGCCTCCGGGTGCCCGGTCATACCGACCACTGCCCAGCCCTGCGCCGCATGCCACCGGGACTCGGCCCGGGTGGAGAACCGGGGTCCCTCGACGACGACGAGCGTCCCGCCGTCGACCGCCTCCCAGCCGCCCGCCCGCGCGGTGTCCACCGCGACCCGCCGTCCCACCGGGCAGTACGGGTCGGCCAGCGACACATGCACGACGTTCGGCTGCTGGCCGTCCGCCCGCGCCTCACCGTCGAAGTAGGTCTGCGTCCGCGACTTCGTGCGGTCCACGAGCTGGTCGGGCACCAGCAGGGTGCCAGGACCGAACTCGGTGCGCAGGCCGCCCACCGCGCACGGACCGAGCACCTGGCGCGCGCCCACCGAGCGCAGCGCCCACAGGTTCGCCCGGTAGTTGATCCGGTGCGGCGGCAAGTGGTGCTTACGTCCGTGCCGCGGCAGGAACGCCACCCGCCGCCCGGCCACCTCGCCGAGGAAGAGCGAGTCGCTCGGCGGGCCGTAGGGAGTTTCGACCGTGATTTCGGTCACGTCCTCCAGGAACGAGTAGAAACCGGACCCGCCAATGACGCCGATATCGGCCCGCGCACCGCTGCTCTCCACCATGCGGATCACCCTAACCGCGCCCGGAAACGACGAGGACCCCGCCGGGTGGATCGGCGGGGTCCGTCATCAACGCGTAAGCCTCACTCGCCCAGGGGCGGTGAGGCTCAAGCGCGAAAAGCATGTAACGCGTGCGCCGCGTGTAGGGCGTCAGGCTGCGGAAGACCCGCTGGAGGAGCTGCTCGAACCGGATGAGGAGCTGCTCGAACCGGATGAGGAACTGCCGGACGAGGACGACGCGGACGTCGTCGCAGGCTTGGCGTCCGTGCCGCTCTTGGCCGCGGGCGTGGTGGCCGAGGACGAGCCGCGGCTGTCCGTCCGGTAGAAGCCGGAGCCCTTGAACACGACCCCGACCGCCGAGAAGATCTTGCGCAGGCGTCCGCTGCAGCTCGGGCAAACGGTCAGAGCGTCATCGCTGAACTTCTGCACCGCCTCGAGGCTCTCGCCGCACTCGGTGCACTGATATTGGTACGTCGGCACTTGATCCTCCTGGCACTCTCACTCGATGAGTGCTAACGACGTTCAATAGTGACGTATTCCGCCGCGTCAGTCCACCGTGACCGGCACGCGGTGACTCATCCCACGTGCCGACCCCTGGACGATCCGTCGCTCGGAGCGCGGTTTGAGCCGCTTGCGCAGCGCCACGAGGGTGGCGAGCGCCAGTCCCGTGCCGGCCAGCGGCACCACGAAGGCGGCGCTCGCGTTGACCTGGTCCGCCAGCTGTCCGGCCGCCGTCACCGCGATGGCCTGCCCCAGCGCGACCGAACCGGTCAGCCAGGTGAAGGCCTCGGTGCGGGCGGTGGCGGGCACCAGGGATTCGACGAGGGTGTAGCCGGTGATCAGCGCGGGGGCGATGCACAGCCCGATGAGCAGGCCGAGCGCGCCGAGCAGCGGCACAGAGTGCACCGCCCACAGCGCCGAGCAGGCCAGTGCCAGCGCCGTGTAGGAGATCAGCAGCCGGCGCTGCGGGCTGCGGCGCCAGGCAATGGCACCGCAGACCACACCGGCCAGCATGTTGCCGGCCGCGAAGGTCCCGTAGAGCAGCCCGGCGATGCCCTGCTGCCCGATCTCCTGGGTGAAGGACGTCAGCCCGACCTGCATGCCGCCGAACACCGCGCCGATGCCGAGGAACGCCACGGCCAGCGCCCGTACGCCCGGAATGGACAGTGCCGAGGTGTGCTTCTCGCGGACGCCGTCGACGGTCGGGTTGGGCGCCGGGGCCGTGCTCCGCTGGGCGGCGAAGAACAGGCCGCCGACCAGGGTGAGGGCAGCCTCGGCGATGAGGCCCGCCGCCGGGTGCACGCCGGTGCACAGCGCGGTGGCCAGCACCGGGCCGATGACGAAGGTGAACTCGTCCGTCACGGACTCGAAGGCCGCCGCGGTGGGCATCAGCGGCGAGCCGTCCAGCTTGGCCGCCCAGCGGGCCCGCACCATCGGCCCGATCTGCGGCACCGAGGCGCCGGCCGGCACGGCCGCCGCGAAGAGCGCCCACAGCGGGGCGTGCGACAGCGCCAGCATGGTCAGCAGGATGACGGAGGCCGTGTGCACGAGGACACCCGGCAGCAGGACGGCGCTCTGCCCGAAACGATCGGCGAGCTTGCCGTTCTGCGGCGCGAACACCGCCATGGAGACGCCGGTCCCCGCGGCCACGGCGCCGGCCGTGCCGTACGAGCCGGTGGTGTTCTCGACGAGCAGCACGATGCCGATGGTGAGCATCGCGAAGGGCTGCCGGGCCGCGAACCCGGGCAGCAGGAACGTCCATGCGCGGGGTGTGCGCAGAAGTTGTCCGTAGCCGGGCCGCTTGGTGGCGGGACTGCCCGGCTGGTTCACCGTGGATGCCACGGCTTGGTCCTTTGTGCTGTCTGGTAGCGGCATCCGTCACGGATGGCGCCGAGAGCTGTCCGCTCGCGCAAGACACGGGACGACTGTGGTCTGCCCGTCGCGCCAGCTCTGCATCAGACAGAGATCCATGTACAGAGGTCTCTGTAGTCTCTGTACTCAACACGTACCGACTCATGATAGCGGCACTCAGTGCCACTCGTCCCTGAGACATCCGCCTCAGTACCGCCTCGGGTCAGTGCGGCCCCGCGCAGCACGGCCCCGCCTCAGTTGTGCCCCAGCCAGTTCGCGAGCTTGCCGCCCTTGCCGACCGCGCGCAGCCGCCGCTCCGCGGCGTCCCGTACCGGGTCGGTGGCGACGACCAGCAGCTCGTCGCCGCGCCGCAGCACCGTGTTCGGCAGCGGTACGAAGCTGGCCCCGTCGCGTACGACGAGGGTGACGGCCGCCCCGGCCGGCAGCCGCAGCTCGTTGACCTCCACGCCGTGCATACGGGACTCCGCCGGGATGGACACCGAGAGCAGATGGCCGCGCAGCCGTTCCAGCGGCGCCGACTCGATGCCCAGGTCGGCCGCCCCCTGCTGGTCGCCGAGCCGCAGCCGCCGGGCGAGCCACGGCAGGGTCGGTCCCTGCACCAGGGTGTAGACGATCACCAGGACGAAGACGATGTTGAAAATCCGGCGGCTGTCCGGCACGCCCGCGACCATCGGGATCGTGGCCAGCACGATGGGCACGGCGCCGCGCAGTCCGGCCCAGGACATGAGCGCCTGCTCACGCCAGGGGATATGGAACGGCGCCAGGCTGGCGGTGACCGACAGCGGCCGGGCCACCGCGGTCAGGATCAGGCCGATGATCAGCGCGGGCACGATGTCGCCGCCGAGATCGTGCGGGGTGACGAGCAGGCCGAGCAGGACGAACAGGCCGATCTGCGCGATCCAGCCGAGCCCTTCGGCGAAGCCCCTGGTGGCCGGCCGGTGCGGCAGTTTCGCGTTCCCCAGTATCAGGGAGGCGATGTAGACGGCGAGGAAGCCGGAGCCGTGGGCCGTCGCGCCGGCGGCGTAGGCGAAGACCGCGATGGCCATCACCGCGATCGGGTAGAGGCCGGACGCGGGCAGGGCGATGTGCCGCAGCGCGTAGGCGCCGAGCCAGCCGACCGCCAGGCCGATCGCAGCGCCGATCGCCAGCTCCATGACGATCTTCGCGACGAGCAGGTACCAGTGCTCGACGGGTCCCGCCGTGGAGAAGGCGACGACGAGGATGACGACCGGTGCGTCGTTGAAGCCGGATTCGGCTTCGAGCACTCCGGAGATTCGTTTCGGCAGTGGAACGTTCCGCAGCACCGAGAAGACCGCCGCCGCGTCCGTGGACGACACCACCGCCCCGATGATCAGCGCCTGCCGCCAGTCCAGGCCCACCAGGTAGTGGGCCGCACCCGCCGTGATGACGACGCTCAGCATGAGGCCGATCGTCGAGAGCACTGCGGCGGCGGGCACCACCGGTTTGATCTCCCGCCACTTCGTGCCGAGTCCGCCCTCGGCAAGGATCACCACAAGCGCGGCATATCCCAACACCTGGGTCAGCTGGACGTCGTCGAAGGTGAAGCCGAACGGGCCGTCCTGGCCGATCGCGACACCGATGCCCAGATAGATGAGCAGCGTCGGCAGCCCGCTGCGCGACGCGAGTCGCACCGCGACCACCGCGATGAGGAGTACGAGGGCGCCGATCAACAGGAGTTCATTGAGACGGTGGACAGTCAGGGCGCGGTCCTTCCTCGAGGGCCTGGGAGAAGTTCATTGCCTTGCCTAACATTTTACCGGTACTTGAACTTCCGCGGTCAACGATGACTCCGCGTAGGGGTGCCCCGAGCGCTGCGCCTATGGTTGCTCCAGCACCAAGAGCACCCGGTCCACCCTGCCCCTCGAAGGACAGAGATGCCCGCCAAGAAGAAATCCCGCCGCCTTCGCCTCTTTGTGATCGCGTTCGTGGTCCTGCTGGTGGGGGGCATCGGATACGGGTCGTACTGGAGCGTCAGCACCGTGCGCGCCTCGTTCCCCGAGACCACCGGTTCACTGAAACTCAAGGGGCTGGCCGCACCGGTCGATGTCGAGCGCGATGGCAAGGGCATCCCGCAGATCTACGCGAGCACTTCCGAGGACCTCTTCCGGGCCCAGGGCTTCGTCCAGGCGCAGGATCGGTTCTACGAGATGGACGTACGCCGTCATCTCACCGCCGGCCGGCTCTCGGAGATGTTCGGCTCCGGCCAGGTCGAGACCGACGCCTTCCTGCGCACCCTCGGCTGGCGCGATGTCGCGCAGCAGGAGTACGACACCAAGCTCGACCCGGCCACCAAGTCGTATCTGCAGGCGTACTCCGACGGTGTGAACGCGTACCTGAAGGACCACAGCGGCGCGGGTTTGTCCGTCGAGTACGCGGCCCTGTCGTTCTCCAACGACTACACGCCCGAGAAGTGGACCCCGGTCGATTCCGTCGCCTGGCTCAAGGCCATGGCCTGGGACCTGCGCGGCAACATGAAGGACGAGATCGACCGCGCTCTGATGACCAGCCGCCTCAACAGTGCCCAGATCGAGCAGCTCTACCCGGGCTATCCGTACCAGCGGCACCAGCCGATCGTCGACGGCGGCAAGGTCAACAGCGTCACCAAGCAGTTCGAGCCGGCCGACGCGGGCAACGCGCCCGTCGGCGCCAGTGCCCTGAACAGCCAGCTCTCCGGGCTCTCCAAAATCATCGACAAGATGCCCAACCTGCTCGGCCCTTCGGGCAACGGCATCGGCTCCAACTCCTGGGTCGTTTCCGGCACGTACACGACCACCGGCAAACCGATGCTGGCCAACGACCCGCACCTGGCCCCGCAAATGCCGTCCCTCTGGTACCAGATGGGCCTGCACTGCCGCACCGTCAGCGCGGCCTGCCCGTTCGACGTGGCCGGCTACACGTTCTCCGGGATGCCCGGTGTCGTCATCGGCCACAACCAGAACATCGCCTGGGGCATGACCAACCTGGGCGCCGATGTGACCGACCTCTATCTGGAGAAGGTCACCGCGGGCAGCTATCTGTACGACGGCAAGCAGGTGGCGTTCACCACGCGCAAGGAGACCATCAAGGTCGCCGGCGGTGACGACCGCGAGATCGTCGTCCGCACCACCAACAACGGCCCGGTGATCTCCGACCGCAGTGACGAGCTGCTCCGGGTCGGCGAGCACGCACCCGTCCAGGACGCCGCCCCCGACCGCAGCGGCGGCTACGCGGTCGCGCTGAAGTGGACCGCGCTCAGGCCCGGCAAGAGCATGGACGCGGTCTTCGAGATCAACAGGGCCCAGGACTTCAAGCAGTTCCAGGCCGCGGCCTCCGACTTCGCGGTCCCCTCGCAGAACCTGATCTACGCCGACAAGCAGGGCAACATCGGCTACCAGGCCCCCGGCGAGGTCCCCATCCGCGGCAAGGGCGACGGCCGCTACCCGGCCCCCGGCTGGGACTCCCGCTACCAGTGGACCGGCTCCATCCCGTTCAAGTCCATGCCCTGGGAGTACAACCCCAAGCGCGGCTACATCGTCACCGCCAACCAGGCCGTGATCGACGAGAGCAAGTACGGCCCGATGCTGACCAAGGACTGGGGCTACGGCGCCCGCAGCCAGCGCATCAACGACCTCATCGCGTCCAAGATCAAGGACGGCGGCAAGGTCTCCATGGACGATATGCAGACCATGCAGTCCGACAGCAGCAGCGAGATGGCCAAGCTGCTGGTGCCCTACCTGCTCAAGGTCGACGTCAAGGACCCCTACGTCCGCAACGCCCAGCAGCTGCTGGAGGGCTGGGACTTCAACCAGGACGCCGATTCCGCCGCCGCCGCCTATTTCAACGCCGTCTGGCGCAACACCCTCAAGCTCGCCTTCGGCAACAAGCTGCCCAAGGAACTGCGACCCGAGGACCAGTGCCTGCTCGTCCCGGCCGCCGACCAGTCGGGCCCGGTCGACAATCTCAACGGCAAGAGCGCGACGGTCCGCGAATGCGGCGAGCGCACCGCCGACCAGGCGCAGCCCGACGGCGGCGACCGCTGGTTCGAGGTGGTGCGCAAGATCCTTCCGGACGAGACCAACGCCTGGTGGACGACGTCGCCGACCGCGTTCTTCGACAACACCTCGCCCCAGGCGGCGCACACCACCCGCGACCAGCTTCTCAAGCAGGCTATGCAGGACGCGCGGTACGAGCTGACCGCCAAGCTCGGCAAGGACATCGACACCTGGAGCTGGGGCCGGCTGCACAAGCTGGAACTCCGGAACCAGACGCTGGGTACCGCCGGTCCCGGCGTGGTGAAGTGGCTGCTCAACCGGGGGCCGTGGCGGCTCGGCGGCGGCGAGGCGGCGGTCAACGCGACGGGCTGGAACGCGGCCGGCGGCTACGACGTCGTCTGGGTGCCGTCGATGCGCATGATCGTCAACCTCGACGACTTCGACAAGTCCCGCTGGATCAACCTCACGGGCGCGTCGGGGCACGCGTACAACGCGCACTACTCGGACCAGACCGCACTGTGGGCCAAGGGCGATCTGCTGCCCTGGGTCTTCTCCAGGTCCAAGGTGGACGAGGCAACGGACGACAAGATGGCGCTGACGCCGTAGCGCCGGCTACGTCGTAGCCGCCTGTAGCGCCGGTGCGGCTCACGTGGTGAAGCGGTGGATCCCCTCGGGGGTCACCGCGAGGTGCACGGGGTGGTCGTGCGGCTCCTTCGGGACCCGCGCGACCACCTCGTTCGCGTACAGCAGCACCATGAGCGACGGATCGCCGCCCGCCCGCTGGAGGCGCGCCAGCACCCGGTCGTACGAGCCTCCGCCGCGTCCCAGCCGCAGCCCGCGCGCGTCGACCGCCAGCCCGGGCAGCAGCACCACCCGCGCCTGGACCACCGCGTCGGCCCCCAGCCGCGCACCGGTCGGCTCGAACAGCCTCCGGTCCGTGCGCTCCAGCGCCTCCGGGCCCTCGTACTCCGCCCAGTCGAGGTCGTTATCAGCCATCAGTACGGGCAGCAGCACACGGGTTCCCGCCGTCCGCAGCGCCTCGATCAGCTCGCGGGTACCGGGCTCGCCGCCCATCGACACATAGGCCGCGACCGTGCCCGCCGCCCGGACCTCCGGCAGGTCAGCGACCTGGCGGGCCAGTGCGCGGGCCGCCGCCTCGCGGTCCTGCGCGGTCCGTCCGCGCCTGGTCCGCAACAACTCGGCGCGCAGCTCGGCCTTGGTACCCTGGTCGTCGCTCATTCCACGCACTACCGCCGCCTATCAGTCGTTATCAACCGGAACTTCATCTTCACCTCATGCGTAGCGGTTATGGTGCGGGGCATGACTGAAGCACGCACTCGGATCACGAAGGCTGTCATTCCGGCGGCGGGTCTCGGCACCCGTTTTCTGCCGGCGACGAAGGCCACTCCCAAGGAGATGCTGCCAGTCGTCGACAAGCCGGCGATCCAGTACGTGGTCGAGGAGGCGCGGGCGGCGAACCTCTCCGACGTCCTGATGATCACCGGCCGGAACAAGCGTGCCCTCGAAGACCACTTCGACCGCAACTACGAGCTCGAAGAGGCCCTCACCCGCAAGGGCGACGAATCACGGCTGGCCCGCGTCCGGGAGTCCAGCGACCTGGCCACCATGCACTACGTACGCCAGGGCGACCCCAAGGGACTCGGCCACGCGGTGCTGTGCGCCGAACCCCATGTGGGCGACCAGTCCTTCGCCGTCCTGCTGGGCGACGACCTCATCGACCCGCGTGACCCGCTGCTCTCCCGCATGATCGACATCCAGGAGCAGTTCGGCGGCAGCGTCATCGCCCTCATGGAGGTCGACCCCGCCCAGATCCACCTCTACGGCTGTGCGGCGATCGTGCCGACCGCCGAGGCGGATGTCGTGCGCGTCACCGATCTGGTGGAGAAGCCCGCCGCCGGCGAGGCCCCGTCCTCGTACGCGATCATCGGCCGGTACGTCCTGGACCCGGCGGTCTTCGACGCCATCAAGAAGACCCCGCCCGGCCGCGGCGGGGAGATCCAGCTCACCGATGCCCTGCGGGAGATGTCCCACCGCGACGACGACGGCGGCCCGGTCCACGGCGTCGTCTTCACCGGTCGCCGCTACGACACCGGCGACCGAGGCGACTATCTGCGTGCCATTGTCAGACTCGCGTGCGAACGTGAAGACCTGGGCCCGGACTTCCGGACCTGGCTGCGTTCGTACGTCACCGAGGAGATGCAAGATTGAGCACCGTGGCTGACCGTGTCTGGTCCGTCTCCGAGCACCTCGACAACATCCTGGGGCAGCTGTCCCCGCTGGAGTCGATCGAGCTGCAACTCCTCGATGCCCAGGGTTGCGTCCTCGTCGAGGACGTCACCGTACCCGTGGCGCTCCCGCCCTTCGACAACAGCTCGATGGACGGGTACGCGGTGCGCACCGCGGACACGGACGGCGCCACCGACGCCCACCCGGCCGTCCTCACGGTGATCGGTGATGTCGCGGCGGGCAGCGACAATCTGCCCACCGTCGGACCGGGCCAGGCTGCCCGCATCATGACTGGCGCCCCGCTGCCGCCCGGCGCGGAGGCCGTCGTCCCCGTCGAGTGGACCGACGCGGGCACCGGCGGCGGACCGGCCACCACCATGCGGTCGCACAGCTCCGACCCGGCCGGCGCGAGCGGCGAGGTCCGCATCCACCGTCCCGTCGAGCCGCGCCAGTACGTACGTGCCCGCGGCAGCGATGTCGCCGCGGGGGAGCTGGCGCTCGCCGCCGGCACCATCCTCGGCCCGCCGCAGATCGGGCTGCTCGCCGCCATCGGCCGCGGGAGCGTCCGGGTCCGGCCGCGTCCCCGCGTCGTGGTGATGTCGACCGGCAGCGAACTCGTCCAGCCCGGCGAGGAGCTCAGCCCCGGCCGGATCCATGACTCCAACAGCTTCGCGCTGACCGCCGCCGCCCGCGCCGCGGGGGCCATCGCGTACCGGGTGGGGGCCGTCGCCGACGATGTCGAGACACTGCGTGCCACCATCGAGGACCAGCTGATCCGGGCCGACATCATCGTCACCAGCGGCGGAGTCAGCGTCGGCGCGTACGACGTCGTCAAGGAAGCCCTCGCCTTGATCGAGGACGACGAGAGCCGCGTCGACTTCCGCAAGCTCGCCATGCAGCCCGGCAAGCCCCAGGGCTTCGGCCGCATCGGTCCCGACCGCATCCCGCTGCTGGCCCTGCCGGGCAACCCGGTCAGCGCGTATGTCTCCTTCGAGCTGTTCGTACGCCCGGCGATCCGCACCCTCATGGGCGCGGGCGCCGTCCACCGCGAGATCGTCCGCGCGGTGTGCGACACGGCGATCGAGTCGTCCCCCGAGGGCAAGCGCCAGTTCCTCCGCGGCAAGTACGCGAACGGCACGGTGACGCCCGTCGGCGGTTCCGGATCGCACCTGGTCAAGGCCCTCGCCCACGCAAACGCGCTGATCGTGGTCCCGGAAGAGACCACCTCGGTGGACAAGGGTGCGGAGGTCGACGTGGTCCTCCTCGACTAGGGCCTGCGCCGGATCCCCGTCCGGATCCCACCCGCCGCTCACCCGGTCGCCCACCGGTCGCCCACCGAGCACCCACCGGCGCCTGTCCGGGAAGGCCCTGAGAGCCCCTTTCCGTCTCCCTCCCGGTACGGTGGCTGCCCAGAGGACCGGACCGGGAGAACGATGAGCAGCGCGCAAGAGCACCTGACCCACATCGACGAGGCCGGTGCGGCCCGGATGGTCGACGTCTCCGGCAAGGACGTCACCGCCCGCACCGCCCGGGCCACCGGCCGGGTGCTCGTCGCCCCGCGCGTCATCGAGCTGCTGCGGGGCGAGGGCGTTCCCAAGGGGGACGCCCTCGCCACTGCGCGCATCGCGGGCATCATGGGCGCCAAGCGGACCCCCGACCTGATTCCGCTCTGCCACCCGCTCGCGCTGTCCGGGGTGACGCTCGACCTCGCCGTCACCGATGAGGCCGTCGAGATCTCCGCGACCGTGCGGACCACCGACCGCACCGGGGTCGAGATGGAGGCGCTGACCGCCGTCACCGTCGCGGCCCTCACCGTCATCGACATGGTCAAGGCCGTCGACAAGGCCGCCGTCATCACCGACGTCCGGGTCGAGACGAAGACCGGCGGCAAGTCCGGCGACTGGCAGCGGCCGTGAGAGCGCTGGCGGTCACCGCCTCGAACCGCGCCGCCGCGGGCGTCTACGAGGACCGGGGCGGGCCCCTGATCGTGGCGGCGCTGCGGGCGCTCGGCTTCGAGACCGACGGGCCGCGGGTCGTGCCCGACGGGGAACCCGTCCGGCAGGCCCTGCGCGAGGCCGTGGCGGCCTCCTACGACGTCGTCGTGACCACCGGCGGCACCGGCATCTCGCCCACCGACCGCACCCCGGAGGTCACCCGCGAGGTGCTGGACTACGAGATCCCCGGCATCGCTGAGGCGATCCGTGCCGCCGGGCGCGAGAAGGTCCCCACCGCGGTGCTCTCGCGTGGCATCGCGGGCGTGGCGGGTACCACTCTGGTGGTGAACCTTCCGGGCTCGACCGGTGGCGTCAAGGACGGCCTGGAGGTGCTCGCCCCGCTCCTCGTTCACGCCGTCGACCAGATCCGCGGCGGCGACCACCCGCAATCCGCACCCCCCAGCCAGAAAAGAGGGGCGAGCTGAACGCGTCCTGGCCGGCCGAGCTGGTGGACGGTGACATCACCCTCCGCCCGATCAGAATGCGCGACCAGCGCGCCTGGCGTGAGGTCAACCGCCGCAACCGCGACTGGCTGCGCCCGTGGGAGGCCACCGTGCCGCCCGCCCCGCCCGGCCATTTCGCCCAGCGCCCCACGTACCGTCAGATGGTGCGCCACCTGCGCTCGGAGGCGAACGCGGGCCGCATGCTGCCCTTCGTCATCGACTACCGGGGGAGCCTGGTCGGGCAGCTCACCGTCGCCGGCATCACCTGGGGATCGATGTGCTCCGCACATGTCGGCTACTGGGTCGACGAATCGGTCGCCGGGCGCGGTGTCATGCCAACCTCCGTCGCGCTCGCCGTCGACCACTGCTTCCGTCATGTCGGGCTGCACCGTGTCGAGGTGTGCATCCGGCCGGAGAACATCCCCAGTCGGCGCGTCGTGGAGAAACTCGGATTTCGCGAGGAGGGTCTGCGCCCGCGCTATCTCCACATCGACGGTGCGTGGCGTGACCACTTGGTGTTCGCGTTGACCGCGGAGGAAGTGCCGGAGGGGCTGCTCAACCGGTGGCAGGCCAGGCCGGGAACACCACAGAAATAAAATATACGTTCGAAAATGAACCCAATCACAAAAAAATCTCGGCATATCAGCCAGATCGTGCGACACACCGTGCCGAATTGCGTATGGCGTGTCTCTGTGGCGCCTACCGTGTAATCCGTGAGCAGTAGCGGCCTCATCTACGCAGTCATCGTCGGGGCCTGGGCTGCCTACTTGGTGCCGATGTGGCTCCGTAGGCAGGATGAGCTCAACGAAGCGCGTCCGACGGAACGCTTCAGCACCGCCATCCGGCTCCTGTCCGGACGGGCGGGGATGGAGCGCCGCGTCGCGAAAGCGCGCGATGAGACCGATCAGCCCGCCGACGCACCGGAATCCGCCGTCGACCTGGTGGACGTCCGGGGCCTCGCCGTGCCCGCGACCGAGATCAAGCCCGCGCCGCCGGCCGTTCCGCCGCAGCCGAAGGCGCACCGGTCCGCCCCGGTGCCCAACCCCCGGGCCAAGGTCCTCGCGCGCCGCCGCCGTACCACCACGCTCCTCTTCCTTGCCTTCACCGTCGGCGCGATCGTCGCCGCCGTGGGCGGCCTCGCCTTCCTGTGGGCGCCGGCCGCACCCGCCGCGCTGCTGACCCTCTACATCGGCCATCTGCGCGGCCAGGAGCGCCGCCGCTTCGAGGTCAAGATCGACCAGCGCCGGGCCGCCGACGCCGCCGTACGGCTGCGCGACCGGCCGCGCCCCCAGGCGGCCGACGAGCCGGCCCTCGCCGATGGGCCCGGGCCCGCCACCTCGCCGCGCACCGCCGACCGGCGGGCCCTCGTCGAGCAGACCGACCACGCGGAGTGGGTCGACCAGCAGCAGCGCGAACAGCACGCCGCGCCCGATGACGGCTGGGACCCCGTCCCCATGCCGCTTCCCACCTATGTCACCGCGCCCGTCGCGCCCCGCACCCCAGGCGGCATCGACTTCACCGCCCCCGGCACCTGGAGCTCCGCCCGCTCGGGCACCACCCCCGGCGCGACGCCCGCAGCGGCCCCCGAGCCCGAGCCCCAGCGCGAGCTCCCCCGCCCGACCTCCACCCGCCGCTCCCGCGATCGCTCCCGCACCCCCCTGTTCGACCAGTACGCGGACCCGGACCGCCCCCGCGCCGCCAACGAGTGACCACTGGGTGACCAGCGAGAATCTCGTTAACGAGCACCCCCGAGAGGGTGCTATCGTTTTCCTCGTTGCAAGGGCCTGTGGCGCAGTCTGGTAGCGCACCTCGTTCGCATCGAGGGGGTCTGGGGTTCAAATCCCCACAGGTCCACCGCAGCGCCGCTCTTGAGCGGTTGACGAAGTCCCGTCCGATCTTT
This sequence comes from Streptomyces sp. PH10-H1, assembly GCF_030063355.1. GTDB lineage: Bacteria > Actinomycetota > Actinomycetes > Streptomycetales > Streptomycetaceae > Actinacidiphila. Next base: position 78,179 of record NZ_JASISZ010000015.1, read on the forward strand.
TGATCGGGCGGGACTTCGTCGTTTCGGGGGTGTCGGGCATCAGATACTCGGCGGGCTCGTCAGCGGTCGGTGGTGCTCGGATGTCCTGTGCCCGCGTAGGTGGCCCTTGGCCGAGGCCGCGTCGGCGAATCGGATTTCCCACTGGCCCTCCGGCGCCGGAGGTGCGGCCCGGTCGCCGCGACCCGCGATCATGCGACGCCCCTCGGATCTGGTGCCGGACCGTAGTCCGCGTCATGGTCCCTGCTGAGTGCGGCGAGCAGTTCCGGGTCGGAGTAGACCTCGGCGGTGTGCTCCCACGCGACGAGCATCTGGGCGACTGACGCGGTGTTGGCGATGGAGTCGGCGGCGCGCATGGTGTCGACCAGCTCCACGGCGAACGCATGCACATCCGGCTCGGGCAGGAATCGGACCCATGGAAACGCGTCCGGCAGTATGTCGAGGAGCAACTCCATGTTGCCGGGTTCGCGCTGTGCGAGCGCAGTGAGCATGCGCGTTGCGGCCGACACCACGGTCTGATCCTGCTCGGCCCGTGCCGCGGTGGTGAGGACGAGGTCCTCGCCGTCTCTGCGGTGCAGGAGCAATCGCGGCGACTTCTTGAGCCGGGCGAGCGTCTGCTTGTTCTTGTTCACCAGCTCGGAGAAGTTCACGGCGGCGTTCTCGGTGCTCATGACTTTGAAAGTACTTCGAAAGTTATGGGGCTGCCATCCCCCCGACGAGGGACTGCCTGCGCGTGGGACCTCACCGGCGCGCTGTGATGGACAGGGCGGCCTTGCGGCGGTCGCGTCAGCCGGAGTCGCGGGCGGCGACCATGACGCGGGTCAACTGGTGGGTCGCGGGGGCGGTTTCCGGCTCGCGGATGGCCCGGTCGACCAGGCCGACGATGCGGGCGACGGGGATGATGTCGAAGTGGACGCTGGTGAGGCGGGGACGCAGCAGCCGGGCCAGGAGGAGGTTGTCGGCGCCCACGACGGCGAGATCGCCGGGGATGGCGAGGCCGGCGTCCTGGAAGGCGCGCATCACGAGCATCGCGTACTCGTCGTTGTAGGCGAAGAGGGCGTCGAGGCCGAGCCGGGGCCAGCGGGCGGCGAGTTCGGCGGCGGATTCCTCGGTGCAGTCGAGGGGGAGGGGCTCGACGTGGGTGCCGGTCCCGGTGGCGGCGGCCTCGCGGATACCGGCGAGGCGGGGAACGCTGAAGAGATCGAGTCCTGATTCGGTCGGCATGATGACGCCGATCCGGCGGCGGCCGCGCTCCAGCAGGTGGGTGCCGGCGCGGGCGCCGATCATCCGCTGGTCCAGGAGGAGGGCGTGGGCGCCGGCGACCGGCTCCATGCCGAGGGTGAGGACGGCGCGGGTGCCGGAGCGCTTGAGCAGCTCGACGGCGGTCGGGGTGAGGCCGGTGCCGGGCAGGGCGAGGACGGCGGCCGGGCGCAGTTCCGCCCAGGCGCGGGCGGCCTGCTCCCCGGCGCCCGCGACGGGACCGTGCCAGACGCTGGTGTAGCCGAGGTGGTGCAGGGCGCCCTGCAGCTCCATCAGGAAGTCGGCGAAGAGCGGGCCGATGCGGGGGATGGGGCCGGTCGGGGTGGTGAGCAGTACGAGGCCGGAGTGCCCGGCCCGCAGGGTGCGGGCGGCGGCGTGCGGGACGTAGCCGAGCTGTTCGGCGGCGGCGCGCACCCGGTCCTGGGTCCGCGTGCTGACGCGGCCGGCGGCCTGGGCGTTCAGGACATACGAGACGGTGGCGCGGGACACACCGGCGAGGCGCGCGACATCGGTGCTGGTCGGCTGCGCCGGGGGGCTCGTGGGCTCGGTTGGCTGTGTCATTCCGATCGGCATCTTTTCAGAGATCGGGTCTGGCCGAGAGGGCGGGGTGGATGCTAAGGATGTGATTACACGTGTCAACTGACAGGTGTAACGATATCCCCCAGGGGCTCGCCCAGAAGAAACCAGAAGAAACCAGAAGAAACCAGGAAGGCATCACCACATGCAGCTCAACACCCGCGAGTGGGGCACCGGCGACCGGACCGCGCTCCTGGTCCACGGCATCATGTCCGACCACCGCACCTGGCGCCGGGTCGGTCCCGCGCTCGCGGACAAGGGCTACCGGGTCATCGCCGTCGACCTGCGCGGTCACGGGGAGAGCCCCCGTGGCGAGTACAGCCCGGAGCTCTTCGCCGAGGACCTCGTCGATACGCTGCCGGACGGTGCGGAGCTGGCCATCGGGCATTCGCTGGGCGGGCTGGCCCTGTCGCTCGCCGTCGAGCGCCTCGCTCCCGGGCGGGCCGTCTACTCCGACCCGGCCTGGGCCTCGGCGGACCCGTCGCAGCGGGTCGACCCGGCGCTCTTCGTCCAGTTCGCGCAGGCCACGCGGGAGCAGATAACGGCCATGAATCCGCGCTGGGAAGCGGCGGACGTGGAGGTGGAGCTCGCCACGCTGGCGCTGTGGGACACCGGCACGGCCGCGTTCCTGGGCGGCGGTCCGCTGACCGGCTACCTGCCGGAGAAGCCCGCGGTTCCGTCGCTCGTGCAGCTCGCGGAGAACAGCTTCCTGATCGGCCCGGCCGACGCGGGCCTGCTCAGCGAGCGCGGCTTCGGCATCCGGACGGTGATGGGCGCGAGCCACACCATCCACCGCGACGACTTCGACGGATTCCTCCGTTCGCTGGACGGCTGGATCTGAGCGGCGGCCCGAGCAGCGGCCCGAGCAGCAATCCGGGCAGCGCGATCCGGGCAGGATCCTGCCGGCGCGGCAGCGTGACGCCCACGTGACGCACACCACCTATCGAAACGGGTACGTTTCGATAGGTGGTGTTCTACTCTCTAGGTGTCAGCTGTACGAAACCGTTTCGTTTGGATGGGAGGCCGAGGATGTCGACCGATGCCCCGGCACGCCGCACACGGCTCACCCCCGAACGCGAGCAGGAGCTCTACGCCGCCGTGGTCGAGCTGCTGCGGGAGGTGGGATACGAGGCGCTCACCATGGACGCGATCGCCCAGCGCACCCGCTCCAGCAAGGCGACGCTCTACCGGCAGTGGAAGGGCAAGCCCGAACTGGTGGCCACAGCGTTGCGGCACACCAAGCCGGTGCGGATCGAGGACATCGACACCGGATCGGTCCGGGGTGATCTGCGCGAACTGGTGCGGTGCCACGACGAAGCCGGCGACGCGAAACGGGACAACGAACTGATGCGGGCGCTCGGGCTGGCCGCGCACCAGAATCCGGACCTGTTCCAGGCGCTGCGGCAACTGCTCATCGAACCGGAAATGGCCGCCTTCGACGGCATGTTGCAACGTGCCGTGGAACGCGGTGAGTTGGCGGCTGACATCCCCGCGAGGGAATTCGTCCCGCACATGCTGATCGGCGCCGCGATGGGGCGGCCGCTGATCGAGGGAGCCGAACCGGATCCCGAATTCGTCCTCCGTTATATCGACGCGGTGGTACTCCCCGCCCTGCGTCTGACCTGATCCGCCCGCCCTCCTGACCACACACGTGAACTAGGTCCCACTTCACCAAAACCCACCCGAACAAGGCCCCACCTGACACGCCGCTCTCGTCGTCGGGCCGGCACCGTACGCCCTCTTTCCCTCGACCTGACGGGAGCGCCGCGACTCGTGGCTACTTTCCTGTACAAACTCGGCCGGTTCGCCTTCAGGCGACGCCGGTATGTCGCCCTCGTATGGGTGGCACTTCTCGCACTCGCCGGAGTCGGCGCCGCCTCCGCGTCCACCTCAACCTCGAGCAGCTTCTCGATACCGGGCACGGAGGCGCAGAAGGCCTTCGACCTGATGGAGCAGCGCTTCCCGGACGCCAACGCCAACGGTGCCTCCGCGCGGGTGGTGTTCACGGCTCCCGGCGGGGCGAAGGTGGACGTCGGCGCGCAGAAAGCCGCCGCGCAGAAGGTCGTCGCCGAGCTGAAGACCGGCGCGCAGGTGAGTTCCGTCGCCGATCCGTTCGAGGCCAAGGCCGTCAGCAAGGACGGCAGCACCGCCTACGCGTCCGTGAAGTACAAGGTCACCTCCATGGAGTTGACCGACCCGGACCGTGCGGCACTCAAGGACGCCGCGCAGCACGGCCGTGACGCCGGGCTCACCGTCGAGATCGGTGGTGACGCGCTGCAGGCCATGCCCACGACCGGGGCCACCGAGGTCATCGGTATCGGCATCTCCGCGGTCGTGCTGCTCGTCACCTTCGGGTCGCTGGTCGCGGCCGGGCTGCCGCTGCTGACCGCCCTCATCGGTGTGGGCATCGGCGTCTCGTCGATCACCGCGCTCGCGAACGTACTGGACCTGGGCAGCTCCACGTCCACCCTCGCGATGATGATCGGTCTCGCGGTCGGCATCGACTACGCGCTCTTCATCGTCTCGCGCTTCCGGCATGAACTGACCGAGGGCCGAGAACCGGAGGACGCGGCCGGACGGGCGGTGGGAACCGCCGGATCCGCGGTGGTCTTCGCGGGACTGACGGTGCTGATCGCGCTCGCCGGACTCGCCGTCGTCAACATCCCGATGCTCACCAAGATGGGCCTCGCGGCGGCCGGTACGGTCGCCATCGCCGTCCTCATCGCGCTCACCCTGATCCCGGCGATGCTCGGCTTCGCCAAGTACCGGGCCTTCGGCCGCAAGACGCGCGGGGGTCTCAAGGGGGACGGGAGTGACGCGTCCGCCTCCTCCTCCTCCTCCACCTCCGCTGCCGCTGCCGCTGCCGCGAAGAAGCCCAACATGGGCACCCGCTGGGCCCGGTTCGTTCTGCGCCGCCCGATCTGGGTGCTCGTGGTGGGCGTGCTCGGCCTGGGCGCGATCGCCATTCCGGCGGCCAGCCTGCAACTCGGCCTGCCCGACGACGGCTCGCAGCCGGTCAGCACCACCCAGCGCAAGGCGTACGACCTGCTGTCCAACGGCTTCGGCCCCGGCTTCAACGGCCCGCTGATGATCGCCGTGGACGCGGCGCACAGCGACGACCCGAAGGCGGCCCTCGACAAGATCTCCAAGACCATCACCGGTCTGGACGATGTCGAGAAGGTCACCGCGCCCGCGTTCAACAAGGCCGGCAACACCGCGATGCTGACGGTCGTCCCGAAGTCCAAGCCCAGCGGTATCGAGACCGAGAACCTCGTCCACTCGATCCGCGACAAGGCGGCCGGTCTGAAGTCCGACACGGGCGCCGTGACGCTGGTGACCGGCACGACGGCCATGAACATCGACGTGTCGCAGAAGCTGAACGACGCGCTGCTGCCGTATCTGGCGCTTGTCGTCGGCCTGGCGTTCCTGCTGCTGATGGTGGTCTTCCGCTCGGTGCTGGTACCGCTCAAGGCGGCTCTCGGCTTCCTGCTGTCGGTCGTCGCGGCACTCGGCGCGGTCGTCGCGGTCTTCCAGTGGGGCTGGTTCGCGAGCCTGATCGGTGTCGAACAGACCGGGCCGATCATGAGCATGATGCCGATCTTCATGATCGGTGTGGTGTTCGGTCTCGCGATGGACTACGAGGTCTTCCTCGTCACGCGGATGCGTGAGGCGTATGTGCACGGCGAGCGGCCCGGCCAAGCGATCGTCACCGGCTTCACCCACGGAGCCCGGGTGGTCGCGGCCGCCGCCGTCATCATGATCAGCGTCTTCGCCGGCTTCATCGGCTCGTCGGAGTCAATGATCAAGATGATGGGCTTCGGCCTAGCGATCGCTGTCGCCTTCGACGCGTTCGTGGTGCGCATGGCCGTCGTCCCGGCGGTCCTCGCGCTGCTCGGCAAGGCCGCCTGGTGGCTGCCGCGCTGGCTCGACAGGGCGCTGCCGAATGTCGACGTCGAAGGCGAACAGCTCCAGAAGAACCTGGCCGCGCAGGCCACGGATGCCGTGCCCGACCGGGCGCAGGAGCCGAGCCGCGTCTGACGCGGCACACCAGCTGGGGCCGCCGGTCGGCGGATTGACGACGGCCCCATGACGCGCCCTCCCCGTGGGGACGGGGGGACGGCGCGAAGGACAGGGCCCGGCGAACCATTCGCCGGGCCCTGTCCCATGGGTGCTCAGCGCCTGTCGCCAACGCGCTTCGCGCCTGTCCGCTGGGCGCGTTCCGTTCAGAACAGCGCGGCGGGCTCGGCCGATCCCTGCTCGAAGGCGAGGAGGTAGCGCTTCCGGTCGAGGCCGCCGCCATAGCCGGTGAGCGAGCCGGTGGAGCCGACGACGCGGTGGCACGGGACGATGACGCCGATGGGGTTCTTGCCGTTGGCGAGGCCGACGGCGCGGGAGGCACCCGGGTTGCCGAGCAGGTCGGCGAGCCGGCCGTAGGAGCGGGTCTCGCCGTACGGGATGTCGCGCAGAGCGGACCAGACGCGCTGCTGGAACGGGGTGCCCAGCAGCGTCATCGGGAGCTCGAAATCGGTCAGTTCCCCGGCGAAATAGGCGGCGAGCTGTTCCTCGACGGCGCCGAAGGCGGAGTCGTCGCGGTCGCCGAACGTCTCCTCGGCGGGGCGGTGCCGCTGCTGCGTCATGTACAGGCCGCAGAGGGTCCCGTCGAGGGCGACGAGGGTCAGCGGGCCGCAGGGGGAATCGGTCACGGTGTGGGTACGGGTGGACATCACGCGGCTCCGGTGGCGGGGAGGAAGTTGACGGCGTGGTCGCCGGTCGCCCACAGGTACTGGACGGCGTAGGCGCGCCATGGCGCCCAGGCGGCGGAGTGGCGGGTGAGAGCGGCGGGAGTGGTGGGCAGCCCCAACTCCTTCGCGGCGAAGCGGATTCCGAGATCGCCCGGCAAGAACGCGTCCGGGTCGCCGAGCGCGCGCATCGCGATCGACTCGACGGTCCATGGGCCGAACCCCGGCAGCGCGGACAGCTGTGCGCGGGCGCGCTGCCAGTCGCTGCCGACATCGAGGTCGAGTTCGCCACTCGCCAGGGCGGAGTTCAGCGTGGTGAGAGTGGTGCGGCGGGTCTGCGGCATGGCGAGCGCCGCCGGGTCCAGGCCGGCGAGCGCGGCCGGATCCGGGAACAGGTGCGTCAGGCCGCCGTCCGGGTCCTCGACGGGCTCGCCGTAGGCCGTCACCAGCCGGCCCGCGTGGGTGCGGGCGGCCGCCGTCGAGATCTGCTGCCCGAGTACGGCGCGTACGGCGAACTCGGGGCCGTCGGCCACGCGCGGCACCCGCCGTCCCGGTGCCTTGGCGACGAGCGGCGCCAGCAGCGGGTCCGCGCTCAGCAGCGCGTCGACCGCGACCGGGTCCGCGTCGAGGTCCAGCATCCACCGGCAGCGGCTGATCGCGTGCGCCAGGTCGCGGAGGTCCGTGAGCCGCAGCCGGCACTCGATGTGGTCAGGACGCGGGCGCAGGCCGACGACGCCGGGGCCGTGCGGCAGCCGCAGCGTGCGGCGGTACGCGCCGTCCCGCCACTCCTCGACGCCCGGCACGGCCGTCGCCGCCAGATGCCCGAAGAGATTGTCCGGGCACAGCGGGGCCCGGAAGGGCAGCCGCAGCGAGAGCACACCGGGCGTGGCCGGCGGTCGGCCCTTGGCGACGCGGGCGCGCAACTCCGTGGGGGAGAGCGCGAACACCTCGCGGACGGTGTCGTTGAAGGTGCGGATACTGGAGAAGCCCGCCGCGAAGGCCGATTCCCCCATCGGCAGCGTCGTCGTCTCGATCAGCAGCCGGGCGGTCTGCGCGCGCTGCGCCCGCGCCAACGCCAGCGGCCCCGCCCCCAGTTCGGCGAGCAGCTGCCGCTCGACCTGCCGGGTGCTGTACCCCAGCCGGGCCGCCAGTCCCGGGACACCGTCCCGGTCCACCACCCCGTCCGCGATCAGCCGCATCGCCCGTGCGACGAGGTCCGCCCGCTCGTTCCACTGCGGCGACCCCGGGCTCGCGTCCGGGCGGCACCGCTTGCAGGCCCGGAATCCGGCTTGTTGCGCCGCCGCTGCGCTCGGGTAGAAGCTCATGTTCTCGACCTTGGGCGGCACCACGGGGCAGCTGGGCCGGCAGTAGATCCTGGTCGTCAGCACCGCGGTGAAGAACCACCCGTCGAACCGGGCGTCCTTCGACTGCACGGCACGCACGCAACGCTCGAAGTCTGTGTGCATGACTTCAGCATCGCCCGTGGTCACGCGCCCGGTCTAGCGGAAATCCGACATGTACTTCGCCGGGCGGCGCTCAGGGCGCGATGGCGGCCGGGCGGTGGCGGGCCCCCATCCCGATCGGATCGGTGGGGGCGCCGCTGGTTCCGGGACCGGCGCTCGGCGCGGCCGTCCGGTTACTCCCCGGGCGTCCAGTTGTGCACCTCGGAGATCTTCGGCGGCTCGCCCGACTGGGGGAAGCCCGCCTTCTGGGCGTGGGGCATCATCAGCTCGGTGAACTTGTCCATCGCCCCTGGGACTCCCAGACGTCGAAGATCTGCAGGCCCGTGGGCGTGCCGACGGCGACGTGGGACAGACATCCTTCGAACGTGTTGCCGGGAAGCGCTTGCAATGCGGCGTTCAGGGTGTCGTACTGCGCAGTGGTGACGCCCGGCAGCTCGGCGTGCATGAAAATCGCCATGAAGGTCCTCCTTGAGGGATCGGACGGCCGGAATCCGGCCCCTGTTCAATTTGCGCCCATGCGGTGACCGCCGCAACACATCGCGTGGCGGGCGGCTCGTCCGGGTGGACCGGCCGAACGTGACCGAGCAGCCGCCCGGCAGCGGCTTCGCCGACGGTCTGGTCCGCCCTCGGCGGTGAGTCCTGACATGGCGTCGGAGACGAACTCCAGCTCGTAGCCCCTGGCGGCGTCCGACGGCTTCCAGTTGCGTCCGGCCCGGACGCCCATGTCGGAGAATCGCCGGACGGAGCCGCGCCCAGCTGATGGACTGTGTGCATGACGCGTATGCCGAACCTCCGTGACAAGGCCCTCCTCCTCCACTCCCTGCACACCGCCGACCGGCCGCTCGCGCTCGCCAACGCGTGGGACGTGGCCAGCGCGCGGATCATCGAGGAGGCGGGGGCGGCGGCCGTCGCCACGACCAGCTGCGGTGTCGCCTGGAGCCTCGGATACGCCGACGGCGACCGGCTGCCCCGCGAGCTCGCGCTCGCCCTCATCGGCCGGGTCGCGGCAGCGGTCGGCGTACCGGTGTCCGCCGATATCGAGAGCGGATTCGCCGACGACGCGGACGGCGTCGCCGAGACCGTGCGCGGTGTCCTCGCCGCCGGAGCCGTCGGCATCAACATCGAGGACGCCCTCGCCAACGGGCCCACCCAGCTGCGCGCGGTCGATGAGCAGGCGGAACGGATCGCCGCCGCGCGAAAGGCCGCCGACGCGGCGGACGTTCCGCTCTTCATCAATGCCCGCACCGACGTCTATCTGAGCGCCGTCGGCGAGCCCGGGACGCGGCTCGACGCCACGCTCGAACGTGCCGCCGCCTACCTCGCCGCGGGCGCCAGCGGAATCTTCGTCCCCGGCGTGACGGATCTCGCGCTGATCGCCGACCTCGCCAAGCGGATCGATGCACCGCTGAACGTCCTCACCGGACCGGGGGCGCCGTCCGTAGCCGAACTCGCGGGAGCCGGGGCGGCACGCGTCAGCATCGGCGGACGCGTGGCCGAGTCCGCGTACGGCCTGGTGCGGCGCGCGGCCCGCGAATTCCTGGACGCCGGCACCTGTACCTCGGTCGAGGACGGGCTCGGATACGGCGACCTGCAGGCCCTGTTCACGGCCTGATGTTCACAGCCTGACGTTTCGCGGTCCGATGTTCATGGCCTGACGTTCACGACCTGACGTTTCACGGTCTGACCTTCATGGTCTGATGTTCGTGGCCTGACGACGATTCCGACCGGCCGTCGGGGCCGCGCTCAGCGGTCCCGCACAGTCCGGTGCGGTCGCAGTACGGGGCGCGGCCCGTGGCGCCGCAGCCGCAGAGGACGGCGCGGGTCTCGATGCGGGCCGCACCGCCGGTGTGGATCACCAGGTCGCCGCGGACGGTGATGCCCCCGGAAGAGGAGCGGCTGATCTCCGTCGGGTGGGTGGGTTCCTCGGGGCGGCCGCCGTCGATGCGGTACTGGAGGGCGCCGGAGGGGCAGCGGCGGATGATCTGCGTGACGAGGTCGGCGGGGGCGGCGTCGGGCCGGATCCAGGGCCGCGCGGCGCTGTCGAAGACCTGGGGGAGGCCGCGTACGCATTCGCCGGAGTGCAGGCAGCGGGCCGTTTCGAAGGTGACCGTGATGACAGCCCCCGGGTAGGGCCTGGCGTCCTCGGGGATCGGTACCTCGGCGCTCATCGGACTCATCGCGGGCTGCCTCCGGTCGCCGCAGTGATCATGAGATATAGCCCTCCACGGTGAATTCGGACCGGACGCGGGCTCCGCTCGGGTCCTCACCGGCCTCGGCCCTGGCGCGGCGCTGGCGCAGCAGGTCCCAGCACTGGTCCAGTTCGCGTTCCAGACCGGCCAGCCGGATGTGTTCGGTGGCCACGTCGATCCGTCCTTCGGTGAGCTGCTCGCGCAGCTCCTTCTCGTCGGCGACCATGGCCTTGATCCGGGAGAGGATCGCCTGTTCGGCCTTGGTGTCGTCGGACTGGTCCATGAGGTGCCTCCTCGAATCGGCGTTGCGGCCTTTCGGCGTCGTGGCGTGCGCCTCCACCACGTCCTCCGTCTCACCACCCACCTTCCAGCTTTGCAGTTCAGAGCGCCGTGCGCTCGTGGTGTGCCTCCTCCTCGTCCAGGAGGCGGCTCGCGATGCCGTCGATGGCGCGGTCGAGGCGGGCGCGGTCGTCGGGGTCGGTGACGTCCCAGTCGTCGAGGTGCTCGTCGAGCCAGCGGCGCCACGCGCCGGCGAGGAGGTCGATCTCCGCGCGGCCGGAGCCGGTGATGGCGAGCTCTTCGCCGTCGAAATCGGCGTATCCGGCGTGGGAGATCTTGGAGAAGACGGGTTCGAGGATCTCCCCGGGCATCCGGTGGGCCTTGGCGACGGCGCTGAGCCGGGCGCCTCCCTGGAGCCGGCCGCGCCAGTGGATCTGCCCGAGGGCCCAGGCCTGGCCGGGCGTGAGACGGCTGCCGGAGTCGGCGAGGATCCGTAGCGAGACCGGTTCCTCGGCCTTGGCCCGGCGCATGACGTGGGCGATGGAGCGTTCCAACTGCCGGTCGGCGTCGGCGGAATTGGGAGCGGCGAAGGCGTCGCCCATGTCGGAGGCGCCGGCCCGGGCGCTGTCGCGCAGAGGCACTTCCTTGAGGAACCAGGCGACGACGAAGCCGACGAGGGCGACCGGTGCGACCCACTGGAAGACGTAGTTCACGGTGTCGGCGTAGGCGTCGATGATTCACCAGCGCCAGGACGCGTGGTCGGTGAAGAGGCCGCCGAGCGTCGGGCCGACCACGGTGGTGACACCGAAGACCGCGCCCAGCGCGCCCTGGTACTTGCCGCGTTCGCGCAGCGGGATGACGTCCGCGATCAGGGCCATCGCGGTGACCATCAGCCCACCGCCGCCGATGCCCTGGATCGCACGGGCGATGACCAGCATGCCCATGCCGTTGGCGACACCCGCGAAGACGGATCCGGCGACGAAGACGACCGCGCTGATCTGGAAGACGATCTTTCGGCCGAACAGGTCACCGAACTTGCCGACCAGGACCATGGAGACGGTCTCGGCGAGGAGGTAGGCGGTCACCACCCAGGCCATGTGCCCGGCGCCGCCGAGGTCGGCGACGATCGTCGGGAGGGCGGTCGAGACGATGGTCTGGTCGAGCGCGGCCGGCAGCATGCCGAGGACGATCGTCACGAAGATGACGTTGGTCTGGCGGCGGGTGAGGACAGTCGGCCCAAGGGGCGGTCCCGTGGCGGGTCCGGCCTCGGCTGAGCGTGGTCATCGGGCCGGTACCTCCTGCGACGGGGGCGGGTCCCCCTCAGGGTTGGACGGGGTGCCGCGTCCCGCCACCGCTGGGCGGCACGGCGAACGCGCCGGAGTCGCCCAGATGATCGGGATCGCGACCCGGTCGCGATCCGGATGGCGATCCGGATGGCGATCCCGATGGCGATCCGGATGGCGGGGGACCGCGCACGGCAGCACGGCCTCTTCGGCCAGAGGGGGGTGCCCGAAAGTGCGACTTATGGGCTGGGGTCGCCCGGCGGTTCGTCGGCCGCCGGGGACCCGGGCGCTGCCCCTGACTCCGGCTCCACGGGCGCGGACGCCGCGTGCTCCTGCAGCCAGTTCTCCAGCTCGGCGCGGACGCGGCGGTCCATGGCCAGCGACAGTTCGGCGTCGACCACGTTCTTGGCCAGCGGATGCAGCCGCTCCAGGGCCTCGACGAGCCGGGTCGCCTCGCCCGGCGGCAGGGACTCGACGGCGGCGTCCACCACGTGCTTGCGGATGAGCACCGTGAAGAGGTCCGCGAGTGCGTCCACATGGACACGTACGGCGCGGCCCGTCTCCAGTACGGCGGCGAGCGGGACGCCCTCGCGGACGAGGGCGGCGGAGGCGTCGAGCAGCCGGCGGCTGGTGTGGACGACGTTCTCGCCGTCGACCGCGATGTAGCCGATGTCGAGGGCGGTGGTCAGGTTCTCCGGGGTGACGTCCCCGCCGAAGTAGTCGGCGAGGGCCTCAGGGGTGAGCCTGACAGGCGTCTCCTCGGACCACGGCGTGATCAACGCACCTTCCAGGCCGAGGAGTTCGGCGACTCCGTCGAGGGTGCGGCCGTTCTCCCAGGCGGCGATCAGTTCGGCGATGCCGCCGAGCGTGTGGCCGCGCTCGAGGAGGGCGGCGATCGTGTGGAGGCGGGCGAGGTGGGTCTCGCCGTACCAGGCGATCCGGCCTTCGCGGCGCGGGGGCGGGATGAGCTTGCGCTCGCGGTAGAAGCGGACGGTTCGCACCGGGAGGCCGGCCGCCTTGGCCAGCGCCTCCATGCGGTATTCCTGCCCTGCGGGCTGCTCCTTGGTTCCCTGCGAGTCCTCGGCCACGTCGTCAGCCTATGCCGTCCCGGGAGCGCGCCGGGGTCCGTGCGGATCATGTGCCCCGGTGCGGAGCGGCCGCTTCTTGGGTGGCTCCGACCCCTACCGCCGGTAACCGGATTGGTCTACCGTACGGATCGTGCCAGTGATTGCTGGCGTGATTGAGGGCAGGGAGGCGGCGCCATGGCTGAGCATGTGCGGGTGGCGGTTATCGGATCGGGGTTCGGCGGGCTCGGCGCGGCCGTCCGGTTGCGGCGCGAGGGCATCACGGACTTCGTGGTCCTCGAGCGCGCCGACTCGGTCGGCGGGACCTGGCGGGACAACAGCTACCCGGGATGCGCCTGCGACGTCCCCTCCCATCTGTACTCGTTCTCCTTCGCGCCGAACGCGGACTGGCCCCGTACGTTCTCCGGGCAGCCGCACATCCGCGCCTACCTGGAGCGCGTCACCGACACCTTCGGACTGCGGCCGCACCTGCGGTTCAACTCCGAGGTGCTGAAGGCGGGCTGGGACGACGAGGCGAAGCACTGGAACATCGAGACCACGCAGGGTGAGCTGACGGCGGACGTGGTGGTCTCCGCCACCGGCCCGCTCTCCGACCCCAAGCTGCCGGACATCCCGGGGCTCGACACCTTCCCCGGCGCCGTCTTCCACTCCTCGCGCTGGGACCACGACTTCGACATCAAGGACAAGCGCGTCGCCATGGTCGGCACGGGCGCCTCCGCGATCCAGATCGTGCCGTCGATACAGCCGCAGGTGAAGTCGCTGACCGTGCTGCAGCGCACCCCGCCGTGGGTGATGCCGCGGATGGACCGCGGCATCAACAAGGCGGAACGGTGGCTGCACGGCAAGGTGCCCGGCACCGCCAAGGCGCGGCGCGGGCTGCTGTGGCTGATCCGGGAGTTCCAGGTCGGCGCGTTCGTGAAGCGGCCGCAGCTGATGAAGGCGACCGAGCAGATCGCCAGGAACCATATGCGCCGCGCGATCAAGGACCCGGTGATGCGGGCGCAGCTGACGCCCGACTACACCATCGGCTGCAAGCGGATCCTGCTGTCCAACGACTACTATCCGGCGCTCGCCCAGCCCAACACCGAAGTGGTCACCTCCGCGCTCAAGGAGGTGCGCGGCTCGACGATCGTCACCGCGGACGGCACCGAGCGGGAGGTCGACGCGATCGTCTTCGGCACCGGCTTCCATGTGACGGACATGCCGATCGGCGACCGCATCACCGGCGTGGGTGGCCGTTCGCTGGCCGAGCACTGGAAGGACGGGATGGCCGCGCTGCGCGGCACCACGATCGACGGCTTCCCGAACCTGCTGCTGATCATCGGCCCCAACACCGGCCTCGGGAACAGCTCAATGATCCTGATGATCGAGTCGTCGATCAACTACGTGGCCGACTATCTGCGCACGCTGGAGCAGACGGGTGCCGCCGCCCTCGACGCCAAGCCGGAGGCCGTCAAGGCGTGGAACACCGAGATGCAGCGGCGGACCGCCCGCACCGTGTGGAACACCGGTGGCTGCAAGAGCTGGTACCTGGACTCGGAGGGCCGCAACACCACGGCCTGGCCCGGTACGACGGCCGAATTCCGGCGGGCCACCCGTGAGTTGAAGCTGGCAGAGTACGACCTGATGCCGGCGCCGCTGCGCACGGCGGAACCGGCGAAGGCGGTCGCGTCATGAGCAGGATCACCGCAAGGGACAGGACCGCCGCAGCGAGCGGGACCGCGGCGGGAAGTGACGGGAGCCCGTACACCCTGCCCGCGCCCCGCCGGGAGCTGGCGGTGAACTCGGCGGACGGCACCCGGATCCATGTCGAGGAGCACGGCCGGGCCGACGGCCCCACCGTCGTCCTGATCCACGGCTGGACCTGCTCGACGATCTTCTGGGCGCCGCTGATCCGCGAACTGCCCGCCGACTTCCGGGTGGTCGCCTACGACCAGCGCGGGCACGGCCGCAGCGCCACACCGGACCGCGCCGGATACAGCACGGAGGCGCTGGCCGACGACCTGGCGGCGGTGCTGGAAGCCGTGGTGGAGGAGGGCGAGCGGGCCGTACTGGTCGGTCACTCGATGGGCGGCATGACGCTGATGGCCGCCTCCCAGCGCCCCGGTGTGCGGTCGCGTACGGCCGCCGCGGTGCTGGCCAGCACCGGCAGCGGGCGGCTGCTCGCCGAGACCCAGGTGCTGCCGCCGCGGATCCGCTCGAAGAAGGTCCGCGACGGGTTCCACCGGCTGCTGCTCGGCTCGCGCGCCCCGCTCGGACCGGTCACCCCGGTGACGCGCGCCGCGCTCAAGTACGGCGTGATGGCGTCGGGTTCGACCCCGGAGCAGGTCGCCGCGACCGCCCGTATCGTGCACGCCTGCGGGACCCGGCAGCGCTCCGCGTGGGGACGGGTGCTGGCGGGGCTCGACCTGGACGCGGGGCTCGCGGCACTCACCGCGCCCACCTTCGTACTGGTCGGTACGGCGGACAAACTGACGCCGCCGGTGCACGCGCGAGGCATGGCCGCCGCGCTGCCGGACTGCGTGGGCCTGACCGAGCTCGAAGGGCTCGGCCACATGACACCCATCGAAGGCACCGGCGCGGTCGCGGACGTCGTCCGCGGTCTCGTCAGGGATCACCTGCCGGCGAAGGACCTGCCGGTGAAGGATCACCCGCCGGTCGAGGAACACCTGCCGGTCAAGGAGGAGACGGTATGAGTCAGTCGTTGAACGGACAGGTCGTGGTGGTCACCGGTGCCGCCAGGGGAGTCGGCGAGATGCTCGCGCGCAAGCTCGCGCAGCGCGGCGCCAAGCTGGCGCTGGTCGGCCTTGAGCCGGACCAGCTGAAGCTGGTGGCGGAGGGGCTGGGCGGCGGCGCGGCCCACTGGGTGGCCGATGTCACCGATCTCGAGGCGATGAAGCGGGCCGCGGCCGAGATCCTCGCGCACTTCGGCCGGATCGATGTCGTCGTCGCCAACGCGGGTGTGGCGACCGGCGGTCCGTTCCTGGACTCCGACCCCGTCGCGTTCGAGCGGGTCGTGAACGTCAATCTGCTGGGCAGTGTCACCACTGCCCGCGCCTTCCTGCCCGCGCTGCTCAGCTCGCACGGCTATCTGCTGCAGATCGCCTCGCTGGCGGCGATCACCCCAGCCCCGATGATGACCGCGTACTGCGCGAGCAAGGCGGGCGTCGAGGCGTTCGCCCACAGCCTGCGTGCCGAGGTCGGCCACAAGGGCGTCAAGGTCGGTGTCGGCTATCTGAGCTGGACCGACACCGATATGGTGCGGGGCGCGGACGAGGACGACCTCATGCGCCATATGCGGTCCAAGCTGCCCTGGCCGGCGAACCGCACCTATCCGCTGGAGCCGGCCGTCGAGCGGATCGCCGCCGGCATCGAGCGCCGCTCGCCGCACGTGTACGCGCAGTGGTGGCTGCGCGGCATGCAGTCCGTACGCGGCTATCTGCCGTCGGTCATCGGCGGTGTGCTGGGCCAGCGCGAGATGCGACGGGCCGAGCCGCAGTTCGCCGCCACGGCGGGCGCTCGCCGGGGGCTCGTCGGACGCGGCGGAGAAGCGGACGAGGCGGCGCAATCGTCACGCTCCGTAGGGTGAAACAGGGCCATTGAGCTGGGGTTTATGCCCCAACGTGCGAGCTATGTTCGGTCGTGTCAGTCTGGTCGAGGCCCCATCCCGACAAACTCCAGGAGGAGTGATCATGGGCGCTTTCGACAAGTTCCAGGACAAGGCCGGCGACCTCGGCAAGAAGGCCAAGGAGGCCATGGGCGAGTCCAAGGACAAGGCCGCGGACGCCGCGGACCCGACCATGGACAAGGCCGCCGACATGCGTGACCAGGGCCGGAACAAGGCCCAGGACACGTTCGAGGACGCCCAGGACGACTGGAGCTAGTCAGCCGGCACGTCGCGAACGCTGAAGGGGCGCACCCGAAAGGGCGCGCCCCTTCTCGCGGCGCGGCGCGGTGCGGCGCGACCGACGGCGGTGCCGACGCGGTGGCACCGCCGTCGGCCGGCCGTTCCGTCAGCGTTGAGGCAGCGGCGGGCGGCGGCGGTCCGGGCGCTGGGAGAGGTCGGGCGGTGTGGCGGCGGGGTGTTCGGCCAGCAGACCGAGCGCCGTCCTGACGGCCACGTCGAGTTGGCCGTGCCGGCCCTCGGCCCAGTCCAGCGGCGTGCGGAGGGACTCGATATCGGGGTCGACGCCGTAGTTCTCAACGCCCCACCCGTACGCGTTGAACCAGCCCGCGTTCATCGGGACGGTGATCACCGTGCCGTCCCCCAGCTTGTGCCTGCCGGTCATGCCGACCACCCCGCCCCAGGTACGCAGCCCCACCACCGGGCCGAGGCCCAGCAGTTTGAACACGGCGGTGATCATGTCGCCGTCCGAGGAGGTCGCCTCGTCGGCCAGCGCGACGACCGGACCGCGCGGCGCGTTGCCCGCGTACGAGACCGGCTGGGCGTTGCGGGTGAGGTCCCAGCCGAGGATGGTGCGGGTGAGTTTCTCCACGACGAGTTCGCTGATGTGCCCGCCCGCGTTGCCGCGCACATCCACGATCAGCGCCTCATAGGCGACCTCCATCCGCAGATCGCGGTTGAACTGCGCCCAGCCGGAGCCGCCCATGTCCGGGATGTGCAGATAGCCGCACCGGCCGCCGCTCAGATGACGTACGACGGAGCGCCGTTTGGCGACCCAGTCCTGGTAGCGCAGCGGCCGTTCGTCGATCAGCGGGACGACGGCGACCCGGCGCGGATGCCCCTCGCCGGGCGGGGTGAACGTCAGCTCCACGGTGGTGCCGCCCGCGCCCGCGAGCAGCGGATACGGTCCCGCGCAAGGGTCGACGGGCCGCCCGTCGATATGGGTGAGCACCGCACCCTCGCGGATTCCGGTGCCGGCGAGCGGGGAGCGGGCCTTGGAGTCCGAGGACTCACCGGGCAGGATCCGCACCACCGTCCACGTACCGTCCTTGTTGTGCTGGAAGTTGGCGCCGAGCAGCCCGATCGGCCGCTGATAGTGCGCAGGGCCCTCGTTGCGGCGGGCCGGGCTGACATAGGCGTGCGAGGTGCCCAGCTCGCCGAGGACCTCCCGCAGCAGATCGGCGAACTCGTCCGGGGTGGCGACTCGTTCGACCAGCGGCCGGTACTGGTCGAGGATCGCGGGCCAGTCGATGCCGCACATGTCGGGGGCCCAGAAGTAGTCGCGGATGAGCCGGCCGGCCTCGGCGTAGGACTGCTGCCATTCGGAGGGCGGGTCGACCTCGTGCAGGATCCGCCGCATGTCGACGTAGACCGTGGAATCGTCGTCGCCGCGCTCGGTGGCCGGGACGACGGCCAGATCGCCCTCGTCGAAGACCGCGAGCCGCTTGCCGTCGCCGCTGACCGCGTACCAGTCCATGTGGTGGACGAGTTCGGTCCGTTTGGACTTGCCCAGGTTGAAGTACTCCAGGGTCGGGCGCGCGGACGGGTCCGTCGGGTTGGTGAACGTCTCGCCCAGCGCCCCGGAGATCGGCCAGCGCAGCCACACCAGGCCGTCGTGCACCGGCTCCAGCGCCGAGTACTTGGAGGCGGGGACGGGGAACGGCGTGACGCGGCTCGCCAGCCCCTCCGTCTCGACCACCACCGGACCGCCGTCCCCGCCGCTCTCGGCCGGGTCCAGGCCGCCGCCGATCGGGCGGCCTTCCACGGGCAGCGCGAAGGGTGACGGCGTCGCGGAGTTCAGCGGTACGAGATAGGGGCGGCAGCCGAGCGGGAACGACAGGTCGCCGGTGTGCACGTCGTAGACCGGGTCGAAGCCGCGCCAGGACAGGAACGCCAGATAGCGGCCGTCGAGGGTGAAGACCGGCTGCTCGTCCTCGAAGCGGCCGTTCGTCACGTCGATGATCGTGCGGTCCGCGAGCTTCGCGATCTTCACCGAGCGCAGGGACCGGCCGATCCCGGGGTGGGACCACGTGAGCCAGGCCGAATCGGGAGAGAACGCGAGGTCACGGACGGGGCCGTTCGTCGACCAGATCAGCTCGGACACCGTGCCGGTGCCGATGCCGGCGGCGTCGGTGCCGGTGGTGGTGCGGGACGGGTCGTCGTCGCGGGCGTCGTCGTCCTCGTCGTAGCCGCCGTCGGCGGCGGCTACGCCGGTGCTGACGAGCAGCAGCCGCCCGTCGTTCGCGGCGACGGCAAGCGTGCCGCCGTCCGGCGAGGAGACCAGCTCCAGCACGCGCCCCAACTCGCCCACGCCGAGCCTGCGCCCGGTGCCGGTGACGGCGGTGCGGCCGACGGTGCCGGTGTTGCCGGTGGCGCCGGCAGTGCCAGTGGTGCCGGCGCCGATCGTGCCTGTCGGGCCGGCGGGCCTGGCGGCCGAGGCGTTGCCAGCGGTTCCGTCCGGGCCGTCCGGAACGTCCAGGCCATCCAGGATGTCCGATCCGCCCGGATCATCCAGGGGTTCCAGGTCAGCCAGGTCCGCCAGGTCCGCCCGTGCTGCGCGGGCCGCAGGACGGCTGGCGCGGCCTGGGAGGTGGGCGAGTTCGATGCCGTCCTCGCCCTCCGCGTCCGTGATGAAGGCGATCCGGCCGGTGTCACCGAGCATCTCGGGCAGCCGGACGCGGGCACCCGGTTCGTCGGCGATGGTGCGGGCGGGGCCGTCGCGGTGGGTCAGCCAGTACAGGCTGCCGCGTACGCAGACCGCGCTCGCGCGGCCGGTGCGGTCGCAGGCCAGGCCGTCCAGGTTCGAGGCGGCGGGTACTTGGTAGGCCCGCCGTCCGGCACGGGGGCCGCCGAGGCGTACATCCAGCTTGCTGGGGCGGGCACCGGGGGAGAGGTCGTCGGCCATCCACAGCTCGCCCGCGCACTGGTAGGCGACACGGACGCCGTCGGTCGCCGCGCTGCGGGCGTAGAAGTCCGCGTGGTCGGTATGGCGGCGCAGGTCCGTACCGTCCGGTCGGCATGAATACAGATTGCCGACGCCCTCGTGGTCGGACAGGAACGCGATCCTGTCGCCCACGAACATCGGGGAGTTCAGATGCCCGTCGATGTCCGGCACCAGCCGCTCGCCGTGCAGCCACAGCCGGCCCGTCGCGCCGCCCCGGTACCGCTTCCAGGCGTGCGGCTCGTGCGGCGGGGTGCCGGTCAGCAGCAGCGTATGGCGCTCACCGGCGACGTCACTGACGGCGATGTCCGAGACCGGCCCCCACGGCAGCCGCCCGCCGGGACCGCCATCGGTGGGCACGCTGTGGGCCCAGGAGAAGTACGAGAACGGCTGGCCGTGCGAGGAGACCGCGAGCACCTGCCCGTCGGGCGTCCAGGAGCACACCCGGGTGTCGAAGCTGCCCCAGTACGTCAGACGGCGGGCCGGGCCGCCGTCCACCGGCGCGAGATGGATCTCCGGATCCAGGCTGCGCCACGTGGTGAACGCGATGGCCGAGCCGTCCGGCGAGAAGCGCGGCGATCCGACCCGGGTGCGGTCGGCCGTGACCCGCCAGGCCCGGCCGGGAGCGGCGCCCGGCGGCCCCAGCGGCGCGACCCAGACATCGTCCTCGGCGACGAAGGACAGCAGTTCGCCATGAATGTGCGGAAACCGGAGATACGCGCCATCGCTCACCTCACCCATGGTTCGGGGCGGGGGGAGTGAGGGCAACTTTTACGCGCTCCCTGTGCATCCAAACCGCTCTTGCGAATGAGTTGCAGGAAGCCACTATCATCAAACAGTTGACCAGGCAGGACTTGAGGGGACCCCCATGCACGTACCCGACGGATTCATCGACACTCCGGTGTCGGCGGCGACCGGTGTCGTGGCCGTCGCCGCTGTGGCCCTCAGCCTGCGCGGCGCCCGCCGCGAACTGGACGAGCGCACCGCGCCGCTCGCCGGCCTGGTGGCCGCCTTCATCTTCGCCGTGCAGATGCTGAACTTCCCGGTCGCCGCCGGCACCAGCGGCCACCTGCTGGGAGGCGCGCTCGCCGCGATCCTCGTCGGCCCCTTTACCGGAGTGCTGTGCGTGTCCGTCGTCCTGCTCATGCAGGGCGT
Source organism: Streptomyces sp. PH10-H1 (assembly GCF_030063355.1). GTDB lineage: Bacteria > Actinomycetota > Actinomycetes > Streptomycetales > Streptomycetaceae > Actinacidiphila. The sequence goes on from NZ_JASISZ010000015.1 coordinate 99,050, forward strand.
CCTCTTCGCGGACGGCGGGCTCACCGCGCTCGGCACCAACATCACCGACATGGCCATCGTGACGACCGTCGTCGCCTACGCGATCTTCCGCGGCCTGGTGAAGGTGCTGCCGCGCAGCCGCGCCTCCATCACCGTCGCGTCGTTCGCCGCCGCCGTCGTCTCGGTGCCGGCCGCCGCCATCGCGTTCACCACCATCTACTGGCTCGGCGGCACCACCGACGTCCCGATCGGCAAGGTCGCCACCGCGATGGTCGGCGTCCATGTGCTGATCGGCATCGGCGAGGCCGCGATCACCGCCGCCACCGTCGGCGCGGTCGTCGCCGTACGCCCGGACCTGGTCTACGGGGCCCGTGGCCTCAGCAAGCCGCTGGAACTGCGCACCACGCCGACCGGCGTTCCGCTCGTACCGGGGGAGGCCCGTCCCACGACCGTCGCCGTGGCCACTCCGGCGCCCGCCGCCGTCGTGACCGCACCGGTGCCCGCCGCGCGTTCCAACCGGCCGGTCTGGATCGCCGGCCTCATCGCGGCGCTCGCCCTCGCGGGCGGCGTCAGCTACTACGCCTCCGCCAGCCCCGACGGACTGGAGAAGGTCGCCCACGACAAGGGCATCGACCAGAACGCCAAGAACCACGCGGCCGAGGGCTCCCCCCTCGCCGGCTACAGCGTCAAGGACATCGGCGACGCCCGGCTGTCCGGTGGTCTCGCCGGCGTCATCGGAGTCGGCGCGACCCTCACCGTGGGCTCCGGCGTCTTCGTCGTCGTGCGGCGGCGCAGGTCGCATACCGTCCAGTCGGTCCAGGGCGCCTGAGCATGGGCGCGGGACACGCACACCGGCTCTACCGGCACGGGCACTCGCCCGTGCACGGGCTGCCGCCGCACTGCAAGATCGCGGCCGTCTTCGGCTTCGTGCTCGTCGTGGTCTCCACCCCCCGCGAGGCGATGTGGGCCTTCGGCCTGTACGCGGTCCTGCTGGTCGCCGTCGCGTTCCGCGCCCGCGTCCCGATCTCGTTCCTGCTCCGCAGGCTCCTGATCGAGGTGCCCTTCGTCGCCTTCGCGGTCCTGCTCCCTTTCGTCGCGACCGGCCCGCACATCGAATTCCTCGGCCTCTCGCTGAGCGAGAACGGCCTGTGGGGAGCCTGGAACGTCCTCGTCAAGGGCACCCTCGGCGTTGCCGCGTCCGTCCTGCTCGCGGCCACCACCGAGCTGCGCGAGCTGCTGCTCGGCCTCCAGCGACTGCGTATGCCGCCGCTCCTCGTCCAGATCGCATCCTTCATGATCCGCTACGGCGATGTCATCACCGATGAGATGCGGCGGATGCGGATCGCCCGCGAGTCCCGCGGTTTCCAGGCACGCGGCGTCAGACACTGGGGTGTCCTCGCGAAGTCCGCGGGCGCGCTGTTCATCCGCTCCTACGAGCGCGGCGAACGTGTCCACCTGGCGATGGTCAGCCGCGGCTACACCGGCACGATGCCCGTGATCGACGACGTCACCGCCACCCGCGCCCAGTGGTCCCAAGCCGCCGTGCTCCCCGCACTGGCCCTCGCCGTCTGCCTGACAGGATGGACGCTGACATGACCCCCGACCCGACCTCCCCCTCGCTCGACGTACGCGGCCTCGCCTACGCCTACCCCGACGGCCACCAGGCCCTCTTCGGCGTCGACCTCACCGTCGCCCGCGGCGAGCGGGTGGCCCTTCTCGGACCGAACGGCGCGGGCAAGACCACCCTCGTCCTGCACCTCAACGGGATCCTCACCGGCGGCGCCGGCACGGTCACCGTCGGCGGCCTGCCCGTCGGCAAGCAGCACCTCGCCGAGATCCGCCGCCGCGTCGGCATCGTCTTCCAGGACCCCGACGACCAGCTCTTCATGCCGACCGTCCGTGAGGACGTCGCCTTCGGCCCCGCGGCCGGTGGCCTGCGCGGCCCCGAACTCGAGGCGCGCGTGATGACGGCGCTCGACCAGGTGGGCATGGCCGACTTCGCCCCCCGCCCCCCGCACCACTTGTCCTTCGGACAGAGGCGGCGGGTCGCGGTGGCGACCGTGCTCGCCATGCGGCCGGAGATCCTGGTCCTGGACGAGCCGTCGTCCAACCTCGACCCCGCGTCGCGTCGCGAGCTGGCGGACATCCTGCGCTCGCTGGACGTCACGGTTCTCATGGTCACCCATGACCTTCCGTACGCCCTGGAACTCTGCCCCCGGGCGGTCGTCCTCAGCGAGGGCGTCATCACCGCCGACGGCCTCACCCAGGACCTCCTCTGCGACGAGGCCCTCATGCGAGCTCATCGCCTGGAACTCCCCTTCGGCTTCAACCCTCGCTCAGTAACGGCCCCGACGGCCGTTGCGAAGGTCTGACGTGTTCGTCTTGGCTGCACGGGGAGGGGCCCGGCGCCGGGCCCTGCGGCGCCGGGTTGCACGGGGTGCGCGGGGTGTTCGTCGGGGGTCGGTGCCGCGCCGGGGTATCTCCTCGGGCGGCTACGGGCCGCAACGCCCAAGTCTTCCACTATGGCTCACCGCACTTTAAACGTCGCGGCCCGCTCAACGCCGCCCTGCGGGGACACCCCGCCCCGTCCCCTCCCAGGCCGAATCGCGCCCAACGGGCCGGGTGGGGCTGGGGGACGGGGTCCGGGCCGGGGTGTGGTTACCGTCCCGCAGGCGCCGGGCCGGTCGGGAGGGTTGTGGGTGGTGCTGTCCCGCAACTCGGGCCGGTCGGTGTCGTTGTGGAAAGGGGCATGGGCGCCGTGCTGCGGGCGCTGAACCGGCCGGAGGGGACGGGGCGGGGTGTCCCCGCAGGGCGGCGAACGAACTCATCCCGCGCTGTCCCGCTGACACGAGCGTTCGCCGCCCGAGGAGATACCCCGGCGCGGCACCGACCCCCGCAACGCACCGTGCGCGCCCACCGGCACAGGCGCACGGCCGGCACCGAACCCGGAGCGCACCCAGCGGCGACACCGCGCGTACCCACGGGCGCCGCGCGCAGCGGCCGGCACCCAACCCCGCCGGAGGCGAGTGGTGGCGTAGCGTGCCCTCAACCGTTGAAGCTGGAGGGCACCGCCATGGCACTGGACGCGGACGTCATCGTCGTAGGAGCCGGGCTGTCCGGGCTCGTGGCGACAGCCGAACTGACCGAGGCCGGCCGCAAGGTCATCCTCGTGGATCAGGAGCCAGAGGCCTCGTTCGGCGGGCAGGCGTTCTGGTCGTTCGGCGGGCTGTTCCTGGTCGATTCGCCGGAGCAGCGGCGGATGCGGATCAGGGACAGCCGGGAGCTGGCGCTCCAGGACTGGATGGGCACGGCGGGCTTCGACCGGCCGGAGGACCACTGGCCGCGCAAGTGGGCCGAGACGTACGTGGACTTCGCGGCAGGCGAGAAGCGCGCCTGGCTGCACCAGCGCGGCGTGCGGTTCTTCCCGGTGGTCGGCTGGGCCGAACGCGGCGGGTTTCTGGCGACGGGCCCCGGCAACTCGGTGCCCCGCTTCCACATCACGTGGGGCACCGGCCCCGGCATCATCGCGCCGTTCATCCGCCAGGTGCGCGAAGCCGTCGCGCAAGGCAGGGTCGAGCTGAGGTTCCGGCACCGGGTGACGGGGCTGAGCGCGACGGACGGAACGGTGGACGGCGTGACCGGTGAGGTCCTGGTCGCCGACGGCGCGAAGCGCGGCGAGGCCAGCTCGCGCGAGGTGCGCGAGGAGTTCGCGCTGACGGCGCAGGCCGTGATCGTCACCTCCGGAGGAATCGGCGGGAACCACGACCTCGTACGCAAGAGCTGGCCGGCCCGGCTCGGCACGCCGCCGAAGCGACTGCTGTCCGGGGTCCCGGCGCATGTGGACGGTCTGATGCTGGGCACGGCGGAGGCCGCCGGCGCGAACCTGATCAACGGCGACCGCATGTGGCACTACACCGAGGGCATCGAGAACTGGGACCCGATCTGGACCCGGCACGGCATCCGGATCCTGCCGGGCCCGTCGTCGCTGTGGCTGAACGCGCGCGGGGAGCGGCTGCCGGTCCCGCTGTTCCCGGGGTTCGACACGCTGGGGACGCTGGAACACATCATGACGACGGGCTACGACTACACGTGGTTCGTCCTCACCCAGAAGATCATCGAGAAGGAGTTCGCGCTGTCGGGCTCCGAGCAGAACCCGGACCTGACGGGCAAGAGCGTGCGCGAGGTCCTGAAGCGCGCGCTGCCGGGCGCGACCGGGCCCGTCGAGGCATTCAAGAAGCACGGCCCGGACTTCGTGGTGGAGAAGGATCTGCCGGCGCTCGTCCGTGGGATGAACGCGATCACCAAGGACGCGCTGATCGACGAGACCGCGCTGCGCCGCGAAATCGAGGCGCGGGACCGGGAGATCGCGAACACGTTCACCAAGGACCTCCAGGTCATGGCGATCCGCGGAGCGCGCAACTACCTCGGCGACAAGCTGATCCGTACGGCGTCGCCGCACCGGATCCTGGACCCGAAGGCGGGCCCGCTGATCGCAGTCCGGCTGAACATCCTGACGCGCAAGTCGCTCGGCGGGCTGGAGACGGACCTCGACGGTCGGGTGCTGCGGGCGGGCGGCGAGCCGCTCGGCGGGCTGTACGCGGCGGGCGAGGCGGCTGGGTTCGGCGGCGGGGGCATGCACGGCTACCGCTCGCTGGAGGGGACGTTCCTCGGCGGCTGCATCTTCTCGGGGCGCACGGCGGGCCGGGCGGCGGCAGCGGCGACGGCGTGACGACGGCAGCGGCGACCGCGTGAGAGCGGCGACCGCGTGACCGCGCCCGCCGCGTAGCCGTTCCGGCGGTTCTGTTTGAAGCGTTGACAGGACTTGGTCAACGCTTAACTATGGGAGCGCTCCCACGTTAAGGGCATGTAACCGAATCGGGCATCAACGCACCACCTCCCTCGACCACTTGAAGGTCAACCCCCCTCCGGAGGTAGTCCGCACATGAGAGCTCCCACACGACAACGCCGTACGGCCTTACTTGCCGCAGGCGCCCTCATCGCCGCCGCGGGCGGCACCGCAGCCGCGTTCACCGCCGCCAACGCCTCGGCTGCCTCGGCCGTGACTGCCGGATGCACGGTCGCGTATACGGTTCAGAACCAGTGGAACACCGGCTTCACCACTCAGGTCACCCTCACCAACACCGGTCCTGCGATCACTTCTTGGACGCTGGGCTGGTCCTTCGCCGGCAACCAGCAGGTGACCCAGGGCTGGAACGCGGACATCGCGCAGAAAGCCGCCGCCGTCACCGCCAAGAACCTGTCGTACAACGGGACGCTGGCCACCGCCGGTTCCACGAACTTCGGTTTCAACGGCTCCTACAGCGGTACGAACACCAGCCCCACCGCCTTCACCCTGAATGGCGTCGCCTGCAACGCCGGCACGCCGACCACGCCCCCCACCACCCCGCCGACCACCCCGCCGACCACTCCTCCGACGACTCCTCCGACGACTCCTCCGACGACTCCGCCGACCAGTCCCCCGGCCGGCAGCCGCGTCGACAACCCCTTCGCGGGTGCCAAGGGCTATGTGAACCCCGAGTGGTCGGCGAAGGCCGCCGCCGAGGCCGGCGGCAGCCGCATCGCCAACCAGCCCACCGCCGTCTGGCTCGACCGGATCGCCGCGATCAACGGCGTGAGCGGGAGCATGGGACTCCGCGCCCACCTCGACAAGGCCGTGCAGCAGGCCGCCGGCCAGCCCCTGACCATCGAGGTGGTCGTCTACGACCTGCCGGGCCGCGACTGCGCCGCCCTCGCCTCCAACGGTGAGCTGGGACCGAACGACATCGGCCGGTACGAGACCGAGTTCATCGACCCGATCGCCGCGATCCTCGCCGACCAGGCGTACAAGAACCTGCGCATCGTGCCGATCATCGAGATCGACTCGCTGCCCAACCTGGTCACCAACACCAGCGGCCGGCCGACCGCCACCGCCGCCTGCGACACGATGAAGGCGAACGGCAACTACGTCACCGGCGTCAGCTACGCGCTCAGGAAGCTCGGCGCGATCGCCAACGTCTACAACTACATCGACGCCGGACACCACGGCTGGCTCGGTTGGGACGACAACTTCGGCGCCTCCGCCGACCTCTTCGCCCAGGTCGCCAAGGCCAACGGCGGCTCGGTCAACAATGTCACCGGTTTCATCGGCAACACGGCCAACTACGGCATCCTGCACGAGCCGTACTACACGATCGGCGACTCGGTGAACGGCACCTCGGTCCGCCAGTCCAAGTGGGTCGACTGGAACCGTTACGTCGACGAGCTGTCGTACGCGCAGGGCTTCCGCAACCGGCTGATCCAGTCCGGCTTCAACGCCAATATCGGCATGCTGATCGACACCTCCCGCAACGGCTGGGGCGGCGCAGGCCGGCCCACCGGCGCCGGGCCGACGACCAGCGTGGACACCTACGTCGATGGTGGCCGGCTCGACCGCCGGATCCACCTCGGCAACTGGTGCAACCAGTCGGGCGCCGGTCTCGGCGAACGGCCCACCGCGGCCCCGGCCGCCGGTATCGACGCGTACGTCTGGGTCAAGCCCCCGGGAGAGTCGGACGGCTCCAGCACGCAGATCGCGAACGACGAGGGCAAGGGCTTCGACCGTATGTGCGACCCGACCTACGGCGGCAACGCCCGCAACGGGAACAACCTGTCCGGGGCGCTGCCGAACGCGCCGCTCTCCGGTCACTGGTTCTCCGCCCAGTTCCAGGAGCTCATGAAGAACGCCTACCCGGCGCTGTAGTCGGCCCTACCCCTGCAGAACCACCCGCGCCCCGCTCGAGGAACACGAGCGGGGCGCGGGTGGTTCCCGTACGGGGGCGGGCCCGGGAAGGGCGGGGTTGGGAAGTGGGGGTGCGCCGTGCACCATGGGGGTGCGGATTCATTTCGGCGCGGAGCGGGAGCGACAACGGTGGTGGACGTCCACGGGACGGTGACGGACGGCTTCGAGCCGGTCCGCGAGGCGTTCGCACGCAACTTCGAGCTGCGCGGGGACCGGGGCGCGGCGTTCGCGCTGTACCGCGACGGCCGCAAGGTCGCCGACCTGTGGGCCGGGACGGCCGACCCCGAGGGGGACGAACCCTGGCGCGAGGACACCGCCCAGGTCGTCCGTTCCGCCACCAAGGGCCCCGCGGCGGCCTGCCTGCTGCTGCTCCACCAGCGCGGCCAGCTCGATCTGGACGCGCCGGTCGGCACGTACTGGCCCGCCTTCAAGGCGGCGGGCAAGGACCGCGTCACCGTACGGGACGTCCTCGCGCACCGGGCCGGGGTCCCCGCGCTCGATGTGCCCCTCACCCCGGAACAGGCCCTCGACGGAGTCTCCGGCCCCCGCGCCGTCGCCGCGCAGGCCCCGCTCTTCCCGCCGGGCAGCACTCACGGCTACCACGCCCAGACCTACAGCTGGCTGCTCGGCGAACTCGTCCTGCGGGCTTCGGGCCGCAGCCTCGGCCGGTACATCGCCGAGGAGATCACCCGGCCGCTCGGCCTCGACCTGTGGGTGGGGCTGCCGCCCGGCCAGGCCCACCGCGTCGGGCGGATCGCCGAGGTGACGCCGCCGGCCGCCGCCGTCGCCGCGAACGGCCTGCGCGCCCGCCCCAAGCAGTCCGTCCACGACGCCTACGCGAACCCGGACTCCCTCACCCGCCGCGCCTTCGCCGCGATCACCCCGGGCTACGACGAGAACGATCCCGCCTTCCGGGCCGGCGAACTGGCGGCTTCCAACGGGATCGCCACCGCCCGCTCACTGGCCCGCTTCTACGCGGCCCTCATAGGCGATGTGGACGGCTACCGGAAGAGCGACGCCGACGGCCGCATGCTCTTCGCCCCCGCCACCGTCACCGGCGCCCGCACGGTCGAATCCGACGGTCCCGACCAGGTCCTCGTCGTCAACACGCGGTTCGGCCTCGGCTACATGCTGCACGGCCCCGCCTCCCCCTTCCTCGGCCCCGCCTCCTTCGGGCACCCCGGCCGCGGCGGCCCACTCGCTTTCGCCGACCCGGACGCCGGCATCGGCTTCGGCTACATCACCAACGGCATGCAGAAGAACGTCACCTCGGACCCCCGCGCCCAGGCCTTGGTCCGGGCCGTACGGGAGTGCCTCACCGCAACGCGATAGGAGGTTGGTCGTTCCGGCGGGGGAGCGGGCCGGCGGGCTCAACCGGCGTGCAGCATCAGCCCGATGCCCGCCACCACCAGCGCGGCGGCCACGATCCGGGGCCGCCCGAAGCGCTCCTTGAAGAACACCGCGCTGATCACCGCTCCGACGATGATGGACGTCAACCCTTGCTCAGGCCGTAATTGGATCCCTGGTCAGAGCTGTGATCGACGACGTGGGCCGGTCAGCGCCGGAACCGGGTTATGGACTTCCGTCGCGTGCTGCATTGGCTGACGCCGCAGCAGGGTGCGGACCGTTGGTCACTTGGGATACCTGGTCGTGAAATTCCCGAGAGAGAGCTTCGCGCGGATACCGCGCCTCTAGCTCATGGGTGAGTTCTCGCGCCACCGTCAACAGGGACGGCAGGGACTTGCGCGAGGTCTCCAGGGCGCGCGTTCCGACGGCTACGGCTTCTTCCAGCTCTCCGGATCGGGCAGCGGCAACGCCCAGCGTGAGCCGGGCCTCTGCGACCCGCATAGGGGATGTCTCGGTTCCATCTGGGGCTGTGCCGTGGCGGACGACTTCCTGTGCGTGGACGGCGGCCCGCTCGTCGTCGCCGAGCATCCGGTATGCGTCCATCTCGTAGAAGTCCCACTTGTCGGGGTCGATCACGAAGTGGTGATCGGGGTGCTCCGGACGTGGCAGCCGTTCCAGTCGGGCGCGGCCAGCGTCAAGGGTGGCCCGGACCTGGCGAGCATCGCCCATACGGGCGTACGCCTTGGCCTGCTGGGCGTAGAGCTGCACACCAATGCCATGGGTTGAGTCGGCCTGGTGCCCTGCGTCTACGTATTCGAGAACCTCCGAATATCGGCCTTGAGTCACTGCGAACCATGCGCCGAGTTCCCACGACCATGCCGCGATTTCCCCATGCCCGGACTCCTGACCGATGCGTAGGGCAGTGGTGCGGCTTAAATTCGCTGCTTGGCGCTGTCCCATGTCGTATTCGAGGCAGCCACCGAGCAAGAATCACGGCCGTTTCAAGATCGACGGTGGGTGGGTGACGCGCGGCGTGTCGGCGCGCTGAGCAGGACAGAGCTCCGGTAGGACGAGGGTTCTCACACCAACTCATGTCTACCGGAGCTCCGTTGCTGGTC
>NZ_JASISZ010000160.1:0-2500 GCF_030063355.1 Streptomyces sp. PH10-H1
ACAGTGGACGCGAGCAAAAAAGTTAGACAAGCCCTCGGCCTATTAGTACCAGTCAGCTCCACCCGTTACCGGGCTTCCACATCTGGCCTATCAACCCAGTCGTCTACTGGGAGCCTTAACCCCTCAAAGGGGGTGGGAATACTCATCTCGAAGCAGGCTTCCCGCTTAGATGCTTTCAGCGGTTATCCTTTCCGAACGTAGCCAACCAGCCATGCCCTTGGCAGGACAACTGGCACACCAGAGGTTCGTCCGTCCCGGTCCTCTCGTACTAGGGACAGCCCTTCTCAATATTCCTGCGCGCGCAGCGGATAGGGACCGAACTGTCTCACGACGTTCTAAACCCAGCTCGCGTACCGCTTTAATGGGCGAACAGCCCAACCCTTGGGACCGACTCCAGCCCCAGGATGCGACGAGCCGACATCGAGGTGCCAAACCATCCCGTCGATATGGACTCTTGGGGAAGATCAGCCTGTTATCCCCGGGGTACCTTTTATCCGTTGAGCGACGGCGCTTCCACAAGCCACCGCCGGATCACTAGTCCCGACTTTCGTCCCTGCTCGACCCGTCAGTCTCACAGTCAAGCTCCCTTGTGCACTTACACTCAACACCTGATTGCCAACCAGGCTGAGGGAACCTTTGGGCGCCTCCGTTACTCTTTAGGAGGCAACCGCCCCAGTTAAACTACCCACCAGACACTGTCCCTGATCCGGATCACGGACCGAGGTTAGACATCCAGCACGACCAGAGTGGTATTTCAACGACGACTCCACCATGGCTGGCGCCATGACTTCACAGTCTCCCACCTATCCTACACAAGCCGAACCGAACACCAATATCAAGCTATAGTAAAGGTCCCGGGGTCTTTCCGTCCTGCTGCGCGAAACGAGCATCTTTACTCGTAGTGCAATTTCACCGGGCCTATGGTTGAGACAGTCGAGAAGTCGTTACGCCATTCGTGCAGGTCGGAACTTACCCGACAAGGAATTTCGCTACCTTAGGATGGTTATAGTTACCACCGCCGTTTACTGGCGCTTAAGTTCTCAGCCTCGCCACACCGAAATGTGACTAACCGGTCCCCTTAACGTTCCAGCACCGGGCAGGCGTCAGTCCGTATACATCGCCTTACGGCTTCGCACGGACCTGTGTTTTTAGTAAACAGTCGCTTCTCGCTGGTCTCTGCGGCCGCCCCCAGCTCAAGCAGCAAGTGCTATCACCGGTTACGGCCCCCCTTCTCCCGAAGTTACGGGGGCATTTTGCCGAGTTCCTTAACCATAGTTCACCCGAACGCCTCGGTATTCTCTACCTGACCACCTGAGTCGGTTTAGGGTACGGGCCGCCATGAAACTCGCTAGAGGCTTTTCTCGACAGCATAGGATCATCCACTTCACCACAATCGGCTCGGCATCAGGTCTCAGACTCATGTTGCGCGGATTTGCCTACGCAACGCCCTACACCCTTACCCCGGGACAACCACCGCCCGGGCTGGACTACCTTCCTGCGTCACCCCATCGCTTACCTACTACCACCTTGGACCGGCGGCTCCACCACTCCCCTTTGCCCGAAGGCTCCAGGACGGCTTCACGGCCTTAGCATCAATGGGTTCGATACTGGGCGTTTCAAAGCGGGTACCGGAATATCAACCGGTTGTCCATCGACTACGCCTGTCGGCCTCGCCTTAGGTCCCGACTTACCCTGGGCAGATCAGCTTGACCCAGGAACCCTTAGTCAATCGGCGCACACGTTTCCCACGTGTGTATCGCTACTCATGCCTGCATTCTCACTCGTGTACCGTCCACGACTGGCTTCCGCCGCCGCTTCACCCGGCACACGACGCTCCCCTACCCATCCCCGCACCCGTTGGGGCTTCACGCGGGAATGACACGACTTCGGCGGTACGCTTGAGCCCCGCTACATTGTCGGCGCGGAATCACTTGACCAGTGAGCTATTACGCACTCTTTCAAGGATGGCTGCTTCTAAGCCAACCTCCTGGTTGTCTCTGCGACTCCACATCCTTTCCCACTTAGCGTACGCTTAGGGGCCTTAGTCGATGCTCTGGGCTGTTTCCCTCTCGACCATGGAGCTTATCCCCCACAGTCTCACTGCCGCGCTCTCACTTACCGGCATTCGGAGTTTGGCTAAGGTCAGTAACCCGGTAGGGCCCATCGCCTATCCAGTGCTCTACCTCCGGCAAGAAACACGCGACGCTGCACCTAAATGCATTTCGGGGAGAACCAGCTATCACGGAGTTTGATTGGCCTTTCACCCCTAACCACAGGTCATCCCCCAGGTTTTCAACCCTGGTGGGTTCGGTCCTCCACGACCTCTTACAGCCGCTTCAACCTGCCCATGGCTAGATCACTCCGCTTCGGGTCTTGGGCGCGCTACTCAGTCGCCCTATTCGGACTCGCTTTCGCTACGGCTACCCCACACGGGTTAACCTCGCAACACACCGCAAACTCGCAGGCTCATTCTTCAAAAGGCACGCAGTCACGAGACCAC
>NZ_JASISZ010000161.1 GCF_030063355.1 Streptomyces sp. PH10-H1
TGACCTGTGCCAGCGAAGATGGGTCGTTTGCCACCGAAGTTGGACCAACGCTAGTTTGTGACAGCGAAGTTGGGCTGGTGGGGAAAGTGTCAGGCGGGGGATGTGGTGGGGGCACCTGTCCGCGCAGTCGATCAGGCTGTGCTCACGGGCTTTGAGCTGGACTTCTCTATCGACGGAGTGCGTAGACGTCGGCTGTTGCAGGCGAGTTGGGATGTTCGGTTCGAGGCGGTGGAGCCGGTCCGTGAGTTCACCTGGCACAAGTACGGCCGGGGCTTTGCGGGCTGGTACTACTCGGTGACCGTACGGGATCACGTCGGGTATGAGTCGTGGCTGGAGCGGGACCGGCTGGTCCTGCTGGACCGGGACCCGCAGGTCACTGCCATCGCCTCGCAGCCGTTCTGGCTGCACTGGCACGACGGGGTCCGAAAGCGCAGGCACGCTCCCGACTACTTCGTCCGGCTCGCCGACGGGCGGGCTCGTGTCGTCGACGTCCGAGCCCAGGACGACATGGACGAGGACACCCGGGAGTCCTTCACCGCGACTGAGCGCGCTTGCGGGGCGGTGGGCTGGGAGTTCGCCTGGGTCGGGCGGCCTGAGCCGGTGTTCATGGCGAACGTCCGCTGGCTGTCCCGCTACCGGCGGCTGCGCTGTGGGCGGCCGGCGGCGGTTGCGGACCGGTTGCTGGAGGTCTTCGGGGAGCCGGAGGGGTTGTGGGAGGGCGCCGGTCTCGTCGGGGACCGGTTGCAGGTTCTGCCGGTGCTGTTCCACCTGCTGTGGTCCGGCGCGCTGGGAACGGACCTGGTGGGCGGCTTGATGCAGACCGACAGCCTGGTTTGGACGGAGGGAAGCGGATGAGCGGGTTGAGGCGGCCGCCAGCTCTGGCGGTCGGTCACAGGGTCCGGTTCGAGGGCCAGGTCAGGGGGATTCTCGAGGTCACCGCTCATGCGGTGGTGGTGGAGGACACGGAGGCTCCGCACCGGGTAGTCACCCTGATTGACCTGTTCGAGGCGGCGGATTTCGAGGTCCTGTTCCAGCCCGAGCGGATGCCGCTGCCCGCGGTCGGGCTGCTGGAGACGTTCCCACCCGAAGTGGTGAAGCACGCGCTGTGGTGGGAGGGGCACATTCTCGAGGTTGTGCACGGGCTTGCGCCGGATGCGGAGCCCGGCTCGGCACCCCGGCCGGGCTACGGGCCGGGTTCGTCGGTGACATCACGGCAGCGGGTGAAGGCGGCAGAACTCGCGGTCGCCGGCCACGATGTCGCGGCCAAGACGATCGGCAACCGGCGCCGCCGATACCAGGAACAAGGGCTGGTCGGCCTGGCCGACCACCGCCCGGTCCGCAAGCGCCCCGAGTTCGGCTCGGCACCCGAGGCCGTCGTCGAGGCGATGCGGAAGGCGATCAAGGAGGGTGTCGACACCTCGACCCGCAACGGGGCCTACCTGATCTGGCGGACCGGGGAGATCCTGCGGGAATCGGGCGGTGATCCGGTCGAGCTACCGGCTCGGCGGACCCTCTACCGGCTGCTGGCGAAGCTGACGAAGGGTACTCACGCGACCGGCTCGGCGGTCACGCGCCGCTCGAAGGCCCACGGGGCAGCGGCCCCGTTCGGTGAGCTGACGGTGTCGGCTCCGGGCGAGGTCATGCAGATCGACTCCACCCCTCTGGACGTGATGGTCCGCCTCGACAACGGGGTCGTGGGCAAGGTCGAGCTCACCGGGATGATCGACGTCGCGACCAGGACACTGTCGGCGGCGGTGCTGCGTCCGACGACGAAGTCGGTGGACGCGAGCGTGCTGCTGGCCCGCACTGTCACTCCCGAGCTGATGCGGCCGGGCTGGGTCGAGGCCCTGAAGATGTCCCGGTCGGTGCTGCCGCACCGCAGACTGCTGACCTTGGACGAACGGCTGGAACACGCGGCGGCCAAGCCTGTCATCGTCCCGGAGATGATCGTCTGCGACCACGGCAAGGCGTTCATCTCCCACAACTTCCGGGCCTCCTGCCGGTTCCTGGAGATCGACTTCCAGCCCACCCACAAGGGCTCCCCGTTCCAGAAGGGGCACATCGAGAAGATGCTGGGCTCGGTGGCCACGATGTTCGCCCAGTTCCTGCCAGGCCACACCGGCCGCAACACCGACCAGCGTGGCCGGCACCCCGAGCAGGAGAACCTGTGGTCGCTGCCCGAACTGCAGGACCTGCTGGACGAGTGGATCATCGCGAAGTGGCAGAACCGCCCCCATGAGGGCCTGCGCGACCCGGACCACCCGGGGCGGCTGTTCACCCCGAACCAGAAGTACGCCGCCCTGGTCGAGGCATGCGGTTACGTCCCGGTCGCGCTCAGCGGCCAGGACTACGTCGAGTTGCTGCCCGCGGCCTGGCGGGCCGTCAACTCCTACGGCATCCGGATCAACAACCGTACCTACGACAGCCCCGAGCTGGGTCCGATGCGTCTGCGGGACTCCGGTGTCACCGCGAAGCGGGGGCTCTGGGAGGTCCACCGCGACCCCTACGACGCCTCCCGAGTCTGGGTACGCGACCACCGCGGCAACGGTGGCTGGGTCCAGGCGACCTGGAAGTACTTGAAGCGGGCCCCGGTCCCCTTCGGAGACCTGGCCTGGGACCACGTCAGCCACCAACTGCCCCGGGCTACCGAGGAAGAACTCGCCCAGGCCGTCGCCGACCTGCTGACCCGCGCACACGCTGGCCCCGACCAGCCCGCGGCGAAGAAGAAGGACAGGAAGGCCAGGTCGGCCAAGGCGGTCAAGGCCGAGCGGCGGGTCGCCGCCCGGACGAAGGCCGCACCGCCCACCGTCTCCTCCCCGACACCGCCGCGGCAACCCGAAGCCGAGGCGCCCGCCGAGGACGACGATCTCGCCGAGGTGATTCCCCTCGGACTGTTCAATCCGCTCGAAGACCCCTGGGGACGCTCATGACCACGCTGCCTGCCGACGAACCGAACGAGGACTTCGGACGGCAGCTGACCACTCTGCCCGGCTGGCGCGAGTTCGTCAGCGCGTCCCTGAGCGAGCCCATGGCCGTGCTGACGAAAGCCGAGTACGACGCGCTGGAGGCGGAGGACCAGGACGCCTACGACGACGACCGGCTCGACCACCATGCCCGCCTCCAAGTGGTCGCCACTTCCACGGTTCGCTCCACCGTCACCTGCGGGCGCCGCCTGATCATCCTCAACCGCGGGGCGATCAGCGCTCGCCGCGGCCTGATGGTCTCCGGGCCGGCAAACACCGGCAAGACGATCGCGCTCACCCAGCTCGGCCTGGCCCACGAGTTGCAGGACCGTCGCCGACACCCAGGACAGGACGACCGCATCCCAGTCGTCTACATCACCGTCCCGCCGGCCGCGACACCCCGCATGATCGCCGCCGAGTTCGCCCGCTTCCTCGGCCTGCCGGTCCTGCGGAGTTCGAACATCACCGACCTCACCGAGGCCGTCGTCGGCGTCTGCACCAAGGCCAGGACCGGCCTGATTCTGGTCGACGAGATCCACAACATATCCCTGACGACCCGCTACGGAGCAGAAGCTTCGGACACGTTGAAGTACTTCTCCGAGCGCATCCCGGCGACCTTTGCCTACGCGGGCATCGACGTCGAGTCCGGCAACCTGCTCTCCGGCACCCGAGGAGACCAGATCGCCGCCCGCTTCACCCCGATGGCCACCCACCCCTTCCCCTACAACACCGAGTGGAAGGCGCTGGTCGCGCAGATGGAGGCCAACCTCGTGCTCCACGAGCACAACCGCGGCAGTCTGACCCGCCTGGACCGCTTCATCCACACCCGCACCGGCGGCATGATCGGCACCCTCTCCCATCAGATCCGCGGAGCCGCCGTCGACGCCATCCTCGGCCGCACCGAAAGGATCAACAAGGCGGGCCTGCTGGCCGTCGACCTGGACACCGCCTCCCGCCGCAAGCGCCCGGACGCAGGCCAGTGATCCCGCCGGCCGGGGGAAGCCCCCTCGCCCGGCTGCCGTTCCAGGTCCGCCCGCAGAGCGGCGAAGGAGCCCGCTTGTTCATCACTCGGCTCGCCCAGGCGAACTGTCTTCCGCCCGCCTACCTACGGAAATACCTCGCCGAGCCACCCTCACACCTCGGCAGCCCGCGCTGGGACCGCATCGCCGCGTCCGCTGGGCGCGATCCGGTCGAACTGCGGCAGGTCCTGGAGACCATCAAGTGCGAGGAATGCGGAGGCCCGATACGGCCGATGGCCAGCTTCGGCGTCAAGCCGCGAACCTGCTCAAGGGCCTGCCGACAGAAGAGATACCGCAAGCGCTACCCCGCCAGCGAGTGGCGCCGGGAACGCTGCCGGATCTGCAAAAAGACCATGGTCATGCGTGTCGGCCAACGCCGTCTTCTCTGCTCGTCGCCCTGCCGCCGGGCCGCCTACCTCGAGCGGCAGCAACGGCACACACAGCAGCCGGCCGAAGAACCTTCCAGACCGCAAGGCGACTCCTTGCCAGCCTGTCTGATCTGCGAAGTCCCTCTGTCTCTGAGCACTGACACGAGTCCCCGCCGCACGTGCTCTCAACGCTGCCGACAGGCGGCATACCGCTGGCGAAAAACACCCCCGCACCCACTTCCGGTCCCGCCGCCCGGTTCAACGGCTTCACCCGATACGAGCGGGGCGAGGGCTGACGCCCTCGCCCCGCTCCAGATTGCTCGCCTGACAACACTGTCCTGTCAAGTCTGCTCGGGCCCCCTGCCCGAAAGGAGCAGTTCACAGCGTCGGACATGCTCCCAGCGCTGCCGTCAGCAGGCATACAGACAACGCAAGACGGCTCAACCCGGATAAGAAGATCACTATCGATGCTCCAACTTCAATGTCACAAACAATGCAGTGGCCCATCTTCAATGACACAAACAACCATCAGCCCAACTTCGATGACAAGGGGCCCATCTTCACTGGCACAGGTCA
>NZ_JASISZ010000162.1 GCF_030063355.1 Streptomyces sp. PH10-H1
CCCCACCACCTGGACAACGACCATCATCTGCACTGGTCACGCTTCCGACGCCGCAGCCAAGCCCGCGCCCGCAGATGCCACTACCAACGCCGAGGCCACCACCCCCACATGCGGTTGCAGTATTAGCACGGCGGGGCGTTACGCGACCGGCGCTTCCGTACCCTACGTCGCAGCCAAGCACGCGGTGCTGGGCACCACGCGTGCGGCCGCGGCTGAGTATGGCCGGCACGGCATCCGCGTCAACGCTCTGGTGGTCGGCACGACCCGCAGCGAGATGATCGACGAAGCTGTGCGCGCGATGCCGCAGCTGGAGGACGCCTTCGTCGCACCGCAGATTCAGAAGCGTATGACCGCACCGCGGGAGATAGTCGAGGCCGCGGCCTGGCTGTGCAGCGACCGGGCGTCCTTCGTGACAGGGACGGCAATGCCAGTGGACGGCGGGATCTCAGCGCAGGCGAAACTCGACTGACGGGCCGGCCCCTCGCCCACGGGCCCTGACCGGGAGGACCGCACCCGTCGCGGGGCTGAGCGTCAGCACTGTGAGCACACCGGATTTCAGCGCAGCGGCCTCCCGCGAGCTGCTGCTCAGCGGAGCGAGCGACGGCGACTTGTCGCCATGCACCTGAGGATCAGCGATCCCACCCGATGACCCCGGCACGCCGCCCTGCCATCGGGTGGGATCGCATGGCAGTGTGGGCGCATGTGCGGCAGATACGTCTCCACCCGCAGCGCGCCGAGTTTGGTCGACCTGTTCCAGGTCGCCCGGTGGGATCCGCTGGAAGCCCTGGCGCCCAGCTGGAACGTGGCCCCGACCGACGGCGTGTGGTCGGTGCTGGAACGTGCCGACCGCGAGACCGGCGAATTGGTGCGGTCCTTGCGCCCGCTGCGCTGGGGGCTGGTGCCGTCGTGGGCGAAGAGCGTGAACGTCGGCGCGAAGATGATCAATGCCCGGGTGGAGACCGTCGCCGAGAAGCCCGCGTATCGGCGCGCGTTCGCGAAGCGGCGCTGCCTCCTGCCCGCAGACGGGTTCTACGAGTGGGAGGCCGTTCCCGCCACCTCGACGGCAAAGGCGCGCAAGCAGCCGTACTTCATCAGCCCGCAGGACGGTCAGGTGATGGCGATGGCGGGGCTGTACGAATTCTGGCGCGACCCGGAGGTGGCCGAGGACGACGACCCGGCGGCGTGGTGGACGACCTGCACCATCATCACCACCGATGCGACCGATGCCGCAGGGCGGGTCCACCCGCGGATGCCGCTGACCGTCGCCCCGGCCGACTGGGACACCTGGCTCGACCCCGCCCACGAAGAGCCCGACGAACTCCGCGCCCTGTTGACCGCCCCCGCCACCGGCCGTCTCGACGCCCGCAAGGTGTCCCTCGCGGTCAACAACGTCCGCAACAACGGCCCACAGCTCCTGGACGACGCCCTACCCGGGTAAGGACGCCCTACCCGGGTAAGGACGCCCTACCCGGGTAAGGACGACCCATCCGGGTAAGCAGGCCACAGGCACGCTTCCGACGTACCCCTTCCGACGCACGCCCCCGGCACGGCTCAATGCCTTCTTCGGTACCACCGCGAGGCCGTGCGCGACCGAGCCTCCGGTCTCCTGACCGGACCTGCGGAGCCCCGCCGCTGGTGCCACTCCAGGGCCGGGTCGCGGACGGTCAGCACCGCCGTCGTGCTCAGCAGCCCGATGCCCGCGAGCTGGAAGCCGACTGCCCACCACCACATCAGGTCGCCCTTGGCGCCGATGATCGGGCCGACGATGCCGTGCGGGGAGTAGACGACTGTGAGGGCGGCCCCGTCCGGCGCGGGGCAAGGTCCGGTGTGGGGAAGTTGCTCGTTGTCACCGTTCGGCAGATCGATCCAGCACTGCTTGTACGTCATGCCGTGCGCGCCGGTTTCCGTCGACGTATAGGCGACCGTGGCCGTGCCCTGCTCACCGGTGAGGGCCAGGAACGCGTCCGGGGCGTGTACCGCGCCGACGATCATCAGCGCACCGCTGGTCCTTGTTCCGGCACGCCCGTGTCCCGCGAGCAACATGTCTCGCAGGACTAGTGCAGCGCCGCGTTGATCCTTCGGGGGTTCATGCGGCTTTGAGTGGGCTGCCGTCATAGGTCCAGCGGTAGGACTTGGCGTCGTGTTCGTCGTAGGCCAAGACGAAGGTGGCGCTCGACGATGCCGGCGAAGGGAACCTCGCGCCGCTGGGGATCTCAGGGTGTAGCCAGCACCACCCTCAAGACGGAAGCCCGCATGATCGAGCGTCAGGGCGGGGCCGGGCAGGATCGTGCCCGTGAACACTACCTCGAACCGCAAGCGCCGTATCAGCGCTGTCGCAATCCTGGGTCTCGCCGCATCAGTGGCCGCAACCGGCACCGGAATCGCCGCCACGACCCCGCCCTCCACCGTGCACGCGACCGCCGCCACAGCTACCGCCGCGCCCCCGCGGTCCTTCCAAGGCACGCTCCCTGCGCCGACCGGCCCCTACGCCGCCGGCGAGGACGTCATCCACCTCACCGACGCAAGCCGTCCCGACCCGTGGGTGCCGTCATCCGGCCCCCGCCAACTGACCGTCACGATGGTCTACCCGGCCGTCCCCGGGACGGGGACTCCGGCCCCTTACATGACCCTCGCCGAGGCAGCCGGACACATCCAGCACGGGAAGATACCGGCGAGCTCCGGCATCACCCCGCAGAACCTTTCCAGCGTCACCACTCACGCCTTCGACGGCGCGCGGCCGCAGAGGGGCAAGCATCCGCTGGTGGTCCTCTCACCCGGGTTCGGGGACCCGCGCATGGTGCTCACCTCGCTCGCGACCGACCTGGCCAGTCACGGCTACGTCGTCGCGCTCGTCGGCCACACCTACGAGGACAGCGGCGAGACGCTGGCGAACGGCCAGACGCCGCCATGTGCGATCTGCGATGACCCGAACCTCGACATGGACACGGTCACCGCCAGCCGCGCGCTGGACGTGTCCTTCGTGATCGACCAGTTGACGCATGGCAATACCGCGTGGCCCCTGGCACACCTCATCGACAAGCACGAGATCGGCATGGCCGGACACTCCATCGGCGGAGCGGCGGCCGCCACCACGATGATCGCCGACCCGCGCGTACGGGCCGGAGTGAACATGGACGGCACCTTCCACCCGGCCCCGATGCCCGGCCAGATCAACCGGCCGTTTCTCATGCTGGGTGCGGCCGCCTACCACTCGACCGGCGGTGGCGACAACTGGGGGCAGGCCTGGGCCGCCCTAGGCGGCTACAAGAAGTGGCTGGCGGTCACCGGCGCCAACCACCCCAGCTTCACCGACGTGGACCTGCTCGAGGAGGAGGCCGGGTTCCCGACGCCGCCCCTCTCCCCGGAACGCGGGGTGGTGATCACCCGCGAGTACGTGACAGCGTTCTTCGACCAGACGCTGAAGGGGATCCACAGTCCGCTGCTGGACGACCCCTCGCCGAACAATCCGGAAGTACTCTTCCAGTACTAGCTAGTGTCTCGTGATCCTGATTGCGTTACTTCGAGTTGTTATTGACGAGTTTCCTCACCGCGGTCTGGACGAGTCGGACCTTGGCGAGGATCTCGTCGGCGGTGGCAGTCCAGGTGAAGGGTCTCGCGTTTTCGTTCCAGGAGTTGATGTAGTCGCGGATCTGTTTGACCAGGACGTTGACGCTCGCGAACGTGCCGCGGCGGATGGACTGCCGGGTGATGATCCCGAACCAGATCTCGATCTGGTTCAACCAGGAGGACCCGACGGGGGTGAAATGGAAGTGGACGTGCGGGTTTTTCGCCAACCACGCCTTCACGTCGGGGGTGGTGTGCGTGGAGAGGTTGTCCAGGACGACATGGATTTCCTTCCCCGCATGCGGCTTGACGGCCTTCTTCATGAACGCCAGGAAGTTCGCTCCGTTCCGGTTCGGCTTGCACTCTCCCAGCACTTCACCGGTCGTGACGTTCAGTGCGGCGAACAGGTTCGTGGTGCCGTGCCGCACATAGTCGTGGGTGCGCTTCTCCGTGGCCGCGAAGGTCACCGGCAGCACCGGCTGGGTCCGGTCCAGGGCTTGCACCTGCGTCTTCTCGTCGATCGACAGCACCACGGCGCCACCGGGCGGGGCCAGGTACAAACCGACGACATCGGCGACCTTCTCCGCGAACGCCGGGTCCTTCGAGATCTTGAAAGTGCCCGAGCGGTGCGGCTTCAAATTCTCCTCACGCCAGACCCGGGCGATGTAATGCCACGACACCGAAACGCCCTCCCGCCGCTTCAAATGGTCGGCCAGCGTCCGCGTCGACCAGTGCGACAGGCCCGATTCCGCCGGCGGGGACATCCTCGTCAAAGCGATCACCCGAGCCCGCACCCGCGGCGGCACCTGGGTGCGCGGCCCGCCACGGCGCTTCTCCTCCAAACCGGCAAGGCCCCGCTCGGCATAGCGGGCCTTGCAGCGGTCCACCGTCAGCGGCGCCACACCGGCGAGCTCGGCAATGTCCTTGCGCCGCCGCCCCTCGCCAGACCACAACACGATCCGTGCACGAAGCGCCACATCTGACGGAACATCCCGCGACCCGGCCAACTGCCGTAGTTCCGCCATCTGTTCAGAAGAGAGATCCATGGTCAACTCAACGAGCCAACCAGCCTCAGGTTCCACGAACAGGATCACGAGACACTAGTGTCTCGTGATCCTGATTGCGTCACTTCGAGTTGTTTGCAACGAGCTTCTTGATGCTGGTCTGGACGAGGCGGACCTTCGCCAGAATCTCTTCGGCGGTTGCGGTCCAAGTGAATGGTCTTG
>NZ_JASISZ010000163.1 GCF_030063355.1 Streptomyces sp. PH10-H1
TCACCGAGCCCGAGCCCGGCTTGTTCACCCAGCCCCGCCCCTGAACACCAGCCCACCCCACCGAGCAGGGCACCTCACCCAGACCTCATCGCGAATCGGGCATCACGGCGCGAACCGCACTCTGAGAACAGGGTAGGAAATTCAGGCTCTGACCGGAGTTTTGTGAGGTCGGCGATCAGTAGGGCTGCGGAGTGGGCCATGGCCGGCCGTCAGGTGCCAGGGCGGGGCGGCCAGCCAGTACGTAGTCGACGTATTCGTCACCGGCCATGAACTGATTCACCCAGCGGTCGCGTACAGCTCCCGTCCACGCCTCGGC
This sequence comes from Streptomyces sp. PH10-H1, assembly GCF_030063355.1. Lineage (GTDB taxonomy): Bacteria > Actinomycetota > Actinomycetes > Streptomycetales > Streptomycetaceae > Actinacidiphila. Next base: position 317 of record NZ_JASISZ010000163.1, read on the forward strand.
AGCGTCGAGGGCCGCCAGCGGATCGCGCATGGTGGCCAGAAGGTGCCCGAAGTCCTCTTCCTCGCTGTCGAACAGGGGGGGGCAGCAGACCCCATCCTGGCCCGCGCTCATTCCGTGAGGTATACCGCTGGTATACTTCGCGTATGAGTGACACGACGATCAAGGTTGACTCCCTGGTGAGAGACCGCTTGGCGGAACTCGCCCGAGAGCGCGGGACCTCGATTCGCGACCTGGTCGGAGATCTCGCGGAGACCACCCCGACCCGCCAGGAACTCCAGGCCCGCTTCGACGCCGCGAAGACCTACGTCGAGGACCACTTCCTCGAGGCGCCGCTCACTGCAGGCGAGCTCGCCCAGGCGGAACAGTGGTGGCAGGACATCGCCTCCGGCGCCGCGGGGGAGATCCGGTGACCGTGCCCGCCCCGCAGGCCGTCGTATTCGACGACACCGCGCTGCTCGCACTGGGCGCCGGCCACCGCTTGGCCTCGCACCTGATCGTCCAGGCACAGACCGACCCAGCCCGCCACGCCTACGTGCCGGCCCTGTGCCTGGCCGCGGCCGAGGCCTCCCGGGCCGGGCTGGCGGAGCACGCCGGAGCGCTGCCCGCGATCGAGGTGACGGAGCTGGACTACCCGGCCGCCGCCGCGGTGGGCGCCTTGGTGCGGACCGGGATCGACTGGCGGACAGCGCACGCGGTCTACCTCGCCCAGCCCACCGCCGACTGGCCGGCTGGCCGCCCTGTCCTGACCACCGCACCGCAGCTGTACGCCAAGACCGGAGTCCGCACCATCATCCTGTGATCGGGCCGGGGCGTCGGGTTCACCCGATGGCGTGCCCCGACCGGACCGGGCGTAGGACACTCGACAGGACACCATCAAGGAGTGAGAGCCGTGACAGCCCTCAGTGAGCACAGTGCACCGGATCCTCGCGGCCGGGCGATCCCGCACACCATCAACGCGATCGGCGACGCGCTGACGGGCGAACAGCGGGCCCGTTTCTACGGCGAGGTCCTGGCGGCCGAGGCCGACCTGCTGCCCGCAGTCATGAACCGCTGGTGGAAGATCGCGATGCTCGACCGGGCCCCCGGGGCCGAGCGCAGCCGCGCCAACGCTGCTGCCGGCCGCAATCTGCTGTCCGTCGACGACCTGGCCGCGCGCCTGGAAGGTTCCGCCCGGTGAGCCAGGACGTTCCGCACCGCCGGGGGTGGACGGCCTTCATGGAGGAGGTCCCGGCGCAGATTATGCTCGATATGCCTCCGGACCTGGCGAAGGCGATCACGAACTTCATCGTGGCGCTGGCCTTGGAGGCCGGCGCCGCTGTCGATGCGGGGCGGAATCCTCCCGGCGATGCCATGGACGATCTCGGCATCCGGTTCTCGGTCCAGGTAGACCGAGAACCGGTCTTGTTCGAGTACGTCGCCTACCGCGATCTGCGCGAGATCCGGATTCCCACCCTCGTCTGGTTCCACTGACCCACTCGGGGCAGCTCGGACCGGCGCGCGAGGACTGCCTGCAGCGCCGCAGGCGCTCCGGACGATGCTGCGACCCGCGGTAGAGGCGGGCGGGAATGTACCGTTACCCATCCGTTGCGGGAGGGACTGCGATCGTGCCTGCTACGGCGTCACCCGCTGCCACTGGTCGGCAAGCAGCCCGTACAGGCACTGGTCGCTCCACTCACCGTGGGCCCAGGTGAAGGCGGGGCGCTGTCCCTCCAGCTGGAACCCGACGCGTTCCAGGAGGCGGCGGGAGCGGGTGTTGCGGGCGTCGCATTCGGCGGACACCCGATGAAGTCCGTCGTCGAACCGGTTGTGCAGCACGGCGCGCACGGCCTCGGTGGCGTAGCCGTGGCCGTGCCGGCCGGGGGCGAGGGTGAAGCCCAGGTCGCCCTGCATGAGGTTCTCGTGGAGGTGGAATCCGACGTCGCCGATCAGGCACCCGTCGGCGGTGAGCTCGACCGCGTACTGGAACCAGCCGGGTTGCTGCGGATCGTCGTTGTAGGTCCTGATCCGCTCGGTCGCGGCTTCCAAGGGGAACGGGGCAGTCCAGCTCTGGTAGCGGGCGATGGCCGGGTCCGAGCGGTAGGCGGAGAACGCCGGGGCGTCCGCGGCGGTGAAGCGGCGCAGGCCGAGACGGCTGGTGTGCAGGAGCATCCGTGGATGATGGCACGCGCCCAATCGGTGGCCTGGCCCTGGCCCAGTGGGGCGAGTGGCTCGCAACGTTGAAGGGCCCGAACCGCCATCCTGCGGTTCGGGCCCTTCAACGTTGCGGGTGCTGCTCGTTACAGGGAACAGGCGGGTGCCGAGGGCGGCGCAATCGCGGCGGGCGTGGTGGTGGTGAGGGCGGCCAGGTGCCTGCGGGCAACGGATCCGGGGCCGAGGAGCAGGCCGGTGGGGGTGAAGTGGGGTGCGCCCAGGGCCCGGTCGAGGGTGGGCAGGTAGTTCCAGCGCACGGCGGGGTGGGCGGAGTGCGCGTAGTGGAAGAGGTCGCCGTAGGGCAGCCAGGTACCGCGGGCGATCAGAGCGAGCAGGTGGTTGCGCGGGTACAGGCGCAGGCAGCGCGCGGCCTCCACGACGGCCAGCGGACCGGTGACCGGCTCGGCGTCGAACCAGCGGTGTTCGACGAGCAGGGACACCCAGGCCAACTGCGGATACAGCAGCAGCCGGGGCACCACGAACACGAAGACGGCCGCCGGCCAGACCCGTCACGTCGAGGTCGGCGCTGTCGGGCGCAAGCACCTGCAGGCACGGCGAGACGCCTTCCAGGATCACCATCGCCTTCTCGAAATCCTCCGGGCTCTCGCCACGGGCGTGGAGGTGCGCGTGGATGATGTGGCGTGCGGCGTGTTCCATGCGGATCACCCGGCGCTTCCGGAGCTGGTGCGTCCGAGGGATTTGAGATTCGCGGACCGTGTGCCGGCGGGCTGCAGGTCCGCCCACGGGTGCAGGCTGACGCCGCCGTTCGACAGGGTGCGCTGCGGGGGTTGGGCGGGTGTGGGTTCGGGCTGGGTGTCGCCCAGGAGGCGAACGACGGCTTCGGGTCCGTTGTCACGGCGGGCGGCGGCGAGGGCTTCGAGGTCCCAGACGCGGGTGCCGACGACGGTGTTGCGTGGTCCGCGGCGTTGGACGGTGCCGCGGACCAGGAGCAGGCCGCTGTGGAAGATGGTGTGGGCGCAGGCGGGGTGGGAGTCTTCGAAGAAGGCCAGGTCGACGAGGCCGGAGCCGTCTTCGAGAGTGACGAAGATGATGCGCTTGCCCGACGGACCTGTTAACTGCACCTACGCCCGGGGAGGGTGTGCCACACAGGAGCGAAGAGGGTCAAGATGGATGATGTCCGACATGAACTGCGCGAGGGCCTGGTCGAGTTGGAGCGGGCTGGGTCTGTGACTCGGACCGGTCTGGCGTTTCCGCCATGGCAGGTCTTGGCTCCAGACAGCATTCCAGTTCCGCCAATTCTTCTCTATCTCCGTAGTATTGCTCTCGGCACTTCGGGTGATTCGACGTGTCGCAGCTACGCATATGACCTGCTGCGATGGTTTCGATTGCTCTGGCAGCTGAACATTCCCTGGGATCGAGCAACCACAGCAGAGGTAGAGATCCTGGTCGGATGGATGAAGTCCGCTGCAAACCCACAACGACAGAGACGGCACAAGGACACACCAACTGCCGGATCTGTGAACATTAAGACAGGGAAACCACACCTCGGACCGGGCTATGCACCGACCTCCATCAACCACAACCTAACAGTTGTGTTCAGTTTCTACGAGTATCACGCCGGCCTCGGCGCTGGACCTGTCGTCAACCCAGTTCCAGTGTCGGCCGACAGACGCACTACGTTCGCCCACCACAACCCAATGGATCCCACGCCGATCATGCGCCGAGCCCGGTTGCGGCAAAGGACACCAAAGACCCAGCCTCGATCTATCCAAGATCACCTGTGGGATGAACTCTTCGCTGCGATGAACAACAATCGCAACCGCGCTCTCATAGCCATCTACGTGTCCAGTGGGGCCAGGGCCGAGGAGTTGTTGAGCATCGAAATCGGCGACGTGGACTGGGGCCAGCAACAGATTTACGTCATCTCGAAAGGCACAAAGCTGCGCGAGCCGGTGCCAGCATCCCCGGAAGGGTTCAGGCATCTCGCGGCCTACCTAGGCCAAGAAGGTGTCCCAGAGCCAGGGGAACACGTATGGCGGACCCTAAGAGGCG
>NZ_JASISZ010000164.1 GCF_030063355.1 Streptomyces sp. PH10-H1
ACGATGCGACAGGCCAGGCTGGAGATCTTCCAGTGGCTCACCTACTACAACGCCCGCCGACGCCACAGCGCGCTCGACTACCTCTCTCCAATGGAGTTCGAACAGCAGCACCGCAAGACAGTTAAACCTTCACTCGCAGCATGAACCCCTGTGTCCACACTCCGGGGGTCACCTCACTCTCCGGCCGCCCCCACCCCCGGAGCCCGCACTGCCCGCGACGACCGTCCGGGAGAACACCGGCAACGACAAGCCCGGCAGCCGCATGGCACGCGTCCTGGCCATCCTGCAGGCAGAACCCGAACGGCTGTGGCGCGCAAAGGAGATCGCCGAGCTCCTCAGCGATGTCACCCTCGTCGCCACCTATCGACAACTCGCTCGCTGGACCGAGAGAGGAATGATCAAGAGAGTCCGCACCGGCCGCTACACGGCAGTCACACCGATGACGAATCCCTTGTGTGACCTGCAGAAAGGCTAACTACCCGGCCTTGGGAGAACTTCAAAGGGCATCTGGTATCGGGCGCGTGGGGGTTCAAGTCCCCCCTCGGACACCAGTTGAGGCCCCTGTTGATCAGGGGTCTCTTGCTTTTCCGGCTGTGACGCGACCAGCCACGTGACCGGGCCCCGCCCGCCGGGGTCCAGCGGACCCCGTACGAGCCCTGCGGCTGACCACGTCAGGTGGACCGTGTCACGTGATCATCGACTGCGTATATATAGTGACCTGCTGCCCGTCTTTGAAGTCCACGGCTACTTCTCTGGTGGGGCCGTGGATCTCACTGTCCGCGGCGGGGAGTGACAAGCCCTGCGTCGAGGGCGACGGCGTGGTGGTCCCGTACATCTGCTCAATGGCCTCTGGGTCGAACGTGAACTCGTAATCCTTTAGATCGCCCACTTTCTTGCCCAGTGATCCCAAAAACTTATCGAGCTCGATTTTCGTGATCTGGAACCGGACCCACAGCCCGGATCCCGAAGAACCACCCTCACTCCAGTACCGCACCCCCTTCGCCTCTCCAGGGATCGGCAGGAGGTACCGAGATTGCACCCCCTTCGATGGCGCACCTTCGTGCGACTGCAATGCGTTTCGCGTGCTCGCGCTGGATCCCTGGCTTGATGGCGGTGATTCCACCCGCCCGCTGCAGGCTGCGATCACAGCCAGCAGAAGAAGAATTGCAACAGTCTGTCGACATCGGCGCCGAGAATTCATTGCAAAATACCTCTCATCGGGGAACTGCCGTAGACATTGAAGTCCCGCGCCATTCCTACAGTATGCAGATGAGCCAGCTCAGGCTGGTTGAAGTGGATCCAGGCACCGTTTAGGTCGTCTCGGTGTTCGCTCGGGACACCCCAGTCGTAACGCTTTCTGACTTCAAGGTTATAGACGATTCCTTCGCGGGTGAGCTTCGTCCCAGAAACGCGCCATTGGAAATGATTCAGCGCATAGAACCAATCGAGACTTTTTCCGCCGTCTGATTCAACCGAACGCGTTCCCTGCCATCCCGAATCGAATATGTGGTTGCGGGATTTGCTTACTCCGGCCAAATAGCTAGCGACGGTCTTCTTGAAGTTTGGAATCTCATTGATCATCGTACTCGGGTCCACTTCATAGTCGTCCCCGCTGTTTTCCATCCAGTGCTGCAGAAGATCGTGGGCGTTGGTCCAATCTTTCGCCCAGGACCCTGTGAGCACCCATCCCACCTTTCCGTAGACTTTCTTGTCGCGCCGACTCGGAGCTTCTTTGTTGTACTGTCGGTCCTCCGTATCGCCGTATTCCAAATCGCCGCTAGGTATGCAAGCCTTTCCGCATTTTCCTGCCGCGTTGTCATTTTCGACTATCGGGCTCGTTGTTTTATTGCAGAGCTCCGGGTTGATGTCGCACTTGGTACGTCCGGTGGGGTCCGAGTACGTGGCGGGATTGCTGTCGGCGTAAGCGTAGCCGCCGAGGGTTTGGGGTTGATCGAATTCGAGCAGCGGGTCGACGCTGAGGAAGCGGCCGATGGTGGGGTCGTATTCGCGGGCGCCGAGGTGGGTGAGACCGGTGTCTGTGTCTTTGGTGCCGCCGACGAAGCCGTTGTCTCCGCTCCAGCCGGTGGATGCGGTGCCGCGTGCGCCACCGAAGATGGTGGTCTTGCGGCGGGTAACAGCTTGGGTGGTGGCGTCGATCTGAGTGGTGGCAGTGCCGTGTTGGTCGGATATAAGGAAGATGAGTTTGCTGGCGGTGCGCATGGCGACGGTTTTGTCGCCGTAAGTGTAGTAGCGGGTGGCGGTCTTGGTGGTGTTGTCGGGCTTGAGGAGGAGTTCGTTTCCGCCGGGCAGGTAGAGGGTGGTGCCGGTGGAGTCCTTGCGAAGAAGGCGCTGGCCGTCGGCGTCGTAGGTGTAGTTGGTGATGGCAGGGCCCTGGGTGAGCTTAGTGAGGTGGCCCTCAAGGTCCCAGGTCAGGTCCTGCTGGGCGGCGGCGCCGACCTTGCGGGTGACGGTGTTGCCTGCCACGTCGTAGGTGTAGGTCTCAGCACTCGTACCGTTGACGGTGACGCCGGGCAGGTTGTGCTTTCCGGTGGCCGGAACCTGGTAGGTGCGGGTGGTGTCGGTGGCCGGGCCCGTGGCGGTCTGGTGCTGGGTTTCGGTGGTGCGGTTGCCGACCGGGTCGTAGCCGTAGGACGTCCAGTAGGCATCCGGTCCGCCGACGGTGCTGGACGAGCCGGCGGCCGGGGTAGTGGCGCACTGGTCGGTGGCGGTCCAGGCATCGGTGATACGGCGCAGTGCGTCGGTGACGAAGCATTGGGTGTCGGTGACCGCGGCGGCGTCCTGGCCGCTGGTGGTGGCGGTGGAAGTGACGTTGCCGGCCGGGTCGTAGACGTAGCGGGTGTCGTTGACCCGCTGGGGAGCGATATCACGGTCGGTGATCTGGCGGGTCAGGGCGCTGGTGTGCTCGTCGTACTCGTAGCTCGCGAAGACCTTGCTGCCGAAGGCGCCGAATTCCTCGCGGGTGGTGCGGCCGTAGTGGTCGTAGACCGTGTTCGAGACGATCGGGTCGGTGCCTGCGGCCAGGGTGGCGGGGAGGGCCGAATTGACCGTGTAGAGGGGGGTGAGGACTTCCTGTGGCAGGTCGCCCAGGGCCGGCTGGGAGACAGACTTGACCTCTCCGGTGGGGTAGTAGCCGGTGGTCCACTTGTAGGTGCCGCCCAGTGCGCCGGCGCCGGCCGGGATCGTGACCTGGGTGATGCCCGGCTTGTTGAGGGCGGTGTAGTAGGTGACCGCGGTGGTGTAGGCCTCGCCGTTGACGTAGCGGGTGGAGGTGGCAGGCTGGCCCAGACCGCCGGTGGCGGTGTCGTAGGTCCACCCGGCCAGGGGGGTCGCACCTTGCTTGAGGGCGGTCTTGCGGCCCAGTACGTCGTAGTCGGTGTGCAACGTGATGCCGCGGGAGTCGGTCACGTCCGTGGCCCGGCCGCCGGCGTCGTAGGCGGTGGTGGAGGTGCCCTTGTCCGGGTCATCGGCCCGGGTCTGACGGCCCCGCCACGTCGTAGGTGTACGTCCACTGCGCGCCCGATGGGTCCTGGAATTGCGCCAACCGGCCGTGGTCGTTGAAGGTGGAGAGCGTGGACTGCGAGGTGGTGCGGGCGGAGTTGGTGTATTCCCTCAGCCCGGTGGTGCGGCCCAGAACGTCGGTAACGGTGGTCCTGGCTGTGCCGCCGGCCGGCGGAATGACGGTGGTGGTGTCACCGGTGTAGCTGGTGGTGGTGCGGTTGGTCTCGTCGCCGAACTTCTTGGAGATCACCGCCGTGGTGCGTCCCGCACCGTCGAAGAGGGTGTCGGTGGAGGCCGGGTACGTGGTCTCCTGCCCGGTCACCAGCACGGGCTCGGCGCTTCCGTCCGCGTAATAGTCGCCTGAACTACGCCAGGCCAGGCCGCGGGTGTCGTAGAACGTCTCGGTCACCAGCCGCCCGGAGTCGTCAGGAGAAGGCGCCTGTATCTGCCGGGGCCTCAACAGACCGTCATAGATCGCATAGGACATCTGGTACTTGCCTTGATAGTTGAGATCCTTCTTGCTGACAACGATCGGGCCGTCGTTGCGCACCAGGTAGTCGAAGGTATAGCTGGGGGTGTCGGGGTACGTAACCGCCGATCGCGCGGGGGACCAGACCTTCACCATGCGGCCCATCGCGTCATACCCCGTAGTGGTCACCCGGCCGTTCGCGTCCGAATCCGCGATAGGCAGGCCGCGCAAGGGGTCCAAGGTCGTTGTGGCCGTGTGACTCAACGGGTTGGTCACGAAAACCTGGGTCGGAGCCTCGCCGGTAGCCGGGACAAAGTCCGTACGGGTGATCTTCCCGTAGGCGTCGGATGCCGCTAGTGTCTCGTGATCCTGATTGCGTCACTTCGAGTTGTTTGCAACGAGCTTCTTGATGCTGGTCTGGACGAGGCGGACCTTCGCCAGAATCTCTTCGGCGGTTGCGGTCCAAGTGAATGGTCTTGC
>NZ_JASISZ010000165.1 GCF_030063355.1 Streptomyces sp. PH10-H1
GCCATCAACGGCCCCAGCTACCGGCTCAAGAACCGACTCGCCGCCATCGAACGCGACACCGACGCAGCCTGACACCTGAGCACGTTCAGCTGTACTTGGCTGAGCACTTCAACGAGTACGCGGACACGGGGGCCGGGTCAGTGCTTGAAGGCGTCCTTGGCGTGTTCGCCGGCCTGCTTGAGGTCGCCCTTGGCCTGGTCGGCCTTGCCTTCGGCTTCGAGGCGTTCGTTGCCGGTGAGCTTGCCGAGGGCTTCCTTGGTCTTGCCCTTGAGCTTGTCGCCGGTGTTCTCGGCCTTGTTCTTGGCGCTCATCACATCTCCTCAGCGTTGGTGTCTGCTGACCTGCGACTACCACCTCTGCCCGGGACCATGCGCCTCAACGCACGATTCTCTCCATCTGTGCGGTCACGTGGATCGGGTGGTGGGGGAGCCGGGGCCGGCCAGGGCGCCGTCAGTGGTGGGGTGGATGGGGATGAGGGTGTTCACCCGGTCAGGTGCAGGCGGCGCAGGGCGTGATCGGGGACGGCCGTCAGAGCGAGCGTGCCACCCCGCTCCTGGACAGCGGTGTAGATACCGATCAGCGCGCTGAGCCCCGAGGAGTCGAACGAGGCCACCCGTGCGAGATCCAGCACCAGGCCGGGGTGGGCGGGATCAAGCACCGCGAGAGCGGCCGCGGCCGCCGCGGCGGCGTGCGGATAGGCCAGGTCGCCGTGGATCTCGGCGACGCTACACGTGGTGCGTGGTGCGCCGGGTCACCCTCACGGGCACATCGTCCTGCGGCGGTGGTGTGTGGGTCATGAGCGGACCACTGCCCTGAGAACACCGGACCGGGGCGGTGCGCCGCCGCTCGATGAGGCGGTTTCGGCGCACCGTGAGGGCTGAGCCGGGGGCGTGTCCTGGTGGAGGCGGCGTGGGTCCACGCGACCCGGGACCCGCCCCCGACACCGGACGCCTGCCCGGGCAACGACTTTGACTCGTTCCTCACCGGCGCCCATCTGCGGAAAGCTCGCCCCAAACGTGACGGTGGCCCGGCTGGAACACGAGATCGCCATCGTGTTCCACCCGGGCCACCGGCACGAGCAAGGGTGTCCTGAAGCGGGTCAGGTCACCATCGGTACCAGCGGTTGCGGCCGCCACCGGTGGGGCTGCCGCGCATGACGAAGCCGAGGAGCCAGACCACCAGGACTATGACCGCGACCCACCACAGGATCTTTAGGGCGAAGCCGGCGCCGAACAGGATCAGCGCGAGAAGCAGGACGAGAAGTAGGGGACCCATAGCTATCAACCTCCTAGCCACCGCCTGCCCGGCCACCCATCCGACATGCACACGAATCACCGTGTGTGTCGATCATGGTCACGGGACGGGGCTGCGTGCCGTTCCAGATCTCCGGGCCGTGGCCGCGTCATTCCACCACCGCCGGGTCGTGCAGAGCTTCCCGACCGTGGTTCAGGCCTGCGATTTCAGGAACTCCGACAGGTCCCCGATCACGACGGCGCGCCCGATGACTTCGCCGTCGACGGTGACCCGTCGCTCGCCGTCCAGCCAGGGGTGCACCACCACACGTGCCTGCCGATCATCCATCCCCTCAGCTTGCCACCCGCCTGCGCCGGCCGCCGACCTGCCCGCCGACACCCCGCTGACCACCCTGGTCCGCCTCGCCAAGCTCCGCTGGCGCATCGAGCACGACTACCGGGAGATGAAGCAGGCCCTGGGCCTGGCCCACTTCGAGGGCCGGACCTGGACCGGCCGGCACCACCACGTCACCCTCGTCTCGGTCGCCCACGCCTTTTGCACCCTGCAACGACTGGCCCAAGCCCCAAAAGCAACGGCGCCGGTCTGAGCCTCTACCAAATCGTCCGCGAGCTGCAGATCCTGCTCGCCACCTGGACCGGCGCCTGCCCCACCTGCCACCGCAACATCCCCATACCGGCACCAACCTGACCAAGCACTACTAGTTCGGTCAACGGGTAAACACCCTGATGCTCCAGGACGTCCTGGCCGAACCGGCTTGGTCCAAACTGCTGGGCCCGGCCGACCGGCGGGGACTCACACCGCTGTTCTGGGGCCACGTCCGCCCCTACGGCGAGGTCCGATTGGACCTCGCCTCACGCCTGGACATCCGCGCACAGGATTGACCTGGCCGGCCGTATGGCGGCCGGGCTCCCGCCCGCAGATCGTGGACGGGTACCGCCGCCGAGCAGCTTCCGCACCGAGTCCTCATCCGGTGAGGCTGTCGAGTGCGGTCTCGGCTTAGTGCGGCCAGGTCTTGGCGTGGGCGGCGGGGATGGCGACCCAATCCTTGAAGGGGCGGTGTTTGCCGGACGGGTCGAAAAGTTCGGCTCCGCGCAGAGCGAGGGCTTCGGTGTGGGCGGGGGTTCCGTCGCCGAGCCGGAAGGCCAGCAGGTTGCCTTTGAGACAGGCGAAGGCTTTGCCGTGGGCTTTGAGGGCGCGTTTGCCGAACATCGCGCCGGCGATGGCGCCGCGCGGGGCGAGGTCGGCGGCGATGGCATCGAAGTGCGTGTCGGGGGTCATGGTGTGCTTCCTCGCTTTGGTGGTGGAGTGAGTTGGTCGCGTCGGCGGGTGAGGTAGTCGCGTTCGGTGTCGTTGCCGACCAGGGCCAGAGCCCGGTCGTAGGCGGGAATGGCCTCGCTGGTGCGGCCCAGGCGTCGTAGCAAGTCGGCGCGGGCAGCCGGCAGTAGGTGGGATTCGGCGAGCTGGCCGCTTTCCTGTAGTTGGTCAAGCAGCCGCAGTCCTGCGGCGGGGCCGTCGGCCATGGCGACGGCGATCGCACGGTTCAGCTCGACCATCGGAGAGGGGGCGGCGCGGGCGAGCAGGCCGTAGAGGGCGGTGATCTGCGGCCAGTCGGTCATCCCGCTGCTGGGGGCGTCCGCGTGGACGGCGGCGATCGCGGCCTGCAGCGCGTAGGGGCCCGGTGGTTGGGCCTGCAGGGCGGTGATCACCAGCTTCCGGCCCTCCACGATCAGGCCCCGGTCCCAGAGGGTTCGGTCTTGGTCTTCTAGGATGATGAGCCGGCCATCTGGGTCGAGGCGGGCGGGGCGGCGGGCGTCGGTCAGCAGTATCAGGGCGAGAAGAGCGGTGGCCTCGGCCTGCTCGGGCAACAGGTGGTGCAGGACACTGGCCAGGCGGATCGCCTCCGCGCAGAGCTCGGGGCTGATCTGGGCGGGGCCGGTGGTGGCGGCGTAGCCCTCGGTGAACAGCAGGTAGAGGACGGCAAGGACGGCCGGCGGCCGCTCGGACAGGTCCGCGCGGGTGGGGACGCGGTAGGGGATGGCGGCGTCGCGGATCTTGCGCTTGGCGCGGACGATCCGCTGAGCGATGGTCGGCTCAGCGGCCAGGAAGAGACGGGCGACTTCGCCGGTGGACAGGCCCGCCAGGCAGCGCAGGGTGAGGGCGACCTGCGCTGGTCGGGCCAGGGCAGGGTGGCAGCAGGTGAAGAACAGCCGTAGCCGCTCGTCCGGGATGTCGTCCTGGTCAGGGTCGGGTGGCGCGAGGGTGTGGGCCATGGCGGTCTCCGCGTGCAAGAGGGCGAGTTTGCCGGTCAGGGCCTTCTCCCGGCGGATCCGGTCGATCGCCGCGTTACGGGCTACCCGGGTCAGCCAGGCGGCCGGATGGTCCGGGATCCCGGCTTCGGGCCACCGGCGGACTGCTTGCAGGCAGGCGTCGGCCAGGGCCTCCTCGGCGACGTCCAGGTCGCCGAGGAGGCTGATCAGCCGGGCCACGACCCGGCCGTGCTCGGCACGGAAGATCCGCCCGAGTTCGTCACCGGTTCCGGTCAGGTCGGCATCACCGGACGCACCTCCACCGTTCCATGGCTCGCCCCCGGACAGCGGGCCGCCCACTTAAGCGCCTCGTCCAGGTCCGCGCACTCCAGCGCGAAGAACCCGCCCAATTGCTCGCGGGCCTCGGCGAACGGTCCGTCGGTGACCAGCCGCTCACCATCACGGACCGAGACTGTGGTGGCCGTGGCAGAGGGCTGCAGCTTCTGCCCGCCCCGCATCACCCCGGCATGTGCGACCGCGGCCGCGTACTCCTCGTACTCCTGGCCCAGCTTGGCCCAGTCGACCTCGCCGTCCTTGGATTCGTCCCGGTAGATCAGCACCAGATACTCCATGATCAAGCCTTTCGAGGAAACGTCGCGACAGGCGGCCCGGTGGCCGCTTGCTGAAGGCAGACGAACCAGCCCGGCCGGGATCGACGCGCACTTTGGACCACTGCGTCGTGGCAGGTCACCACAATGCCGGTGAGTTAGTGCAACGCTGCTGGTCAGACGCCTGAGCGCATGGGTTTCGATGGTTTCTTCCATGGTGACGTTGGGTAGCCCGTTGCGGTCTGGTGAGGGTTTGGACGACGGGCGGACAC
>NZ_JASISZ010000166.1 GCF_030063355.1 Streptomyces sp. PH10-H1
CGCCACCGAACTCGCGACAATCCAACTCAACGCCCGCGCCAGACCCTGGATCTGGGGCCGACCCACACCACCCACCCGACACCTCCGCAGACGTTACGTCTACTGCATTTGAGGAATTCAGCACTAAGTGGCGGTGTTTCGCGTGTCAATGGATCCGTCCGAACCTCCACTCCGGAACGGTGTCCCGGGGCAGGGCTCGCGGCCCACCGCCGTTCGCTTCAACTCCTTGATCTGCTCTTCGGATCCGCTATTCGCCGATGTCCTCGGACCACAGCTCCGGCCGGGCCACGATGAAGTCGGCCATCAGCTCCCGGCACCGCTGGTCGTCCAGTTGGATGATCTCGACGCCGTGCTCGGCCAGCCAGTCGTGCCCGCCCTGGAAGGTCGCCGATTCGCCGATCACCACCCGGGAGATTCCGAACTGCCGGACCAGCCCGCTGCAGTACCAGCACGGTGACAGCGTCGTCACCATCGTCGTGCCCTGGTATGAGCGCTGCCGCCCGGCCGCCCGGAAGGCGTTGGTCTCGGCGTGCATCGACGGGTCCCCGTCCTGGACGCGGCGGTTGTGTCCGCGCCCCAGCAGCATCCCGTCGGCGCCGAAGAACGCGGCTCCGATCGGGATGCCGCCCTCTGCGAGCCCCGCCCGCGCTTCCTCCACCGCTACGTCGAGCATCGCCTGGGCGTCAGCTGGATCCATACCGTCATTGTGGGCCCCGTCTCAGCCCGTCGCGATCTCGTTCAGCTTCGTGCGCAGGTACGTGTGGGAGTCCGGAAGACCGGGTGCGATCCAGGTGCCGGGGTCGCATTCGTAGAAGTACACCAGCAACATCAGCTCCTCGGCGGGGACATCGGTGGGCGGCGGCAGTACCCGGTGGCGGCCGGAGCGCCACCGTCCGCCGGTCGCGGATGCGCACGGGCAGCTCCGTAACTCCGTGCCCGCTGACCAACAGGAATCCGGTGTCCTGCAGTGCCAGATCCACGGTCCGCGCGGTTCTTGCGCGCTCGTCGGGACCCGAGGAACGCCACGCGGCGAGATCGACGGTCGGAATACCGGATTGACTCATCAATTGCGCTCCTCGCCCGTCCGCCTCGCTCCAGTACGGTGGTGCGGACGGCGAGTCGGCGAGTCGGATTCTGGCAGCATCATCAAGTGGTCGAGCAGAGAAGTCGAGCAGAGAAGAGGCCAAGTCAGTGAGTGTGGCCCTGTTCACTCTCGGCGGCACGATCTCGATGGCCGGAGCGGCCGAGGGCGGCGGCGCCAGCGGGGTGGTTTCCCGGTTGACCGGTGGCGATCTCACCGCGGCCGTACCCGGGCTCGCCGACCTGGGCGTTCCGCTCGATGTGCGTGACGTGCAGGCCGTGCCCAGCTCGAATCTGACGTTCCCACAGATGCTCGATCTTGTGGAGGCCGCCTCGCGGGCGGTAGCCGATGGTGCGGTCGGCGTCGTCGTGACCCAGGGGACCGACACGCTGGAGGAGACCGCCTTCCTGGTGGACCTGATCTGGCGGCACCCGGAACCGTTCGTCCTCACCGGCGCGATGCGCAATCCGACCCTGGCCGGCCCGGACGGTCCGGCGAACCTGCTCGCGGCCGCGCAGATCGCCGCGTCGCCCCCGGCCCGCGGACTCGGTGCGCTGGTCGCATTCAACGACGAGATCCACGCCGCACGCTGGGTCCGCAAGACCCACAGCACGAGTACGGCGACCTTCGCCTCGCCGAACCTCGGCCCGATCGGCCAGGTCATCGAGGGCCAGGTGCGGATCCTGGTCCGGCCACCCCGCCCGGAACCACTGCCGAACCGGAATGGGACGGCACTGCTCGGTGGGACGGCACTGCTCGACGCGACGGCACTGCTCGACGTGGCGCGAGTGGGCCTCTACACCGTCGTGCTCGACGACGACGGCGTACTGCTCGACGGGCTCGACCGGACGCATCAGGGCCTGGTCGTCGCCGGGTTCGGAGTCGGCCATGTGCCGTCCGCGCTCGCACCGGTGCTCGGCTCCTTGGCCGACCGGATCCCGGTCGTCCTGACCTCGCGCACCGGCGCCGGTTCGGTGCTGCGGAAGACCTACAGTGCGGTCGGCTCGGAGAGCGACCTGCAGCGACGCGGACTGATCAACGGGGGACTGCTCGACCCGTACAAGGCGAGGATCCTGCTCCGGCTGCTGCTCGCGGCCGGCGCGGACCGCGATGACATCGCCGCCGCGTTCGCCCGGCATGGCTGAACCCGGACTTGACTGCCTGCTTGTGGCGGGGTAGCCGGAGCCGAGGCGGGGAGCGAAGTGTGGCTGTCCGTTGCGTAGTTGGGTTGACACGCCCCGTCGACCTGCCCGGCTCGGGATGCGATGATGACCGACGGGGGCGAACAGTCGGGGGGCTGTCGATGAGTACGCAGGATGTAGTGACGAGCACCGTTGCGGTGTTGGTTCCTGTCGTCACCGCAGGTAGTCGTGTGGGTCCACCGGTTCCGCCGGCGCTCCGCGCAGGCCATCCGGATCTGCTGCTACGCGGCGCTGGGTTTGATGGGCCAGGTGACCATCGTTGTACTGAACGACGCCGAATATCGCCATGCGTCGGCCGGAACGCATCCCTCTTGGCTCTCTCCGGGGTGCTCGCGACCTCCAAGAGGTAATTCGACGGCCGCCCGGCCGATAGGGGTGAGTGGGACCCCCGCTGACGAAGAGAGGCCCGGGATGCCCGCGAAGGTTGTCAATCTGACAGTGCACGGCATCGGCGCACCGTCGCGCGCGCTGGATCCCGGCGAGGACGGCACATGGGTGACCGTCGAACAGTTCGAGCAGGTGCTCGACGCCGTGCGGCGTCGGGACGCCGTGCGGATCACTTTTGACGACGGCAATCTCTCGGACGTCGAGATCGGCCTGCCACGGCTGCTGGAGCGCGGCCTGAGAGCGGAGTTCTTCGTGCTCGCCGGTCTGCTCGGCGAACCGGGCCGGGTCAGCGTGGACGATGTGCAGACGTTACTGGACGCCGGCATGCGGATCGGTTCGCACGGCTGGGCGCACCGTGACTGGCGTCGGGTCGACCACCCGCAGGCGGTCGAGGAGATGATCGAGGCGCCGCGTTTGCTGTCCGACCTCATCGGCAATCCGGTCACGCGGGTGGCCATTCCGTTCGGTTCGTACGACCGCCGGGTGCTCACTCGTTTACGCGGCGCGGGAGCCAGCCAGGTGTACACCAGCGACGGTGGCCCGGCCCGGTCGGATTCCTGGCTTCAGGCCAGAACCAGCCTGCGGCACGACATCGATGCGCAGTGGACCACCGATGTGCTGGCCGGACAGCCCGGCCTGCGCCGGTCGGCCCGCCGCACCGCCGCGAGGATGGTGAAACGCACCCGTGGCTGCGCACGGTGAGGGAGCGGGGCGCGCGAAATGACCATCCCGGCACGCTCTAACGGGCCATACCCCGGCGGGGGACCGGTGTGGTGGATCCCCAGGGCATAGGCTCGGCCGTCTGGAATCCCGACCCCGGATCACTTCGGCGAGGACCGCGATGAGAAAGATCATCTTGTCTATGTCGGTGTCCCTTGATGGCTTCATCGAGGGACCGGACCGCCAGATCGATTGGCACATGGTCGACGACGAGCTGCACAGCCACTTCAATGAGCAGCTCAGGTCGATGGGCGGCTTCCTGACCGGCCGTGTCACTCATGAGCTCATGGCCGGGTTCTGGCCAACCGCCGATTCCGATCCCTCAAGTACCGG
Organism: Streptomyces sp. PH10-H1; assembly: GCF_030063355.1. Classification (GTDB taxonomy): domain Bacteria; phylum Actinomycetota; class Actinomycetes; order Streptomycetales; family Streptomycetaceae; genus Actinacidiphila. Next base: position 3,724 of record NZ_JASISZ010000166.1, read on the forward strand.
TCCCGTGGCCGAGTTCGCCGGTATCTGGCGGGACATGCCCAAGATCGTGTTCTCCAGGACGCTGGAGCGGACGGACTGGAACACCACCATCGTGCGTGATGTCCTCGTCGAGGAGATCATGGCGCTCAAGGCGCAGCCGGGCGGAGATCTGGCGCTCGGCGGTGCCGACCTCGCCGCGGCCTTCATGCGGCACGACCTGATCGACGAGTTCCGCGTTTACATCCATCCGATCCTCATCGGACGGGGCAAACCCCTGTTCCAGGCATCGGACGCCACGGTCAATCTTCGGCTCGCCGAGACCCGGACCTTCGGCAACGGGGTCGTCCTGCTCCGTTACGAGCGTACTGAGGCTTCCTCACCGGGATGATCCCCGCGCGGCTGCGCGGCCGCGCAGCCGGCGCGGCATGGGCCGCCACCGACCCCGAGACTCCCACGCTCTAGTGCAGCGCGTCGCAGGTCCTTTGCCGGTTGGGCGGGCTGGGCGCGGTCACGCCTCGTGGTCGGCGAGGTGGACGATGGCGGCGGTGTCGAAGGCGTCGTTGGGGTGGCCGACGTCGGCGCCGG
>NZ_JASISZ010000167.1 GCF_030063355.1 Streptomyces sp. PH10-H1
GCGGCGGGCCGGAAATGGGCGGGTGGGTGGGGAACGGCCCGCCGCAGGCGCAACGGCGGTGGCGCGGGTGGCCGTCTATGTGCTCCGCCGGAGGCGGGTGGCCACCGCTGTCAGGACGGCGAGGCCCAGGAGGGGGTAGGGGGAAGCCAGGGGCTGTTGCCACCAGGGGAGGTGGAGGTCCAGGTCGCCCTGGTGCGGGGTGAGCCACATGCTGCGGCAGGCGAACGCGGCCGCCGCCGCGAGGACCGCGCCCCGGCGCCAGGCGATGCCGCGCGTGTGGGCGGCGAGGAGGGTGAGCAGGGGGACGCACCAGACCCAGTGGTGCGACCAGCTGATCGGGGAGACGAGGAGCGCGGTCACGGCCGTGCAGAGCACGCCCCACGCTTCGAGGCCGCGGCGGGCGGCGCGGGTGGCGATGGCGAGGCCGGCGGCGGTGGTGAGGACGGCGGCGGCCACCCAGACGGGGCCGGGCCGCGGGGTGTGGAGGAGTCGGGCGATCAGCCCTTGCAGGGACTGGTTGTCGACGATCCAGAGCTTGCCGACGCGGTCGGTCTCGTACAGCCGCGTGGTCCAGAAGTCGACGGAGGCGCCGGGCAGGACCGCGATGCCGAGCAGGACGGTGCCGGCGAAGGCGGCGGCCGCGGTGGCGGCCTCGCGGGTGCGGCCGGTGAGGGCGAGGTAGACCGCGAAGATCGCGGGGGTGAGCTTGATGCCGGCGGCGATGCCGATGGCGAAGCCCTTGCAGCGGGCGCCGTCGGGCCTGGACAGGTCCCACAGGACGAGGACGGCGAGCGCCAGGTTGATCTGCCCGTAGACGAAGGTCTGGAAGACCGGCTCCAGCCACAGGGCTCCGGCGAGGACCGCGAGCAGGGCGGCGGGGCTGGCCCTGGGGGCGCCGGGACGAGCGGTGAAGCGCAGCGAGAGATGGGTGAGGGCGGCGAGCAGCCCGAGGTTGCCGAGGACGAAGCCGCCGCGCAGCACGCCGAGGGGCAGCCAGGTGGTGGGCACGAAGAGCATCGCCGCGAAGGGCGGGTACGTGGCCGGGAGATTCCACCGGGTGACGCGGAAGCCGTAGAGGTCGTGGCCGGAGGCGACGGCGGCGCCTTCCGCACGGTAGACGAGCATGTCGGCCATCGGGACCGGATACGTGGTGAAGAAGAGGGCGTATCCGGCGAGGGTCAGCGCCAGGACCAGCAGGGCTGCCAGGACGAGCAGTAGCAGGCGGCGCGATGCGGCGCGTACCGGGGGTGGCGCCGGGTGCACCTCGCTGAGAGCGGTCACTGCCGCGACGTTAGTGGACCGTCGGCGGTGGCCGTGCTCCGTACGGGGTCAGCGGTGCTTGCCCTCGCTGCCGAGGAGGATGACCTCCACGGCGGTGACCGCGAAGACGCGGACGGCGCGGAGGGCGCTTCCCACCAGGTGGCGGGGGTGGTCGTGGTGGGCGCCGAGGGCGGTGCTGCCGGCGGCGGAAGGGCCTGGGGTGAAGGTCTCTGTGGTCATATCCCTACGGTAGGAAATCCGCCGTTTGGACTACATCAAGCCCAGGTCTGAACTCTCCCGTGTCACGTACGCCTGTGGGTTGACACCCGTCCCCTAGGAGTTCCCTAGGGCATCCCCGGAGCGCGGCGAAAAGCATTCGCGGTCCGGCGGGCGGGCGCGTAGGATCCACCGTCTTGCCGCCTCCCGATGGGAGCGCCGCCGCCCGGACGGAAACCGGCCGGCTTCTCTCTTCTTCCCTGCGTACGCACAGCCGGAGGCAATGCCGTGCCCTCGCACGACCGCGACCACGACCGCGACCACGACACGAATCCGCTCGAACGCGAGCGGACCCACCTCGCCGAATCCCGGTCCGCGCTGACGGCCATGCGCGCCGACGTGGAGGCGCTGGACATCTCCGATGTGACCGGCAACTGGGTCAACACCAAGATCCTCGCCGCCGAGATCGAGAACCGCATCAAGGCGCTGGCCGACCTCACCCACACCCCGCTGTTCTTCGGCCGCCTCGACTACCGGCACGCCCCCGGCGTCGGGCAGGCAGAGGGCGCCGAGGGCGAGCAGTTCTACATCGGCCGCCGCCATGTGCACGATGCCCACGGCGACCCGATGGTCATCGACTGGCGTGCGCCGGTCTCCCAGCCGTTCTACCGGGCCTCGCGCGTCGAGCCGATGGATGTGCGGCTGCGCCGCCGGTTCGGCTACACCGGCGGCGAGCTGACCGCGTACGAGGACGAGCACCTCACCGATCCGGCGGAGGCGAGTACCTCCAGCAAGCTGCTGCAGACCGAGATCGAACGGCCGCGTGTCGGCCCGATGCGCGACATTGTCGCCACCATCCAGCCCGAACAGGACGAGATCGTCCGGGCCGGTATCGGCGGCACCGTGTGTGTGCAGGGCGCCCCCGGCACCGGCAAGACCGCCGTGGGCCTGCACCGCGTCGCGTATCTGCTGTACGCGCACCGCGAGCGGCTCGCCCGGACCGGGACCCTCGTCATCGGCCCCAACAAGTCCTTCCTCCAGTACATCGAGCAGGTGCTCCCGGCCCTGGGCGAGCTGCAGGTCAAGCAGGCGACAGTCGACGACCTGGTCGCCCATGTCGCGGTGCGCGGCACGGATTCGGCCGACTCCGCCCGGATCAAGGGCGACGCCCGGATGGCCGAGGTGCTGCGGCGCGCGGTGCGCAGCGGCATCCGGATGCCGAAGGAGCCGGTCGTCGTGGTGCGCGGGTCGCGGCGCTGGCGGATCGCCGCCTACGAACTTGAGGCGCTGGTAAGGGAGTTGATGGAGCGTGACATCCGGTACGGGGCCGCCCACGAGGCGCTGCCGCAGCGGATCGCGCACTCGGTCCTGGTACGGATGGAGGAGTCCGGGGAGGCGCCGGACGACCGGGTGCAGGACGCGGTGGCCCGCAACCCCGCCGTCAAGGCGGCGGTGAAGGGGGTCTGGCCGAAGGCCGACCCGGCGAAGACGGTCCTGCGGCTGCTGTCCGACGCCGAGTTCCTCGCGGAGTGCGCGGAGGGGATCCTGACGCCGGAGGAACAGCGGACGGTGCTGTGGGAGAAGCCGGCCCGGAGCACGGCCTCGGCGAAGTGGTCGGCGGCGGACGCAGTGCTGATAGACGAGGCACTGGACCTCGTACAGCGCACCCACTCGCTGGGCCATGTGGTGCTGGACGAGGCCCAGGATCTCTCCCCCATGCAGTACCGGGCCGTCGGGCGGCGCTGCTCCACCGGTTCGGCGACGGTGCTCGGCGACATCGCGCAGGGTACGACGCCGTGGGCGACGGCCAGTTGGGAGGAGGCCCTCACGCACCTGGGCAAGCCGGGCGCCCCCGTCGAGGAGCTCACGCGCGGCTTCCGTGTGCCGCGCGGGGTGATCGCCTACGCGTCCCTGCTGCTGCCCACGATCGCCCCGGGCCTGGCCCCGGCCACCTCGGTCCGTGAATCGCCCGGCGACCTCGTCATCCGGCGGACGGCGGAGGAGAAGCTGGACGAGGCCGTCCTCGCGGCCTGCCGCGACGCCCTCGGCTACGAGGGCTCCATCGGCCTCATCGCCGCCGACGCCCGCATCCCAGCGCTCGCCACCGCCCTGGCGTCGGCCGGCCTGCCGTATCTGGCCCCCGGCGAAGAGACCTCCGTCGCGGCCCGGCTCACCCTGGTACCGGCGACTCTCGCGAAGGGTCTTGAGTACGACTACGTGGTGCTGGACGAACCCGCCGCGATCGTCTCGGGAGAGCCGGACGAGCGCACCGGCCTGCGCCGCCTCTACGTCGCCCTCACCCGCGCCGTCTCGGGCCTGTCCGTCCTCCACGCGGCACCGCTGCCGGACGAATTGCGGGGCCCGACGCTGCCGCTCGCCTCCGGCGGGGGGTGAACGCA
>NZ_JASISZ010000168.1 GCF_030063355.1 Streptomyces sp. PH10-H1
ATTTCACTCGAGAGGTGCCTTGCCGGTTGCGGCGGATGGAAGCGTCAGAACTCCCATCATCCCAGGTCAGCGGGCACCTCTTCTGATTTCTCCGTCCACAGCCCGGCCGCTACACGGTGGATCGAGGATGAGCAGGTCGACGCCATGGGCGCCGTACTTGTATTTGCCGCCAGAATTGGTGCCGCTGCCCGCGACGACGGAGGCGACGTGAGTGCCTGGCCGAAGCCGTCCTGAACCGTCCGGCCGTCGATTCCCTGCGAGTCCCTATCGGACCTGGCACGGCTGTGGCACGGCAATTACTGCTACGCGCTGGCTGAGGTCTGGTAGTCGCGGGTCACGTCAGGCGGGCCGCAATGCAGGATCGCTTCCACTGCGGGCCAGATGTCGAGACGCACTTCGTAGCAATAGTGCATCCAGGGATCGTCCGTGTCCGGCGTGATCACCTCTCGGAGCTGGATGATCTGCTCGCGGCTGATCGTGCGCTCGGTTCGCAGGAACTCGTCCCCCTTGCTGAAACCGTCCAGGGACCAGACAACGGCGGGTTCATCTATGGCCATACACCGAGCGTAACGGCGCCCTCGACCTGATCATGCGGCGCCCGCTACGACGCCCTTTGCTGCTATCCCGTCTGCCGTCGTCCCACACACCGTGAAGCGGACGTGATTCAGGGCGTGTTCACGTCCGGTGACGTGGTGTATCGACGGCCACTCGGTGATTCGTTCTCAGGCCAGACACCTCAGGGCTGTCATGCTGATTTCTTCGGTGGCCAGGAATTCGATGGCCTCGCGTATGTATCGGTGGAAAGCTGCGATCCCGATTCCGGACCCGGCCGGGGCAGCCGCGGCGCTGATGTCCTTTACGCGCTGAGATGCGGAACCGGCGCTGCCGGGTGAGGCTGAAGCGATCAGGCAGCCCAGCACAAGCAGCGCGAGGACCACCAGGAACTGCACCGGCGAGTGGCCCAGCGGACGCCGCATCCGCATCCGGTGCTGCCGCGGCCCCCAGCCGAAAAGCTGGGCGACGGCCCGACGCCACCCTCGCCGAGGCCGCCCGGGCCATGGCGATGAAGCGCGTCAAGCGACTGCCTGTCGTCGACGCCAGGGGAATGCTCGCCGGCATCGTCCCCCGCAGAGACCTGCTCAAGGTGTTCCTGCGAACGGACGATGCATCGCGGACGAGGTACGCCGCGAGGTGGTCGCCCGCCTCTTCGCCGCTGAGACACCACCCGTTCAGGTGCACGTGGATGAAGGTGTGGTCACGCTGACCGGCCGGATCCACGACACCGCCCTGGTCCCGGTTGCGGCCCGGCTGGCCCGCTCGGTCGAAGGCGTCGTGGACTTCCAGTGCGAACTCACCCGCCGGGCACCCGAGCGGCTGGAGCCGGCCGTCGTGCGACCGGCGTTCTGATGCGTCGAGTCGGCGTCCGGCGCAGATTGTCCAACGTGCGAATGACCAGAGGCGTAGGAAGACTGGAGCTATGACTAGCAAGGCATTCCTCGAGGGTGGCCCGGATGATCTGCGCGAGCGGATCGTTCCGATCACCCCTCCCGGGCAAGAGCTGAAGATTCCGCACCGCGGCGGATACGAGCACTTCAAGGTCACGTCCCGGCTTCAGGACAGCGTTGAGGGACAGTTGCCTGTCTACGAATGGTGGGAACGGACCGAGATCGCGGAGTAGCACCTGGTGAGCAGGGCATGGTGGGTCCGTCTTCTCCGAGCCGCCAGCGCAGCCACTTGCAATACCGAACCGCTCGGTTTAGATTTATCGGAACGCCAGACGACTCCGTCGAGACGTCCAGGCCCCGGAAAGGACCCACCTCATGCGTTACGCAGTTCTCGGCACCGGCGCCGTCGGGCGGGCGGTCGCCGACAAACTCGCCTCCCTCGGGCACGAGGTCGTCGTCGGTACCCGCGACCCGCAGGCCACCCTCGCCCGCACCGAGCCCGACGGCTACGGCAACCCGCCGTTCTCCCAGTGGCAGGCCTCACACGAGCAGATCCGGCTGGAGACCTTCGCCGACGCAGCCGCCTCGGCGGACGCCGTGGTCAACACCACCTCCGGCGCCGGCAGCCTGCAGGCCCTCGAGGCGGCGGGCGCCGAGAACCTGGCGGGCAAGGTGCTCATCGACATCGCGAACCCGCTGGACTTCTCCCAGGGCATGCCCCCGTCGCTGAACCCGGTCAACACCGACAGCCTCGGCGAGCAGATCCAGCGCGCCTTCCCCGAGGTCATGGTCGTCAAGACCCTCAACACCATGAACTGCCAGATCATGGTCGACCCGGCCCGCGTCGCGGGCGAGCACACCGTGTTCGTATCCGGCGACGACACCCGAGCCAAGAAGGCCGTCACCGAGCTGCTGATCTCGTTCGGCTGGCCGGCGAGCAGTGTCATCGACCTGGGCGACATCACCACCGCCCGCGGCACCGAAATGCTGCTGCCGATCTGGCTTCGCTTGTGGGGCGCGCTCGGCAACGCAGACTTCAACTTCCACATCCAGGGCGCCCACACCGGTGCCTGATTCCGGACCGGCCGGGCCGAGGGAAAACCGTACCGAACCACTCGGTATGGTTTTCGCCTATCCTGTGGGGGTGGGCGAGACGGAGACCAGGAGCGCGGGGCGGCCTCGATCGGCCGAGAAGGACGCCGCCATTCTCCAGGCGGCACTGGAGCTGTTGGCCTCACACGGCTACACCCGGATGAGCCTGAGCCAGGTCGCCGCCGCCGCGCAGGTGAGCAAATCCACCATCCACCTGCGCTGGAAGACCAAGGCGGATCTGCTGACGGCGGCGCTGGAATCCCTGCGCATGGCAGGCGCCCCGTCGGCGATCGGGGACACGCGGGCCGACCTGGCGGCGATCCTCAAGGACTTCGCCGCGACCGTGGAACGCGTACGCGGCATGGCACTGATCGGCACCTGCCTGGCCGAGGAGGCCCACACCCCTGAACTCCTCGCCCTGCTGCGCGAACGCACCGTACTGCCCCGGCGCGCGCTGCTGCGCCAGGTACTCGAACAGGCCCGCGACCACGGTGAGATCCGCCCCGGTGCCGACCTGGAGGCTGCGGTCTCCGCACTGCTCGGCCCGTTCTACGCCGACTACATGGCCGGCCGCGCCGGCCGTATGGGCTGGGCCGAGGATGCCGTGGACCTCGTCCTGGCCGGCCTGCGCCCAACGGACCACTGACCACAGGTCGCCCTCGGATCCTCCGCCTTCCCCCTGGGGCCGGTCGGTGCCGATCGGGGCCCTGAGGGTCTCCTCCCGGCAGGTTTCGGCGACGAGGCTGGAAGCGAACATCCAGCCGTTTCCGATCTGGAGGTACGCACCATGTCCCGCACCGTCACCGTAGGACTGGACGGCTCGCCCGAAAGCAGCGCCGCCCGGTGGGCGGCCCGTGAAGCGCTGCGCCGTGGACTGCCACGGCGGCTCGTGCACGTCTGGGAATGGCATCCGTATGTCCAGGCACCCTTGATGGGGCTGCCAGAGTTTCTCCTGTGCCCCGGCCGCAGTCGTCGAGCCCGCGGGCCGCATCGGCGGTGAAGCCTGGCCACGGGCGTATAGGGCCCGCCGACGTCCAGTCCCCGCATGCGGACTCCGGCCTTGATCAGTGATACGGCGTAGCCGGCTGCTCGTTGCGCAGGTCGACAAGCGGTGCTTGACATCCTCTCCGCTCTAAAGGGCGGTGATTCCCTCCGTGCTGCGCAGGGATGGCGCGGCGTTTGGGTGGGTTCGTGCTTCATCGTGCTGTGCCGGAACAGGTTCCGGTCTTACCTGTGCTCCACGGGCGTTTTGGGTCTCCGCCTGTCCGGCGGCGGCCTTGGATCCTTCGGTTCGGATGTTGCGGGCCGCGTTCACGTCCCGGTCGTGGACGGTGCCG
>NZ_JASISZ010000169.1 GCF_030063355.1 Streptomyces sp. PH10-H1
GCATCGCAACCTCCTCGATCAACAACAAGCCGTCCGCTGCCTGCCCCTACCCCTCCGCGAACATGCCCCGCACACGAAGAAGCCCCTGCTCATCGAACAGGGACTCCCTTTGCCACAACGCACTTAAACAGCCGGTTCAAGCGATTAGCGAGCTGGCTGGGCAGAGCCTCTCCCACCGGTCCTCCCCGTCTTCCTCCGACAACGGATTTGGATAGATGGCTGATTTTTGGGGCCACTCCGGCTGACAGCGATGCCAAGCCGGCGACGGCTTCAGTGACGACTGGTGTAGCTGCGCATATGAACTCGGCAGATCCTACTGCAGGTTGACATCCGGCATCATGGCAGTGGCCGACGAAGTCACCGCCCGAAGCGGGCACTCCTCCGACAACTCGCAGGCGTTGAGCCGCGATCTGACCAAGTCATCGGCAATATCCAAGCGCACCACAGGCTGACCATGCAGGATCGCGCGTGCTGGAGACACAACCCCTCTGGAAGCTCCGGACCTCCATGCCGGGCATCGGGGCAGGACTTGAGAGCGCACGATCAGCCACCCAAAGGATCATGCGGTCGCGCACTCGATCCAGTCTGAGAGTTGACTCTCACAAAAAGTAAGAGGACCATCTCACATCATGGATTCCGGCAACCGCTTCGGCGACATCGAGATCACGGATCCGCAAGCGATGAGAGCTCTGGCTCATCCGGTACGGTTGGCGATCCTCGACCGGCTGCGGCAATGCGGAGCCGCGACGGCGACACAGCTCTCACCCGACGTAGGAGCTACTCCGTCGGTGACCAGTTGGCATCTGCGACACCTCGCGGGCTTCGGACTGGTCCGTGACAGCGAACCCGGACAAGACCGCCGAGAACGACTGTGGGAGGCGGTAGCGCGCGGGTTCCGATTCGAGGTGCCGGAGGATCCGGACGACGCGGAGGGCAGGCGGGCCGCTCGTGTGCTGTCCGAGCAGATGTTCCTGAGCTACAGAGACCTGCCGAGCCGGTGGGCTGCCGAGGTCGAGCCCGACCTCGAGCCAGCATGGCGCCGTCTCGCAGGCCTGGGCAACACCCGCGTTGTTGTGTCCGCCGAGGAACTCAGCTCCATCGAGGATCGTATCGAAAGCATTCTGGCTCCGTACGTGAAGCGTGATACGTCAACGCGACCCCCCGACAGTCGCAGTGTTCGGCTGATGCAATACGTCCTGCCTGAGGCCGCCAAGGAGCAGACCGGCGGGAACCCGTGAATGTCGCGGAGGAGCCCCCTCCGATATCGCTGAGGCGTGATCGGCGGTTCATGCGCTTCTGGGCCAGTCAATCGATCTCACAGTTCGGCGACCGGATCTCCGAACTGGCGCTGCCGCTCATCGCCGTCGGAGCGTTGCACGCCTCAGCCAACCAGGTGTCCTGGCTAACCGCACTTATCTGGACCCCCAGTCTCCTCGCCATCGTCCTGGGCGCCTGGGTCGAGCACCGCACGCGTAAGCAGCGGCTGATGATCCTCGCCGATCTGGTGCGCGCCGCAGTGCTACTCACTTTGCCGATCGCCTACATGCTTGGGACCGTGACACTGGGCCAGTTGTATGCCGTGGCGTTAGTCACCGGGGCCGCAGGGGTGCTGTTCAACACCACGTATCCGCCCTTCTTCGCGCACCTCGTACCGCGCTCGTCCTATGTCGACGCGAACAGCAAACTCAGTGCCAGTCGGTCCGCATCTTACGTCGCTGGCCCCGCCATCGGCGGGGCTCTCATCCAGGCCCTCAGCGCACCCGTGGCCGTCGTCGTCGACGCCCTATCCTTTCTGGCGTCTGCGGTCCTAATGAAGCAGATCCCGTTCGCCGAACCGCCGACCGCAGTTGAGAGCGTCGCGGACCCCTCCCTTCTGCGACGAGCCAAGGAAGGGGCGGTGTTTGTGGTTCGCCACCCGGTGCTGCGGGCCAGCCTCGGCTGCGTGACAACCGTCAACTTCTTCACCTTCGTGTCGAGCAGCGGGCTGGTCGTGCTCTTTGCCAGCCGCGACCTCGGACTGTCCGCGGGAATCATAGGACTGGCGTTGGGCATTGGCGCGACAGGCGCCCTCCTCGGATCGGTGATCGCTCCGGCCCTCTCGCGTCGGCTGGGCGTGGGGCGCAGTATCGCCGTGGGTGCAGTGCTGTATCCGGCGCCGATCGCCATCGCCGCTGCGGCGGACGGCTCATTCTGGATTCGCGCAGGCGCGCTGGCCGCGGCCGAGTTCTTGTCCGGTATAGGCGTCATGCTCTTCGACATCAACCTGAACTCGCTGCAGGCGGCAGTGGTCCCCGACGGCATGCGCAGTCGGGTGGCCGGCGCCTACAGTACGGTCAACTACGGAGTACGCCCCCTCGGCGCTGTCGTTGGAGGAGCGCTCGCCACCCTCCTCGGCCTTCGGGCGACGCTGCTCATTGCCGCTGCGGGCGGAGCACTGTCATTGCTCTGGCTACTTCCCTCACCGATACCACGCATTCGTACCCTGACCCCGAACGATTCGACAGGTCCCGGCATCGGCGACCGACCGTCAAAATCTACGCCCGAACAGATGTCATAATCCCGGTTCTCTCGTATTGCGGGCACGGCCGCAGTCACCCGGCCCGGCAGAACCACAAGGCAATGTGTCTGCCCCGGCTCGTCCCGTCTCGTGACGGGGTATCTGACCTGCATCTTTTAGGGCACAGCTGAAAGGAACTTGGCTGCGAGGTCCCATGCAGACCAGCGTCAGGGAGTGGCGATGCGCCCAACTGAGCGTCCACCTGCGCCAGCAGCCAGAGCTCCGGCAGGGAGGTCCCGCGCCTGCAGGGCCCCTCAGGGGTTTGGCCAACCTACCTGCCTGGAACTCGCAAAAGGATCTTGGTGAGGGTTGCTGGTCGGGCGTGAACTGGTAGGTCGATTCGGCCGTTCGTGAGGGTGTGAGTAACAGGCCGTGCATCGTGGACGATGAGTTGTGGGCGGTGATCGAGCTGATCCTTCCGCCTTGGCCGGAGCGGTCTCCAGGCCCGCGGCCGGAGGAAGACCGGCGATGTCTGCAGGGCATCTTGTTCCTCCTCGACAGCATCCCGCCTGTCGCTGGTCGGCCTGGCCGTCTCCGCAAGCGGCCCGATGCCCTGCTCGGCGACAAGGCCTACGCCTGCAATGCCAACCGCCGCGAGCCGCGAAAACGCGACTCAAGAACCGCACCCCGTGATCGTGTTACGAGGATCTGAAGGGGAGCTTCATGGAAATTTGCGCGGCAGCCGCACTGGAAAATGCAGCGGCGATCTTGTTCGCCCACGCCGCCATGTACGTCACGACCAGAGAGGACTCATGGGCACGGTAATGGATCACGAGATCGAGTTGGTTCATGCGAGAGGCTCCAGATCCGTATTCTTCGGGCCAGGCAGCCTGACCCGAAGCCGGGCATTGCAAACAAATTGGTCAATAGTTCCTGGATGCCGATCGAATCTAGCCATTCTCAGGGGTCATGGATGGCGCTCCACCTTGCCGCCCCCAGACAGCAGCTCGGACGACGGCGCGACGGCAGCCGATGAAAGCACAAATTACCATTACCGATCAGCCCTGTTGGGCAGCTCGGGCGTAGCGGCTTGGGGCCCTTTATACCGGGAAGTAGTACGTTTTCGCGCCCATAAGGCAGCGGAGGAGTCATTCCATTTCGCGGATCCGGTCGAGGGGGTTTGAAGCGAACCGCAGCCCCTTGAGTGAGAGCCCAACCGCCCGTGTTGCGGCCCGGGTTACGGGGTCTTCGAATTTATCCGGGCAACGCCTGTCGTCGGCTGCGTCGAGTGGTTGCGCAGCGTGAGCGGAGGCGTTGGTTCTCTCGGTTGCGGAAGCCGAAGGCGTTGCGGGCTTCGAGCTTGATGAGG
>NZ_JASISZ010000016.1 GCF_030063355.1 Streptomyces sp. PH10-H1
GTGTTCTCCTCGGGTGGGGCCTAGTCTGACGGTCCGTCAGAATTGGGTACCGCGCCGGAGGCGAGCGAGCATGCTGCTGACAGGGAAGACCGTGGTCGTATCCGGAGTCGGCGCCGGCCTCGGGCAGTGCGTGGCGGCAGCCGCGGTGCGCGACGGCGCGAACGTGGTGCTCGGGGCGCGCACCGAGGAGCACCTCGTGAAGGTGGCCGGGGAGATCGACCCGAAGGGGTCGCGGACCGCATGGCTGTCCACGGACATCGCCGACGGCGACCAGTGCGAGGCGCTCGCCGCGCTGGCCGTCGAGCGCTTCGGCGGCATCGACGCCGTCGTGCACGTCGCGGCCATGGACGGGTACTTCGGCGGCCTGGAGGACGCGGACTTCGCGTCGTGGCAGCGCGTGCTGGACGTCAATCTGCTCGGAACACTGCGGCTCACCAAGGCGTGCCTGCCGGCGCTGAAGGCGCACGGCGGGTCCGTGGTGTTCATCGGGACGCAGTCGGCGATCGCGGCGCCCTCGCAGGTGCGGCAGGCGGCGTACGCGGCCTCCAAGGGGGCGCTGACGTCGGCGATGTACTCGGTGGCGCGCGAGCTGGGCCCGTACCGGATCCGGGTGAACACGGTGCTGCCCGGCTGGATGTGGGGCCCGCCGGTGCAGGCGTTCGTCCAGTTCTCGGCGCACACGGAGGGCGTGTCCGAGGATGAGGTGCTGGGCCGGCTCACGGAGCGGATGGCGCTCCCGGAACTGGCGACGGACGGGGACGTGGCGGAGGCGGCGGTCTTCCTTGCCTCCGACCGGGCTCGTGCGATCACCGGTCAGTCCCTGCTGGTGAACGCCGGCGAACTGATGCGGTAGCGCTCGACCTCTCCTCTCTCTACCGCGCGGGATCCCGTATCCCGCGCGGTACTTCCTCATGCCCTGCAGGACGTCCAGCGAAGTGCCCGCTCATCGTGTGTTCGCGGTCACGTTCACAACAATGCCAAGGAAGGTCAAGAACAAGTAAAATCGTTCGGCTTTCTGATTTTTGTTCAGACTCTTGAACGCGAAGACCCTTGACCGACCACCCTGACAGGGGGTTCAATCCCGGAAGTCCCCCACTCCCGCACGGGGGCGCCGCCGCAGCGAACGTCCCAGCGAAGTGCGATTCACGTTCACAGGGCGGACCCCTGGAGGGGACATGAACACTCTTGACTGGGCCGTACTCATCGCCTACTTCGGCGTGATGATCGCGATTGGAGTCTGGTCCCACAAGCGCATCGACGACGTCGGCGACTACTTCACGGCCGGCGGCAAGATGCCCTGGTGGCTTTCCGGCATCTCGCACCACATGTCCGGCTACAGCGCGGTCATGTTCACCGGCTACGCGGGCATCGCCTACAAGTACGGGGTGACGTCCTACGTCACCTGGTCCTTCCCGATCGCGATCGGGATCGCCATCGGCGCCAACCTCTTCGCGCCCCGGATCAACCGGCTGCGCTCCCGGCTGCATGTCGCCTCGCCGCTCGAGTACCTGAAGAACAGGTACAACCTCACCACCCAGCAGGCGCTCGCCTGGTCCGGTGTGCTGCTGAAGATCGTCGACGTGGGTGCCAAGTGGGCGGCCATCGCCACCCTGCTGTCGGTCTTCACCGGCGTCACGATCACCCAGGGCATCGTCATCACCGGCGCGATCACCGCCGTCTACTGCACGGTCGGCGGACTGTGGGCCGACGCGCTCACCGAGCTGGGGCAGTTCATCATCCAGCTGCTGGCGGGTGTCGCCATGCTCGTGGCCGCCCTCGGCAAGATCGGCGGCATCAGCGGGATCTGGAACGTCTGGGACGACCCGAAGCTGCACGGCCACACCAGCGGCACCGCCGGCCCCTACACGCTGATCTTCCTGTTGGCGTATCTGTTCATCAAGACCTTCGAATACAACGGCGGCATGTGGAACCAGGCGCAGCGCTACATGGCCACCTCCAGCCCCAAAGAGGCCATCCGCTCGGCCCGGCTGTCGGCCGCCCTGTGGTTCGTCTGGCCGCTGGTGCTGTTCTTTCCGATGTGGATCTCCCCGCTGCTGGTGACCGCCAAGAAGCCCGACGGGTCGGACTCGTACGGCCTGATGGTCGAGCAACTGCTGCCACACGGGCTGCTCGGCCTGGTGGTCGTCGGCTTCTTCTCGCACACGATGGCCATGTGCTCCTCCGACGCCAACGCCATCGCTGCCGTCGTCACCCGCGACATCGCGCCGGCGTTCTCCAAGACGGCGCGGGCCTGGACCCAGCGTGCGGGGCTGATCGCCGCCCGGCTCACCACGCTCTCGTTCCTCGGCCTGTCCATGGCGATCGCCACCCAGGTCAACTCGCCCACCTTCAAGGACATCATCACCATCGTCATCAAGTGGGTGGCGGGGCTGATGGGACCGATCGCGATCCCGTTCATGCTCGGGCTCCTGCGGCCGTTCCGTAAGTCCGGGCCGACCGCCGCGCTCACCAGCTGGGCGATGGGTCTGCTCGCGTTCTACCTGCTCAACTACCCGATCAACGATGCGATCGACGGCGGCGTGAACCTGGAGTACCAGATCTCATTGCCGCTCGCGGTCTCGCTCTTCCTCTACATCGTCATCGGCTTCATCAAGCCGGAGGACACCCCGGAGCGGGACGCGGTGCTGGCCCTCATCAACAACGACGGCGGCGGCAGTGATGCGACCGGGTCCGCCGCGGCCGTCCCCGAGCCGGCCAAGGACCAGGACGCGGCGGTGCCCGCCAACGACTGAGCCGCGGCCGGGACGTGGCGGTGGAGCACCTGCGGGGGCGCAACAGCTCCACCGTCACATACCTCCGGCGTCACGTATCTCCACCGTCACGGACCGGCCGACCGGCACGACAGCCGAATGGGGCGCCCGCCGGTGGCGGGCGCCTCAGGCGTTCGGGTAGCGGTCCAGCCACGAAGGGGACGCGCCGGCCGGGCCGTGCAGCGCCGGGGCCTGCGTCATCTCCATGGCGAAGTCGTCCGCGAGCTGCAGGATCGTGCCGCGCCCCTCCAGCTCCGCGATCCACGACGGGGGCAGCGCCGTCTCACCGTGCTGCGCGCCCAGCAGATTGCCGCAGACGGAACCGGTCGAATCACTGTCGCCGCCGTGGTTCACCGCCAGCAGCAGGCCGTGGTGTACGTCCTCGGCGACGAGCGCGCAGTACACGCCGATCGCCAGCGCCTCCTCCGCCGTCCAGCCCTCCCCCAGCGACTCCACGCGCTCCGGTGACGGCATCCCCTGCCGTACGGCGCCCAGCGCCCGCTGCAGGGCGTCCGTGGTCTCCTCGTGGTCGGGGCGCGAACCGAGCAGCGCCAGCGCGTGCTGTACGGAGCCGTCGAGCGCCTCCCCGCGCGCCAGCCCGTGCACGATGACGGCGAACGCGCCCGCCGCCAGCTGCCCGGTGGGATGGCCGTGGGTCTGCGCCGCGCACTCGACCGCCAGCTGGAACACCAGCCCCGCCTCCCAGCCGACCAGCAGCCCGAACGGCGCGGAGCGCATCACTGTGCCGCAGCCCTTGGAGTCCGGGTTCTTCGGGCTCTCGACCGTGCCCATCCGGTCGTCCGCGAGGCCCTTGAGGCACGCCTGGCCGGGCGCGCGGCGCGAGTACAGCCACTCCTCGCGCGACAGCCAGCCGGTGTCCTTGCGGCGCTCGTCGGGTCCCCAGTCGTTCTGGGTGGCCGCCCAGCGCAGATACGCGCGGTGCACATCGGTGGGCGGGTGCCAGGCGCCGCTGTCGCGGCGCACCTGGGCGCGTATGAGCCCTTCCGTCGTGAACAGCGTCATCTGCGTGTCGTCCGTGATGGCGCCCCGGCGGCCGAACGCCGGCACAAAGTCCGTCACCCCGTCCGGGCCGTGCTCCGCCCGGATCGCCTTCAGCGAGTCGAACTCGATGCCCGCGCCCAGCGCGTCGCCGATGGCCCCGCCCAGCAGGCAGCCACGTACGCGGCTGCGGAAATCCTGCTGCTGCGCGCGTCCCCAAACCGCCGTCAAAGCGAACCCCTTCGGTCAGCCGCTGTCAGGCGCAGCACGATAGTCGACAAACCCGCTCGCGTCCCGTGCCGTCGGACGTCACCGGCGCGGACCGGCCACGCCCGGCCGCCGCGACTGGCAACGCCCGGCCACGACCGCCCACACCCCGCCACGCCCGCCCACAACCCCCACCCCTACGCGTCGAGCACCGGCAGCAGCTCGGGGAGGTGTCCGTCGGAGGCGAGCCCTGCGGCCCGGCGTTCCGCGGAGACCTCGCCGTACAGGGTGGTGCGCTGACGGGACGGCCGGCCGGCGGAGTCGGCGATCGCGACCAGGTCCTGGATGGACCGGTAGGAGCCGTAACTGGATCCCGCCATCCGGGAGATGGTCTCCTCCATCAGGGTGCCGCCCAGGTCGTTCGCCCCGGAGCGGAGCATCTCCGCCGCCCCCTCAGCGCCCAGCTTGACCCAGCTGGTCTGGATATTGGGGATATGGGTGTGCAGCAGCAGCCGGGCCATCGCCGTGACCGCCCGGTTGTCCCGGAGCGTCGGCCCGGGCCGGGCTATACCGGCCAGATAGACGGGCGCGTTCGTGTGGATGAAGGGCAGCGTCACGAACTCCGTGAAACCGCCCGTCTCCCGCTGGATCTCGGCGAGCAGCCGCAGATGGCCCAGCCAGTGGTGCGGCTGGTCCACATGCCCGTACATCATCGTGGACGAGGACCGCAGGCCCAGCGAGTGCGCGGCCTTCACGACCTCCACCCAGGTCGCGGTCGGCAGCTTGCCCTTGGTGAGGACCCACCGCACCTCGTCGTCCAGGATCTCGGCGGCCGTGCCGGGAATCGAGTCGAGCCCGGCCTCCTTGGCCGCCGCCAGCCAGTCGCGGATCGACATGCCGGTGCGCGTCGCCCCGTTGGCGACCTCCATCGGCGAGAAGGCGTGCACATGCATGCCCGGCACGCGCTCCTTCACCGCTCGCGCGATGTCGAAGTACGCGGTGCCGGGCAGGTCCGGGTGGATACCGCCCTGCATGCACACCTCGGTCGCGCCGACCTCCCACGCCTGCTCCGCGCGATCGGCGACCTGGGACAGCGACAGCGTGTACGCGTCGGCGTCGGTGCGCCGCTGCGCGAAGGCGCAGAAACGGCAGCCGGTGTAGCAGACGTTGGTGAAGTTGATGTTCCTGGTGACGATGTACGTGACCTCGTCGCCGACCGTGTCGCGCCGCACATCGTCCGCGATCCGGCACAGCGCGTCCAGCGCGGGACCGTCCGCGTGCAGCAGCGCGAGCGCCTGCTCGTCGGTGAGCTTCACCGGATCGTCGGCCGCGGTCGCGAGCGCCGACCGTACGTCCCCGTCGACCCGGTCGGGGACCATGCCGGGCGCCGCCTGCTCGCGCAGCGACTCCCAGTCGCCGTACACGTCGTCGAAATCATCCCTGCGGTCGCCGGTCCGCCCGGTGGTGTCGATCGTGGTGTGCAGATCGGTGCGGCCGGTGGCCGTGAACGCCTCCTCCGGCTCCTGCCAGAGCAGCCCGGTGGGCTTGGCGTTCTCGTCCGCCAGCGCCGTCCCCGGGTCCGCCAGGGCCCGTACGTGCGGCAGCAGGCGCGGGTCGAGCCACGGCTCGCCCCGCTGGATGAACTCGGGATAGATCGTGAGCCGCTCGCGCAGCGCGAACCCGGCGGCGGCCGTCTTCCCGGCCAGTTCGTCGATGTGCGGCCACGGGCGTTCGGGATTGACGTGGTCGGGGGTCAGCGGCGACACCCCGCCCCAGTCGTCGATCCCCGCGTCGATGAACCGCGCGTACTCACCGTCCACCAGGTTCGGCGGCGCCTGGATCCGGGCCGCGGGGCCGAGGATCAGCCGGGCCACCGCGATCGCCGCCGCCAGCTCCTCCAGCTCCGCGTCCGGCATGCCGCGCATCGCGGTGTCCGGCTTGGCGCGGAAGTTCTGGATGATCACTTCCTGGATGCCGTGGTACTGCCGGGCGATCTTCCGTATCGCGAACAGCGATTCGGCGCGCTCCGCGTACGTCTCCCCGATGCCGATCAGGATGCCCGTCGTGAACGGGACGTTGGAGCGCCCCGCGTCCTCCAGCACCCGCAGCCGCACCGCCGGGTCCTTGTCGGGCGAGCCGTAATGCGGGCCGCCCGGCTCCGACCACAGCCGGGTCGCCGTCGTCTCCAGCATCATGCCCATCGACGGCGCCACCGGCTTGAGACGCTGCAGGTCCTGCCACGACAGCACGCCGGGGTTCAGGTGCGGGAGCAGTCCGGTCTCCTCCAGCACGCGGATCGACATCGCCCGCACATACGCGAGCGTGTCGTCGTAGCCGTGCGCGTCGAGCCACTCCCGCGCCTCCGGCCAGCGTTCCTCCGGGCGGTCGCCGAGCGTGAACAGGGCCTCCTTGCAGCCCATTTCCGCGCCCTGCCGCGCGATGTCGAGGACCTCGTCCGGGGAGAGGTACATCCCGTGTCCCTCGCGGCGCAGCTTGCCCGGCACCGTCACAAAGGTGCAGTAGTGGCACTTGTCGCGGCACAGCCGGGTCAGCGGAATGAAGACCTTCCGCGAATACGTGATCACTCCGGGCCGGCCGGCCGTCTCCAGCCCCGCGTCACGCACCCGGGCCGCCGTGGCGGAGAGATCCACCAGATCACCGCCACGCGCCTGCAGCAGGACCGCCGCCTCGGCGGTGTCGAGCGCAACGCCGTCGCGGGCACGCTTCAGAGCGCGCCGCATGCCGTTGGCGGTGGGGGTCGGCTCGTCGGGGCGGGTCAGGCTCATGGTCATCTCCCGAGCATAGGTCGCTGCCCGGCACGCGGGGCTATGGCGTTGACCACGACGGATTCCGGCGGGCCCGCCGGCAGGATCACTGCTTCCGGTCCATCCGGTGCTTCCGGTGCTTCCGCTCCGGCGGTCACAGGAACTGCGCGTAGTCGTCCAGCACGCGCAGGACGTCGTCCGTCCCGGCCGGGGGCAACTGC
This sequence comes from Streptomyces sp. PH10-H1, assembly GCF_030063355.1. Lineage (GTDB taxonomy): Bacteria > Actinomycetota > Actinomycetes > Streptomycetales > Streptomycetaceae > Actinacidiphila. The sequence continues at coordinate 6,964 of NZ_JASISZ010000016.1, forward strand.
ACCACGCACTCCTCGATGCCCAGGTCACGGAAGTACCCGAGCTTTCCCGCGTTCGGGCGCACCGCCGACGGCACGACCTGCAGCGCGCCCGGCTCACGTCCGGCCGCGGCCCACACCTCCCGCAGCCGCGGCAGCGCCTCGGCGAGACCACCGCCCCCGATCGGCATCCAGCCGTCCGCGTACTCGGCGATGTGCCCGAAGAGCTTCGGCCCCGCGGCCCCGCCGACCAGCGTCCGCAGCGGGCCGACCGGCTTCGGGTACGCGTCACTCGCCGCCACCGACGCGAACTCCCCCTTGTACGCCGTCGGCTCCGGCGCCCACAGCGCTCGCATCACCCGCATCCGGTCGCGTACGAGCTCCCGCCGCCGGTTCCACTCCACCCCGTGATCGGCGGCCTCCTCCACATTCCAGCCAAATCCGACCCCCAGCGTGAACCGGCCGCCCGACAGGTGATCGAGCGTCGCGATCTGCTTCGCCAGCACGATCGGATCGTGCTGCGCGACGAGCGTGATGGCGGTGCCGAGCGTGATCCGCCGGGTGACGGCGGCCGCCGCCGCGAGCGCCGTGAAGGGATCGAGCGTCCGCCCGTACTCGCGCGGCAGCGGCTCGCCCATCGGCGCCGGAGTGGTCCTGGCCACCGGAATGTGGGTGTGCTCGGGCAGGAACAGCCCGGCGAAACCGCGCTGCTCCACCTCCTCGGCGAGCCGCACCGGAGCGATGGTCTCGTCGGTCAGGAAGATCGTGGCATTGATCCGCACGGGCACCTCCGGTAAGTGGAGCGGGACGGCGTGGCGGGACACCCCTGTACGCCATGAACGCTGGGGCCGATCCTGTCTCTTCCCGTGAGCGTTTGCACCCAACCTCGCCATCCGGCGTCCCCGGGGTGTTCCGGCCTCCGACACTCCGGCGTAGAACAGTTCCCAGCGGCACTTCCCACCCTTCTCGCCAGGAGGCACGGATGGAACGACGCGATGTTCTCAAGCTCACGGCGCTTGCGGGCGCGACCGGAGTCCTTACGCTGGCTCCTGTGAGCTTCGCCGGAGCCGCGGACGCGCCGGACGGTACCCCAGGCGCCCCAGCGGCCGAAGAGACGCATACCGTCGCCGGACATCTGCCCACCGGTGTGGCGGACTTCGTCTACCTGCCCGTGGAAGTACCGCACGGCGTACGTGAGATCGCCGTCTCCTACACGTACGACAAGCCGGCCGTACCCGTCGGAACCGTCGGCAACGCCTGTGACATCGGCATCTTCGACCAGCGCGGCACCGCACTCGGCGGCAAGGGCTTCCGCGGCTGGTCCGGGGGATTCCGCACCGAATTCGCCATCAGCGCCAGGCAGGCGACCCCGGCCTATCTTCCCGGCCCGGTCTCCCCCGGCACCTGGAACATCGTCCTCGGCCCGTACACCGTCGCGCCCCAGGGGCTGAACTACTCCGTCACCATCACCCTGCGCTACGGCCCCCAGGGCACCACCCCGGCCACCACCTACCCGCCGCAGCACGCCAAGGGGCGCGGCAGCGCCTGGTACCGCGGGGACTGCCACCTCCACACCGTCCACTCCGACGGCAAGCGCACGCCGGAGGAGCTCGTCGCCGCCGCCCGCGCCGCCGGGCTCGACTTCATCAACACCAGCGAACACAACACCTCCTCCGCCCACACCGTCTTCGGCCCGCTGGCCGGCGACGACCTGCTCATCCTCACCGGCGAGGAGATCACCACCCGCAACGGCCACTACCTCGCCGTCGGCAGCGACGCCGGCGTCTGGTTCGACTGGCGCTACCGCGCCCGCGACGACGCGTACGCGCGGTTCGCGCGCAAGATCCGGAAGGCGGGCGGCCTCGTCGTGCCGGCCCATCCCTACGGGATCTTCCCCGCCAGTCAGTGGAAGTTCGGCTACGACCAGGCCGACGCCATCGAGATCTGGAACGGCCCCTGGACCCCGGACGACGAACTCTCCCTCAACACCTGGGACAACCTCCTCACCGCCTCCGGCCGTGGTGACGGTCATTGGATCCCCGCGATGGGCAACTCCGACGCCCACCGCGAACCCCAGGTCGTCGGCCTCCCCCAGACGGTTGTCCTGGCGGACCGCCTCGACCGCCCTTCCCTTCTCGCGGGTATCCGCGCGGGCCGGAGCTGGCTGGCGGAGTCGTCCGCCGTCCAGCTCGCCTTCACGGCCACCGGCCCGCACGGCGAGCACGCGGGGATCGGCGAACGGCTGGTCGTGGCGGCGGGGGACATCGTGACGGTGCGGCTCGAGGTGTCGGGGGTGCCGGATGCGGGCGGGGTGTTCGGCGCGCAGGCGCGGTTGATGACGGACGAGGGCCAGATGTACGCCACGCAACTCCCTGTCTCGGGGATCGGTCACATCGAATGGCGCACCACGGCTTCTTTGGCGGCGTATGTGAGGGCGGAGGTCCGGCATCCGGTTACGGACGGCGGGGCGAGCGGGCTTCCGGGCCGGGTTGCTGCCCTGACGAATCCGATCTGGCTGGATCCGCGGTAGCCGGTTCGCTTGCGGCGGGCTTGGGGGGCGGGGCCGGGTCCTCCGGGGCGGCGATCCCCTGCGGGAGGCGAGTGGCCGGTCAGGCCGTTGGGACGGTCGCGGTGTCGCGGCCTGAGCGCAGCACAATGCCCGGCACAGCGCCGGTGATCTCGTCGTCGCGAATCGTCTCGACGCCGTTGACCCGGACGCTCACGATGCCGATCGCCCGGGAGTCGAGCCGGGGGCTGTCGCCCGGCAGGTCGTGGACGAGGGTGGCGACGCCGGCGTCGATGCGGGCGGGGTCGAAGAGGACGAGGTCGGCGAAGTAGCCCTCGGCGATCCGGCCCCGGCCGCGCAGTCCGAAGAGCCGGGCCGGGTCGTCGGTGAGCATGCGTACGGCCTGTTCGAGGGGGACCAGGCGGCGGCCGCGCAGGCAGTCGCCGAGGAAACGGGTCGTGTAGGGGGCGCCGCACATGCGGTCGAGGTGGGCGCCGGCGTCGGAGCCGCCGAGCATGACGTCCTCGTGTTCCCAGGTGCGGGCGCGGAGCGCCCAGCTGTCGGGGTCGTTGTCGGTGGGCATCGGCCAGAGCACCGTACGCATGTAGTCGTTGGCGCAGATCTCGACGATGGTCTCGAACGCCTCCTGCCCGCGTTCGGCGGCGATGTCCTTGACGACCCGGCCACTGACGCCCGTGTTGGCCTCGGAGTACGTGTCGCCGATGACGTAGCGCCCGAAGTCGGCGAGGCGCCGGAAGACGCCGGCCTCGGGGCTGTTGGCGCTGCGCAGCATCTCCGTGCGGACGGCGGGCTCTCGGAGCCTGGCGATGCGTTCCGGGACGGGAAGGTTGAGGACCTCGCCCCAGCCGGGGATCAGGTTGAGTGCGCAGAAGGTGCCGAGGGACATGTTCATCGGCGTGAGGATCGGCATGGTGAGGGCCACGATGCGGCCACCGGCCTTGCGGGCGCGTTCGGACGCGGCGAGCTGGCGGGGAACGCGGGCCGGGACGGCGGCGTCGATGGTGAGGACGTTCCAGTTGAGCGGCCGTCCCGCGGCGGCGCTCATGTCCACGAAGAGGTCGATCTCCTCGTCCGCGAACTGGTCGAGACAGCCGGCGACGATCGCCTCGATCTGGGTGCCCTCGTGTTCGCCGACGGCGCGCGACAGGGCGATGAGTTCCTCGCGGGTCGCGTGCCGGGAGGCGACGGGTCTGCCGTCGCCGTCGGAGTGGGTGGAGGACTGGGTGGTGGAGAGCCCCCAGCCGCCGGCGGCCATGGATTCATGGAAGAGCTGGAGCATCTGCTCCAATTGCTCCCCGGTGGGCTGTCCGCCGACGGCGTCCGGGCCCATGACATGGCGGCGGAGCGCGCAGTGGCCGACCATGAAGCCCGCGTTGACGGCGATACGTCCTTCGAGGGCGTCGAGATAGTCGCCGAAGGAGGACCAGGTCCAGTCGACGCCGTCCTCGAGGGCCTTGAGGGACATCCCCTCGACCTTGGACATCATGCGGCGGGTGTAGTCGGCGTCGCCGGGGCGGTCGGGGTTGAGCGGGGCGAGGGTGAAGCCGCAGTTGCCGCCGGCGATGGTGGTGACGCCGTGGTTCATGGAGGGGGTGGCGAAGGGGTCCCAGAACAGCTGGGCGTCGTAGTGGGTGTGGGGATCGACGAAGCCGGGGGTCAGGACGAGGCCGGTGGCGTCCTCCTGCGACCGCGCGGGTTCTGTCAGGGTGCCCGGTTCGGCGATCGAGACGATCGTGCCGCCGCGCAGGCCGACATCGGCGGTGTACGCGGGGGCTCCCGTGCCGTCCACCACGGTGGCGCCCTTGATCAGGTGGTCAAGCATGGTCGATCTCACCTCTCCGGGTAACGGGTAAGCGGTCGCTGCGGTGCGGGGCCGCGGCGGTCAACGGTCGCTGCGGTGAACCACCGCGGTAGCGGGCCGGCTGCCGGACGGACCGGCTCCGGCACGTGTCCTGGCTTCCGGACCGGGCAAGGCCGGCAGGCCGCTGCCGGTGTTCCTGCCCGGTCCGGAGGCCCGTGGTGGCGGCGGTCCGGGAAGACGCCGCCGTATGGGGCGCGGGCCGGGGCCCGCAGTGCGCGGCGGGCGCCGTCAGGCGCCGGCCGCCTGGCGGAATCGCGTGGTGCGGTGCACCGGGTCCGTGTCGATCTTGGGGATCACGTGCTCGCCGATGAGCTTGATGGTGTTCATCGTGTCCTCGTAGGAGATCCCGATCGGCAGCCCGAAGGAGAGCTGGTCGGCACCGGCCTGCTCCCAGCGCTTGCACTGCGCCGTGACCTCGTCCGGGTCGCCGCAGATCATCAGCTCCTCGGCGATGAGGAGTTCGATGATCTCCTCGCTGTACTCGGGGAGCAGTTCCGGCCACTCGGGGATGCCCTCGGGCCGGGGGAAGGTGTCGTGGTAGCGGAAGACCAGCGACTGGAGGCGGTTGAGGCCGCCCTTGGCGGCTATCTCGACGGCCTTGGCGTGGGTCTCCGCGCAGATGGCGGTGGACGTCACCATGACGTTGTCGTTGACGAAGTCACCGATCGGCTCGGCCTCCTGGATTGCCGTCTTGTACTGCTCCAGGACCCACTCCATGTCGGAGACCTTCTGCACGCTGAACCCCAGCACGCCCAGGCCCTTCTTGGCGGCCATGGCGTACGAGGACGGTGATCCGGCGGCGTACCACATGGCCGGGTGCGACTTCGCGTACGGCTTGGGGAAGATCTTCCGCGGCGGCAGCGACCAGTGCTTCCCCTGGAACCCGACGTACTCGTCCTGGAGCCACATCTTGGGGAACTCGGCGATGGTCTCTTCCCAGATCTCCTTGGTGTGGTTCATGTCGGTGATGCCCGGCATGAACCCGAGGATCTCGTGGCTGCCCGCCCCGCGTCCCGAGCCGAACTCGAACCGGCCTTCCGAGAGGTGGTCCAGCATCGCGACCTTCTCGGCGACCTTCACCGGGTGGTTGACCGGCGCGAGGGGGTTGAAGATGCCGGATCCGAGGTGGATGCGGTCAGTGGCGTGGGCGAGGTATCCGAGGAAGACCTCGTTCGCCGACAGGTGGGAGTACTCCTCCAGGAAGTGGTGTTCGGAGGCCCAGGCGTACTTGAAGCCGGACTTGTCCGCCTGGATGACGTACTCGGTCTCCTCCAGCAGCACCTTGTGCTCCGCCTGGGGGTCGACCGCAGACCGTGCGGCAGGCACGTATCCCTGTACAAAGAGCCCGAATTCCAAGGAGGTTCACCGTCCTAAAGTTTTCTGACACTCCGTCAGATACAGACGACTCTGGCACCGCCGCCGCGGAGCGTCAATACCTGATGAAGCGTCAGATTCAGTGGCTAGAAGACGGATACCCCGGCCAGCCAGCCACCGTCGATGACGAACGGCTGCCCGGTGATGTACGAGGAGTCCTCGCTGGTCAGGAACAGTGCGAGCTTCGCCACCTCGGCCGGCTGACCGATCCGCCCGAGCGGCACGAGCTTCTTGTACAGCCCGTCGAGGGCCGCCGTGGTCTCCGCCGGGTCCGCCTCCGGGTCGAGCCGGGAGGGGTTGGACATGGGGGTGTCGATGGCGCCGGGGCACATCGCGTTCACCCGGATCCCCTTCGACGCCACCTCCATCGCCGCCACCCGCGTCATCCCGACGATCGCGGCCTTCGTCGCGGCGTACGACGCCAGCAGGGCCATGCCGCTCAGCGCGGTGTACGAGGCGGTGTTGACGATCGTGCCGCCGCCGGCCGCCTCGATGGCGGGGATCGCCGCCCGCATCCCGAGGAACGCGCCCACCTGGTTGACCTGCACCACCAGCTGGTACTCCTCCAGCGGGGTACTCGCCAGCTCGTTGAAGCGCAGGATCCCCGCGTTGTTGACCAGCCCGTCCAGCCGGCCGAATGCCTCGGTCGTGGCCGCGACGGCCGCCGCCCAGTCCTCCTCGCGGCTCACGTCCAGATGGACGTAGCGCGCGCTCTCGCCCATCTCCTTGGCCAGCGCCTCGCCCTGCTCGTCGAGCACATCCGCGAGAACGACGTTCGCCCCCTCGGCGGCGAACAGCCGCGCCTCCTGCTCGCCCTGCCCGCGCGACGCGCCGGTGATCAGCACCACGCGCCCGTCCAGCTTGCCCATGTCTCTCCCTCGGTCCCTCGGTCGTCTCAGTCATTGAGGAGCGGGGCGACGTCCGTGCCGAACGCCTCCATCTGCTCGATCAGTTCGGCCAGGCTGCGGCTCCTGAACCGGACCTGGATCTGGCCGACGCCCATCGCGTGGTACTCGCGCAGGCTCTCGGCCAGCGCGTCCGCCTTGCCGTGCAGCGTCCGCCGCCCGACGTGCCACGTGGCTTCGCCGACGTACAGCGGCTCGGCGATCGCGCCGATGTCGATCGGCGCCCCGATCCCCGCCTGCTCGCGCAGCTCCCTGATCCGCGCGATCTGCTGCGGCATGCGGTCCCGCGGGTCGCCCTGCGGCAGCCAGCCGTCGCCCTTGGTCGCCGCCCGCCGCACGGCCGCGGGCGCGGAGCCCCCGACCCACACGGGCGGGCCCGCCGGCTGGGCGGGACGCGGGCGCTGCCCGAGCCCGTCGAACGAGAAGAACTCGCCCTCGTGCGAGGGGAACTCGTCGGCGAAGGCGGCTTTGAGCGCGTCGATGGTCTCGTCGAGTACGGGTCCGCGCCGCTCGAAGTCCGCGCCGACCGCGTCGAACTCCTCGCGCACATGCCCGGCCCCGACCCCGAGGATCAGCCGGCCGCCCGACAGATGGTCCAGCGTCGCGTACTGCTTCGCGCTGATCAGCGGATGCCGCAGGCCGGTCACGGCCACGTGGCTGAGAAGCCTGACGTTCGTCGTGGCGGCGGCCAGGTAGGCGAGGGTCGCCACCGGGTCGTACCAGGTCGTACTCATCGCCTCGGCGAGCCGGTGCGGGATCGCGACGTGGTCGCACGACCCGATATACGCAAAGCCGAACCGGTCCGCCGCCTGCGCCACCGCCACGAGGTCGGCGGGTGTCGCGTCCGTCTCCCACGGCTCGGCGTAGATGGTGCTCAGCGACTGGATCGGCAACTGCATCCCATAGACCAGCCGCCCTTCGGGCAGGATCCGCGCCACGTCGTCCTCCCTCAATCTGGATCGGTGTGGATCGGTGTGCGGCCATCGTCGTATCTGACGATCCGTCAGTAAAGGGCTGCGCCGGGTTTTCCGGCCGGGGTCAGGGCTTTGCCCTCAAACGCCGGGCGGGCTGGACGGGTCTGCGGGTCCGGCGTTTGAGGGCAGAGCAGGAAGATCAGCCGGCCCACAAACCGTCAGGGCTGAGGCCGAGCAGCGCGATCGCGTTGCCGCGAACGATGCGGTCCACCACATCCGGCGCCAAGTGACCCATCTGCGCCTCCCCCACCTCCTTCGACTTCGGCCATGTCGAGTCGGAGTGCGGATAGTCCGTCTCGTACAGGACGTTGCCGACGCCGACGGCGTCGAGGTTCTTCAGCCCGAACGCGTCGTCGAAGAAGCACCCAAAAACGTGCTCGGCGAAGAGCTCGGACGGCGGCCGGAACACCTTGTCCGCGACGCCGCCCCAGGCGCGGTTCTCCTCCCACACCACGTCCGCGCGCTCCAGGATGTACGGAATCCAGCCGATCTGGCCCTCCGCGTACATGATCCTGAGGTTCGGGAAGCGCTCGAACTTGCCCGACATCAGCCAGTCGACCATCGAGAAGCAGCAGTTGGCGAAGGTGATCGTGGAGCCCACCGCGGGTGGCGCGTCCGCCGAGGTGGACGGCATTCTGCTGGACGAGCCGATGTGCATCGCGATGACGGTGCCGGTCTCGTCGCAGGCCCGCAGGAAGGGGTCCCACTCGTCGGTGTGGATGGACGGCAGCCCCAGGTGCGGCGGGATCTCCGAGAAGCAGACGGCCCGTACGCCGCGCGCTGCGTTCCTGCGTACCTCCGCGGCCGCCAGTTCCGCGTCCCAGAGCGGGACGAGGGTGAGGGGGATGAGGCGGCCGTGCGCTTCGGGGCCGCACCACTCCTCCACCATCCAGTCGTTGTACGCGCGCACCCCGAGCAGTCCCAGCTCCCGGTCCTTGGCCTCGGTGAAGGTCTGGCCGCAGAACCGCGGGAAGGTCGGGAAGCAGAGCGCGGACTGGACGTGGTTGACGTCCATGTCGGCCAGCCGCTCAGGAACGCTGAAGGAGCCCGGCCGCATCTGCTCGTACGTGATCACTTCGAGCTTGATCTCGTCGCGCGAGTAGCCGACGGCGGTGTCGAGGCGGGTCAGCGGGCGGTGCAGATCCTCATAGATCCACCAGTCGCCTATCGGCCCGTCGTCGCCCGGCTGCCCCATGACAGGGGCGAACCTGCCGCCCATGAAGGTCATTTCCTTCAGGGGGGCGCGGACGACGCGCGGGCCGATGTCGTGGTACTTGGACGGGAGCCGGTCCCGCCAGACGTTGGGGGGCTCAACCGTGTGGTCGTCCACCGAGATGATCTTCGGGAAGGTCTCCATGGGCACCACGGTAGCGCCGATCTGACGATCCGTCAGCTACGTGGAGGCACCCTCGTCCAGCGGAGAGCGCGGCCGAAGGACGCGCTCTCCGGGGAACCATGCCGGTCAAGGAACGTGCGTCGGCAGCAGAATCCGCCAGACCGCGTCCTCCACCCCGTGCACGGCCGCGATCCACCCGATGTTCTCCTCCTCCGTGCCCAGCCGCACCGCCTGCGCCAGCTCCCCCACCACGTCCGCGAGATCCCCGTGCCCCATCGCCGGCTCCAGCCGGCCACCCGCGGGCCCGTCGTCCAGATAGCGCTGGTAGCCCGGCGCGGTCCGCAGCACACCCACCGGCCGCCAGCTCTCGGCCAGCCGCCACACCGGTTCGCCGCCGACCCGGATCCCGTCCGCCTCCACCACCTGCGTACGGGCCCGGTCCACCGCCAGCGCGGTCCAGCCGTCGGCACCGGTCAGTACCGCGGCCGGCGCGCAGCGCTCGACGCAGCGGCCCACCGCCGACGTCACCCCCGGCGCGGGCAGCACCAGCGGCACCGCCGTCATCCCCGCGTACAGACAGCCGAAGAACGCCCCCGCGAGATCGGCCCCCTCCGGGTAGGCCAGCAGCACCCGGCTGCCGGGCGGCAGCAGTTGCCCGAGCCGCGCGGCCACCGCCCGTGCCCGGCGGTCCAGTTCCCCGTAACTGCACCCGGCGGTCCCCGCCGTCTCACCGTCGGGGAACGGAAGTTCCGGCACCGACAGCGGCGACCAGGCCGCCCGCCGCCGCAGCCAGGGGCCGGGCAGCCGGTCCACGGCCGCCTCCCGGCGCCCCGGACCGGGCCCGGGACGAGAGCCGGTCCCCGGCCCCTGGCCGAAACCCGACCCTGAGCCCGAACCGGATCCGGTCCCGGAACCGGATCCGGACCCGCCTTTTGTCACCGCCACCGGTACGCACCGTGAACACATGACTGACCTCTCACCTCCTCCGCACCAGACAACACACCGGCATCACCGAAATTCACACAGCACAAGCCGCGGGCAGACACAGACGGAACCTCAAATTCAGCACAACTTTCCCTGTAGCGCCGGGTCGGTCCACAGCACGGGGTGACCCCGGCCCTCCGACACGGCAAACTGGCACGGGACGGAGGGCGAGCGACTGGCCCCACCCGTCATGCGGACACTGTTCCGGTACGCGATGAACGATAGATATACGCGCGTGGCGCCGATGGGCAGCGCATCGGCCGGCACGCCTCAGGGGGCAGCAATGGACAGCGCGACAGGGCCCGGCCGGGGACTGCGGTTCGCAGTTCTCGGTCCGGTACGGGCATGGCGCGACGACCAGCCGATCGTCACCGGCTCCCCGCAGCAGCGTGCGCTCCTCGCCGCGCTGCTGCTGCGCGGCGGCCGCACCGCCACCGCATCCGAGCTTCTCGACGCACTGTGGGGCGAAACCGCACCGACCACCGCGCTCGCCGCGCTGCGCTCGTACGCCTTCCGGCTGCGCAAAGCGCTCGGCGCCGACGCCCTCGTCACCGAATCCGGCGGCTACGCCCTGCATGTCGCCCCGGACGGCCTGGACTTCGCAGCCGCGGAGCGCCTCGCCGCCGAGGCCGAGAAGGCCCGCGGCGCGGGCGACCCCGCCCGCGCCCGCGAACTCCTCGCCACCGCGCTGGGCATGTGGAACGGGGAGCCGCTCGCCGGCCTCCCCGGCCCCTACGCCGAAGCCCAGCGCACCCGCCTGGAGGAATGGCGCCTCACCGTCACCGAGACCCGCCTGGAACTCGACCTGGCGCTGGCCGCCCACGCCGAGGCCGTCTCCGAACTGACCACGCTCTCCGCCGAGCACCCGCTACGGGAACGGCTGCGCTGCCTGCTCATGCTCGCCCTCTACCGCAGCGGCCGGCAGGCAGAGGCGCTCGGTGTCTACGCCGACACCCGCCGGCTGCTCGCCGAGGAGCTGGGCGTCGATCCCTGCGCCGAGCTCACCGACCTCCACCAGCGCATCCTGGAGGCCGACCAGAGCCTGGCCGCCCCGGCCGGGCCCGGCCACCCCGTCGAGATCGTCCGTCCCGCCCAGCTCCCCGCGACCGTCGCCGACTTCACCGGCCGCGCCGCGTTCGTCCGCGATCTCGGCGCCCAGCTCACCGAGGCCGACAACGGCGTCATGGCCGTCTCCGCGCTGGCCGGCATCGGCGGCGTCGGCAAGACCACCCTCGCCGTCCATGTCGCCCACGCCGCCCGCGACGCCTTCCCCGACGGGCAGCTCTACGTCGATCTGCAGGGCACCGACGCCCGGCCCGCGGAACCCGAAGCCGTCCTCGCCTCGTTCCTCCGGGCGCTTGGCCTGTCCGACAACGCGATCCCCGACTCGCTCGCCGACCGCGCCGCGCTCTACCGCTCCACCCTGGACGGCCGCCGGGTGCTGGCGCTGCTCGACAACGCCCGTGACGCGGCCCAGGTCCGCCCGCTGCTGCCCGGGACGCCCGGCTGCGCCGCCCTGATCACCAGCCGGGTCCGGATGGTCGACCTCGCGGGTGCCCACCTCGTCGACCTCGACGTGATGAGCCCCGAGGAGGCGCTCCGGCTCTTCACCCGGATCGTCGGTGAGGAGCGCGTCACCAGCGAGCGCCAGTCCGCCCTGGACGTGGTCGCCGCCTGCGGCTTCCTGCCCCTCGCCATCCGTATCGCCGCCTCGCGGCTGGCCGCGCGCCGCACCTGGACCGTCGCCGTCCTGGCCCGCAAGCTCGCCGACCAGCGCCGCCGGCTGGACGAACTGCGCGCCGGCGACCTCGCCGTCAAGGCCACCTTCGAACTCGGCTACGGCCAGCTCGAACCGCTCCAGGCCCGCGCCTTCCGCCTCCTGTCGCTCGCCGACGGCCCCGACATCTCCCTGGACGCGGCCGCCGCCGTCCTGGACATGGACCCGTACTCCACCGAGGAACTCCTCGAAGCCCTCGTCGACATCAGCCTCATCGAATCCGCCGCCCCGGCCCGCTACCGCTTCCACGACCTGCTGCGCCTGTACGCCCGCGAATGCGCCGACCGCGACGAGACCGACGACGCCCGCTGCAAGGCGCTCTCCCGGTTGCTCGACTTCTACCTCTCCTCCGCCGCGTGCGCCTACGAGCTGGAGAACCCCGGCGACCGCGTCCTGGACCACCTCGCCCCCACCGAGCGTGCCGGTCTGGTCTTCGGCTCCCGCGAGGACGCCCTGGAATGGCTGTTCTCCGAGGCCCAGGGCCTGCTCGCCGCCGTGCAGCAGGCCGCGGGCGGCGGCTGCGAGGGCCCGATGCGGCGGGCGGTCGACCTCCTGTGGGCGGCCCAGGACCTGATGGAGTCGGGCGTCTACGCCCGGCAGTACGAGCAGGGCGTGCGCGCCCTGGTGGAAACGGCGGGCGACTGCGCCGAGCCCCTGGTGGAGGGACGCGCCCGGGTTCTCCTCGGACAACTCCAGCGCCTGTCAGGACAGTTCGATTCCGCGGACCTGGAGGCGCAGCGCTCCTTCATCCTGGGCCTCGCCGCCGAGGACCCGCTCACACGCAGCTACGCCCTCAACCTGCGCGGCGGGATCGCCCTGTTGGGCCATCGGTTCCACGACTGCGCCGAGTACCACACGAACGCGCTGGACGCGTTCCGGGCGGACGGCAACCGGCACGGCGAGGCCGCCGCCCTCAGCAATCTCTCCCGGGCGCAGCTGGAACTCGGCGACACCGAGGCCGCGGTGTCCGCAACCGAACAGGTGGTGTCGATCTATCGCGGGCTGGGCGCCGGCTTCCGGCTCGGCAACGGCCTGTACGCCATGGCCATCGCCCTCACCGAGACCGACCGCCTCGACGAGGCAACGGCCTGCCTGACCGAGGCCCTGGGCATCTTCCACGAAGCGCGGCAGCGGTTCTGGGAGGGCATGACGCTGTTCCGGCTCTCCAAGGTCCACCTGGCGGGCGGCCAATGGCGCCAGTCGGCGTCCCACGCCGAGCAGGCCCTCGTCATCCTCCGCGAGGTCGGCGGCGAATGGCGCACCGCGAACGCGCTGACCGTCCTGGGCCGGGCCCTCTCGGGATTCGGGCAGACCATCCGGGCCCGGGCGTGCTGGCACGACGCGCTCGGCATCTTCACCGCGCTCGGATCCCCGGAGGCGGACGAGGTGCGGCGCCTCATCGACGACCGCTCGTCCCCCGCCGTCGCCATATAACCGCAGCTCACGCTGAGCAACGCCCTCGTTTATCTGTTGATTATCTCGGGATGCCAGGATTCCATTCATTGCACGAGCTACCCACCCGGTGGCGCACGGGGGTCGCCACCGGGTGGGTGCCCCACCAGTAAGGCCAACAAAACCTGGGGAGTCCATATGACCACCGAGACGCCGAAGCCACTGAACGACGGCGGCATCGTCAAGCCGGACAACTGGCACAACGACAGCACCACGGAGGCCCTCCCGGACGTCCTCCGCACCGAAGCCGCCCCCGATCCGACGCCGGACAACTGGCACAACGACTCGGAGCCCCTCAAGTAGGAAGCCCCAACCGCTCGGGGGAGCAACGGGGTTGGCGGGGTCACGGGGGTAACGGGGCCACGGGGTCACAAAAGCACGGGGGAGCACGGGGAAGCACGGGGGAAAGCTCAGCTCAGGGGCTCGGGGGAGCCCAGGAGCTGAAGGGCTCGGGGGGAGCCCAAAGGGGGAACGGGTCCGGGGGGACCCAGCGGGGAAACGGGTCCGGGGGGACCCAGCAGGGGGATCGCCCAGGGGACACGGGGGGAACGGGGACCGCACCTGGGGGAGCGAGAGAGACCGACCACGGCGTGGAGGGGGCGCCATGGCCGGTCTCTCTCATGTCGCGTGCCCAAGCCCGGAGTTGAGCTCGAGGGACATCCCTGTTGCCGGCGGGGTGGGGGACCTCGGATTCTCGGTGAACAGACGCTGTGTCAGCGGGCAGTGGGATCAATACGAGGAGCGGCACGAACAGCGTCCATTGGGGCAGGGTGAACACCGCGCCGCCGAAGGCGGCCACGTTGATGGCGAAGAACACGCAGGTGAAGGCGGCGGCGATGAACCAGGTGTAGGCCAGGACCGGCCGAGCGGCTGTGCGGTCGGCGCGCGCGGCCCAGGCCAGGGCCACGGCGAGCGACGCGAGCAGTAGCGTGCATATGTGCCACAGCACGCGGAAGAGCTGTCCGACCGCGGCGTCGAGGTCTGCGTGGAGCAGAGGATCGACGAACTCCGCGGTGCCAAGCAGGTGGAGCACAGTGATGGCTGCGGCGAGAGCGGCGGCTGTCCAGAGCGGCCAGCGGCGGGTGGTCGCGGTGATGGTGTCGGACATGGAAACCTCCATGAGGTAACGGGGGCTGGGTCGGCGTCCGTGCCGGTGGCCTGCGTGGACCCGGCGGAAATGCCTGGTGTCGACGGCGGCCGCGGCGCCGGCCCAGCAGGTGAAGGTGCGGCGGGGTTTGCTGGAAGAAGCGGGCCCGGACCCGTCAGGCTATGGCTGCTGCTGGGCGTAGCGCTCGGCCTGGGCGTCCAGCGGTCGACCTGGAGTGAGGCGCCGCTGGATCTGCGCGGGTAGCAGGGACGAGGTACGGCGAAGACCCGCGATGTGGAGCAGCCCTGCCGCCGACGATGTGCGCTGCGGCCAGGCCGGCTGCGCTGATACCTGCTGCGGGAAGCCGGCCGTTCATCGGATCTCGATTCCCTTGACAACGACCGCAGCCAGCCGGCCGGCCAGCTGCGGGCTGGGGTCTTCGCCGACCAGCCCGACATGGAAGAGCACGGCTCCGGCCAGCGTGTCCAGGACCAGATCCGCCGGTGTGTCCGCCGGGATCTCTCCGCGCTGCACGGCCCGGTCGAAGACGATCACCAGTCGATGTCTCGCCGGGGCCAGGAAGTCCGTACGGATGCGGGCCTTCAGGACCGGATCGGAGGCGAAGTCAGCGAGCAGTCCCGGGAGCGCCGCGGCACTCGCAGGTGTGCGGTACTGGTCGATCAGGGGTTGCAGCAGTACGGCCAGGTCTCCCACCAGCGTTCCGGTGTCCGGGATCGGAGCGTGGTCGGTGGCCGTGCACACGGCCTCGTAGACCAACTCTGCTTTTCCCGACCATCGTCGGTAGATCGCGTCCTTGCCGACGCCGGCCCGCGCGGCCACAGCCCCGATCGACGTCGCCGCGTATCCGACCTCGGCGACGAGCTCTGCGGTCGCGCTGACGATCGCCTCGTGCGAGCGGGGGTCCCTCGGTCGTCCCCTGGATGGTGAAGAGGAGTTCATGGCGATTACCATACGGGTAGACCCGTATGGTAATCAAGCCATGCACGACCGACTATCACGAACTCCACGCTGTCGACTGCGGGATCAACCGCCCCAGGAGGCACCGCTAGCGCGTGCGGATCTCGCACCACACTCCCTTGCCGTCCACGCCGCCGAGCCCGACCGGACCGCCGGGTGCGGTGCCCCACCGGTCGGCGAGGGCGTCGACGAGGAGGAGCCCCCGGCCGTGCTCGGAGGATTCGCGGGTTCCCCGACGCAGTAACGGCTCCGCCGGGGAAGCGTCGTAGACATTGATGCGGATGCGTGTGGCCTGGATGTCGAGCCGGAGCAGCGAGCCGATACAGGGGGCGTGCTGGAGGGAGTTGGTGACCAGCTCGCTGGTGCAGAGCTGGGCGGCGTCGAGGATGTGACCGAGGTCGAGCGAACGCAGCACGCTGGCGATGAAGTCGCGGGCGATCTTCGGCGACGTATCCAGCGGCGGGCTGAACATCGTGTACGAGTGCGGAACGCCTCGGCCGTTCGGCGGCCACACGGAGGCGCACTTGCTTGTTCCCATGGGTGATCTCCCTGGGTGAGCATGAGGGATTGGTTTCGCGGTACGCCAACTCGCGGTGGCAACGCCCGCTGCGATCGGCCGCTCGCAGAGGGTGCACTTCCGCCTTGCCGGCAGCGCAAAATGGGGTGTGACCGGCAGGATGCCGATCACACCACGGTGTAGTCGAAGCGATACCTACGGTAGGGCTCAGGGTTAATCCGGCGCAACCATAAACCGTAAAGTTGCCTCGGATGAGAGGCCTCATGCCATGCTGGCGCGGCGTGCCCGATCAACCCCCCGCGCCAAGGAAGGGAGCCATGCCCCCCAGGACCAACCCCACAGCCCGCCAGGAGCGGTTGGGTGTCGAACTGCGCAGGATGCGCGAGCAGGCCAGCATGACCGCCCGGGAGGCGGCAGCCCTTCTGGCGATCAACCCGATCCAGATCAGCCAGATCGAATCGGGTCGCGGTGGCATCAGCGAGGAACGGCTCCGCCGCCTCGCCGGCTTCTACGAGTGCGACGACCCAGCGCTGGTCGATGCGTTGGTGGAGATGGCCAGCGAGCGAGGCAAGGGGTGGTGGGACGAGTACCGGGGCGTTCTACCGCAGGCGTTCCACGACCTGGCCGAGCTCGAAGATCGTGCAACTCACCTGCGCACTCTCCAGATCGTGCACATCCCCGGGATGATGCAGACACCTGACTACGCACGGGCCGTCTTCACTTACGTCAAACCCGACATGTCTCCCGAGGAAATCGAGACCAGGGTCGAGCATCGCACGCGGCGGCGGGCGATCTTCGAGAAGGAAGAGCCACCCGAATTCGTCGCCATCATCCATGAAGCTGCGCTTCGCATCATGGTCGGCAGTCGCAAGTCCG
The DNA here is from genome assembly GCF_030063355.1 of Streptomyces sp. PH10-H1. GTDB lineage: Bacteria > Actinomycetota > Actinomycetes > Streptomycetales > Streptomycetaceae > Actinacidiphila. The sequence goes on from NZ_JASISZ010000016.1 coordinate 23,588, forward strand.
CCCACGCCACGCTGCTTGACCTCATCGACCTCTCAGAGCGAGAACGAGTGACCTTGCGGGTCATCCCGTTCTCTGTGGAAGGGTTCGCCGGGGCCGGGTACTCGATGATGTACGCGAACGGACGCGTACCTCAGCTCGACACCGTGGTGATTGATGGAGCGCACTACAGCAGACTCCTCAGCACCGAGGCCCAGCTGCGCAAGCATCGCGCCGTCCTGGATAGGGTCCAGGATTCAACGCTGCCGCGGACTGAGTCGCGCGATCTCATCCAGCGCATCGCCCGCGAACTATGAAAGGCAAAGCAGTGCCATCGACCACCGCCTGGCAGAAGTCCTCCTACTCCGCAGGAGGGGAAGGCAACGACTGCGTCGAACTGGCGGCAACAGAGTGCCTAGTTCACCTCCGTGAGAGCGACGACCCCCACGTCATCCTCACTACCACACCCGCCCAGCTCGGGGCGTTCCTCGGCGGTGTCAAGGCCGGGGAGTACGACCACCTCGCGGGCTGACGCCCTGGCACTCTGACCCCCATGGGTCTCAACAACACTGCACGCGCGTTGGCCGCCGCAGGCGCGGTCGTGGTGCTCGCCGTCGGCGGAACCGCGTTCGCGAAGTTCGGGGCGAAGTTCGGGACGGCGGCCGCGCAATCGGGCGCGCCAAGCGCGCCCGCAACCCGTCCACCAGCCGGCTCGGGTTCTGCCCGGAAGGGGAGGGGACGGCGCCAACGCCGTGCATCTCGTTCGATTGGAATCAGCGGCAGCGCGAGAACCACGGCTACCGCGAGCAGCTGCCGATCACGGCTGGTGAGAAGGAGCGGGCTCAGCCCTAGGCCGAGGCGCTGGCGGCGGAGTTGAGGAACAGGACCGTGGACGCGTCGGCGGTGCGCGAGGCCGCGGGACACGCGCTCGGGGTTCCGGCGGCCCAGATCGAGATCAAGGCGGCCGGTTACGACAAGCCCTTGAAAAACGTGCAGGTCGGCGGTGGCGGCGGGAAGGTGTGCGTCAACGGCACCGTCGACACGGACGGAGCGGTCACCACCGAGGTGGCGGGCCGCACCCTGGAAGGCACCTGTCTCCCGGGCGACGGCGGACACTGACCCCGAAAGTACGATCCTCTGGTCTGGCTCGGCAACACGATCCGGCGGTGGGGGCTTTGCAGCTGTCCCCGGGTCCGGCTCTTCAAGGGAGGAATCCTTATGTCCACACCTGCTCGCCCCGTAGCGGCCGACGGGCTGCTACTGCCTGCCGAGCGGGGGCGACGTGCGGTGGGCGACCTCGGCGTCGTTCTCGGCGTGATGGCGTTCCTCCTGATGCTGGAAGTGGTGTCGTTCTTCGCGGGCGGAGTGCTGATCGCAGGCAGGGGCATGGAGTGGAGCATGGGCGCTCCCGGCGTGGGCGGGTATGTGGGGCTGCCGGTGATCGGCGGAGTGCTCACCCTGCCGCTGCTCATCCGCTCGTGGGGGCAGCCGGCGCTGCGGATCGACGCGGCGGGCATCAGCAGGGTGCAGCGGCACCGCGTCGTTACCGTCCCCTGGGCGACCCTCGACGCGGTCCAGTTCTCGCAGAAGCGGGGTGCCCTGGTGCTACGGATGCGCGCAGATGCCGCGTTCCCAGGGAAAAGCCGCGTGCCGAATCAACTCGTGTCGGTGCCCTTCTACGCCCTGGGGAACACGCTCCAGCACCGCCGTCGACGTGAGCACCACAACCTGATCGTCGCCGCGGTGGAGCACTTCGCCCCGGACACATACACCGACGAGCCGTTCCGGCCGGGCGACCGCAAGGCAGCCGCGCAGCGCACGCCGTAGCACCGCGCTGCGCGCTCCTCGCGTCCTCCCAGGCCCGGTTGGACGTGGAACGGGCCCGGAACCGCAGGTTCTGACGCTGGGTCAGGCGCTCTGTTGGCCGCTGCCCGGCCGCAGTTCGGCCTTCAGTTTCTCTCGGGACCTTGTAGTTGGCCATTTCGCGGCGGGGCCAGGCGATGAGGTCGTCGGCGGAGAGGGTGGAGTCCTGGCGGCGGATCACGTAGGCCTTGCCGACCTCGCCAAGGCGGGGGTCGGGGATGCCGACTCCCGGGCGACGGCGGCCACTGACCCGGCCCACTGCACGGCCCGAATACCGGAACGGTCGGCGGGGGCCGAGGTTCAGGCTCTGACTGTTGGCCCGACCGAAGCGCGGCCCGGGCGAAGTGGACCGGGGCGCGGGCCGGTGGGGCGGCCTGGCCCCGGTGCGCTGCCACCCCACCGGCCGCCCCACCGACCACCCCAACCCCACGCGCCCCAAGCGGATCACGCGGAGTGCCCGGAGCGCCGCTACGTGGAGCCTTGGCCCTTCGTGGAGATCAGCATCCGCCAGTCAGCCCGCTCGGTGCCTGCGGCCACCCCCAGCTCCCGGCGCGCTCACGAGTGCCAGATCTCGGCGATCGTGGTGATGTGGCCGGCGGAATCCACGGTGATGTCGTAGATGTCGCCGGAGCAGTAGTTCGGCGGCTGGACGGACGTGCCGTGGAGGCAGTCGCTGATGTGGTGGGAGAGGACGGTGAGGGAGACCGCCTTGCGGTTGACCGCGCCTTGGGTCACTTCGGCCTCGGCGTTGGCGGCGAACTTGTAGGTCTTGGCGGTGCCGGTGCCCGCGTAGTGGCCGTCGTTGGGGTCGCAGGCGAAGTTGGTGGCCTGGGCCTGGAGCGTGGTGGCGGTCGGCTGGGCCGTCACGTGCACCATCTTGTGGCCGGTGACCGGCTTGGGGGTCCCGCAGTCGTTGGCGGGCGCGCCGTCCGAGGGCGGCGCGCTCTTGCCCGGCGAGGTCGCGGCCGTGGTGCCGGAACTCGGGGCGGCGGAACTCGGGGCGGCAGAGGTATCGTCGGGGCCGCAGGCGGCCAGGGTGAGCAGCGCGGCGGAGAGCATGGTGGCATGGAGCAGTCGGCGGGACAACATCGTGATGGATCCCCGTTCTCGGCATGAGTGGGCACACGTTCGGGATGATCATCCTGTATTCGGCCAACCGCGGCCCAACAGCCGGCCAACATGCCCGCTGCCCGGCCCGGGCGGGGTGAATGGGGCCGGATTAGACGAACCGGCCGGTCGGTATGGAAGATCACGCCGTCCGTGTGGCCGCCCCGGGGTCCCATGTGTCCGCCCGGCCACCGCCCCGTCCCACCAGGACGAGAGCCGGGCAAGAGCCGTGGCGAGGGCGGCAGAGCGACGGACGGGAAGCGGCGGCGAGCCGTCGAAATGGCGGCCCTGGTTGGACGGGCACCTCCGCCAGGCGTGTACTGGCAGTAGAGCCCGAGCAGGCAGGGAGCAGCCATGGCACTGACCGGCTGGCCATTCATGGCAGTGGTCATAGCGACCGCCGTGGCCGTGGTCGCGGCGACGATGCTTCTGTGGAATCGGTGGCCGCGTCGCGGGGCCGTCCTGCTGCGGCTGATGTCCCTGCTGCTGGTCATGGCTTCCGGCGCCGCCGTGATGGCGGACCTCGTCAACCGCGACTACGGCTTCTACCAGACCTTCGGCGACCTGCTGGGGCAACCGCCCGTACCGGCACCGGCCGGGACGTCGAAGCAGGCCAGGAGCGACCCGCCGGTTCCCGCAGACGCGCACGGCCGAGTGGAGAGCGTGCGCCTGGACGGGCCGGTCTCGGGGGTGAGCCGGGACGCCCGGGTCTACCTTCCGGCCGCGTACTTCCGGCCGGAAGCGGCCACGCACAGGTTCCCCGTGATCGAGCTCCTGCACGGCTTCCCGGGGGGACCGCACAACTGGACACACCACCTGCACGTCGTTGAGACCCTCGACCGCGAGATCGCGGCCGGCCGCATGCCGCCGGTGATCGCGGTCGCTCCCACGGACTACGACCACGGGCGGGACAGCGAGTGCGTCAACGCCGTGCGGGGCCAGCAGAACGAGACCTACCTGGCCGTGGACGTCCCGGCCGCCGTAGCGCGGCACTACCGCGCGCTGGACACCCGGGCCTCCTGGGCGGCGATCGGCTACTCCACCGGCGGCTTCTGCGCCGTGAACATCGCCTTCCATCACCCTGAGCGATACGGTGCGGCGGCCGCCCTCTCGGGGTACTTCACTGCGGTCTCGGACTCCCAAACGGGCGACCTGTACCGGGGACAGACGGCGGTGCGCCAGTGGAACTCGCCGCTCTGGCTCGCCGGCCATGGACGGGCCACCGTGCCGCTGTACCTGGTCGCCAGCCGCGGCGACCCCGGCGCGCTGCGCAATATGCAGCAGCTCCAGGACGTCGCCGGCGCCGGCCTGCCCGTGAAAACCGTCATCGTGCCGAAGGGCGGCCACAACTTCCACGTGTGGTACCCGGCCACTCCGGCCGCCTTCGACTGGCTCGCCGCCCACCTGCCGGCTGCGCAGAGCACCGGAGGCTGAGGCTGACGTGCGATCCCCGCTGCTCCGTCCCCAGCGCACGCCGGACCGTTCCGGCCGCCGTCGGTACGGGGGAGTGATGGCGGGCGGGCTGACCGGACTCGTCGGCGCCTTGGCCTACAGCTCCCTCCTGCTGCAGTGGACGGTGGACTCGGATCTGAGCGTGCTCCATTCGTACGTCAGCGAGTTGTCCGTCCGCAGCGAGCCGTCCAGCGCACTGTTCCGGACGTTCGACGTCATAGCCGGGGCCGGCCTGCTGGTGCTGGCCGTGATGCTGGCCCGCCGGCTTCCCGCCGGCCGGCGGCGTACGACTGGGTGCGTGGCACTGGCGGTCACGGCGGTGGCCTCGGCCCTGGACGGCCTGCAGCCGATGTCCTGCGCTCCGTCGTCCGACCCGGTCTGCCGCGCCGGCGACTCCGGTGCGCTGGCGGCTCAGCTGCGCGAGCCCCACACGCTCTCCAGCCTTGCGGAGTTCGCCGCCGCGATCATTGCCATGGTCGTGCTCAGCAGTCTCTTCCAGCGGCTGCCGGGCTGGCGTCGGCTGGGGAGGTGGGACTCGGTCGCCGGCCTGATGGTGGGCGGGCTCGGAGTGCTGGAGGTCTGCCTGGTCCTCGCGGACCTGCGGTGGGTGGGGCTGCCGGAGCGGGGGCAGGTGCTGGTGGTTTCGTTGTGGTGCGGCGCGGTGGCCGTGCGGCTGATCGCCGGGGGCGGAGCCCCGGCGGCCGCCCGTGAGGTGTCCGGCGGCCCGCCTCCGCCGGGTCCCAGCAGGACACCACAGGAGCAACCCGCCTCCCCACCAACCCCCGATTACCCCCGGAGCTCGGCCTTCATCACCTTCCCGCTGGCGTTGCGTGGCAGTTCCGTGAGGAAGGCGACCTCTCGCGGGACCTTGTAGTTGGCCATCTCCCGGCGGGACCACGCGATGAGGTCGGCGGCGGAGAGGGTGGCGTCGGGGCGGCGGATCACGTAGGCCTTGCCGACCTCGCCGAGACGGGGGTCGGGGATGCCGACGACCGCGACGTCGGTGATGTCGGGATGGTGGCGCAGCGCCTGCTCTATTTCGGCGGGGTAGGCGTTGAAGCCGCCGACGATGAACATGTCCTTGATGCGGTCGGTGATGCGGAGGTTGCCGTCTGCGTCGAGGACGCCGACGTCGCCGGTGTGGAGCCAGCCGTCGGCGTCGATGGCGCGGGCGGTCTCGTCGGGGTCCTCGAAGTAGCCGCGCATGACGTGGTAACCGCGCACGAGGACTTCGCCGGGCTCGCCGGGGTCGGCGAGGACGCGTACCTCGGTGTCCGGGATGGCGCGCCCCGAGGTGGAGGCGATGACTCCGGCGGGGTCGCCCTGGCGGCACATGGTGACGGTGCCGCTGGCCTCGGTGAGGCCGTACGCCGTGAGGACGGTGGCGATCTTCAGCTCGGAGCGCAGGCGTTCGACGAGTTCGAGGGGGACGACGGCGGCGCCGGTGACGACGAGCCGCAGCGCGCTCAGATCGTGCTTGCCGCGCGCCGGATGGTCGAGGATCGACTGGTGGAGGGTGGGCGGGCCGGGGAGGACGCTGATGCGTTCCGCGGCGATGTTGGCGAGCGCGGTGTCGACGTTGAAGACCGGCTGGGGAACCATCGTGGCGCCGCGCATGAGGCAGGCGATGATGCCGGCCTTGTAGCCGAAGGTGTGGAAGAACGGGTTGATGATCAGGTAGCGGTCGCCCTCGGTCAGGCCCGCCAGTTCGCTCCAGACTCCGTAGACGCGGAGCGTCTGGGCATGGGTGATGACGGCGCCCTTGGGGTGACCGGTGGTACCGGAGGTGAAGGTGATGTCGGAGGGGTCGCTGCCGCGCAGCGAGTCGGCGCGGCGGCGTACGGCCTCCCGGGAGACCGACTCGCCGCCCGCGAGGAACTCCCGCCAGGTGCGGTACCCCTCGGGAGCGGGGGCGGTGTCGGAGAGGACCACGACATCGCGCAGCTGCGGCAGATCGGCATCGGCGCGGCGCAGCGCGGCCACGTAGGACGTGCCGAGGAAGGTGCCGGTGACGAAGAGCAGTTTGGCGCGGGTGCGCTGGAGGACGTAGGCCGCTTCGGTGCCCTTGTAGCGGGTGTTGAGCGGGACGAGAACGCCGCCGGCGGACACGGCGCCGAGTGCCGCGACGATCCAGTCGACCGTGTTGGGCGCCCAGATGGCGACCCGGTCGCCGGGTTCGATCCCGGCCGCGATCGTGGCGGCGGCGGCCCGCTCGACGCGCTCGCCCAGCTCTGTGTAACTGATACGGGTCCGGCCGTCGACGACGGCCTCGAGGTCGCCGTACTGTCGTACCGCCGCCCGTACCAGCCCCGGGATATTGCCCCAGTCCAGGTCACCGCGCATGATGCTCCCCTCAACGGGATGTGCTGACTGCCTGACGACTACCTGACTACCCGTCAGATTAACGGTACCCTGACTGGCTGTCAGCAGTGATGACCATGCCGGGAGGTGTCCGTGAGCGCTGCCCTGAAGGACGCGACAGCGATCGTGGGAATAGGCCAGACCCCCTTCGCCAAAAACCTTCCGGAGTCCGAACGGGCCCTGGCCTGCCGGGCGATCATCGCCGCACTCGACGATGCCGGGATAGCGCCGTCCGAAGTCGACGGCTTCGCCTCCTACACGATGGAGGAGACCGACGAGGTCGAGGTGGCGAAGTCCATCGGCGCCGGAGACGTCACCTTCTTCTCCAAGGTCGGCTACGGGGGCGGCGGTTCCTGCGCGACCGTGGCGCACCTGGCGGCGGCCGTGGCCACCGGGCAGGCGACCGTCGGCGTGGCCTGGCGGTCCCGCAAGCGCGGCAGCGGCAAACGCCCCTGGACCAACACCGCCGTCCAGCTCCCCACCCCCGGCCAGTGGACCCGCCCCTTCGGACTGCTGCGCCCCTCCGACGAGATCGGCATGCTCACCCGGCGCTATATGCATGAGTTCGGCGCGACCCGCGACCACCTCTTCAACGTCGCGCTCGCCTGCCGCAACCGCGCCAACCAGAACCCCGCCGCGATGATGTACGAGCGCCCGCTGACCCGCGAGATGTACATGACGTCCCGCTGGATCAGCGATCCGCTCTGCCTCTTCGACAACTGCCTGGAGACGGACGGCGCGCTGGCCTGCGTCATCGTCAGCGCCGAGCGCGCCCGCGACTGCCGCCGAAAGCCCGTCTATGTGCACTCCGCCGCCCAGGGCCTGCCCGCCCAGCACCACGGCATGGTCAACTACTGGAACGACGACCCGCTGACCGGCCCCTCCTGGACCACCGCCCGGCACCTGTGGAAGAACGCCGACATCACCCCCGAGGATGTCGACGTCGCGCAGATCTACGACGCCTTCACGCCCCTCATCCCGCTCTCCCTGGAGGGCTACGGCTTCTGCGGACGCGGCGAGGGCGCCGCCTTCACCGAGGGCGGCGCGCTGGAGATCGGCGGCCGGCTCCCCATCAACACCGGCGGCGGCGGCCTCAGCGAGGCGTACGTCCACGGCTTCAACCTGATCAACGAGGGCGTCAAGCAGCTGCGCGGCGATTCCACCGCCCAGGTCCCCAACGCCGCCACCTGCCTGGTCACCGCGGGCGAGGGCGTCCCCACATCCGCGCTGCTGCTGAGGAGCTGAGGCATGTCCAACGAACTGCTGCTGCCGGTGACCGACGACGACGGCGCGCCCTTCTGGGCGTACGCGCGCCTCGGCGAGCTGCGCGTACAGGCGTGCGCCGCCTGCGGCGTACTGCGCTTCCCGCCGCGCCCCTGCTGCCCGCACTGCCAGTCCTTCGACAGCGAATGGCGGCGGATGAGCGGGCGCGGCCGCATCTGGTCGTATGTCTTCCCGCATCCACCCCTGCTGCCCGGCTACGCCGAGCAGGCACCGTACAACGCCATCGTCGTGGAGCTGCTGGACGCCCCGCAGATCCGTCTCGTCGGCAATCTCGTCGCCTCGGCGGACGCCCCGCTCAACTCCGTCGACCCGGCGAAACTCCGGATCGGCGCCGGGGTGAAGGTCGCCTTCCACGCGATGGCGGACGGCGTCACCGTCCCGCGCTGGCTGCTGGAGCGGCCATGAGCGTCACCTGCACGTCGAAGGACGGCGTCGCCGTCGTCACCCTGGACCGCCCCCGGCGCCACAATGCCATCGACCTGGATACCGTCGGCGAACTCACCGCCCTGTGGCGGGAGTTCCGCATGACGGACGACATCCGGGCCATCGTCCTCACCGGCGCCGGCGGCAAGGCGTTCTGCACCGGCATCGACCGCTCGGTCGACGTCCCGCAGCCATCGTCCCCGTACTCCATCGACGACCCGTTGCTGAGCCTCGGCCCCAAGTCCAACGACCTCTGGAAGCCGGTCATCGCCGCCGTCAACGGCATGGCCTGCGGCGGCGCCTTCTACCTCCTGGGCGAGGCAGAATTCATCATCGCCGCAGAGCACTCGACCTTCTTCGACCCGCACACGACCTACGGCATGGTCAGCGCCTATGAGGCCGTCCACATGGCGCAGCGCATGCCCTACGGCGAGATCATGCGGATGTCCCTGATGGGAACGGCCGAACGGATCAGCGCCCGACGGGCCTACGAGACCGGCCTCGTATCGGAGGTCGTCCCGGCGGACGAGCTGCTCGACGCGGCCCTGCGCGCCGCCGCCGTCATAGCCTCCTACCCGACGGAGTCCGTCCAGGGCACGGTCCGCGCGGTCTGGTCGGCCCGCGAGGCGGCCCGCGCGCACGCGCTGGCGCAGGCCCCGCACCTCATCGCCCTCGGGAACCTGCCGCCGGAACGCCAGGCGGGGCTGTTCACCTCGCGCAGCGGGGAGTTCCGAGTGAGGTGACGGGCGCCTGCGGCGCTACGGTCGGCCGGGGTCCGGCGACGTCGACCGTCGGCTCCGACCGGACCTTCAGCCCGGCCGCCGAACCGTCCAGCCCCTGGCGGTGCGACCATCACGCGCGCAGCTTCCCGATGTCCATGGCACCGAGTGTGCCCCGCGTGGCGGCGTCACGCCGCCCGGCATAGCGTGGGCCGCAGGGGGGCGTCGAGATTGGACGACGAACGATGATCCGCAACGTCTTCGGGTCCCTCATCGCCCTCATCGGAGCGACGGCCGCCGCCTGGAGCCCTTTCCGTGCCTGGTACGACGGCCGTCACGGCTCCAAGATCCGCATCGAAGACCTCTTCAATGGCATCACCGCCGACAGTGCCGCCCTCATGGGCTCCCTCTTCCTTCCCATGATCTTCGCCGCCCTCGTCACCCTCCTCGGCCTCCTGCTGCGCTCCCGCCTCCTCGTCGGCCTCTCCGGCATCATCGTCCTCGGCTTCACCATCCTCTGGATGGTCCGCCAGGGGCAGGCCGCCGGCTCCCTCACCGCCGGCGGAAACGGCCTCGACGCCGGCGTGGGCATCGCCCTCGCCGGCGGCGCGCTTCTCCTCATCGCCGCCGCCATGATGTCCGGCCGCCATCACCCGTCCTACGGCCGGCCACCAGTCCACCCCATCGACCCCTCGAACGACCCCGCCCCCACCCAGCCGGCGGCCTGGGACCCCCCGGCCGAGGCCCCCACGGAATGGACCCCCTCCCCCCCGGCAGGCTCCGAGCAGCGGCCGGAGTAACGCGGGCGCCTCCGACGGGCGCACGGGTACGTCGGCCCCCAGCCCCAATGACCCCGCACCCTAGGCCCGCCGCGCAGCGGCGCCCGTACCCTTCACCGCGTCCAGCGCGTACACACAGCGGTCCTTGCTGCACGCGTACACCACCCCGTCCGCCGCCACCGGCGACCCCGTGATCTCGCCGCCGGTTTCGAGCTTCCAGCGGAGCTGGCCGCCTGCGGCGTCGACGGTGTAGAGGCAGTGGTCCTTGGAGCCGAAGTGGACGCGCCCATCGGCGACGACAGGCGAACCGACGATCTCGCCCTGCGCGGCGAAGCGCCACTTCGGATTGCCCGTGACGGCGTCGAGTGTGTAGAGGGCGTTGCCCGCGCCCAGAAGCACGTCGCCGCCGGCGACGAGCACAGGTTCGAGGGACTGCCGGGGCTCGGTGGCGACCCGCCAGCGGTCGCCGCCGTTGTGAGGGTCGAGGGCGTAGACGGTGCCGAGGTGGTCGGCGACGTATACGCCGCCCCCGCTCGCGCCGGCGCCCGGCACGTGGGCCGGAGGCCCGAACATGACGGCCGGGGCGTCGAAGCGCCAGCGTTCGGCACCGCTCCTGGCGTCGAGGGCAAGCACGCGCGTGCCGGCCGTGACGTACACGACGCCGTCGGCGACGACGGGCCGCGTCGGCACGCTGCCGGTCGCGCCGGGGGCACCGGAAGCGCCGACCGGGTAGGACCAGCGCTCGGCGCCGGACGCGCCGTCGATGGCGTACAGCCGTCCGCCGCCCTGGAAATACACCATGCCGGCGGCGATCGAGGGCCCGGACTCGGGCGACTCGAATTCGGTCTGCGCGCCACCGCGCTCCCAGCGCAGGTGGCCCTGGTCGGCGTCCCATGCCTGGACGCCGCCGCCCCGCGTGCCGGTGACGACGGTGCCGTGTTCGGCTCGCAGCGAGTAGATCCAGCCTTCGACGCCGGTCCGCCAGCGGTCGCCGCCGTCGGTCGTGTCGACTGCGTAGAGGCTCGGCCCGTCGGAAGCGTGGATGCGGCCGTCGGCGACGGCCATCGTCCAGGCGACGTCACGGGTCTTGAACTGCCGCCGCCCGCTGGCGATGTCGAGGGCGTGCACCTCGAAGGAGGTGACGTAGAGGCGTCCGTCGGAGACGACAGGCGTGCCCCATACGTCATTGGACATGCGGAACCGCCAGGGCCGCCACTCCCCCGGCGGAGCCGACGGCGGTGCGGGCTGCTGTACGGGCTGCTGTACGGGGAGGGCGCCGGGTCCGCCGGCCCGGTGGGCGCCGCCGCGGCGCACCCAGTCGGTGCCGGGGGCGCCCTCGGGCGGAGCTGCTTTGTGGTCGGCGTCCGCGACGCGCAGACCGGGCCCTATGGGCGCGGAGCCGGCCAGCCGGACGGGCCCATGAGTGTGCGGCTCGGCCAGGGCACCACCGCGCCCGGCACCGGGACCGTTGAGACCACCAGGAGCGTTCATACCGCCGCCAGAACCTCCACGCCCGCCACCATGCCGGCCGTGTACGGCCGGCTCCGGGTCGGGCGTGCGCGGGGGTACGGGTGGCGGCGGGGGCGGCGGCTGCGACGGCCGCACGTTGACGTTGACAGCGACGGCCGGCCGGCCACTGCGGCGCTGCTCTATCAGCGCTACGGCCCCGGGGGGCAGCCAGGCGGACGCCGTCCCGGTGTCATCGCTGCCGGTGGAGAAGAGATGCGGGGCGAGCTGTGCCTGCAGCTCGGCGGGCGTGGGCCGCTGGTCGGCTTCCAAGCGCATGCAGGATTCGATGAGCGGTCGCAGCTCGCTGGGCAGGCCCGTCAGGTTGGGGCCTTCGCGGAGCAGCATGAAGACGGTCTCGACGGGGTTCGCGCCATGGAAGGGGGCGTGCCCGGTCGCGGCGAACACCAGCGTCGAGCCGAGCGAGAAGACATCGCTGGCGCCCCGTACGCTGCGCGAGTCGCGGGCCTGCTCCGGTGACATGTAGGCGGGGGTGCCGACCGCCACGTTCGTCATGGTCAGCCGGGTGTTGGACACCCCGCTGGCGATTCCGAAGTCGATCACTCGCGGCCCGTCCTCGACGACCAGGACGTTGGACGGCTTCATGTCGCGGTGGACGAGCCCCGCACCATGGATGGACTGGAGCGCCTCGGCGACGCCCGCCGCGAGCCAGCGGACGGCCTGGGCGGGCATCGGCCCGGCCTCGTTGATGATCTCCTCGAGGGAGGGGGCGGGAACGTAGGCGGTCGCCAGCCATGGCACGGCGGCGCGGGCGTCCGCGTCCACGACGGCGGCCGTGTAGAAGCCGCTGACCGCGCGGGCCGCCTCGACCTCACGGCTGAAACGGACCCGGAACAGCTGGTCCTCGGCGAGTTCGGCGCGCACCGTCTTGATCGCGACCCGGCGGCCCGAGGCCGACCTGGCGAGATAGACCAGCCCCATGCCGCCGGCACCGAGCCGGCCCAGCACCTCGAAAGGGCCGATCCGTCTCGGGTCGTGCTGCGTCAGCTGCTCCACCACTGCCCTGCCACCTCCCCGTGGGGTGTTCCCCGTATGGAAGCTGATTCTTCCTGGCGGAGGGTCCAGTTGCGAACCCGGGGGCGTAACGACACGACATCTGTCGATTCTGTCGATACGGACCCCGGGTCCTGACAGCTGTGAACAGCGGGCTGAAGGGAGCCGGAACGGGGCCGTCCCGGAGCCGAGCGGCCGTCCGCCGCGGCCGTCCGCCGCGGTCGGAACGGGGCCGGGCCGGCGCCGACCGGAGCCGGTCCGGCGCCGGACCGTACCCGGAGCCCTGACGGAGTCAGACCGGCATGTCGCCGACCGTCGTCGTCAGGTCGATGACGGCGAACGAAGCACCCTGATCGTCCACGACCAGGGCGTACCGGCCGAACGGGCTGTCGCGCGGCTCGCGGGTGACCCTGCCGCCGAGGCGGCCGACGCTCGCCGCGGCCTCGTCGCAGTTCCCGACGGCGAAGTAGACGAGGAAGTGCGCGGGCAGCTCGGACGGATACTCGGGCCCCATCTGGAGCCGTCCGGCGACGCTCTCCTCCTCGCCGGGCGGTGTCCACACCTTGAAGTCGAAATCGGTGGTGTCACCCATCTGCTCGCCCTTGAGGCCGAAGACCGTCTCGTAGAACGGGTCGACGGTCTTCTTCTCGCGCGTGTAGACCTCGGACCAGCAGTACGAGCCGGGTTCGTTCCGGAGCGCGAAGCCCGGGTGGGTGCCGGGCTGCCATACGCCGAAGACCGCGCCGCCCGGGTCCGCGGCGATCAGCATCGTGCCGAACGGGCCGACCACCATGGGCTCCGAGATGAGCTGCCCGCCGGCTTCCCGGATCTTCCGGGCGGTGGCTTCGGCGTCGGGTGAGGCGAAGTAGACGTTCCAGGCGGTCGGCATTCGGCCGTCGGGCTTGGGGGCGAGTGCCGCGACATTCTTGTCGCCGCGGAACGCCTGGGTGTAGTAGCCGTAGTCCTTGTCGCCGTCCTGGAACGTCCAGCCGAACAGCTCGCCGTAGAAGCGCTTGCCCGCGTCGAGGTCGGGAAGCATGGCGTCGGCCCAGCAGGGGGTGCCTTCCGCGAATCCGGCCATGGCCTGGATCCTCTCGGTTGATGAAGTGGGAGGGAGTGTCTGACTTGACACGCTATCGGGGGATAGAGCGGTTCGCTGCAACACTATTCGAACATTTGGTCAATTCTTTGGCGCCGCGAACGGGCCGCCCACAGAAGTTGTCCACAGGCTGTTGATAAGATGATTCGCTCGAATGGCGGACTGTGACAGCACGCCGGGACGGCCCTTGCAGGGGCGCGGAAGGACCCGTGACGGACCGGCTGACAGGTCTGACGGCCAGTTATCCGGCGGAAAACGGCCCCCGGAATGGGCGGGGAATCCGGTCCTCCCCATTTGCAGGAGGCCGAATCGCGCGCTGATCACCCGTCGGTAAACTGACGGCATGACAGGACAAGTTCGCACCGTCGACGGCCGTGTTGCCGGTCGTCGAGGACAGGCGACGCGGCAGAAGCTGCTCGACTGCCTCGGCGAGATGCTCAGCACGTCGCCGTACCGGGACGTCAAGGTCATTGACGTGGCCCGGATGGCGGGCACCTCCCCCGCAACGTTCTACCAGTACTTCCCCGACGTCGAGGGCGCTGTCCTCGAACTAGCCGAGGAGATGGCCAAGGAAGGAGCGAGTCTCACCGATTTGGTCGCGGGACGCTCCTGGATCGGCAAGTCCGGCGCCCAGGCGGCGGACGAACTGGTCGACGGCTTCCTCTCCTTCTGGCGGAAGAACGACGCGATTCTGCGCGTCGTCGACCTCGGGGCGGCGGAAGGGGACAAGCGGTTCTACAAGATCCGCATGAAGATCCTCAACGCCGTCACCAACTCGCTCACGGACTCCATCAAGGATCTGCAGAGCAAGGGCAAGGTCGACAAGGAGGTCAGCCCGGCGGCCATGGCCGGTTCGCTGGTCGCCATGCTGGCCGCGGTCGCCTCGCACCAGAAGGGATTCACCAGCTGGGGCGTCAAGCAGGCCGAGTTGAAGCCGAACCTCGCGCTGCTCGTGCACCTCGGTGTCACCGGAAAGAAGCCCGTCAAGTAGGTCACGGGGCCGTAAGCGGCCTTTGGCGCGCTCCTGTTCAGCCGGTCAGCCGGTCATCCGGCCAGCCGTTCCGTCGTTCAGCAGCGCTCAGCGTTCAGCCGTTCATCCGTCCTGCCACGTCACGCCCAACGCGGGCGCCGTCCGGTCCTCGGGGGAGGTAGCCGGAACGGCGCCCGCGTTTTCGTGCGGTGCGTGTGCGGTGCGTGTGCGCGGGTTCGCGTGCGCGTTTCGTATACGTGGGCGGGGTGGGTCAGCCGGCCGGCGGTCCGTCACCGCGCGGTACGAGGCGGAAGAGCCGGATCTGCCGGTCCACTCGTGCCGCGTAAGAGGCGTAGGGCGGCCAGAACTTCAGGACCGCCGTCCAGGCGGCCTCGCGCTCGGGGCCGTCCAGGAGCCGGGCGACGACGAGGACGTCCTTCCCCTTCCAGCTGATCTCCGCGTCCGGGTGCTTGATCAGATTCCCGGTCCACGCCGGGTGGTCCGTCCGTCCGAAGTTGCTGCCGACGAGGACGAACGTGCCGCCGTCCTCGGGCATGCACGCCAATGGCGTACGGCGCGGCTGCCCACTTTTCGCCCCCGTGGCCGTCAGCACGACACCGGGCAGCATCTGGGCGCTGAGCAGCACCTTTCCCTTGGTCAACCGGTGTACGACCTTGTCCATCACCGGGACGACATGCGGAGCGATCTTCGCGAAGCCGCGCGTGGACGACACCTTCTGGACGAGGGGCTTGGACCGTTCCACCAGCGTCTTCTTCATGCCGCGCTCCCCGCGCCCGTCGAGGCGGTGGCCGGGGCCGCCGGATCCGAGGGTTCTGCCGTCCCCGTTGGTACCGCCGGCCCCGCTGACGCGAAGAGCCCCGCCCGGTCGGCCGCGCGGGCGCGCAGCAGGTGTACCGGCCCGAAGAGCAGCTCGTCGGACGCGGCGCGCTTGAAGTACAGATGGGCGTGATGCTCCCAGGTGAAACCGACGCCGCCGTGCAACTGGATCGCCTCGCCGGCGACGGCCCGCAGCGCCTCCAGCGCCTGGGCGAGCGCGAGCGGGCCCGCGACCGGCAGGTCCCCTTCCGAGGCGGCGGCCGCCCAGGCGGCGTAGTACGCGGCGGAGCGCGCCGCCTGGACCTGGACGTAGAGGTCGGCGAGCCGGTGCTTGATGGCCTGAAAGGAGCCGACAGGACGCCCGAACTGCTCTCTGACCTGCACGTATTCCACGGTTGAGGCCAGCGCCTGATCCGCGGCACCGACCGCCTCCGCGGCGAGCGCGGCAGCTGCCAGTTCACCGGCACGGGCGAGCGCGGGCCCCGGGTCGGCCGCCTCGTCGCCGCCGAGCGGCACGGCGGCGACGTTCCGCAGCTCGATGCGGGCCTCGGGACGTGTCTCGTCGAGCGCGGTGAGTCGGGTGCGTACGACTCCGGCGGCGTCGCCTTCGACGAGGAACAGCCGGGTGCGGGAGACCGCCGCGTAACCGCCCGCGTGAGCGGCCACGAGCAGCAGTCCCGCGCTGTGGCCGCCGAGCACCTGGTCGGCCTGACCGTACAGCCGCCATCCGCCGTTCTCCTGGCGGGCCTGGATGCCGCCGGCACGGCCGCCACCCGCCCAGTCGCCGTCGTTCGGGCCGGTCAGGCCCAAGGCAGTGCCGAGGCCGCCGGGCAGCGCGAGGGCCACCGTGACGGCGCCGGAGGCGATCCTGGGCAGCACGTCGGCGCGCTGCAGCTCGCTGCCGAGATCGGCGATCAGCGGAGCGGCCAGCACAGCGGTGGTGAACAGGGGTGACGGCAGCAGCGTCCGGCCCGCTTCCTCGCAGGCGAGCACCAGCTCGGTCGGGCCGCAGCCGGCGCCGCCGTACTCGGACGGCAGCCCGAGGCCGGGCAGTCCGAGCTGTTCGGCGAGCTGGCGCCAGAGCGTCTCGTCGTATCCGGCGGGGGTGCCGACCGCGGCCTTGACCTCGTCCGGCCCGCAGCGTTTGTGCAGTACCTCGCGCAGAGTGCGCCGGATCTCGTCCTGCTCCTCGGTGAACGCGGCATCCATCGGCGGGCTCCTCACGGCTGATCTGACGGTCCGTCATCTTAGGGAGCGGCGGTCCAGATGCACAGGGCCGGGGAGCATCGATTCCCGACCGGGCATGATGTCCCGCATGAGCCAGAACCCCAGCCAGGAACCGAACCGGGACGCGAACCGGAACTCGAACCGGGACCCGAACCGGGACCCGAAGCCGCAGCGCCCGCGCAGCACCACCCTGCGCTTCCTCTCCCCCGGACCGGACTCGTCGACACAGCAGCTCAAGGTCTATGTGGCGATCTGGACCGCGCTGCTGATCCTGTGGATCAGCGCACAGTTCTGGATGAGCGACATCTCGGGCTTCCAGCGGGCGCTGTACATCCTGCTCTCGCTCGTCGCACTGACGCAGCTGCTCTCGGCGGCCGGACAGCTGCGCAAGAGACGCTGAGCCCTCCCCCCTCCCTCCCCACCCGCTCGCCTCTCATCTGTCACTGGCCCACCTCTCACCGGCCCCCTGTCACGCCCTCCCGAATCTGATGTACCGTCAGATTCATGGCTGCTGCTGCTCGCAAGGTCGCCGTCGTCGGCGTGGCGCTGTCCGACTGCGGACGGGTCGACGAGGCCACCCCGTACGCCCTCCACGCCCAGGCCGCCCGTCGCGCGCTGGCCGACTCCGGGCTCGACCGCTCGGTCGTCGACGGCCTCGCCTCGGCCGGCCTCGGGATCCTCGCGCCCGTCGAGGTCGCGGAGTACCTCGGGCTGCGTCCCACCTGGGTGGATTCCACCGCCGTGGGCGGCTCCACCTGGGAGGTCATGACCGCGCACGCCGCCGACGCGATAGCCGCCGGCCATGCCAACGCCGTACTGCTCGTCTACGGATCCACCGCGCGCGCCGACCTCAAGGCGAAGCGGCGCACCGCGAACCTCTCCTTCGGCTCACGCGGCCCGCTGCAGTTCGAGGTCCCGTACGGCCACACCCTCATCTCGAAGTACGCGATGGCCGCGCGCCGCCACATGCACCAATACGGCACGACGCTGGAGCAGCTCGCCGAGGTCGCCGTACAGGCCCGCGCGAATGCCGCCCGCAATCCCGACGCGATGTACCGCACCCCGATCACCGTCGACGAGGTGCTGTCCGGGCCGATGATCGCCGACCCGTTCACCAAGCTGCACTGCTGCATCCGCTCCGACGGCGGCGGCGCGGTGCTGCTGGCCGCCGGGGAGTACGTACCGGACACGGCGAAGACGCCCGTCTGGATCCGTGGCTCGGGCACCGCGATCTCCCACACCACCATGTCCGAATGGGAGGACTTCACGGTCTCCCCCGCGGCCGTCTCGGGCCGGATCGCCTTCGAACAAGCCAGGGTGACCCCCGCCGACATCGACCTGGCCGAGATCTACGACGCCTTCACGTACATGACGCTCGTCACGCTGGAGGACCTCGGCTTCTGCGCCAAGGGCGAGGGCGGTGCCTTCGTCGAGAAGGGCCGGCTGACGATCGACGGCGACCTGCCCGTCAACACCGACGGTGGCGGCCTGTCCGCGTGCCATCCCGGGATGCGCGGGCTGTTCCTGCTCGTCGAAGCCGTCCGGCAGCTGCGCGGCGAGGCGGGCGACCGGCAGGTGCGCAAGTCGGGCGGACGGCTGCCCCGACTGGCCGTCGCCTCCGGCACCGGCGGCTGGTTCTGCTCCTCGGGCACCGTGATCCTCGAACGCGGCTGATCCTCGAACGCGGCGAGTGCGGTGGACCGCATTGGTCCGCCGGGTCCGCCGGGTTCGCGGGGTCTGACGGGTCCGTCAGGCCGCCCAGCCGCCCGTCCGGCCGCCGTTTCGGCCGCCCATTCGTCCGCGGGACGCGTGTCCCGGTGAACCCTGCCGGCCACAGCACTGGCGCACAGCGGCGTGGGCGTGGGTACGCTGGCCCGGTCGGTGGAGCTATGGGTGATCCGGAGAGGGGTATCGCGTGGTCAAGCGGTTCATCCTGCCCCTGGCCTGCACGCTGCTCCTGGCCGGCGCCGCGATGTGGACGCCGCGGGCAAGCCCGCAGCCGCATCTTCCGGCGGTCTGGACGAACAAGACCGCGGCCCAGTTCTGGACCCCGGAGCGGATGGCGAACGCCATGCCGCAAACCGCCCCGGCCGGTCCCGAGGACCTGCCCGGACCGAACGCGAACGTCAGCACGACCATCGCACCGCCCGGTGCGGCCCGGCACATAAGCGGCGTCCCGACCGTCGGCGTGCTCTTCTCCATCGACTCCTCGGCCGAGGCCCACTTCTGCTCGGCGAGCGTCGTGCACAGCCCCTCCCGCAGCCTCCTGCTGACGGCCGCGCACTGCGAGCCGGGCACCGGCGTCGTCTTCGTGCCGGGGTACGTCAAGGACGCGAAGGTGCAGCCGTACGGGACCTGGGTCGTCGACCAGGTCTTCACCGACCCCCGGTGGACGGTCGAGGACACGGGCGCGGGCTCGGACTACGACTTCGCCTTCGCCCGGGTAAAGAAGGACGAACAGGGCAAAAGCCTCGAGGACGTCACCGGCGCCAATGTCCTGACCCGAACGCCCGGCTGGACGAACAAGGTGACCGTGATCGGCTACTCCGGCGAGGAGTCCGACCCGACCGGCCGGCCGATCAGCTGCACGACGGCGACCACCCGGCTGCCCGGCCTGCGCCAGCTGCAGATGGACTGCGGCGGTTTCTACACCGGCACGTCCGGCAGTCCATGGCTGCTGGACTACGACCCGCGGACGAAGACCGGGAAGGTCGTCGGCCTGGTGGGCGGCCTGGACGGCGGCGGCCCCGACGACAGCGTCTCGTACAGCCCGCTCTTCGAAGACGCCGCCTTCACGCTCTACCGGACGGCGGGCGGCTAGCCGTCCTGGCCCCCGCCGGGGCGAACACGGCGACCGCGGGAGCGCCCTCGTCGGCACGGAAGCGCACCCGCAGCTCCATGCCGATCCTCAGTGCGGCCTCGTCGCAGTCGACGATCTCGGTCATCATCCGCGGGCCTTCGGCGAGGTCGACGACAGCGGCGACGTAGGGCACCCGGGTGCCGAACGGCGGCAGGTCGTTGAGGTGGACGACCGACCAGGTGTAGAGCGTGGCGTGGCCGCTCCCCTGCTCCCATAGGACGTCCTCGCTCCAGCAGGACGGGCAGAACTCGCGCGGGTAGTGATGGGCGGCGCCGCACGCTCCGCAGCGCCGGATCAGCAGTCGGCCCTCGGCGGCCGCCTCCCAGTACGGCCGGGTGAACGTGTCGATGTCGGGCAGGTCGAAACGCGGCGTCGTCACCGCGGTCGCCGCAGGGGTCGCCGCAGAGGTCGTCGCAGGAGTCGTGGCCGGAGTCGTCACAGGAACAGTCCCCACAGGTTGTCGAGCGACCACGCCTGCCAGCTCATGGCGAAGAGGGCGACGAGCGATATGAGCGCCATCATCGCGTTCTGCCCCTGCTCGGCCCAGTCGTGGATCATCAGGACGAGATACAGCAGGTTGAGCAGCAGACCGCCGACCAGCGCCACGGGCGTCAGCAGGCCGACGGTCAGGCCCAGCCCGAGCGCCAGCTCGGCGTACACCACGACGTACGCCATCAGCTTGGGCCGTGGCGCGACAATGGTGGTGAAGCCGCCCTGGACGAAGCTCCAGCGGTGTTTGTCCGCCACGCTCTTGGCCCAGACGATGCCCGTGCCGCGCTCGAACCAGCCCTTCTTGTCCTTGTGCCGCCAGCTCTCCAGCCACCACAGACCGAGGCCGATGCGCAGCACGGCGAGCCATTCGGCTCCGGTGAGCCAGATCGTCTGCATCACGGGTCTCCCTCTAAGGAACCTGACGGTACGTCAGTTCATCTGATGGAGACGGACATGCGCAAGAGTCCGGTGCCAAACGCCCCCGGATTGATCACCTCCGGGACTACCCTCACACCCGCGCCACCCGTCACACGTCACGCGCCTCCCGTCAAAGTCATCTGTCACGAACCGCGAGTGCTCCGCCACCTTCCGGTACTACTCCCTTCGACAGGCCCCGGGAGCACCCCATGACCGACCACGCCGCCTCCTCCACTTCGCCGCCACTCCTGCCCCTTCACCTCACCCGCCACATCTGCCCCCTCCGCTTCCACCGCCTCCCCCGGCGCGATCGTCATCGGCGCCGGACCCGGCGGGCTCGCCGTGGCGGCGGCGCTGCACCAACGTGGCGTCCGCACCCTCGTCATCGAGCGGTCGGAAACGGTCGCCTCCTCCTGGCGCGCCCATTACGAGCGGCTCCACCTGCACACCACGCGACGGTTGTCCGGCCTGCCCGGCTTCGAGATCCCGCGCGCGTACGGGCGCTGGGTCGGTCGCGACGATGTCATCCGCTACCTGGAGCAGTACGCCGCGCACCACCGGATCGATATCGCCACCGGAATCGAGGTGTCCCGGATCGACCGCGCCGAAAGCGCCGACGGCACGAGCAGTACCGACAGAACCGGCGCTACCGGCAGCGCCCGCAGCAACCGCAGCACCGGCGGCACATGGCAGCTGCCGGCCACCGGCGGCCGGCTGCTCACCGCGCCCATCGTCGTGGTCGCCACCGGCCACAACCACACGCCGCACCTCCCTGACCGGCCGGGCCGCGACACCTACCCCGGCGAACTGCTGCACGCCGCCCACTACCGCAACGCCGAGCCGTACGCGGGACGCGACGTGCTCGTCGTCGGCGTCGGCAACACCGGCGCCGAGATCGCCGTCGACCTCATCGAATCGGGCGCCGCACGCGTACGGCTCGCCGTCCGCACCCCGCCGCACATCATGCGGCGCAGCACCGCCGGATGGCCCGCCCAGGCCAGCGGCATCCTCTGCCGACGACTGCCGGTCGCGCTCGTCGACCGCGTCGCCCCCTACGTGGAGCGGCTCAGCGTCCCCGATCTCTCCGCCTACGGGCTCGCCCGCCCTACCACCGGCCTCTACTCCCGGGTCCGCGACGACAACGCCATCCCGGTGCAGGACGTCGGCCTCATCGACGCGATACGGGCGGGCCGAGTGGAAGCCGTCGCCGCCGTCGAGGGTTTCGACGGCGACAAGGTCGTCCTCACCGACCGTTCCCGCATCGGCCCGGAGATCGTCATCGCCGCCACGGGATACCGGCGCGACCTCGAACCCCTCGTCGGCCACCTTGGCGTGCTGGACGCCCACGGCCGCCCTCTCGTCCACGGCCCCCACACCCCGCCGGGCGCTCCCGGCCTCTATTTCACCGGCTTCACCAACCCCATCAGTGGCATGTTCCGCGAACTCGCCATCGACGCCCGGCGTATCGCCCGTGCGGCCGGCCACGCCTCCCGGCGGGCGTGACCGGTCGCTGTCGCCCTGCGCCTCACCGCCTTCCGCTCCCGGCCAACGGGGATCGCCGACGTCGTTTCGTGCACCCAAATGCCACTGAATGACCTTCTCGTCGGCCTCCTTCACATCTTTCACATGCCCGCACTGTTCCTGACACGTCGTCAGTTCAGTAATCTGACTGTGCGTCAGTTCTGTATACCTTCGAGCAGGAGCGGGCGAGACCGATGCTTGGATCGACATACAGCACCCGCAGCCCCGGCCCCGGGCCCGCCGCACGCGGCGCGTCCGACACCGACGTCGGTGGCCGTCCGCTGCACAGCACCGTCCCGGACCTCGACCGATTCTTCCGGCCGGAGACCGTGGCGGTGGTCGGCGCGTCCGAGACGGAAGGGCGGCCGAACACCGGCATCACCCGGCAGCTCATCGCCTGGTCACAGCGGGTCGGAGCCCGGCTCTTCCCGGTCAACCCCGGCCGTGAGACCGTCTTCGACCTGCCCTGCTACGCCTCGGTGGCGGACCTGCCGGAGACCGTGGATCTCGCGGTCCTCCTCGTCGGCGACCCCCTTCCCGTCATCGAGCAGCTCGGCGAGGCGAAGGTCCGGTTCGCCGTCGCCTTCGCCTCCGGATTCGCCGAGACCGGCGAGGTGGGCGCCGCCGCCCAGACCCGGCTCGCCGAGGTCGTCGCCGCGTCCGGGCTGCGACTGCTCGGCCCGAACACCAACCTCAACGCCTTCGAGAAGTTCCGCGAGGACCTCACCGGGCCGGCCATCGCCCTGATCACGCAGTCAGGCCACCAAGGCCGTCCGCTCTACACGCTGCAGGAGCTGGGCATCCGCATCAGCCACTGGGCGCCCACCGGCAACGAGGCGGATCTCGAAACCGCGGACTTCATCTCCTACTTCGCCGAGCGGCCCGAGGTCGGGGCCATCGCCGCATATGTGGAAGGGCTCAGGGACGGACGCTCGTTCACTCTCGCCGCCGACCGCGCGGCGCGTAAGAAGGTTCCGGTCGTCATGGTGAAGGTCGGACGCACCGAGACCGGTGCCCGCATGGCCGCCTCGCACACCGGCAAACTGACCGGATCCGACACCGTCGTCGACGCCGCGCTCAAGCAGTTCGGCGTGATCCGCGTCGACGGGCTCGACCAGTTGCAGGACACCGCGACGCTGCTCGCGCGGGCCAAACCGCCCACCGCGGACGGAGTCGTCGTCTACTCCATATCCGGCGGCACCGGAGCCCACTTCTCGGACCTCGCCACCGCCGCGGGACTCGACATCCCCACCCTCTCCGACGAGAAGCAGACCGAACTCCACCAGTGGATCCCCGACTACCTCAATGTGGCCAACCCGGTCGACAACGGCGGTCACCCGGTGGGCGACTGGCGCGGCCGGAAGATCATCGACGCGATCCTCGCCGACCCGTCGGTCGGTGTGCTCATCTGTCCGATCACCGGCCCGTTCCCACCCATGAGCGACAAGCTTGCGCAGGACCTGGCCGACGCGGCCGAGACCACGGACAAGCTGGTGTGCGTGGTGTGGGGCTCGCCGCTGGGCACCGAGGACGCCTACCGCACGACCCTCCTCGGCTCGTCCCGGCTCGCGACCTTCCGCACCTTCGGCAACTGCATCAGCGCCGTCAAGTCCTATCTGGACCACCACCGCTTCGCGGCCGCCTACCGCTCGCCCTTCGACGACGCCCCGCGCACCCGCTCCTCCTCGGCCCGCAAGGCCCAGGCCCTGATGCGCGCGGGCCATCAGCTCAGCGAGCACGCGGCGAAGCAGATGCTGCGCGCGTACGGGATCCGCGTGCCGCGTGAGCAGCTGGTCACCAGCGCGGCAGGCGCCGTCCGGGCCGCCGGCCTGGTCGGCTACCCGGTGGTCATGAAGGCCTCCGGTCCGCAGCTCGGCCACAAGACCGAACTCGGCCTGGTCAAGATCGGCCTGACCTCCGCCAGCCAGGTCCGCGACGCCTACCGCGACCTGACGGACATCGCCCGCTACGAAGGTGTCGAGCTCGACGGGATCCTCGTCTGCCAAATGGTCGAGCGCGGCGTCGAGATGGTCGTCGGCGTCACCCAGGACTCCCTCTTCGGCCCGACCGTCACCGTCGGTCTCGGCGGCGTCCTCGTCGAGATCCTCGCGGACGCGGCCGTGCGCGTGCCGCCGTTCGGCGAGGACATGGCCCGCGACATGCTCGGTGAACTGCGCGGTCACCGGCTGCTCGAAGGAGTACGGGGGGCGCCTCCGTCCGACGTCGACGCGCTCGTCGACGTGGTCATGCGGGTGCAGCGCATGGCGATGGAACTCGGCGGCGACCTCGCCGAACTCGACATCAACCCGCTGATGGTGCTGCCGCGCGGCCAGGGGGCCGTGGCGCTCGACGCGCTGGCGGTGTGCCGGTGAGCCTCGCGGCGGGCGCGGCCGACGGGTCAGGCGCGGTGGACGGGTCAGGCGCGGTGGACGGGTCAGGCGCGGTGGACGGGTCAGGCGCGGCGGGCACGGTCCACGGGGCCGTAACCGCCCGGCCGACGGCCGGCCCCGAAGTCCGGTCCGCGGAACGGCCCGAAGAGCGGACCGGAGAACGGCGAGCGGAACGGTCCGTAAGCCGGTCCACTGCCCGGTTCGTAAGCCGACCGGGACCCAGACCTGAATCACGGCCTGAATCACGGCCAGGACCCAGGCTTGGATACCGGTCTGGATCCCGGTCACCGCTGCGCGCGCAGCCTCCCGTACCGCAAGGAGCCGCTCCCTCATGACACCCACCCCCCGTGAAGATTCTGTAGATCCCGTGGACTCATTGGTACTTCACGCCACTGACAACGGCGTCGCGTGGATCACTCTCAACCGCCCTGAGGCGATGAACGCCGTCACCTGGGACCAGCGCGAACGCGTCATCTCGCTGCTCGACGCCGCGTCCGCCGACCCGGACGTTCGGGCTGTCGTCATCACCGCCACCGGCCGCGCGTTCTGCGCCGGTGCGGACCTCAGCGGCGGTGCGGCCGCGCCCGGCGAACGGGTCGCCGGCGACGTCGCCCGAACGATCCGGCGGGGCGCCCAGCGTCTCGTCTCCGCCGTCCTGGACTGCGAGAAGCCGGTGATCGCGGCGGTCAACGGCACCGCGGCCGGGATCGGCGCGCATCTCGCCTTCGCCTGCGATCTCGTCCTGGCCTCCGACCGCGCCAAGTTCATCGAGGTCTTCGTCCGCCGCGGCCTCGTCCCCGACGGCGGCGGCGCGTATCTGCTGCCGCGGCTCATCGGCCCGCAGCGTGCCAAGGAGCTGATGTTCTTCGGTGACGACCTGCCGGCCGTCGCCGCCGAACGCCTCGGCCTCGTCAACCGCGTCGTCCCCGCCGATGATCTGGAGAAGACCGCCCGCGAATGGGCCGAGCGCCTCGCCTCGGGCCCGACGCGTTCGATCGCCCTGACCAAGCAGCTGGTGAACGCCTCCCTGGACGCGGACCGTTCGACGGCCTTCGCGGCGGAGGCGGCCGCCCAGGAGATCAACATGACCACGGACGATGCCCAGGAGGGCGTCAGGAGCTTCGTGGAACGCCGGTCGCCGGAGTTCCGGGGGCGGTAACGGGGCCGGCGGCCTGGACCTGAGCCGACGACAAGGCCGGGGCCAGGCCCTGTCCTAATCGGTCAGCTTCGTGAGGACGTAGCGGTCCCCGCTGTCCGGGTCCCCGATCAAGAACGCCAATTCCGGTTTCGCAGATTTGCCGCTGACGTCGAAGACTTCACGGCACGACGGCACGACGGCACGACGGCACGACGGCACGACGGCACGACGGCACGACGGCAGGGCGGCAGGGCGGCAGGGCGAAGAGCGCGCGGCCCATCCAAGTCGCTTCCCGCAGCCCCCTTCCCATCTGACGCACCGTCAGGTTCAATGACTGGTGTGATGGGACACGCAGGGATGGCGGCCACCGCCGTCCGGTACCTCAGGTCGGTCGGGGCCGCCACGACGGCGGGGCCCGTGGAACCGCTGCCGCGCCCGGACTTGCGGGCTGTGGGGCCGGACGAACGGGCGCCGATCGATCCGGCGGTGTTCCGCAAGGTGCTCGGCACCTTCGCGTCGGGCGTGACGATCGTCACCGCTCCCGGGCCGGAAGGCCCCGCCGGCTTCGCGTGCCAGTCGTTCGCGTCCTTGTCACTGGACCCGCCACTGGTGGCGTTCATGGTGGCGCGTACGTCCACCACCTGGCCGCGGATCGCGCGCGCCGGGGTCTTCTGCGTCAACATCCTCAGCGCCGACCAGGGCGCCTTGTGCCGCGGCTTCGCCGTGAGCGGGGCGGACAAGTTCGCGGGGGTGGACTGGACGCCGGCGCCGGTCACCGGGTCGCCGCGGCTGGCGGGCATACCCGCGTGGATCGACTGCACGATCCACGCGGTCCACACCGGTGGTGACCATCTGATCGTCGTCGGCCGGGTCAACGAACTCGGCTGCACGGAACCGGATACGAGGCCGGATACCGGGCTGGATACCGGGCCGGATACGGATGAGATCGCGGGCGCCGACGCCGGGCCGCTGCTTTTCTACCGTGGGCGCTTCGGCCGGTTCACGCCATAGCGGCGGGGCTCACGCCACAACGGTGACCAGGAGGCCGGACGGACGGCCGCGCCGGATGACCAGGACCATCAGCGCGGCGACCGCGCACAGCGCGCCCGAGCTGTACCAGACCACGTCGTAGGAGCCGAAGGCGTCGCGTGCGGCGCCGCCCAGGAAGGCCACGACGGCGGCGCCGATCTGGTGTGCGGCGAGGACCCAGCCGAAGACGATGGCGCTGTCCTCGCCGTAGTACGCACGGCACAGCGCGATGGTCGGCGGGACGGTGGCGACCCAGTCGAGGCCGTAGAAGATGATGAAGACGATCATCGGCGGATGCACGGTGTTGGCCATCATCTGAGGCAGGAACATCAACGACAGCCCGCGCAGGCCGTAGTAGACGGCGAGCAGCCGACGCGGCTCGAACCGGTCGGTGAACCAGCCGGAGGCGATCGTTCCGGCTATGTCGAAGATCCCGATGACGGCGAGCAGTGACGCGGCGGCCGTGACCGGCATGCCGTGGTCGTGGGCGGCGGGCACGAAGTGGGTTCTGATCAGGCCGTTCGTGGAGGCGCCGCAGATCGCGAAGGATCCCGCGAGCAGCCAGAAGGGGCCGGTTCGGGCGGCGGAGGCCAGCGCCTTGAGCGCGCGCCTCGCCGCGCCACGCACCGGAGCTGGCTTGGGCGTGAACTCGGCTGCCCCGTAGGCCGCCAGGCCGACATCCGCGGGGTGATCGCGCAGCAGCAGCCAGACGAACGGGACGACGGCGAGCGCCGAGCAGGCGACGGTCGCGGCGGCGGGCCGCCAGCCGTGCTGCTCGACGATCCAGGAGAGCAGCGGCAGGAACACCAGTTGTCCGGCCGCGCCGGCCGCCGTGAGGATGCCGGTGACGAGTCCACGGCGGGTGACGAACCAGCGGTTGGCGACGGTCGCGGCGAAGGCGAGCGCCATGCAGCCGCTGCCGGCGCCGACGAGGATGCCCCAGCACAGGATCAACTGCCAGACCTGCGTCATGAAGATCGTGAGCCCGGCGCCGAGGGCGATCGTCGTGAGGGCGGCGGCGACGACGCGGCGGATGCCGAAACGATCCATCAGAGCCGCGGCGAACGGGGCGGTGATCCCGTACAGCGCGAAGTTGATGGAGACGGCGAAGCCGATCATGCCGCGTGACCAGCCGAATTCCCCATGGAGGGGTTCGATCAGCAGACCGGGCAGGGAGGCGAAGGCGGCGGCACCGATGATCGTCACGAAGGTGACGGCCGCCACGAACCAGGCGCGGTGAACCTTCGGCCGCCGACCGGCGGCCGGACGATCCTGCGAGCCGTCCAGGTCCTGCGGGTCTTGCGAATGCTGCGGGCTTTGCGAACCCTGCGAGCCCTGAGGGTCGTGAGGGTTGTGAGGGTCCTGCGGGTCCTGCGGGTCCTGCGGGTCCTGCGGGTCCTGCACCGGGAATTCGGATGTCTGCGTCACGGGATCAGCTTCGGGCGTGCGTCGGCACGATACGAGTGGCCCGATGGTCATGATGTGAAAGAATCGGGCCATGACGACTCCGGCCGAGAACACTCCCGGAACCACCCGCGGAACCACCAAACCGGCTGATACCCCCGCAGGCCCGTTCCGGCACCAGGACCGGCACCGGGTGGCGGTGCTGGTCATGCACGGCGTGATCCCCTTCGAGCTGGGGATCCCGGCCCGGATCTTCGGCGGGGCCCGCACCCAGGACGGCCGCAAGCTGTACGAGGTCGTGACCTGCTCCGCCGTGCCGGGACTCGTCCAGACCGACGCGGATTTCCCGATCCTCGTCGAGCACGGGCCCGAGATCCTGGAGGCGGCCGACACCGTCGTCGTCCCCGCCACCCACGAGCTCGACGACATCTACACCTCGGGCCGGCTGAGCGGCCCGCTGGCCGCCGCGTTCGCCCGGATCCGGCCCGGCGCCCGCATCGTGTCGATCTGTACGGGCAGCTATCTGCTCGCCGCCGCCGGACTGCTGGACGGCCGCCCCGCCACCACCCACTGGGACAGCGCCGACCACTTCCAACAGCTCTTCCCGCAGGTCAAGGTCGACCCCGACGTCCTCTACATCGACGACGGCGACATCCTCACCTCGGCCGGTGTCGCCTCCGGCATCGACCTGTGCCTGCACATCGTCCGCCGCGACCACGGCACCGCCATCGCCAACGCCGTCGCCCGCCGCACGGTCGTCCCTCCGCACCGCGACGGAGGCCAGGCCCAGTACATCCAACGCCCGCTCCCCGAGCCGCAGCTGGCCTCCACCAGGGGCGCCCGCGCCTGGGCGCTGGGCCGTCTCGACCAGGCGGTGACGCTGCGCGAACTCGCCGAGCGCGAGTCGATGAGCGTACGGACCTTCACCCGCCGGTTCCGCGAGGAGGTCGGGATCAGCCCCGGGCAGTGGCTCGTGCAGCAGCGCGTCGAACGCGCCCGTCATCTCCTGGAGTCCAGTGACCTGAGCATCGACCAGGTCGCGCACCGGGCCGGATTCGGTACGGCGGCCTCCATGCGCCAGCATCTGCATGCCGCGTTGGGCGTCTCACCGACCGCCTACCGCCGCACCTTTCACGCCGCACCCGTCGCCTGAACCACCGGACTCCACTACCGCGCCTGCCCCGTCCGGCGTCTCCGGCCCGGTCAGGACGGTCTCCCGGCGGGCGGTCTCCCGCCGGGCACTCTCCCGCCCGGCACTCTCCCGCCGGGCACTCTCCCGCCGGGCGGACTCCCGCCGGGCGGACTCCCGCCGGACAATCTCCCGCCGGACAATCTCCCGCCGGGCCGGGCGGCGGGCCGCTCGCGCCCCTCCCACCGCGCTCACCGCGGTCAGCACGAGCGTCAGCACCACCCCGCACAGGATCGCGGCCGACGGTGAGGCCACGCTCTGCACCGCCCCGGCGAGCACCGCGCTGGAGGTGTAGCCGACGCCGATCGCCGCGTACAGCACCGAGTACCCGGCGCCCTGCGCGCTCGGCGGCAGCACCTCGCGCAGCGACAGGTTGCGGGCGAGGTGCACCCCCGCCTCCAGCAGCCCGGCGATGAGCAGCGCCACCGCGATCGCGCCCAGTGCGGGGATGGCGGCCGTCAGCGTCACGCAGGCGCTGAGGCCCAGCAGCAGGACGAGGGACTGCGTCCCCAGCCGTCCCGGCCAGCCGCGCGTCCCGTAGACGAACGCTCCGACGGCCGCCGCGACCGAGTATCCGGCCAGCAGCGGACCCGACCAGCCGACCGCGATGCCGCGCTGTTCCAGCAGGGCGGGCAGGACGAGTTCGGTGAGCGCCAGCAGCGACAGTCCCGCGGCGCCGGTCACGTACACCGGCCAGGCGGCGGCCAGTGTCCGCGTCATGGACACGCCCTCGCGGTCCGCCGGGTCCGCCCGCCATCCGGCGGGCAGGGCGAACAGCCCGACGGCCGCCAGGGCGGCGAGCACCGCCGACAGCGCGAGGGGCAGCGCCGGTGCCACGCCCAGCACCAGGCCGCTGGCCAGCGCCGGGGAGGCGGCCGCGATCCCGAACGTCAGCATCGATTCGCCGCTCAGCGCCCGTGCCGCGGCCTGTTCGGGCACCAGGTGCATGAGCAGCATCCGCAGCCCCCCGGGCACCGCCGCCGGTCCGCCACCCGCCAGGACGGCCAGCGCCGCGAGTACGGCCGGGTGGGCGTTCGGCAGCGCCGCGAGCCCGGCGAAGCCGGTGCCTCCGGCCACCAGCCCGGCGGCCAGGGGCGTCCGCGCCCGCGCCGGCCGCATGACGGTCCCGAGCCAGGGCGCCGCGATGACCTCGCCGATGACGAACGCCGCCGCCAGCGCCGCCCCGAGCCCGTAACCGCCCGGTCGCTCCCGCACCAGGAAGACGAGCGCGAGCGGCCCCATGACGGCCGGTGTCCGGCCGGCGACGGCGACGAGTGCCAGGTCAGCCGGGGGCGGGTGGTGAGTTCGCGGTATCCCATGCCGGGAACGTAAACCGTGACACCGTGGCAGACTCAAGGGATGCGGAGCGGGGAACTGTCCATGCGGACCGGCGTCACCGTCCGCCTGCTGCGCTACTACGAGCAGCGCGACTTGATCTGTCCGCAGCGGCGGGCGAACGGCTACCGGGAGTACTCCGAGGACGACGTACGGCTGGTCGGCCGGATCCGCACCCTGCTCGCCGCCGGGATCCGCACTCCGATGATCGCCCGGATCCTGCCGAGCGTGTGCGAGGACGAGGACGGCGTGCTGGTGCCGTGCACGACGGAGCTGGCCGACGAGCTGCGGCGCGAGCGCGCCCGGATCGACGACCAGGTCGCCGAACTGCTGGCGTCCCGGCGGGTGCTCGACCTGGTCATCGGCGCGGCTCCCGGACGCGACGCCTAGCGCTCCGACGGCCCTGGTCCCGGACGCGATCCGGCGTCCAGGACCGGGAGCGGCGTTGTCACTCACTGCCTACCGTTCGGAATTCAGAACGTGAGCACCCCGCGCGCCACACGGCCGTGGTGGGCGTCGTCGGCCGCCTTCGCGAAGTCCTCGACGGGGTAGGTCTCGGTGACGAGTTCATCGAGCAGCAGCCTGCCCTGGCGGTACAGCTCCGCGTAGAGCGCGATGTCGCGCTGGGGGCGGGACGAGCCGTACCGGCAGCCGAGTATCGACTTGTCCAGGTACATGGACGACACCAGGAAGGTCGCCTCGGCGTCGGCCGCCGGAACACCCAGCAGGACGGCCTGGCCGCGGCGGTCGAGGAGGTCGATGGCCTGGCGGATGAGTTTGACGTTGCCGACGCATTCGAAGGTGTGGTCCGCGCCGGTCGGCAGCAGCTCGCGGACGGCCGCGACGGTGTCGTCCACGGCGGACGCGTCGATGAAGTCGGTGGCGCCGAACTGCCGGGCCACGTCCTCCTTGGCGGGGTTGGCGTCCACGGCGACGATGCGGGTGGCGCCCGCGATCCGGCAGCCCTGCAGGACGTTGAGGCCGATTCCGCCGGTTCCTATGACGACGACCGTGTCGCCGCGGTCGACCTTGGCGCGGTTGAGCGCGGCGCCGACGCCCGTCAGCACACCGCAGCCGATCAGCGCGGCGGAGGTGAACGGGATCTCCTTCGAGATCTTGACCGCTTGGACGGCCTTGACCACGGTCTTCTCCGCGAACGCCGAGTTGGAGGCGAAGTTGAACAGACCGTTGCCCTGCCGCGAGAAGGGCTGGCCCGGGTAGCCGATCGCCTTGCGGCACATGGTGGGGCGGCCACGGTCGCACTCCGCGCACGTACCGCAGTTGGCGAGAGTGGACAGCGCCACGTGGTCGCCGGGCACGACATGGCTGACCCCGGGGCCGACCGCCTCGACGATGCCGGCGCCCTCGTGGCCGAGGACCACGGGGACGGGGAACGGGATCGTGCCGTCGATGACGGACAGATCGCTGTGGCACAGGCCCGCGGCCTGGATCTCGACCAGCACCTCGCCGGGGCCGGGGTCCCGGACCTCCAGGTCGTCGACCACCAGGGGCTGCGTGCCGTCGAAAATGACGCCTCTCATGAATTGTCCTGTCCCTCAAGGGCCTTCAGGAAGGCCAGACGACCGATTGGAGTTCGCTGTATGCGTGCAGTCCGAACGAGCCGCCGTCCCGGCCGACTCCGCTCTCCTTGAAGCCGCCGAAGGGCGTCTCGGGGTGGCGCTGAACGGTGTTGATGCCGACGTTTCCGCTGCGCAGCCGGGCCGCGAGCTGCCAGGCGCGGCCCGCGTCGTCGGAGAAGATGTAGTCGTAGAGGCCGTACGGGGTGCTGTTGGCGATGTCGATCGCCTCGTCCTCGGTGTCGTAGGCGAGGGCGACGACGACCGGGCCGAACAACTCCTCCTGGGCGACGGTCATGTCGGGGGTGACGTCCGCGATGAGGGTGGGGGCGACGTAGAAGCCGGGCTTGAGGTCGGGGCGTTCGCCGCCGGTGACCACACGGGCGCCCT
The DNA here is from genome assembly GCF_030063355.1 of Streptomyces sp. PH10-H1. GTDB lineage: Bacteria > Actinomycetota > Actinomycetes > Streptomycetales > Streptomycetaceae > Actinacidiphila. The sequence continues at coordinate 55,947 of NZ_JASISZ010000016.1, forward strand.
GGGCGCGGGCGCCGGCGATGTAGGCCTCGACGCGGTCGCGCTGTGCCGCGCTGATGAGCGGGCCGACGACGGTGGACTTATCCACAGGGTCCCCGATGGTCAGCGCTCCGGCGTACTGTGCAAGGGCGGTGATCACCTGCTCGTACTGGTCGCGGTGGACCAGTGCGCGGGTGGGCGCCGTGCATATCTGACCGCTGTGGAAGGCCCAGGTGGAGGCGACCGCCCCGACCGCCGCCTTGAGGACCGCTCCACCCGATTCCGGCAGGACGATCGCCGCGCCCTTGCCGCCCAGTTCCATCAGCGTGCGCTTCAGCGTCCGGCCGGACGCTGAAGCGATCGCCTTCCCGACCGCCGTCGACCCGGTGAAGCTGATCATGTCGACGCCCGGGTGCGCGACGAGCGCCTCGCCCGCCGCCGCACCCGATCCGGCGATGACGTTGAACACGCCGTCGGGAAGTCCCGCCTCCTTGAGGATCTCGCCGAGCAGCAGGCAGGTGAGCGGGTCCTGCGGGGCGGGCTTGGCCACCACCGTGTTGCCCATGGCCAGGGCGGGGGCGACTTTGCCCGCCAGATTCACGATGGGGAAGTTGTACGAGGTGACACAGCCGACGACGCCGACCGGGCGGCGTACGGCGGCGGCGCCGATCAGTCCACCGGGTGCGAGAGGGGAGGCCTTTACGGGTTGTGGAGCGAGTGGGATGACATCGGGCTCGACGGCGCCGCGCGCGTAGCGGCGGAAGCGGTCGGCCGCTGTAGGCACCTGCATGGTGGAGGCCACGCGGATCGTCGCGCCGGTCTCGGCCTGGAGGAGGGGGACGAGTTCGTCACCGCGCGCGCTGAGCACATCCGCGATCCGGTCGAGGATCGCGGCGCGTTCACCCGGGGCGGTACGCGACCAGCCGTCGAAGGCGGCGCGGGCGGCCCGTACGCCGGCGTCCACGTCCTCGGTGGTCGCCTCGGGGGCGTGCCCGACGATCTCCTCGGTGGCCGGATTGATGATCGCGTAGTGGCCCTGAGCGGGTTCGTGCCACTGCCCGTTGATCCAGTGCGGATAGGTCGGGGGTACTGGTCGGCTCATGGCCGCGGCTCCTTCGGGAGGCCGAGCACCCGCTCGGCGATGATGTTGCGCTGGACCTCGTCCGAGCCGCCGTAGATCGTGTCGGCGCGGCTGAAGAGGAACAGCCGCTGCAGCGCGTCGAGTTCATAGGGCTGAGACGGGGTCCAGTCGCGGGGGCCGGCGGCGGCCTCCGCGCCCCGGACGGCCATGGCCAGTTCGCCGAGCCGCTGGTGCCAGCCGCCCCAGAGCAGCTTGGCGACGCTGGGGACGCCCGGCGAGTCGGTGCCCAGGGTGCGCAGGGCGTTCCAGCGCATGGTCTTCAGCTCGGCCCACTGGCGGACGATCCGGGCCCGCAGGATGGGTTCGGTGTCGGCGCCGGTGCGCCGGGCAAGGTCGGTGATCTCGCGCAGTTCCTGCTCGAAGCCGATCTGCTGGACGAGGGTGGAGACCCCGCGCTCGTAGCCGAGCAGGGACATGGCGACGGTCCAGCCGCCGCCCTCTGCCCCGACGAGGTGGTCGGCGGACGCGCGCGCGTCGTCGAAGAAGACCTCGTTGAACTCGGCGTCGCCCGACATCTGGCGGATCGGCCGGATCTCGATCCGGCCGGGCTGGTCCATCGGCACCAGCAGAAAGCTGAGGCCGTGGTGACGGCGGGAGCCGGGTTCCGTACGGGCCAGGACAAAGCACCAGTCGGCGTCCTGGGCGAGGGAGGTCCATAGTTTCTGACCGGTGATCCGGTAGCCGCCGTCGGCGTCCCGGAGCGCCGCGGTACGGATCCCCGCGAGGTCGGATCCGGCGTCCGGTTCGCTGTAGCCCTGGCACCACAGTTCCTCGCCGCGGGCTATCGGAGGGAGGAAGCGGTCCCGCTGCGCGGGGGTGCCGTGGGCGAGGAGGGTGGGTGCGAGCAGGTTCTCGCCGATGTGGCCGGACCGGCCGGGAGCGCCGGACCGCGCGTACTCCTCGCCCCAGACGACCTGCTGGGCCAGGGTCGCGCGGCGGTTGCCGTAGTCCCCGGTCCAGCCGAGCCCGATCCAGCCGGCTTCGCCGAGAGTGCGCTCCCAGCCGCGCCCGCCCGCCGGCCACCCGTCACGGTGTTCGGCGAGCCAGGACTGCGCCTGCGCGCGGAAGGATTCGGCCTCCGGGCCGAACGTAAAGTCCACGGATCCTCCGGTCGTCGGTCCCTGCGGGCCGTGCCGGCCGTGCGGACGACGGGGCTGGTACGGCTGGTACGGCTGGTACGGCTGGTGGGTGATCGCATTGGTACGCCGGTCCGCCCGGCAGCCGGCTTGTCCTCAAGCGCCGGACGGGCTGAATGTGCCGGTCACGGCGCTAGGCGTTGGGGTGTTCGGCTGCGGCGGCCGCCGCGCGCATCGCTTCGAGCTGTTCGAGCATCGGCATCGGATCGACGCCGATGGTCCCGGGCAGCACATCCGCGATGCGTTCCGGCGTCCATGGCCCGTCGCCCCAGGCGGACCGCAGTTCCCGTGGCTGGGCCCAGACGGCGATCTTCGGCCCGGCGACGGTGTAGACCTGCCCGGTGATCGAGGCGGCGCGCTCGGACAGCAGGAAGACGACCATCGCGGCCACGTCCTCCGGTTCGCCGATCTCCTTCAGCTCCATGGGCACGTTCGCGGACATACGGGTGCGGGCGACCGGGGCGACGCAGTTCGCCGTCACCCCGTACTTGTTGAGGCCCAGTGCGGCGCTGCGCACCAGCGAGATGATGCCGCCCTTCGCCGACGAGTAGTTCGCCTGGGAGACGCTGCCCTGGTGGTTGCCGCTGGTGAAGCCGATCAGGGTGCCGGCTCCCTGCTTGCGCATGACCGCCGACGCCGCCCGGAAGACCGTGAAGGTCCCCTTCAGATGGGTGGCGATGACCGGATCCCACTCCTCCTCGCCCATGTTGAAGAGCATCCGTTCGCGCAGGATGCCGGCCACGCACACGACGCCGTCGATGCGCCCGTACGTCTCGACGGCCGTGGAGACGATGCGCGCGCCGCCTGCCATGGTCGACACGTCATCGGCGACGGCGACGGCCTCGCCGCCCGCCGCCTGGATCTCCTTGACGACCGACTCCGCGATCTCGCTCGCCGGTTCGCTCGCGCCGTCGATCGAGACCCCGTAGTCGTTGACGACGACCATGGCCCCCTCGGCGGCACAGGCGAGCGCGACGGCGCGCCCGATGCCACGCCCGGCACCCGTAACAGCGACGACTTTTCCGGTCAGGAAGTTGGCCACGTCCCGCCCCTTCTCATGGTTTCTGACGGACCGTTAGATTCTAGGAGGGAGTACACACCCCAGCACAAGCCCTATGACCAGGAGGCCGCTGTGACACTTGCCGCCGAGTTCCACGACATCGCCAAGCGGATCAACAACTGGGGGCGGTGGGGCGAGGGCGACGAGATCGGCACGCTGAACCTGATCACCGACGAGGTGGTGCGTGCCGCGGCCGCGACCGTGCGCAGCGGCCGCCGCGTCCCGCTGGCGCTGCCGCTGCAGCAGGACGGGGTGCAGACCGGCATGATTCCCGGCCGGGTCAACCCGCTGCGCACGATGGTGGCGCTCAACCTGGAGATGTTCGGTCCGGGCACCATCGCCACCAGCGACGACGTCGTCACGATGGGCCTGCAGGCGGCCACCCACTGGGACGGCCTGACCCATGTCTCGCACTCCGGCAAGATCTACAACGGCCGCCCCGCCGGCTCCGTCACAGCGCACGGCGGCGCCGCGTTCAGCGGCATCGAGAAGGTGACGACCCTGGTCTCACGCGGTGTGCTGCTCGATGTGGCCCGTGCCAGGAGTCTCGACCGGCTGCCCGGCGACCACGCGGTCACCCCCGAGGATCTGGAGGCGGCCGAGGAGTTGGCGGGTACAGCGGTCCGCGCCGGGGACATCGTGCTGGTCCGCACCGGTCAGATGCGCTCCTACCTGGGCGGCGACAAGCACGGCTACGCCTTCCCGTCCCCCGGGCTGTCCATCAGGACACCGGAGTGGTTCCACGCCCGCGATGTGGCGGCGGTCGCCAACGACACGCTCACCTTTGAGATCTTCCCGCCGGAGATCGAGGATCTCTGGCTGCCGGTGCACGGCCTCGATCTCGTGGAGATGGGGATGTTGCAGGGCCAGAACTGGAATCTGGAGGAGCTGTCAGAGGCCTGTGCGGAGGCGGGGCGGTACGAGTTCTTCCTGGATGCCACGCCCGAGCCCTTCGTGGGCGGGGCAGGCAGTCCGGTCGCACCCGTCGCAGTGCTCTAGGCCGGCGATCCCCTGGCCGGCCAGCGGCCGGTCCACCTCGCACCAGATCCGCTTGCCGGCTCCCTCGGGCTGCCAGCCCCACCGGTCGGCCAGTCCGTCCACCAGCTCCAGGCCGCGGCCCCCGGTCTCGTCACGGTGGGCGTGCCGAGGCGTGGGCGGACAGTCGCTGGAGTCGGCGACCTCGACCCGGACCGTCAAGTCCGAGGAGTCGGGGAAGAGCATGCGCAGCACCGCAGGGCAGCCGGTGTGCACGACCGCGTTCGTCACGAGCTCGGAGATCAGCAGGATCAAGGTCTCGGCGAGCGGCTCGTCCGCCCCTATGCCGGAGCCGAGGAGCCGCGAGCGCGCCCATCGCCTGGCGCGCCCCACTTCCGCGGGATCCGCGCCGACCTCGAGCTGAACCTGAAGCACCTGCACCGCTCACACCATCCGAACCGGCGGACACATCGCCTCGCGCCATGCTGAAGTCACGGTACGTGACCCCCATGGAGCACAGCATGATTGACCTACAGTCACCCCAACAAGCGCTTCGGGCATATTCCAGCGCAAAGGAGTATGCGTACTGCATACTGTGCGAGGCTCATTGAGGGGCGCGCGGGGAGGATTCGAACACCCAGGCGTCCCAGGCGCGGCGCCCGCCCGGCTCCGCCGGGCGGCGACCATTCGGCGCCTCTGAACCTCTCGCACCCGATGGAGCGTACCCGAGCCGGGCGCCGACTCCAGCCCGTCACAAGTTACGCCTTGGACACAACCCGATATCAACGCAGCGTCACCGATCGCTCACTTGGCTCTCATCGCAGCAGCTCCCCGGCCAGCTCCTCCTCATATCGCTCCTTGTCACCGCGGCCGGCCGCGAGCACCCAGGACCGCTTGATGTGCAGGTGGACGTCCGCCTCCCAGGTGAAGCCCATCCCGCCGAAGACCTGCAGGCAGTCACGTGCGTTGCGGGCCGCCGCGTCGTCCGCGAGCAGCCGCGCAGCGGCTGTTTCGAAGCCGTCGCCGGACACCGCCGCCGCGTAGACCGCCGTACGGGCCATCTCCACCCGTACGAGCATGTCCGCGCACAGATGCTTCACCGCCTGGAACGCCCCGATCGGCCGCCCGAACTGTTCGCGTTCCCGGGCGTGTTGCACGGCCATCGCGAGGGTCCTTCCGGCGCTGCCCACCTGCTGCGCCGCGGTGAGCAGCGCGGCTTCCCGCCGCAACCGGTCCGGATCGGCGCCCGTACCGCCGTCGAACGGCTGCTCCGCGGCCAGGCCGCCGCCGGGGCCGCCGTCGGCCAGATGCAGCGGGGTGAGGGGGTCGACGGAGCGGATCGCCACGGCTGGGAACGCGTCGGCGGCGACGAGGCCGACGGATCCGTCCCCGGTCCCGCCCAGCACCATGACCGCGTCCGCCGCGGCCAGGTGGCCGACCGGAACGGACGGCTGCGCCAGGGTGACCACCGTTTCCCCGGTGGCCGCACCGGCCGCCACCGGCCCGGTCAGATGCGTCGCCGCCAGGTGCGTGGCGACCAGCGGCCCGGGCAGCAGTACGCGGCCGGCCTCCTCGAAGAGCAGCACAGCCTCGGGCAGTCCGAGGCCCACGCCGCCGTCCGCCTCCGGCACCCTGAGCGCGAAGAACCCGGCCGCGCCCAGCTCGCGCCACCGGGCGCGGTCGAGCAGCGGGACGCCGCCGTCCGTTCCGGTCGGCCACCTGGGCGCGCCCGTGACGGCACCCCCGCCGGCGGTGTGCACCGCCGCACCTCCCGGGACGTCGCCCGCGTCCACCGCCGCGCGCAGCGCCTCGCGCGGGAACCGCCCGGCGAGCAGCTTCCGCACGCCCGTCCGCAAAGCCTCTTGATCTTCGGTCGGTTGGAAATCCACGGTCAGCCCCCAGCCCTCTGCACGTCCCCGGTCCTCCGCACTCCTCCGGTCCTCCGCACGTCCTCAGCCCTCCGCACTCCTCCGGTCCTCCGCACGTCCTCAGCCCTCCGCACTCCTCCGGTCCTCCGCACGTCCTCAGCCCTTCGGGAGACCGAGGATGCGCTCGGCCACGATGTTCTTCTGGATCTGCGAGGTGCCGGCGGCGATCGTGTAGGACAGCGACGACAGCCGCTCCGCAGTCCACGGGTGCCCGGTGTCCAGCGCGAGCGGGCCCAGCACCTCGGCGGCCGTGTCGTACAGCTCCTGCCGGGCGTGCGAGTAGCGCAGCTTGAACACGGATCCGCCGGTACCGGGCACGCCCGTGCCGCCGACCCGCAGGGAGCGCTCCGCCTCACTGACGTTCCGCTGGGTGAGTCGCCACAGGACGGAGAACTCCGCCGCGAGCCGGCCCAGCCTGCGCCGCAGCGCCGGGTCGTCCCAGCTGCCGTTCGCCTTCGCGGCGCGCGCGATCTCGCCCAGGACGCGGCGGCAGGCGACGACCTCGCCGACGAAGGCGGTGCCGCGTTCGAAGGAGAGGGTGACCATGGTGACGCGCCAGCCGTCGTTCTCCTCCCCCACCCGGTTGGCGACCGGCACCCGCACCTCGTCGAGGAACATCTCGGCGAATTCCGTCGACCCGGCGAGGGTGCGCAGCGGCCGCACCGTGACGCCCGGGGCGTCCATCGGCATCGCGAGCCACGAGATGCCGCGGTGCTTGGGCGCCTGCGGATCGGTGCGGACCAGCAGCTCGCACCAGTCGGCGACCTCCGCGTGCGAGGTCCAGATCTTCGAGCCGGTCACCACGTACGCGTCGCCGTCGCGCACCGCGCGGGTCCGCAGTGATGCCAGGTCGGAGCCGGCGCCGGGCTCGCTGAACCCCTGGCACCACACCTCGTCGCCGCGCAGCACCGGCGGCAGCCAGCGCCGCCGCTGCTCGGCGGTGCCCTCGGCGGCGATGGTGGGCCCGGCGTGCAGCAGCCCGACGAAGTTGGCGCCGACATAGGGCGCGCCCGCCTTCTCCGTCTCCTCCAGGAAGATCAGATGCTGCACCGGGGTCGCGCCCCGCCCGCCCGCGTCGGCCGGCCAGTGCAGGCCCGCGTAGCCCGCGTCGTACAGCATCCGCTGCCAGCCGGCGTCGTACGCGCGCCGGCCGGGCCAGTCGCGCGGGTCGGGCCGGGGGGGCAGCTTGGGCAGCACGTCGCCGAGCCAGGCGCGCAGCCCGGCGCGGAACGCCTCCTGTTCCCCGGTATACGTCAGGTCCACGCGCGCCTCACCTACCGGATCCGCCGGACGTACCCGCCGGACTCTGCTTCGCGAGGGAGGAGAGGTCGAGGCCGCGGTCGAAGTCCAGGTCGAGCATCCGGATGGCGTTGCCGCGCATGAGCTTGTAGACGGTCTCGTCGTCGATCCCCTTCATATGGTCCTCGGCGACCTCCTTGGTGTGCGGGAATGTCGAGTCCACATGCGGGTAGTCCGTCTCGAAGGTCGCGTTGTCGCGGCCGACGACGTCCAGCGACGCGACGCCGTGCTTGTCGCGGAAGAAGCAGCAGAAGATCTGCCGGTAGTAGTACGCCGACGGCGGCTCCGGGATGATGTCGCGCACTCCGCCCCAGGCCCGGTGCTCCTCCCAGACGGTGTCCGCGCGCTCCAGGGCGTAGGGGATCCAGCCCATCTGGCCCTCGCTGTAGGCGAGTTTCAGCGTCGGGAACTTCACGAGGACCCCGCTGAACAGGAAGTCCATCATCGAGGCCATCGCGTTGTTGAAACTGAGCGCGGCCTGCACGGCGGGCGGTGCGTCGGGGGAGGCGGCGGGCATCTGCGAGGACGAGCCGATGTGCATGTTCACTACCGTGCCGGTCTCCTGGCACACCGCGAAGAAGGGGTCCCAGTAGCCGGAGTGGATGCTGGGCAGGCCCAGGTGCGTGGGAATCTCGCTGAAGGTGACGGCCTTGACGCCGCGCGCGGCGTTGCGGCGGACCTCGGCGACGGCCAGGCCGATGTCCCACAGCGGGATGATGCACAGCGGGATGAGCCGGCCGCCGCTGTCACCGCACCACTCGTCGACCATCCAGTCGTTGTAGGCGCGTACGCAGGCGAGCGCGACCTCCTTGTCGTGCGCCTCGGAGAACGTCTGCCCGCAGAACCGCGGGAAGGTGGGGAAGCAGAGCGACGCCTCGACGTGGTTGAGGTCCATGTCCGCCAGGCGTTCCTTGGGATCCCAGCAGCCGCGGCGCATCTCGGCGCGGGTGATGCCCTCCAGGGTCATGTCGTCGCGGTCGAAACCGACGGCGGCGATGTTCCGCTTGTAGGGGAACTTGAGGTCCTCGTAGATCCACCAGTCGGTGGGCGGTCCTTCCGGGTCCATCGTGATCTGGTACTTCCCGGCCACGTACGCCAGCTCACCGATACCGGCGGTCAGCGGCTTCGGACCGCGGTCGCGGTACTTGGCCGGCAGCCACTTCTCGAAGAGGTGCGCGGGTTCGATGACGTGGTCGTCGACGCTGATGATCCTGGGCAGTTCCATCGGCCTCTCCCTGCAGATCTGATGGATCGTCAGATTTAGAGTACGCACGCACACCCGTCGCGTCCATCGGCGTCGCACCCCTGGACCGGCACCGCTCCGCCACATACGCTGCCGCCAGTATCTGACGCTACGTCAGGTACGGTGACGGTACGGAGGAGACCGGAATGGACCCGACCATCGAAGCCCTCGGCGACTCCCCGACCCTCTGGGCGCTCGCCGCCCACCGTGCCGAACTCACCCCCGACGCACCCGTCCTGCTCGACACCGACGGCCGCCGGCTCACCTTCGGCGAGCTGCGCGACCGGGCGGAACGCGTCGCCGCCGGACTCCACGACCTCGGGGTCAGGCCCGGCAGCCGGTTCGCCTGGCAGCTGCCCACCCGCGTCGAAACGGTGCTGCTGACCTTCGCCCTCGCCCGGCTCGGCGCCGTACAGACCCCGCTCATCCCCTTCTACCGGGACCGCGAGGTCGGCTACGCGCTGCGCGAGGCCGAGGCGGAGTTCTTCGCGATACCCGGCGAATGGCGCGGCTACGACTACGTGGCGATGGCCGGCCGCCTGGCGCCCCGCCTCCCCCGGCCGCCGCGCCTGATCACCGCCTACGACGGGCTCCCCGACGGCGACCCCGCCGTCCTCCCCGCCCCGCCCGCCGACGGCACCGCGGTCCGCTGGATCTACTGGACCTCCGGCACCACCTCCGACCCCAAGGGCGTGCTGCACACCGACCGCAGCCTCATCGCCGCGGGCGGCTGCCTCGCCCACGCGCTGCGCCTGACCACCGACGACATCGGCTCCATGGCCTTCCCGTACGCCCATGTCGCCGGCCCCGACTACACCGTGATGCTGCTGCTCTACGGCTTTCCCGCGCTGCTCCTCGAGAACTTCGCGCTGCCCGCCTCACTCGACGCCTACCGCGAGCACGGCGTCACGGTCGCGGGCGGCAGCACCGTCTTCTACTCGATGTTCCTCGCCGAGCAGCGCAAGGACCCCGGCCACAAGCTCATCCCCAGCCTGCGGCTGCTCGCGGGCGGCGGCGCGCCGATGCCGCCCGAGCTGTACTACGAGGTCACACGCGAGATGGGCTGTCTGCTCACCCACGGGTACGGCATGACCGAGGTCCCCATGATCACCATGGGCGCTCCCGACGACACCCCCGACCACCTCGCCACCACCGAGGGCCGCCCGCCGTCCGCCATGGAGATCCGCATCACCGACGCGGACGGCAAGCCGCTGCCCACCGGAACCGACGGTGAGGTCCGGCTGCGCGGCGAGGCCGTCTGCCGGGGCTACCTCGACGCCGCCCAGACCGCCGAGGTCTTCGACGCCGACGGCTTCCTCATCACCGGCGACCTCGGCCGGCTCACCCAGGACGGCTATCTCGTCCTCACCGGCCGCCTCAAGGACATCATCATCCGCAAGGGCGAGAACATCTCCGCCCGGGAGATCGAGGATCTGCTCTACGAACACCCCGCCATCGCCGACGCCGCCGTCATCGGCCTCCCCGACCCCGCGCGCGGCGAACGCGTCTGCGCCGTCGTCGAACAGCCCGCCGGCGCGGCGCCGCTCGCCCTCGCGGACGTCACCGCGTATCTGCGCGAGCACGGCCTGTCCGCGCACAAACTGCCGGAACAACTGGAGGTCGTGGACGCGCTGCCGCGCAACGACGTCCTGCGCAAGGTCCTGAAGTTCAAGCTGCGGGAGCGCTTCAGCGATTCATGAGGCCGCCACGGGCCCGCAGGGCCGACGGGGCGCGGCACCGGCGGGTGCCGCGCCCTCCCGCGTGCCGGGCGCCAGCTGTTCGGGGCCGGAAGTGAGCCCTTCCGAGCTGGGCGCGACCGTTCGGGGCCGGGGACGGAATCTGGTTTCTCCTCCACCCATCACGTATTCTCACTGCTCGCTGCCCTCGATAGCGCGCATATCGCATATCGCGCATCCGCACGAAGGCAATGTCCTTCTTCCCCACTCTGAGGGTTGCCTTGAGAAATGCCTCCACCGCGGCCGGCCGGGCCGCACGGGCCGGATGGACGACCCGCCTCATGGCCTGCGGGGCCGCGGCCGCGAGTCTGGGGACGCTGGGCTCCGCCGCGCCGTCGTTCGCGCAGGACGAGGGCATGACCGTCACCGCGCCGTCCCGGCTGGTGCTGCCGGTCGCCTCGGCTCCCGACCCGGGCCCGCTCCGTTCGCTGGAGATCGGCTTGCGGCGGGGCGCTTCCGGCGGAACGGACGCCGGTGGCACGTTCACCGTCGACGCCGGCGGACTGACCGGTATCGCGGAAGTGATCTGGCCCCAGGGCTGCGCGCATGCCCGCGACAGCGCCGTCGCGACGTGCGACCTCAGAGTCAGTCCCTCCAACCCCGGCAACCTGATGCAGTTGCGGGTGCGCAGTCTCGTCGGCGCGAAAGCCGGGGCCACCGGCGTGATCACGTACGCCCCGAAGACGCCGGCCGGCGCCGCCCGGCCGGCGAAGACCCTGATATCCGTCGGTTCCGGCCCGGACGTCGTGATCGCCGCACCGTCACAGCTCCAGGTGGCCAAGCCGGGCGACACCACGGGACTGCCGCTCAGCATCACCAACGCGGGCAACGAGGCGGCCCCCGGCGCGATCGTGCGCGTCTACGAATCCAGCGGCCTGGCATGGGCCGCCACTCACTCCAACTGCGAGTATCGGACATCGCCGGAATCCGGTGACTTCCCGGCGTCCTTCCTCGCGTTCTGCGTGATCGACCAGCCGCTGGCGCCAGGGGCCAGCTATGCCCTCGCCGACCCGCTGGCCTTCCGTACCGAGGGATCCGCCCTCTGGGAGCGCGCGGATCTGCGCGTGGTGTCGAAATCCGACGACGCGCTCGCCGGTGTCCGCGGCAGCGGGACGTGGGCGAAGGGATCAGGCACGCCGCTGCGCCTGGTGGACCGCCCGAGCGTGCCGCCCGAGGAACTGGGCGACAACTACGCCACCACGTCGCTCGCCGTCCGCAATACCGCGGACCTCGCCGTGACCGCATCGGTGGGGTCCGGCAAGGTCGGCGAGCGCGTCACCGCGAATGTGACGGTGACGAACCGCGGTCCCGCGGCCGTCACCGATATCACCGGCGGCAGCCCCGTCGTCAGCGTCGATATCCGCATACCGGCGGGAACCGCCGTCACCGGGGTGCCCAAGGCCTGCCACCCGGTCCGTCCCAACGACGAGGAGACCGCCGGCCCGGCGGGCGCCCCGGAGTACACCTGCGACACCAAGAACTGGCTCAAGGTGGGCGCCTCGGCCACCTTCCCGTTCCAGCTGCGGATCGACAAGGCCATGGAGCCCGACGGGGACGGGGGGGGCCCCGCGACCCTGCAGACCGACAGTGACGTCAACTCACGGACCAGCTTCGACCGTAACCCCGCCAACAACACCGCCCGGATCGTGGTCACCGGCAACGGCCACCAGTCCTCCACCGCCAAACTCGCGCTGGCCGGCGGCCTCGCGGCGCTCTTTCTCGGCTTTCTCGGCGCCGCGTTCTACGTGGTACGCCGTCGACGTCACCTGCGGCTCCGGTAGCCGTTAGTCTTCGTCTGCATACTGCGTAACTTCCGGCAAGGGCAAGTGAGTTGACGCATCATCACGCCCGGTCGGGACGATCTTCCACAGGGTCCGGCCGTGCGGTGTGCACTCGAGTCGTGGGAGGGGACGTGACGGACGGAACGGACGGTTCGGATCCGGCGGCAGACGGCCCGCGCGTCCCACAGCCGCGCCGGCCGGTCCCACAGCAGGTCCCACAGCAGGTCCCGCAGCCGCGCCGGTCGCAGGACCTGCCGGTACGCCTGCTGGCCGAGGCCAGGAACGCACTCGCCGCGGGCGAAGTGCGCACCGCGGCGCTGCTGTTCGGCGAGGCGCTCGCCATCGCCGAGGAGCACTCGCTCGCGGACGAGCACGTCGCGGCCCTGCTCGGGCTCGGTGACTGCGAACTGGAGGGCGGGGAACTCGGCGCCGCCCGGGAGCACTTCGAGGCCGCCGAGAAACGGCTGGCCGGTGAACCCCTGCCACGGCGGGCGGCGGCCATCCGTGGCCGGGCGGTCTCCCATCTGCTGGCGGGCGAGCTGCGCTACGCCTGCTACCTGCTGGAGAACGCGATCGAAGGGCTCCAGGCCACCGGGGAGCCGAACCCCGACGCGCTGCTGCTCCTCCATACCGCCGTCATCGCCCCATACATGGACATGGGCGCCCTCGCCCGCGCCGCCCAGGCCGCCGAACTGGCCCTGGCCCTCGCCCCGTGCGCCACCGACCCCGCCCTGGTGGCCGGGATGCACCGCAGCGTGGCCCGCACCCTCATAGCCGAGGGCCGGATCGCCGAGGCCGGCGTCTCGCTCGCCAAGGCGCAGGAGCTCTACCAGCGGCTGGGGCTCCGCTCCGACCTGGCGAAATGCCACTGGATGCGCGGCTATGTCCACGCCCAGGGCGGCAATCTGGAGCACGCGGAACGCGAACTGCGCATCGCCCGCAACATGCTGGCCTCGCTGCGGTCCGCGCTCTTCACGGACCAGGTGGAGGTCGAACTCGCCGACGTCCTGCGCCGGCGCGGCAGCCACACCGAGGCGGGCGAGCTGCTCGCCCAGCTCCTCGACCGTATCGGCCCCGAGCGCGGCGCCATCCACGCGGCCGGCGCCCACCGGCTGCTCGGCCTGATCGCACAGGACGCCGGCGAACTCGACGCCGCCGAGGAGCATTACGTCAACGCGCTGTCGCTGCTGGAGCGCGCCGGCGCCGCCGGCGACCTCGCCGACCTCTGCCGGCTGCTGGGCGACCTGCTGCGCCGCACCGGCCGTGTCGAAGCCGCCCTGGACGCGTACCGCACCGGCCTCGGCCACCGCGCCGCGATCGGCACGACGACCCTGGGCCCGGCCCCGCCGAAACCACCGGTCCGGCCCCCGTCGTATTAGGCCGTGTCGGGCATCCGTCCCGCCGGCCGTTCCGCCGTCGCTACGCGGAGATCGGCCGGGCCGATTCGTCGGTGGCGGACGTGAGGTCCGGGTAGACGTCGAAGAGACGGCGCACGCCGAGCGCGGCGAGCACCCGGTTGACGTGGGAACCGTCATCGGCGTCCTGGTCGGGCAGGACGATGCGCAGCCGGCCCGCGCACGAACGCATCAGGCGGCGGGCGGCGATCAGCACGCCCACCCCGCTGGAGTCGCAGAACCGCACCCCGGCCAGGTCGAGGACCACACTGCGCCGCCCGTCGGCGACCGCCTCGTGGACGTGCTGGCGCACGGTGGGCGATGTCACGAGATCCATCTCGCCCGTGACGATCACCACGGCCCAGCCGTCCCGTTCGATCCGCGTTACTTCCACTGAGTCTCACCTCGCGATGTCGCTGGGAGCAGCCCGGCCACCCTGGCGGTCCGCGGTGGCCCGGGAGGCCGCTCCTCGGGGGAATGCGGCAGCGTCATCATGGGAAACCCTATGCCCGGAATCCGGCACAACAGAGCAGTCTCTCGGTCACACCCGCATAACGCATCGCCAGAATCGGTCCGATACGGCGGCAGGATGGCGCAAAGGGGCGTACGCCGCCGTAGGTGCCGGTTACATTCGAGCAGACAGGGCCGACAGAACCGACAGCGCTCATGGAGCTGACGGAACCGGCGGCGGCACGGCTCGGCACGGCACGGCACGGCGCGACAAGGGAGTGGCGGCATGGCGACACCGGCACCACCCCGGTGGGACCGCAAGATGCGGCAGCGCCTGGCCCGCGGGGAGGAAGCCGCGCTCGGCGAGCTGTACGACCGGTACGCCTCGCTCGTGCACAGCCTCGCCCACCGGGTGCTGGACGACGACGAGGCCGCCAACCGCGTCACGCGCGACGTCTTCGGCTACATCTGGGAGAACCCCGAGGCCTACGATCCGAGGCACGGCTCCCTGCGCTCCTGGATCGCCGCGCTCACCCAGCTGCAGGCCGTGCGGTGCCTGCGCCACCATGAGAACCGGGGCGAGAGCACCCAGGAAGAGGTCGAGGCGAAGGTGCGCGAGGCCAATACCGCCGCCCGCGCCGACTTCATCGTCACTTCCATGCCGGCCCCGCTGCGTGACGCCCTCGAACTCGCCTATCTGCGGCGCCGCGACTACCGGCAGACCGCCGCCGACCTGGGCGTCACCGAGGACGAGGCACGTCGCCGGCTGCGCCTGGGCCTGCAGCTGCTGTCCACGGCCATGGAGCCCTCCGGGCACCCGCGGCTCGACCGGCGGCAGCCGTGAACGACGAGACGGCACGCGCCGAGCCGGACCGGCGGGGCCTTCCCCAGTACGACCACGGCACCCTCAAGTCGCTGCTCGGGGCGTGGGCGCTGTCCGCCTGCTCGCGCGACGAGTCCCTCGCCGTCGAGGTGCACCTCACGGACTGCGCGACCTGCGCGGACGAGGCTCTGCGGCTGCGCGACGCGGTCGGGCTCCTCCACCAGGAAGAGACGCTCGACCTCGACCCGCTGCTGCGCGCCCGGGTCCTGGAGGGCTGTCTGGGCCGCCGCCCGGCCCGTATTCCGGTGCCGGAATGGGCGGGTCCCTACGACGCGGAGACCGCCCGGCTGGACGCGCTGCTGCGCGATCTCGGTGACGGGTACTGGGACGCGCCGGTGGAACTGCGCTGGCATGAGGGCAAGCGCGTCACCCGGGAGGTCACCGTCGCGGAGGTCATCGGGCATCTCGCCGCGGTGGACGGCCTGGTGGCGTCGGCGCTCGGGCTGCCCACCGGGGAGCTGCCGTTCGATCCCACACTGCGTACCGAGAGCTACTGGACCGCGATGCGGGACCTGCCCGCCGCGCCCCAGCGCGGCGCCTGGCGCGAGCAGAGCCAGACCCTGCTGCGCACGGTGTCGTTCGCCGGTCGCGGTACGGCGGGCCTGGACGTCCGCTACGGCGAGTTCACCCTGCCGCTGCGTGACGCGTTCCTGGACCGGGCGTTCGAGTGCTGGATACACGCCTGGGACATCGCCGAGGCCGTCGACTACCCCTACGGTCCGCCGGCTCCGCGCAACCTCAACCGCATGATCGACCTCGCGGCCCGGCTGCTGCCCACCGCCATCGCCGGCCGCCGCCGTGCCGGCCTCGCGGCCTCACCGGCCCGGCTGACCACCGCCGGCTCCCCCGGCCGGTCGGTGCATCTCGAGGTCGAGGGCCTGGGCGGCGGCAACTGGTACATAGCCCTGGACTTCCCCGGGGCGCTCGCCTCCGCCGGGGAGGCGGTGGCCCATGTCGCCCTCGACAGCGTCGAGTTCTGCCAGCTGGCCGCGGGCCATCTGGCGCCCGAGCGGATCGCCGTGGGCCAGGACGGGGACCGCGACGTCATCCGCGATGTGCTCTTCGCCGCCGCGAGCATGTCCCGGCTCTGACACCGGCTCTGCTCGCACTGGCTCCGGCCCGCGTCGGCGCCCGCTCGCGCCGGTGATCACATGTTGTACTTGAAGTGACCCGCCGGGCGGGCGTACTTGGCGTAGTTGTCCTGCGCCGGATACCTCTGGGCGGACGGTCCCGCCTGGAAGGCCCGCAGGATGTTCTCGGCGACCTTGGTGGCAAAGGCCCCGGTGGCCTTGGGCAATTTGCCCCAGCACGGATTCGCGTCGACGGCACACGTCCAGCCCAGTGTTCCCGCGCTGAACACTCCGGCGCCGGAGGGGACGGTGTAATAGGAGGAGTTGGCGAAACTCTTGTCCTTGCCGTAAATGACCACCGGTGAATCCGAGAGGATCTGGATCGGCCGCGGAGTATTCGCGTCCGAGAAGACCCGGTCGAATTCACTGCGGATCAGTCCCGGGTATTGCGAGCCGGCGTGGGCGCCGGTCCCCTTGAACATCCAGACGTTCGGGTCGGTGACGACGTACGGGGCGAGTACGCCGGCCCATTCGTACTGGACGCCGAGGAACGAGGCTTCCGGGCGCGGGTTGGGCGCCTGTCGCCATTGCTGCGTGGACTCGTCGGTGTCCGTGAGGCTCATCGGGTCCTCGGCGGCGTCCTTGTAGCAGGTCACCACGCGGTCACCGCCGAGCGGCGAGCCCTCGAACCGTACGTGCCGGTACGCGTTGTTCGCCCCGAAGAACGCGAGGTTCACGCCCTTGTCGCGCAGGGCGATGGTGTTGGTCCGCATCCCCGTCGACCAGTACTCGTCATGGCTGGGGAAGATCATCCCGCGGGCGCCCGTGAAGCGGCCCGGGTCGGAGTCCAGTTCCAGGGACGTGCCGTAGGCGAGCGGGATGCCCATCCGCTCGGCGAGTGTCAGCATCGGCAGCTCATGCCAGCCGAACAGCCCGTCGCCCGCACCGGAGTACGGGCGGTCGAAGCTCACCTTGCGAGCCCGGTCCCCGTAGCCCTTGACGCCGCTGTAGATGTTGGCGCCGCCCCAGCTGTTGTACGCCGCCCAGGTGGCGACCGCGTTGATGAAGACGCTGCGGCCCACGGCGGACTTCGAGCGCACCGTGATCGGGACCCAGCGGTCGTGGCCCGCGGCGGAGGTGAGCTTCAGCCGGTAGTCGCCCTCCGGCCACCCCTTGGTGGAGACCTCCAGCGAACGCTTCCAGGTCGCCCGCGCCATGTAGATCTGGGGCGTCATCTGCGCGGCGGCCTGCCGCATGCCCCGGGTGTGCGAGGACTCCCAGACCAGCCGGCCCTGCTTTCCGCCGTACCAGCCCATTCGGTACGCCTGTACCTGGAAATCGCGGGCGGGGGTGGAGACGTACAGGCCGAAATTCTCACCGGGGTCGACACTCACCCGGTCGGCATAACCCTCGATCGCGTTTTGCGGACCGGGGTTCTTCAGTTTCCAGGCGGTGGTTCCCGGAAGGGAATTCTCCTTGGTGACGGAGATTCCGGTGTCCTTACCGGCTCCGGCCTTGCCCTTCTCGGGCGGCTGCGTCACCGCCTGCACCGGGGGGCGCTGAGGCGTCGGGATAGCAGTCACGGTGCTCTTCGCCGTGTCCAGCAGGCTGGTGCCGTACTGAATGCACACGACGATGGCTACGCCGAGAGCGGCAACGAGGAGAGCTGTCCGACGCATGTTCATGATGTGATGAACATATATGGCGAAGTGGTGCAGCTTCGGCGCTGCAGGCTACTTGTCGGGTCTCTGTGACAAAACTGTGAAGTTCAGCGGCCTTAGTCCGCCGTTCACCGCAGCGCGTGCCTGAGCAGGTTGCCCGCCGTGCCCTTCTGGCCCGAGCGCAATGCCGCCGGGACCAGCGTCAGGGCATGCGCCCGCGACGAGAAGTGCCTCTCAGCGGCGGTCGCGGCCTTGGTCCATCCGTGGGAACGGAGCTGTTCGGCCGTCTCGGTGAAGAACCTGCGCTCCTCGGTGAAGCGCGCGCCGGAGACCGCGCGCGCCGAGGAGACGCTCACCGCGTGCCGCCGGTACTGGAAGCAGACCTCGGGGGTGAGCGCCAGGGTCGCACCCCGCACCAGGAGTTCCATGACCAGGGCCAGGTCCTGGATGACGGAGAGGTCCTCACGGAACCGGACCGCCCGCACCGACTCGGTGCGCCAGCACAGCGAAGGGAAGTACAGCCAGTTGCCCCGCAGCAGACTCGCCGCCAGCGGCTCACCGGACTGGAGGGCGCTCTCCCCACCGGGGCCCGGGCGCAGCATCCGCTTGATCCGGTCGGTGGAGGTGACGGCGGGCCGGCCGTCGGAGTCGATCGCCTGTACGCCGGGCTGGACGATCTCGACCCCGGGATGCCGCTCGCGTACCCCGCGCACCACGGCCAGATAGTCCGGCAGCATGACGTCGTCGCAGCCCATCATGACGAGGTACGGCGCCTCGGCCAGGTCCACGCAGCGGTTGAAGTTGCGGGTGATGCCGAGGTTGGTCTCGTTCGGCAGGTACTCGACGCGAGGGTCGTCGAGCTCCTTGAACCAGCCGGGAAGGCTGGTGTCCCGGCCGTCGTCGTCGACGACGACCAGCCGCCAGTCGGCCACGGTCTGCGCCAGGACGCTGCGCACCGCGGTCTTGAGCATGGCCGTGTCCCCGTAATGGGGGAGCATGATGTCGAATTCTGTCATCGGATCAGTCCCGGCTCGGGGTCATCGGATCAGTCCCGGCTCGGGCTGGCGGCGACAGCCTCGGGCTTGGGCGCCTTCTCCGCCGGAGCGTCCCCGAGGTCCTGCTCCAGGCCCCGTTCCAGGGCCTCCTCGGTCCCGGCCACGGCGGTGTTGATGGCCACGCTGCGGGCCAGGTCCGTCAGCTTGCGCTCCATCTCCCGGAACCGCATGTACGTGTTCAGGGTGATGAAGGCGAACGCCACGACCAGCCCGTAGAGAACAAGGTCGGCGCCACGGCCGACGCCGAGCTGGTGCGCGACCCGGTTGCTGTCCTCGGGGCGCAGCACGAAGTCCACGGTGAGCATCAGGAACGCGAAGAAGCCCAGCCGCTTCCAGGCCCGGGTGCGGGCGGTGCCCCAGCCCCGGACGAAGAACACGAGCGCACCCGCGGCTGCCAGCAGCAGAAGGATTTTGATCAGCATGCGACGGTCACCTCTTGGCCCTGATCGCGAGATCGGTCAGGATATTGACGCCGTTGATCAGCGACTGCCCCTTGGCCCGCGAATAATCGGTGTACAGAACGGTCACGGGAAGCTCCTGGACCCGCAGTCCGGAGCGGGCCAGAATGCCCATCATCTCCGACGCGTGCGCCATTCCGTTCATCGTGATGCGGAGCTGCGAAGCGGCCGTGCGGTTGAAGGCCCGCAGACCGTTGTGCGCGTCGGTGAGGCGCAGTTTGCGCGCGGTGGGACTGATCGCCGCCGTGGTGCGCAGGACGATCCGCTTGAGCAGCGGCACCTGCTCGTGGTCCTCCAGGAAGCGCGAGCCGAGCACGACATCCGTCTCGCCCGCTATGACGGCGTCGACGAGGCTGCAGGCGTCCTTGACCTGGTGCTGGCCGTCCGCGTCGAAGGTGACGAACCACTTGGCGCCGGGCTGGGCCAGTGCGTACGTGACACCGGTCTGCAGAGCCGCGCCCTGTCCCAGGTTGACCGGGTGCCGGACCAGGTGCGCTCCGGTCGAGAGGATCTCCCGCGAGGAGGCGTCGCTGCTTCCGTCATCGACGCACACGACGTTGGGGAACGTCTCGCGCACACCATTGACGACCCCGGCGATGACCTGCGCTTCATTGAAGACGGGGATCACCACCCAGGCGTCACGGTAGTCCTGGGGCACTGGCACTCCACAGCTCGGTTCAGAACGCAGAACCCCCCGGTACAGGGCGCTCCATGATTAACGTCCAGGGTACCCTTGCTCCCACATGAGGTCACCAAGAGCACTCCTGAGCACCCTCCCCTCCGGGACCCTTCTGGTCGGAGCCGGAGTGGCCGCCAGTGCTGCCTCTTCGTACATCTTCCTGGCAGCGGCGGGACGAGCGCTGGGCCATGATGACATGGCCGCCATCTCCGTGCTCTGGTCCGTCATCGCCTTTGCCGGAATCGGGCTGTTCTTCCCCGTCGAGCAGGAGCTGACGCGGGTGGTCGCCGCGCGGACCGCCGCGGGTCTGGGCGCGGCCCCGGCGATACGGCGGGCCCTGGTGAACGCGGCGGTCATGCTGGCCGTCGTCCTGGCGGTGCTCGCCGCGGCGGCACGGCCGCTGGCGGACCTGCTCTTCAACGGCGACCGCTCCATGATCATGGTGCTCGGCGCCGCATTCGTGGGCTGGGCCGCGCAGCACACCGCCCGCGGCATCCTCGCGGGCTACGGGAATTTCCGCTGGTACGCGGTACAGCTGACCGCCGACGCGGTGCTGCGGGTCGGCTTCGCCGCCGCACTGCTCATCGGCAACGGTTCTGCGCTGATGTTCGGCCTGGCCATGGCGCTGGCGCCGCTGCCGGCCGTCGCGGTGTGCGTCCCCGCGATGATCCGTGCCGCCCGTCCCGGCCCCCCCGCCGCCGCCAACGAGCTCCGGCACGGCTTCGGAGTACTGGTCGTCTCGACGACCCTGGCCCAGGCGGTGGCGAACGCCCCGGTGGTCGCCGCCCAGCTGCTCGCCCCGCACAACGCCCCGCTGGTGGCCGCGCTGGTGTCGGCGCTGATCCTGGTGCGCATTCCGCAGTTCCTGGTCAGCTCGATGCAGGCCTCGCTGCTGGTGGACCTGACCAGCAGGCACACCGCGGGCGACCGGGCCGGATTCCGGCACGCGCTGCGCGGCAATCTGCTGATGGTCGCCGCCCTGGGCACCTTCTGGGCCCTGGTGTGCGCCGGGATCGGCCCCGTACTGAACGAGAAGGCCTTCGCGGCGGCACCCGTCCTGGGCGCCCTGGACTTCACGCTCCTCGGCCTCGGTGCCGTCGGGCACCTCACCGCCATCGTCCTCAGCAGCGGCACGCTGGCGGCCGGCGGACACCGGGTGCAGTGCGTCGCCTGGGTGGCGGGGGCCATCGCGCTGGGTATCGCGCCGCTGCTGCCCGGCGGGGCCGCACTGCAGGTGGAGCTGTCGTACGCGGCGGCGGCCTGGACGGCGACCGCGGCCCTCCTGATCGGCCTGCGGCTCACGATGCGGCGCTTCACGGCCACGGCCGGCGAACCGCCCTCCGAGATGCTGCTGGACGGTATGGAACCGCGCCGCGCCGCGAACACCGCCTGACGACAAGAAGCCGGACTCCGCGGACGCGCGCCCCGCCGCGAGCCGAAATCGCCGTTCCCGTACGATCTGGAACGCCGCGCCGCACGTCCCCGTCTGTGACGGTGTGATCAACGGACTCACCGGATTCAACGGACTCACCGGAAAAGAACACAGCGGTCGGGACAAGCGCCGGCCCGGGTGCCCGACCGAAAGCTGGAGCTCTCTATGACCCCGACCGTCGCGCCGGCGGCGCCGCGGCCCGCACATCCCCTTGTGGTGGCCTTCAAGCCCTGGCGGAAGAGGCTCGCCCTGATCGGCGCCGAATTCGCGGTGGCGCTGGTCGCCGCGGTCGGCTTCGCGTGGTGGAGCGTCACCATCGCGGTGAACCCGATGACGCGCGTCGGGCAGGTGAGCGGTCTTGCGAGCCTGCAGTTCCGGCTCGCCGTCATCGCGCTGCCGCTGCTGGCGGTGGTGCTGTGGACCGTCTTCCGCAGCAGCGCCCGGGTGCACCGGCTCACGGTGCGCCTGGTGTGCGCGGCCGTCGCGGGTCTCGCCACCGGCATGACCGCCGGCGGCCAGGTGGTCGCGCTGCGCGGTACGCCGTGGCCGCTGAACGGCCAGGGCGGTGACAACGGCAGGCTGGAGGCGTGGGCCACGCAGATCCAGCACGGCGGTCACATGACCAACATCTACCCGCCGCTGCTGCCGCACCTCACCGCGTTCTGGGCCGAGCACTTCAACGCCAGTCACCAGTCGGCGTTCGCGCTCAAGCAGATCCTCATCGTCTGCATCGCGCTGACGGGTCCGGCCGCCTACCTGGCCTGGCGGCTCTTCCTGCGCCCGCTGCCGGCGCTGGGTGTCGGCCTGCTCGCCGGTGTGCCGTCGGTCGTGGTGTACAAGCCGTACAGCCCGCTCGTCCTCGTGGTGCTGGTGCCGCTGCTCGCGAAGCTGCTGCAGATGCTGCGGAAGTCACCGGACCGCGCGTACAAGGCGCTGGTGTGGCGGGGGGCGGCGCTCGGCGCGATACTCGCCATCCTGTTCCTGGTCTACTCCGGCTGGCACGTGTGGTCGGCGCCGGGCATCATCGTCGCGGTCCTCGGGCTCTTCCCCTGGCGCTCCGGACGGGCCGGGAGGCTGCGCGGACTGGCGTTCCTCGGCTCCGCCGTCCTGGTCTTCCTGCTGCTGGCCGGAAGGTACATGGTGTCGCTGCTCTCGGGGGCGGCCAGCACCAAGGACCGCTTCTGCTCGACGCTGACCCTCGTCGACCCCGGCTACTTCGCCATGACGCCCTTCTACACGCGGAACGCGAACCTGCCCGGCATGTGGCCGCCGCCCGGTGAGCTCGGCGGGGTCGGGGTCTTCACCGCGCTCATGGTCGTGGGCATCGGGGTCGCGCTGACGGTGGGGCTGAAGCGCTCCGCGGTGATCACCACCGTCGCCTGCTTCGGCAGCGCGTGGCTGGTCCGGTTCTACTTCGCGGCGAACATGGAGCGCGACCAGGCGGTCCAGCTGTTCCCGCGCACCTACCAGCAGCTGCTGTACTGCGGCCTGGCACTGGTCGGCCTGGCCGTCGTGCTGACCGCCGAGCGGATCAGGGCCAGGCTGCGGACCGTTCCCGGTCTGGAGGACCTCGGCCTCACGGGGAACCGCAACCGGTACGCCGCGATCGGCGTGCTGGCCGCCACCGTGCTGCTGAGCGGTATGGCCGCCTCCGCCCAGTCCGACCCGTTCTTCCCCGAGAACCCGAAGAACGTCAGCACCATGGGCCGGCTGGCCTGGGCCGCGCACCAGCTCCAGAAGCCGGACGGCAGCTGCCCCAAGTACGCGCCGCACGGCACGTGCCAGGCGCCGAAGAAGCTGAACCCGCACTCGGGTACGAACGATGGCACCACCCTGACCGGCTGCGAGTACGGCTGGCGCAAGGGGCAGTAACGCGCACGGGGCAGTAACGCGTCAGGTGCCGGTAGCGCCCGGAGGTACGGGCGCTACCGGCACCTGAACGCGGTGACCGGTGGCGGGTCTCAGGCGGTGGGGGCGGGGGACCCACCCCCCCCCCACCGCCGCTTTCAGTTCATCGCGCCAGCCGGCCATCGGGGGAAGCCCGGCGGCGGACCAGCGGTCATGGCCCAGCACGCTGTACGCCGGGCGCCGGGCCGGGCGTACGAAGCGGTCCGCGGTGGTGGGACGGATGCGCTCGGGGTCGAGACCCGACAGCTCGAACGCCGCGCGGGCCAGGTCGTACCAGGTGGCCTGGCCCGAGGCCGTGCCGTGATAGGCGCCGGCGGGCGCGGTGCCCGCGAGCGCGGCGCGGCCCAGCTCGGTGAGCCGGACGGCCAGCGCACGGGCCCAGGTGGGCTGCCCGAGCTGGTCGTTGACGACATCGAGCGTCTCGTGGGTGGCGGCCAGCTTCAGCATGGTGGCGACGAAGTTGCGGCCGTGCGCGCCGTACAGCCAGGCGGTACGGACGATGTAGCCGCTGTCGGGCAGCAGCTCGGCGACAGCGCGTTCCCCGGCGAGCTTGCCGCGGCCGTAGGCGTTGACGGGCCCGGTCGCGGCGTCCTCCCGGTACGGCTCCGCGGCGTCGCCGGGGAAGACGTAGTCGGTGGAGACGTGGATGAGCACGGCGCCCGCCGCGGCGCAGGCGGCGGCCAGGTGGCGTACGCCGTCGCCGTTGACCACGGTGGCGGCGGCCTCGTCGCTCTCCGCGCCGTCGACGTCCGTCCAGGCGGCGGCGTTGACGACGACCTGGTGGCCGCGGACCGCCGCGAGCAGCGCCGCGGGGTCCGTCAGGTCCAGGTCCGCCCGGGTGGCGGCGGTGACGGCGGCGGCCGGGTCGGCGCCGAGCGCCGCCACGACCTCCTGGCCGAGCATGCCGCCGGCCCCGGTGACCAGCCAGCGGGTGGTGCCGGTCGCAGGGCTGGACGAGGCGCCCGTGGCGGCATTCACAGAAGCGTCCGTCGAGGCGCCGCTCATGAGTTCAGCGCCGCCTTGGACTTCAGCGGCTCCCACCAGGCCCGGTTGTCCCGGTACCACGCGACGGTGTCGGCGAGGCCCTGGTCGAAGCTGACGAGAGGCTCGTAGCCCAGCTCGGCGCGGGACTTGCTGATGTCCAGGGAGTACCGCAGGTCGTGACCCTTGCGGTCCTCGACGTACTGGACCATGTCCCAGCCGGCGCCGCAGGCTTCCAGCAGCCGCCCGGCGAGCTCCTTGTTCGTCA
This sequence comes from Streptomyces sp. PH10-H1, assembly GCF_030063355.1. Taxonomy (GTDB): domain Bacteria; phylum Actinomycetota; class Actinomycetes; order Streptomycetales; family Streptomycetaceae; genus Actinacidiphila. The sequence goes on from NZ_JASISZ010000016.1 coordinate 80,461, forward strand.
ACTCGGTTCCGCCGCCGATGTGGTAGACCTCGCCGGCCTTGCCGCCCAGCAGCGCGAGCGCGATGCCCCGGCAGTGGTCGGAGACGTGCAGCCAGTCGCGGATGTTGCTGCCGTCGCCGTAGAGCGGGACCTTCTGGCCGTCCAGCAGGTTCGTCACGAACAGCGGGATCATCTTCTCGGGGAAGTGATGGTGCCCGTAGTTGTTGGAGCAGCGGGTGACCACCACGTCCATGCCGTGCGTACGGTGGTAGGCCAGCGCGATCAGGTCGGAACCCGCCTTCGCGGCCGCGTACGGGGAGTTGGGCGCGAGCGGCCAGTCCTCGGTCCACGAGCCCTCGCTGATCGAGCCGTACACCTCGTCGGTGGATACGTGCACGAAGCGGCCGATGCGGTGCCGGTGGGCGGCGTCCAGCAGGGTCTGAGTACCGAGCACATTCGTGGTGACGAAGGCGGCCGCGCCGGTGATGGACCGGTCGACGTGCGATTCCGCGGCGAAGTGCACCACCGCGTCGTGGCCCGGCAGGACGGAGTCGACGAAGTCCGCGTCGCAGATGTCGCCGTGCGCGAACCTGTATCCGGGCAGGTGGGCGACCGGAGCCAGATTCTCCGGATTGCCGGCGTAGGTGAGTTTGTCCAGTACGGTGACGGAGGCGCCTTCCAGCCCGGGCATCTCGCCCGACAGGACCGCGCGGACGAACTGCGAGCCGATGAATCCGGCGCCACCGGTAACAACAATGTTCATGAGTGCCAGAGTCCAGTCGGGCCCCTGGTGGGGCAGCGTAAGATGGTTTGCTTCGCCGCAACTCTAGCCCGTCCCCGAGTGCAGGGGCGATGCCGTGCAGCTGCTGGGCATCCGCCGCCGGAGAAAGTAGAAAACAACATGCGTGGTATCCTCCTGGCCGGCGGGACCGGGTCCCGGCTGTGGCCGATCACCAAAGCGGTCTCCAAGCAGCTGATGCCGGTCTATGACAAGCCGATGGTCTATTACCCGCTGTCCACTCTGATGATGGCGGGAATTCGCGACATACTGCTCATCACCACCGAGCAGGACCAGGCACAGTTCAGCCGGCTTCTGGGCGACGGATCGCAATTCGGCATCAATATCGAATACCGCACCCAGCCGAATCCCGGCGGAATCGCCCAGGCATTCCAGATCGGCGCGGACTTCATCGGCGGTGAGCCGGTGGCGCTCATTCTCGGTGACAACATCTTCCACGGCGCCGGTCTCGGACGGCAGTTGCAGGACCACAGCTCCCCCGACGGCGGCGTGATCTTCGCCTACCAGGTCTCGGATCCCACCGCCTACGGCGTCGTCGAGTTCGACGAGCACGGCGCGGCGCTGTCGATCGAGGAGAAGCCGGAGCGGCCGAAGTCGCGCTTCGCCGTACCGGGGCTCTACTTCTACGACAGCCAGGTCGTCGACATCACCAACAACCTGCGCCCCAGCGCGCGCGGCGAGTTGGAGATCACCGAGGTCAACGCGACCTATCTGAAGCAGGGCAAACTGCGGGTCTCCGTGCTCGACCGCGGCACGGCCTGGCTGGACACCGGCACCTTCGACTCCCTCGTCCAGGCGTCGGAATACGTCCGGGTCATCGAGGAGCGGCAGGGGCTCAAGCTCGGCTGCGTCGAGGAGACCGCCTGGCGGATGGGCTTCATCGACTCCGAGCAGCTGCGCAAACTGGCCGAGCCGCTGCTGAAGAGCGGTTACGGCGACTACCTCATCAACACCCTCGCCCTGGAAGAGGACCTCCCGCGATGAACATCCGACCGCTCTCGTTCCACGGCGCCTGGGAGATCACCCCCCAGCAGCACGGCGACCCGCGCGGCCTCTTCCTGGAGTGGTACCGCTTCGACCGGCTGGAGGCCGAGGTCGGGCATCCGATGCGGCTCGCGCAGGCCAACCTGTCCGTGTCGTCGAAGGACGTCGTGCGCGGGATCCACTTCGCGGACGTCCCCCTGGGGCAGTCCAAGTACGTGACCTGCGTGCGAGGCGCGGTGCTCGACGTGGTGGCCGACCTTCGGGTCGGCTCGCCGACCTTCGGCCAGTGGGAGGGCGTCCGGCTGGACGACACCGACCGCAAGGCCCTCTACATCGCGGAGGGCATGGGCCACGGCTTCTGCGCCCTCAGCGACGACGCCACGCTCTCGTACCTCGTCTCGGACGTCTTCCGTCCCGAGAAGGAGCACAGCGTGCACCCGCTCGACCCGGATCTCGGCATCCAGTGGCAGGCCGGCACGCCCCAGCTCTCCGCCCGGGACGCGGCCGCTCCCAGCCTGGCCGACATGCTCGCGGCCGGCAGCCTGCCGGACTTCGACGTCTGCCAGGCGCGCTACAAGGAGCTCGCCGCCGGCGCCTGACCGTACGGCCGGGTCAGGCGAAGACCACCGTGCGGTGGCCGTTGATCAGGACGCGGTGCTCGCTGTGCCACTTCACAGCGCGCGCCAGCGCCTGGCACTCGACGTCCCGGCCGATGGCCACGAGCTGCTCCGGGGTGACCTCGTGGCCCACCCGCTCGACTTCCTGCTCGATGATCGGACCTTCGTCGAGCGCGGCCGTGACGTAGTGCGCGGTGGCGCCGATCAGCTTCACCCCGCGCGCGTGCGCCTGGTGGTAGGGCTTGGCGCCCTTGAAGCTCGGCAGGAACGAGTGGTGGATGTTGATGATCCGCCCGGGCAGCCGCTTGCAGAGATCGTCGGAGATGACCTGCATGTAGCGGGCCAGCACCACCAGGTCCACGCGCTCCGCCTCGACCAGTTCCAACAGCCGCGCCTCCGCCTGCGCCTTGGTGTCGGCGGTCACCGGAATGTGGTGGAAGGGGATGCCGTACGAGCCGGCGAGTTCCTCGAAGTCCGTGTGGTTGGACACCACGGCCGCGATCTCGACGGGCAGCGCGCCGATCCGGGTGCGGAACAGCAGATCGTTCAGACAGTGCCCGAACTTGCTGACCATGAGGACGACGCGCATCTTCTCGTCACCGGGGTGGAGCTGCCAGTCCATGTGGAAGGAGTCGGCGATCGCCGCGAAGCTCGCGCGCAGCTTGTCCGCGTCCACCGGCGGCTCCGCCGTGAAGTGCACGCGCATGAAGAACAATCCGGTGTCCTGGTCCCCGAATTGCTGGCTGTCCAGGATGTTGCAGCCGGTCATGAAGAGATAACTCGACACGGCGTGCACGATGCCCTGCTTGTCGGGGCAGGACAGGGTCAGCACATATTGCGGCTCGTTCACCCGCCAAGCCTCGCACACGCGGCGGCCCGGACGGCGCCGCCGTCCGCAGGCCGGAACGCGGCTCTCCGGCCCGTCAGGCGCCGTCAGGCCGTGCGGGTGTAGATCGCCAGCACGTCGAGGGAGCGCGGCGGAGCGTCCACGTCGTCCCCGTCGGCCGTCGCGAGCTTGACGTGCGCCTCGCGGGCCGCCCGGACCGCCTCGGGCCACGCGTGGTGCTCCAGATAGGTGCTGACCGGCGCATCCGCGCCGACCTGGTGGAGGATCTTCAGCACGCGCAGCACCGCGACATCGACGAGCGCGGCCTCCTGCGAGTCGCGGAAGATCGTCCCGACGTACTTCTCGGCGGACCAGTTGTCGAGCCAGGTGTCCTCGACGAGGCGGTAGACGGCGTCGGTGACGTCGCCGTAACCGGGCAGCCCGGCAAGCCAGCACTCCTGCTGGAACACCGGGTCGCTGATCATGTGCAGCGCCGAGCGCACATTGCTGCGCCAGCGCCACCAGGGCATGTCATTGAGCGGCATGCCCCCCATCGTGGAGGAACGGGTACCGCGGCGGGAAGTCTTCTCCGGAGTCTGCACGGTGACCGATCGTACGTTCCCGCGAATCAGCACCCGTAATTCACCTGAACGTGACTGATCGTTCTCTTGCGGTCACCCTCACGTTGGGCGCGGGGCGGAAACGTCCGTGTTCATGACTGAACAGCGATCGCGCAAGGCTGTCCTGTTGGCGATTTCAACGACCTGCGCGGCGCTGATCAGCGGCTGCGGCGTGATCCCGGGGGGCGCGGGGGGGTCCCCGGGGCCCGTGGTCGTGATGACATGGGCGCCGGGCGGAACGAAATCCACGAACATGCCCGGAATGCCGGCCATGGCGCAGGCGTTCGCCGACCACATCAACGACATGGGCGGGCTGAACGGCCGCGATCTGAAGGTACTCACCTGCAACGACCACAACGACCAGGTCGAGGCCGCCAAGTGCGCGCAGCAGGCCCAGCAGGAGGGCGCCGTCGCCGTCATCGGCTCGTACAGCGAGCAGGCGAACAGCTTCCTCTCCACACTGGAGGCGGCCGGTATCCCGTACATAGGGGGCTACGGGCTCACCCAGGAGGAGTTCCAGAGCCCGATGTCCTACCCGGTCAACGGCGGTCTGCCCGCCCTGCTGGCCGGCAACGGACAGCAGTTGGCCGGCTCCTGCTCCAAGGTCAGCCTGGTGCGGCCCGACACCATCGTCGGCGATCAGTTCCCGCTGTTCCTCGACGCCGGGCTCAAGGCCGGAAACCGGCCTCCCGCCACCGACCTGCGCACGGCCGACGACGCCACCGAGTACACCTCCGTCGCCCAGCGCGCGGCCGGCAGCACCAAGCCCGGCTCCTGTGTCGCGGCCGTGCTCGGCGACCGTACGGACACGTTCTTCGACTCCTTCCGGCGGCTCGGCGACGAGCTGCCCAATGTGCGGCTGGCCTCCGTGATCGGCAGCATCCAGCAGTCCCTCATCGACAGCACGGGCGGCAAGAACAGCCCGTTGGAGAACGCGTTCGTCACCAGCTGGTACCCGCCGACCTCCGACTCCAAATGGGACCCGATGAAGCTGGTCGTGAAGAAGTACGCGTTCGGCGACGACCGGATCAACGTGTCCGACCCCGGCGTCCAGACCACCTGGATCGCGTACTCGGTCTTCACCCAGGTCGTCAGGACGATGGGCGAGGAAGAGGTCACGCCCCTGTCCCTCAAGCGCGCGCTGGACAAGGCGACCGCCGTCTCGACGGGCGGCCTCACCCCGGACCTCGGCTGGCGCAACGAGAACATGCTGGCGGTGCCGGGGCATCCGCGGATGGTGAACGCGAAGGTGGTCTACGAAGTGGTCCGCGAAGGGCTGCTGGTCGCCGCCCGTACCGGATTCGCCGACATGACGCCGACGCTCAGCCACCAGGGCGGCTAGGGCCTGTCCGACGCCGCGCTTTCCACGGGCGCCGTACGGGCTTGATCTCCAGCCCGTACGGCGGACGAAGGCGGCGGGCGCGCCTACAGCTGGGTGTACTCCCGATCGGCCAGGCTGTACTGCTTCGCGATCGTGTTCCAGATCCGGACGGCGCGCTTCTTCTGCTGCGTGGCGCCACCGCTCTCGCGGTCACCCACGGACTTCTGCGGGGTGCCCTTCGCGTGGCCGCCCTTGCAGGTCTTGCCGTCGCTCGCCGCCTGGTCCGCCCACAGCGCGTAGGCGTTGTCGGCCGCGGCCGACGCCAGCCACGCCTTGTTCAGCGCATCGGTCAGCTCGGCGTGCTGCGGCAGCTTGTCCACGGGCACGGCCGTGAGGCGGGTGACGAGCGTGCCGCGCTGGCCGCCAGCCGCACGCAGGTCGGCGGCCGCCTGGCCCAGGTTCTTGCAGGACTTGATCGACTCCACGGCGCTGATCACGGAGGAACGGCTGCTGCCGCTGTCCTTCAGCAGCGCGTCCAGGGCCGTCGCCTGCTGCGCCGTAGCGCTGTCACCGGCGCCGGGCTGCGCGGACGCACCCGTCGAGGCCGCCGGCGACGTGCTGGCCTTGGCCGCGGCTTTGCTGTCACCGCCGCCCGCGCTCAGTGCGGCACCTGCGGCCAGCCCGGCCAGGGCGCAGCCGCCGACGACGATGCCGATCACCGCGGCCGGGGACATCCGGCGGCGCGAGCCGCCACCGCCACCGTTGCCGTCACCGTTGCCCGCGCCGTCGTACGGCGGCTCGGCGTAGCCGGGCGCCGGAACGGGCGGCTGGGCCTGGGCCGGGGCCCGGTACTGCTGCTGCCGGGGCTGCTCGGGCATCGGCTGCTGGCGGGGGCCGTCCTGCCGGTACAGATGGTCGTAGTCGCCCTGCGGCGCGGGCTGCGGCGGCTCGGCGGACTGCTCGTGCTGCCGGCCGTAGGGCGGCTCCGCGGCGTACGGCTGGTCGTACGGCTGCTCCTCGAAGATCGAGAGCGGCAGGTGCGCGGTGGCTTCCGCCGCGGTCTCGGCGGGATACCCGCGCCCGGCACCGAACGGTTCGGGCGTGAACGGCTCGGGGGTGAACGGCCGCGGTGTGAACGGCTCGGGCACGTACGGCTCGGGCTGCTGGGGCGTCGCGGACGGCTGGGGCGCCGCGGGCGGCGTCTCGCGCGGGTACGGGGGCAGGAACTGGGTGGCGTCAGCCTCCGGCACCGGTGCCGTGGCCCTGGGGGGCGCCGGGGGCGCGGCGGGCATCGCGGGCGGGCCGGGCGGCATGGCGGGAATCGGCGGCGCGGGCGGAACGGCCTGCGGATACGGCGGGAACATCATCGTCGCGTCCGCCCCCGCACCGGCCTCGGGGGGCAGCGGCTGCGCCGCGCCGGACACCTGGTCCCACGGCTGTCCTCCGGCGGGCCGCACATGATCGCCGTAGCGCTCCAGCGGCTGCTCGGCCGGCAGTACGACACCGCTGTGGGGCTCGGGCACCGCCGGGAGCCGCCGGTACTGATCGTCCGGCGTCTCGTCGCCGTGTCCGCTGTGCATCGCCGGAACTCCCGCCTTTACCCCGTCATCGGACCCGTCATCGCAATCGACTCATCGCAATCGACGGCTCACGCTACCGGGTCAGCCTGTCAACCCACTACGCGCCCGATCGGGCGAGCGCCGAACGCGGCCGCGTTGACGACGGGGAAGGACCGAATGGCGAGGTATCGGCTGTCCCTTGGGCCTCCCCGCACGGCGATGTCGTTCCGGTAACGATTCCGCCAACGATTCCGCCGCCACCTCGAACACGGCGGCGGGACCGGCCGGGGAGCCCGTCGGACCGGTTCGGACGTCGTTCACAGGGCGCCGAGGGCGCGCGCGGACCCGCGCGGACCGTCGTATCCCCTGTCCGGCGGCTGCGGGGCGGCCGCCGGTGATGCGCGGTGCTCCACGGTGACCAGCGGTGACCCGCTGCGATCCGCGCTTCTGCCCGGGGCCCGTCCGGCGCGCTCGCGGCCGTGACGGACCGGCGGGCCGGGCGGCCGTCGGGCAGTTGGCGACGGGCCGTTCGTGAGCGGCCGCACGGGGCTGCCGTACGTTAACGTCCGCACGGGGCAGCCGTACGTAAACGGCCGTACGGGGCGGGCTAGGCCGCCGCCTCCTGCTCCTGGAGGTGGGCGCCGAACTCCCGTACCGCGGGCTCCGCTCCGTACGGTTCGAGGCGGCGGCGGAAGTCGTCGAGGTATTCGGCGCCGCGATTGGAGCGCAGTCCCGTCAGCAGGGAGACCGCCTCGGCACCGGTGTGGCAGGCCTGCTCGATCTCGCGCTGCTGGACCTGGGCATCCGCCAGGAGCAGCAGGCCGATCGCACGGCGGCGCACCCGCGTCGGGGGATGGCCCGCGAGGGACTCCTCCGCGCGCCGGGCGGCCGGGGCGGCCTGGCCCAGATCGCGGTGGCCGTGCGCCAACTCGTCGGCGAGATAGGCCTGGTCGAAGTGGGCGATCCAGTCGGGATCGTCGTCCGGGTTGGAGTGGTCGAGCGCGTCGACCGCCTGCCCCGCGACCTGGGCGAACGTACGGGCATCGCCGAGCAGCGCGTGTCCGCGGGCCTCCGCGGCGTAGAACATCGCCTGTGCGGTGGGGGTGACCTGCCCGCGCGCGCCTTCCTGCGCGGCACGCGCGAGCTGCGCGATCTCCCGCGGGTTGCCGAGCGTCTCGGCGAGGTGGCTCATGCCCGCGGCCAGCACGTATCCGCCGTAGCCGCGGTCGCCGGCGGCCTGCGCGAGCCGTAGCGCCTGGATGTAGTAGCGCTGCGCGAGCCCCGGTTGCCCGGTGTCGACGGCCATGTACCCGGCCAGTTCCGTCAACCGCGCGACGGAGGCGAAGAGCTGACGCCCGGTCGCCTCGCGGTACGAGCCGGAGAGCAGGCCCGACACGACGCTGTTGAGGTAGTGCACGACAACCGGCCGCACATGGCCGCTGCCGAAGCGGTGGTCCAGGTCGATGAGCGCCTTGGTCGTGGCCCGCACGGCCTCCACGTCCGCCTTGCCGACCCGCGAGCCGCCGGCCCGGGCGACGGCGCCGTCGGTGCGGGTGATCAGCCAGTCGCGGCTGGGTTCGACGAGGGCCGAGGCGGCCACCGTCGATCCGGTGAGGAAGTCACGGCGTCCGACGTCGCTGCGCCACAGCTCGCAGACCTGCTCGATCGCGCCGAGGACGGTCGGGGAGAAGTGCAGCCCGATGCCGGTGGCCAGGTTCTTGCCGTTGGCCATGCCGATCTCGTCGATCGAGACGGCGCGGCCGAGCTTGCGGCCCAGCGCCTCGGAGATGATGGCGGGTGCCCGGCCGCGCGGCTGCTGGCCGCGCAGCCAGCGGGCGACGGACGTCTTGTCGTAGCGCAGGTCGAGGCCGTGCTCGGCCCCGCACATGTTGACCCGGCGGGCCAGCCCGGCGTTGGAGCAGCCGGCTTCCTGGATGAGCGCCTGCAGCCGTTCGTTCGGCTGCCGCGCCACCAGTGGTCGTGCGGCCATGTCGTGACCCTCCTTCATCGCGGGACCGCGGACATCCGCCCGTGGTCCCGCTTCCCCCTGGTGACCCTGGTGATCGTGGTCGTGATCGTGGTGGTGATCGCGGTGATCACGGTGATCGTGGTCGTGATCGTGGTGGTGATCGCGGTGATCGCGGTGACGGTGGTGATCGCGGTGACGGTGGTGATCTTCGATGAGGAGATCAATGCCCACCGCACATGATGTGAATTCGCCGTTTTCACAGCATTTCTTCCGGAATCCTTCTGCGGGGTGTGCCAGCGCACCCACCAGGGACTACCCGTATCCGGGGCCGCGTTCTCGCACGCGCCCCCGGCCGTGCATCCGTGCGCCCGCCATGAGCCGCGGGCCCACCCCGTAACCCTTGGTGACGGGCGTAGTTGTGCAGCGCGTGGAAGACACCATCGGAGCCCCGCAGCAGCTCACCGGCCAACTGCTCGACACAGCGGTCCGATACGCGGAGGAGCGGCACTGGGACGTGCTGCCCGGCTCCTGGCTGGAGGACGACGCCGGCGGCGCATCGCGCTGCTCGTGCGACTCCCCCGCCTGCCCTGCGCCCGGCGCGCACCCGACCCGTCCCGACTGGGCGACCCAGGCCAGCGGCAGCGCCGTCGCGGTGCGCCGGATGTGGGCCAGGGAACCGCGTGCCTCGATCCTGCTGCCGACCGGACGCACCTTCGACGCGATCGACGTCCCCGAGGTGGCCGGCTGCCTCGCGCTCGCCCGCATGGAACGGATGGACCTGCCGCTGGGCCCGGTGCTCTGCACCCCCAACCGGCGGCTGATCTTCCTCGTACTGCCCGGCGCGACGGTCAAGGTCCCCGACCTGCTGCGCAAACTCGGCTGGCCGCCCGCCTCCCTGGACCTCATCGTCCGCGGCGAGGGCGACTTCGTCCCCTCCCCGCCCACCCGCACCGGCACCGGCGGCTCCGTGCAGTGGGCACGGCAGCCCACCGCCCTCAACCGGTGGCTGCCGGACGTCGAGGAGCTGCTGAGCCCGCTGGCGTACGCGTGCGGTCGCGAAGCGGCGGCGAGCCGGGCCCGCTAGGGCCTGTCCGGCCGCGCTGTTCCAACGCCGGATGGGCTGAATTCAGCCCGTCCGGCGTTGGAGGACGAACTACGCTTCCCGTGGATCAGCGGTCACCACGGGGAAGGACGGCGCAACGTGCCGAAGACATTCGAGCCGGGGGCTCCCGATCAGGGAACACCCGATCAGGGCGCACGGGACGCGAGCGGGCAGGGCGAGAACGCACCGGATCAGGGCTACGCGGTCAGTGTCCACAACCTGTGGAAGAGCTTCGGCGAGCAGGTGGCCGTGGCCGGCATCAACCTCGAACTGCCGGCCGGCCGGTTCATCGGCCTCGTCGGCCCGAACGGCGCCGGCAAGACCACCACCCTGTCCATGGTCACCGGGCTGCTCCGCCCCGACGACGGCACCGTCGAGATCACCGGCCATGACGTCTGGACCGACCCCGTCGCCGTGAAGTCCCGTATCGGCGTGCTCCCCGAAGGACTGCGGCTCTTCGAGCGGCTGTCGGGCCGTGAACTCCTCGCCTACACCGGCCGGCTGCGCGGTCTGCCCGGCGCCGAGGTCGACAAGCGCGCCGCGCAGCTGCTCGACGTCCTCGACCTCGCCGCCGCGCAGAACAAGCTGGTCGTCGACTACTCGACCGGTATGCGCAAGAAGATCGGCCTGGCCGCCGCCCTGCTCCACAACCCCGAAGTGCTCTTCCTCGACGAGCCCTTCGAGGGCGTCGACCCGGTATCGGCACAGGTCATCCGGGGCGTCCTGGAGCGGTACACCCGGTCGGGCGCCACCGTCGTCTTCTCCTCCCACGTCATGGAACTGGTGGAGAGCCTCTGCGACTGGGTCGCGGTGATGGCCGCCGGCCGGATCGTCGCCCAGGGTCCGCTCGCCGACGTACGAGGCGAAGCCGCCACCCTGCAGGACGCCTTCCTGTCGCTCGTCGGCGCCACGGAACGCGGTGGCCAGGATCTCGACTGGCTGGGCGGCGCACGATGAGCGCACCGTCCGTCACCCCGGTCTTCATCCGCCTCAAGCTCTCCATCGTCCGCAACGGACTGCGGCAGTCCACCGGCCGCACCATCGGCTGGATCGTCGGCGTCGTCTTCGCGATGCTGTACGGGATCGGCATGGGCGTCGGCATGATCGCGCTGCGCGACAGCCAGTACGCGCCCGCGGCCGCGGTCGGGCTGGCCGTCGTCCTCATCCTCGGCTGGGCCGTCATGCCGCTGTTCCTCTTCGGCGGCGACGACACCCTCGACCCCACCCGCCTCGCGATGCTGCCGCTGCGCCCGCGGCCGCTGATCGCCGCCCTGCTGGTGTCCTCACTGCTGGGCGTCGGCCCGGTCTTCACGATCATCGTGACGGCGGGCGCGGTGGCCGCGCTGGCGGGCAACGCGGCCTCCCTGGTGGTCTCGGTCGTCGCCGTCGCCCTCGTACTCCTGCTGTGCGTGGCGCTGTCGCGCGCCGTCGCCGCCGCCAACACCCGGCTGCTCACCAGCCGCAAGGGCCGCGACCTCGCGCTGCTCAGCGGCCTGTTCGTCGCGGTCGGCGCGCAGCTCGTCAACCTCGGCGCCAGTTCGCTCGCCTCCTCGGACGGCCTGGCACGGGTCAAGTCCATCGCCTCCGTACTGCGCTGGCTGCCGCCCGCCCCCGCGATCGACGCGGTACGCGCCGCCGCCGAGGGCTCGTACGGGCTCGCCGTCCTCGAACTCGGCTACGTCGCCGCCGTCCTGGCCCTCGTCATCCGCTGGTGGCACCACAGTCTGTACCGGCTGATGGTCTCCCCCGACGCCTCCACCCTCCAGGCCGCCGAGAAGGAAGCCGGCTCCGGCGGCGGCCGGCTCGCCGCGCTGCTGCCCGCCGGCCGCGCCGGCACCGTCATGGAGCGCCAGTTCCGCTACGCCTGGCGCGACCCGCGCTCCAAGGCGGCCTGGGCGACGGCGCTCGCCGTCGGACTCCTGCTGCCGATCGTCGCCGCCGTGCAGCACGGCAGCATCTACTCGGCCTGCTGGGCCGCAGGGCTGCTCGGCATGCAGATGTACAACCAATTCGGTGTCGACGGCTCCGCGTTCTGGACCGTCGCCTCCACCATCTCCACCCGCGCCGACGCCCACGCGGAACTGCGCGCCCGCGCGCTGGCGCTGTCCACCGTCGCCGTCCCGTACGTCACGGTCGTCACGATCGGCGCGTCACTCCTCCTCGGCCGCCCCGACGCCATCCCCGAGACCCTCGGCCTGTCCTTCGCCCTCCTGGGCGCCCTCATCGCCGCCGGCGCCTTCGCCAGCGTCCGCTTCCCCTACGCCCTCCCCCAGGACAACCCGTTCGGCAGCTCGGCCCCCGGCCAGGGCGGCCTAGCCGCCATCAGCCTCTTCGGCGGCGGCCTCACGGGCGCGGCCTGCTGCCTCCCCCTCGTCGGCCTCACCGTCTACCTCCACGTCGCCGACCACCACGCCTACCTCTGGCTCCTCCTCCCCGCAGGCGCCCTCTACGCGATCGCCCTCTCCGCCGCCTCCCTCCACCTCACCGCCCCCCGCCTCCTCAACCGCCTCCCGGAAATCCTGTCGGCGGTGGCGAAGGGCTGACCGGGGCGGGCTGAGCGGGGCCGGCTTCCGCAGGGATCGGGCTCCCGAAGGTCAGTTGGCGATGCTGCCGCGCCAGGTGGGGAGGAGTTCGTCGAGGAGGGCTTCTACACGGGGCGGGAGGCCGCGGGGGGAGCCGTTGAGGGCTTGGTTTCGGACCAGGAGGGACTCGGCGGCGGCTTCGAGGCGGGCGGGGTCGCCGGTGGCCTGGGTGGCGCGGAGGAGGGCCAGCCAGAGGCGTTCGTCGGAGCCGGTGACGGCCAGGGCGGCCTGTACGGCGGCGACGGCGGCCTTGGGCTTGCCCGCGTCGAGGTGGAGGCCGGACAGGGCGAGGGCGACCTCGGCGACGAGGACCGGGTGCTGGGCGTCGACGATTTCGTGGGCGAGCCAGCCGTAGCGGCCGGGCGTGCGGTCCTCCAGGAGGGAGCCGCGGGCCAGCGCCAGGGCGTCGGTCAGGAGGCGGCGGCGGGTCTGCGGGTCGTTGGCGCCGGGGCCTTCGGAGGCCGCGTGGTGGAGGGTCTGCAGGACGTCCCAGTCGGAGACGACCGTGCGGGACAGGACGAGGCGGCCGGTGGCGTCGGAGGACAGCCGGGACGAGCCGCCGGGGTCGGTGCCGAGCCAGTCGCGCAGCCGGCCGATGAGCGCGTCGCGGACGTCGTCGGTGACACCGCGCGGCCAGAGCGCGGAGGCCAGCACGCGCGGGTGGACGCCCTCGCGGTGCAGGAGCAGCAGCGCCAGCGCCTCGTGGAGGAGCAGGCTGCGGCCGGCCTCGGGGGTTTCGAGGCCGATGAGTTCGAACGGTCCGAGGAGGCGCGCGTACACCCCGGGGCGGCCCTGGTCGGTGAGGTCGACCATGAACGGCGGGAGGACGGCGGACGGTTCGCGGTCCGGGTCGGCCGCCGCGAACAGCCGCAGGATCGCCTCGTACTGGGCGGCCGGGAGCAGCTGCGCTTCCAGGTCCAGGCCCAGCAGCGGGGCCAGCAGACGGCCCGCGGGGGTCACTTCGAGCTCCCAGGCGGCGCCCGGCAGGTCGGCGCGGCCGGACGCGACGAGGTAGCCGATGCCCAGCCGGCCCGAGCCGGCGGCGAGTTCGGCGAGCCGGTCGGCCTCCTCCTCGGTGGGCTCGACGGCGATCAGGACAAGATGCGGGGCGCGCTGGGTGTGCTGGGAGTTGCCGGTCCTGCCGGTGAGAACGCTGTCCTGGCCTGCGGTACGCAGGGCGCCCGAGCGCTGCGCGGTCTCGGCGGACATCGTCTCGATGACCTCGGGCACGTCCGCGAGATGCCGGATGCGGGCCGGGGCGAGGGCCGTGAGGTCCTCGGCGAAGCCCACGAGTGTCACCGTCATCCGGTCCGACCAGCCGTTGGTGGCGAGTTCGGACGCGACGGAGGCGAGCACCGCCTCGCGGTCGGCGCGCGCGCCGGTCAGCGACACGATGCCGGGCACCGCCTCGAGGTTGAGCATCAGCCGCGCGCCGTCGAGGGTGCCGAGGGCCGCCAGGCCCGGGTACGGGGCGCTGGCGGAGACGTCCGCGTCGGGGAGCAGATCGGAACGGTCCAGGCGCCAGAACGTCTGGTCCTGGCCGAGCTGCCACGGCGCGGGCGGCTGGCCCTCGGGCCAGGCGAGCTGGAGGTGCAGGGCCTCGTCGGTGAGCCAGGCCGCGTAGACCGTCGGCAGCTGCGTTCCGTCGGAGGCGAGCCGCGCCGACAGGGCGCGCAGCGCGCGGTCGAGGAACGTGACGGTGTCGGCGTCCGCGCCGATCCTCAGCGCGTCGGCGGCGTCGGCCTCGGGCCCGGTGGGGGTGCGGGGGGTCCGGAGGGCGCCCGCGGTGACGGACTGCCAGAGCACCGTACGGCGGCGCCTGCCCAGGGCCGCGAGCAGTCCGGCTGCCAGCAGCGGGGCTCCGATGAGGGCTTCGGGGAGGCCGAATCCGTGGCCGAAGCCATGGGACTCGGACTGCGGCCCCGCGGTGACGGCTGCCGCGGCGGGACCTGAGGGTGCGGCCGGGACCGACTCGGCGTGCGCGGGCTGCTGGGCGGGCTGCTGGGCCGGGGTCTGGGCGGGCGTTTGCGTAGGAGCCTGGGCCGGGGTCTGGGCCGGAGCGGCGGGTGCGGCATGCGCCGCGTGCGCGCCCTCGGCCGTCGTGTCCTTGCTCCCGCCGCGCTCCGCGTAATGCTTCACGTCAGGGGCGGTCTTCGGCGCCGCGACGGGCATCTCGACGAGATCGCCGCCGCGCGCGTCGGCCGGCATCTCCATGATCCAGCCGGGCCGGATGAGGCTCGCCTTGGACAGCTTCGAACCGTCGGGCTGCGCCCTGTCCTTGTTGAGCTGGTAGACCTCGTTGTAGCGGCGGCCGTCGCCGAGATGGCGTTCGGCGATCTCCCACAGCGAGTCGTGGTGCCGGCCCTCGGGCGGCTGGATCCGGTAGAACTTCGTCGCCTTGTCGCCCGCCTCCGCGGCGGCCACGGCTCCCGGCGTCACCGTCGTGGCGGCCGGGCCGCCCCCCTGATGCTGCTGCGCGGCGGCTGCGGCCTGCTGGTGCTGCTGCACCTGGCCGGGCGTCTGCCGGGCGGTCACGGCAGGACCGCCCCGGTGCGGCTGGTCGTGGAGGTTGCCGAGCTGCGCGAGCCCCGGCGTGAGGCTGGCGGCGCTCGCGCCGATCAGCAGCAGCGCCGCGATCAACTGGCGCGCCAGCAACTGGCTCGGCCCGGACGCGGGCACCCGCGACGGCATCCCGATCCCGGAGATCGCGGCTTTGGTCTCCACGAGCACGCACGCCGTGAACTGCGCCCACGCCAGCCAGACCACGACCGCCAGCACGCTGATGAACGTGTCGGCCGTGATCGGCTCCCGCAGGACCGCCATGTTCCAGTCGTGCGGCAGCGGCGAGCCGATGAAGTACAGCAGCGCGCCCGGCACACCCGCCAGCAGAACGGAGAGCGCGAGGAACGCCACGAGCGCGCGGACGAAGTCCCCGAACGTACGGCGCCGCCGTGGCGGCTGCGGCCGGGCCGGTTGGGCCGGTCGCCGGCTGGCGGACGTGCGTGCCATGGGCTCGTTCCTCTGCCTTCGGTGGTACTGGGCTTGGTCAGTTCGCGGGGCCGGTGGCCGGTTCGGCGGCCGCGGTGCCGTGGGCCGTGAGCGGCTCGCTGTAGAAGAAGCCACTCAGGATGGGGGTGTACGTGAGGTCGACGTTGACCTCGATACGGTCGGCGGTCGCCACGGAGCACTTCATGGACTTGAGGGCGCCCCCGGTGAGACCGGCGGCGGCGGCGAACTCCCTGACGCGCGTATCGCAGTTCTTGAAATTGATCTGCGGCTTCGTACCCGCCGGTGCGTTGCGAAGAGCCTCCACGTCGAGGTCCTGAGCGGCATAACGGGCCGCCTGCTCGGCGATGTCCGCGGCGCGCTCGCGCTGCGAGATCGACAGGCCGCCGTCGACGACGAACCCGGCCAGTGCGAGGAACAGGAACGCGAAGATGATCACTGCCGCCGCGCCGGAACCCCGGTCGGTGTCGGTACGGAACGCGGCCCGGCAGGCGGCGACGCGCTCCCGCAGCGCACTCATCGCGCTCACTGCACCATCCTCCGATACGGGTCGAGGGGCGACGCCGCCGAACCGGTCATCGTGGTCTTGATGTTGAGCCCCAGCATCGCCAGTCCGCGTACCTCGCAGGTGACGTCGATGGCGAAGAGACGGCCGGGTCTGAAGTCGTTCTCCGGTCTCGTCGCCACCCTGACGCTCCCTTCCACGCAGGTGCCCGTCAGATCCGCCTCAGCGGCGGCCTTGGCCTCACGCATCGCGCTTCCCGAATCGCGCTGAAGGGATCCGGCGCGAGCCGCGTCACGTGCAGCGCCGTCGACCCCACCGCGGCCGTCGACCATCTGCCCGAAGGCGACCAGCACCAGGATGAACAGGAACATCACCGGAGCGAGGATCACCACCTCGATGGTGGAGACGCCCTCGTCACCCGTTCGTTGAGCGCGGGTTCTCAGCCAGGCGCGCATACGGCTCTCAGCCCCCGTCCGGCACGAAACGCTCAACAGGCCCCTGCGACAGGGCGTCCACGGTGAAGTGCAGCCCCGGGAAGACCTGGGGAACCTCGGCGCGGATGTGGACGCCGACGTTGTTCGGATCTGGCCTGATGGTCTCCACCGTCTTGTTGGTGAGCAACTGCGGCCCGAGCTGCTGGATGTAGCTGTCCGCCTTCGAGACCGCCTTCGCCCTCCAGCCGTCGGGATTCGCGTCCGCCTCGGCCCGCGCCTCGCGGGCGCCCGCCTGCGCGGCGGCCTGCGCGACATGGTCGGCGAAGAAGTACAGCCCGAACTGCACGGTCGCGAAGATCATGAAGAAGAGGACCGGGGTGAGGAAGACGAACTCGATCGCGGTCATACCGCGGTCGTCCGCGGCACGCTTGCCCACACCGCTGTCGCCGCTGGCGGCTTGCAGCCGGCGGCGTACGAGGGCTTCGAGGCGTCGTCTCATCATCCTGTGGTGGATACGGTCGGCTGGGCTAGCAGGTGCCGGCCGCCTTGGCGCCGTCGATGCACGTCTTGACCTTGTTGGCACCGTCGGTGAGTGCGGTGTTGATGATCGCGGCCACCACGCCGACGATCGCGACGACGACCGCCGAGATGATGACCCACTCCACGGCGGAAGCGCCGCGCGACGTCTCCTCCGACCGGGCACGCCGCACGCGCCCTTGCAGGAAGGTGACAAGGAAGTCGATCGCCGGATGGCTGTTCTGCAGTCGGTTCATGAGCGGATGTCCTCTCAGTAGGTGATGACGGTCAGACCTGGAAGACGCGCATTGCCGCGGGAAAGATCAGGAAGACCAGGAAGCCCGCGCACAGCAGCAGCTGCGCCACGATCATGGATTGCGACTTCTCACCCGCCGCGCCCTCGATCTCCGAGAGTTCGCGGTGGCGCATCGTCTCGGCGCGGGAAGCCAGGGATTCCCGGATCTTCGCGCCGTCGTCCGCCACCAGAGCGAGGGTGGTGGACAGATCCTGCAGTTCCTCGATGCCGAGGTCCTCGCCGAGCCGCCCCAGGGCGACCCACTGGCTCGTGCCGGTGATGCGGGCGTCCGCGAGGGTGTTGCGGATGCGCAGCAGCGCCCAGCCGTCGCTGATGTCGGCGGCGGCCATGAGCGCCTCGGGCAGACCGCGGCCGCCCGCGAGGTTCATGGAGACGAGGTTGAGGTACGCGCCGATGACCCGCCGCAGGTCGCGGCGCTTGTCGACGGCGTCGCGGCGGACCTCCAGGTCGGGCAGGAAGAAGAACAGCCCGCCGAAGGCCAGCGCGAGCCAGACCGGGATGATCGGATTGCTGCCGAGGCCGAGCTGCCAGGCGATGCCGAAGAGCAGCGGGCCGAAGACCAGGCCGACGGCCGACAGCAGCACCTTGGTCGCGAGGAAGGCTTCCCAGCTGCGGTCCAGGACCGCGAGGTCGGCCCGGAGCGAGCGCTGTTCCCAGCCCCGCTGGAGGTAGAAGGCGGCGACACGCTGGCCGATGCGCCCCTTGGCGTCGATGGCGCGCGGTGCCGGGCCGCCGGCCGGGCCGGCCGCCCGCAGCGCGTCGATCTGGGCGACGGTGGCGACCGCACCGCGCTTGTTCGGTGTGAGGGCGCGGACGAGGGCGAAGATCCCGAGCCCGGCCAGGGCTCCGAACAGGATGGTGAGCGGAAGGTTGTTCATCGGATGCCCGCCTCCTGTCGTTCACGCCGCTGCGATTGCAGCTGCGGGTCCTGAGTGAGGAAGCGCTCCGGGGTCTCGATGCTGGAGAGCTTGCGCAGCCACCAGAAGCCTGCGGCGAACAGGGCGCACACGCAGGCCAGCACCAGCTGGCCGATAGGCGTCCCGTAGGGCTCGACGAAGCCGCGGTTGAAGATGGCCAGGCCCAGGACGAACAGCACCGACACCGCGATGACGATCTGCACACTGCGCCGGGTGCTCGCGCGCTGGGCCATGACGCGCTGGCGCATGTCGACTTCCTCGCGGGCCGACTTGGCGAGGGCGCCAAGGACTTCGCGCAGACCGGGGCCGCGCAGCCGGGAGTTGAGGATGAGGGCTGCGATGATGATGTCGGCGGAGGCGTCGTCGATCTCGTCGGCCAGGTGCTGGAGCGCCTCCGGCAGGGGCGTACGGGACCGGAGGCGGTCGACGAGCGACTCCAGGTGGGTACGGAGCGCCGGTGCGGCGGCCCGCGCGGAGGCCGGTATGGCCTGCTCCAGGCCGACGGCGCCCGCGATGGTGTCGCGCAGCGATTCGGTCCAGGCGGCGAGCGCCTCGACCCGCTTCATGGCGGCGCGTTCCTCGGCGGCGCCGCCGAAGAGGCGGTCCCAGGTGAAGACGAGGATGCCGGTGGCGGCGCCCATGACCACCCACCGGGTCAGGGCCAGGACGACGAGGCCGCCGCCGATGGCCAGCGAGCCGCGGGTGGACAGGAACCGGGCCAGTTCCGCGGCGCGCTTGCTGTTGTCCTTGCCTGCCGCGCCGGGCTTGGGCGCCCAGCCGCGCAGCGCGACGATGAACAGCGCGATACCGCCGCCGACGGCAGTGCCGGCCAGCAGTCCGTACAGCACGGGCAGGGAGAAGACGCCGGTCATCATTGCCACACCCCCGAGGGCTGGTAGCCGTTGGCGAGGAGTTCGTCCAGGCAGGACAGGGGCGCGTGCGGGTAGGCCCGCCCGTCCCTGCCCTCGGCGAAGACCTCGCTGGACAGGACGCGGCCGTCGATGCCGTTGACCTCCCTGATGGAGGTGACGACGCGGCGCAGGGTGCCGCCGCGTTCGAAGTCGTTGCGCCGCTGGACGAAGACGACGAAGTCGATGGCGCCCGCAACGAGCATCTGGGAGGCCTCGACGGGCAGCCGTTCCTTCGCCTGGAGGGCGTAGGTGGAGATGCGGTTGAAGACCTCGGCGGAGCTGTTGGCGTGGATCGTGGACAGCGAGCCGTCGTTGCCCTGCGACATGGCGTTGAGCATGGTGACGATCTCGTCGCCGAGTACCTCACCGACGATGACGCGCGACGGGTTCATACGCAGCGACCGCCGCACCAGCTCGGCCATCGAGATCATGCCCTGGCCCTCGGAGTTGGGCAGCCGTTCCTCGAACGCCACGACGTTCGGGTGGAGTTCGGGGAACTGGTCGAGGCCGAGCTCCAGGGCCCGTTCCACGGTGATCAGGCGCTCGGTCGGGCCGATGACGTTCGCGAGCGCGCGCAGCAGCGTCGTCTTGCCGGCGTTGGTGGCCCCCGCGATCATGATGTTCTTGCGGGCCAGCACGGCGGCGCTCAGGAACGAGTGCAGCTCCGGGGTGAGGGTGTTGTTGCCGACCAGGTCGGAGAGGAAGACCTTGCCGAGCCGGGCCCGGCGGATGGACAGCGCGGGGCGTCGCGTGACGTCCATGACGGCGGACAGCCGCGAGCCGTCCGGGAGCCGGAGGTCGAGCTGCGGATTCGCCGAGTCGAAGGGGCGCGACGACAGGCCGGAGTACGCGCCGAGCACCTGGATCAGCTCGATGAGTTCCTCGTCGGACTCCGCGACGGGGTCGGCCTGCAGCTCGCGGCCGTCCGAGTAGCCGACGAAGACCTGGTCGCAGCCGTTGATGTCGATGTTCTCGACCGCCGGGTCGTCCAGCAGCGGCTGGAGCCTGCCGACGCCGAACAGCGCGGCGTGCACGGCCGCCGCGTACGCCTCCTCGGTCTCCGCGTTGGGCGGGGTACGACCGAGGTTGATCTCGGCGCGCGCGTAGTCCTCCAGGATCTGCCCGATGACGGCGCGGGCGAACTGCCGCTCGTCCTCTGGCGACATCGCGGGAACGCCCGACGCCTGGTCGAGGCGGCGCTGCTCGGATATGCGGTCGCCCGCGTCCTGCCGGAACCGCTTGACGAGCGTGTGGTCCATCGCGCTCATCGCGAAGCCTCGCTCAGCTCGGGTCCCGCTGTCCGCTCGCTTCGCTCAATTCGCTCACTCATCGCAGGACCCCGTACCGGTGCGGCACATCGGCGGTGATCTGCCGGGCGGAACGGATCAGCAGCGACTTGTCGAGGCGGCCGCGGCGGCGGCCGGCCAGCTGCTCGGCGCCCGCCGGGTCGTGCGCGAGGGTGCCGACGACGCGGGCGGCGATCTGGGAGGCGACGAGCATGTCGTTGACCTGGCTGACGATTCGCGCGCTCTGTCCCGGTTCGGTGACGAGCAGCACGCCGATCGGCGGGTAGCCGAGCGCGGCCGCGCCCCGCTGCGAACCATGCAGCTTGGCGGAGAGCGCGGCGGCGCGGTCCCGTACCCGGGCCAGCTGCTCGGGCTCGGTACGGGACACCAGCAGGACGAGCGAGGCGTGCGCGAACAGCTCGAGCGAGGGCGAATCGGCGCCGATCCGGCCGCAGTCGGCGATGACGTCGGCCGCGCCGTTGGGCGACTCGGCGAGCGTCGCGAAGGCCCGGCCCAGCGTCGGCCACAGGCCGACCAGTCCGGCCGCCTGCTCGGAACTGCCGAGGCCGACGACGACATCGAGGCCGCCGGAGAGCGGCTGCGCGTGATCCCACAACTGTTCGGCCGCCAGCCCGCGGCGGGCGGTGGCGGCCAGCGACAGCATCCCGGTGTTCGGGTCGAGCATGCCGCCGTGCGCGGCCGGGCTGCGGTAGACGAGGTCACCGCCCGACGGGTCCGCCTCCACGAGCAGCGCGCGGCGCGGCCATACGGCGGCGAGCGCGACGGTCGCCGTGGTCACTCCCGGCGAACCCTTGTCCGCCGCGATGGCGATAAGTGCCATGGCGGGCCTCAGCCCTTGTTGGCGGGAACGAGCACCAGCGAGACCTCGCCGGCGGACGCGGCCAGCGTCAGCGGGCCGGCGTCGCTCTGGTCGACGATGATCGAGTACGCGCTGTCGCCACTGCTGATCCCGTCGCCCCCGCCGCCCGGCACGGCCTTGACCTTGGCCTTGCTCGTGAGCAGCGTCGTCCCGGAGCCGGTGGCGCTGTTCGCGGACTTCGCCGCGTCACTGCCCACGCGGTAAACGGCGACCGCGTCGCCGACCCGCAGCCCGTCGGGGAATTGTCCGCGCTTGAGGGAAAGGCCGATGACCGCGGTGCCCGCTTTCAGCTGGCTGTCCGCGCTGCTCAGCATTTGCTTGACGAGAACGGTCCCGCCGACGAGGTCCGTTGCGGCCCGGTAGTTCCGCAGATCGTCCTTGGCCGCCCAGTCCACATATTTGATATCCGAACCATCGGCGACCATCACTTCTCTGATCGCCGAAGCCGGAATGGCCTCGCCCGCCGGCACCGTCTGCGTGACCTCGATCGCGGAAATGCGATTCCCGGCCCGCATGACGAGCACCGTCGCACCGAGCGCTCCAACGAGGATGAGCAGCACGGCGAGCGCGGCCAGTGCCGGCTTCCGCTCCCGCGGGGCGACCGGAAGCCGCTCACCCGTCGGGCCGCCCATCATCGGCGCGGGCGCGGACGGCCTGCCGCCACCGGTACCCGGAGCGGAACGTTCTCTGATCTTCACGTCAATGCCCCCGTCGAGCTGGCGTGCTTGGACTCCTGGCTGCATGGGGAGAGGTTGTCGCGCTCCGGACGGCGACAGCCCGCGGGCCGGTGTCAAGTCACCGCACGCTATCAGCGCCACATAAACACCCTCAAGGCGCATCGTGTGACAGGAGACTCACGGAAGCGCAACAGAACTCTCCGTGATCACGCCAAGCCCGGTATGCCTTGCGCAGCGAATGTGACTTCGGCGTGCGGACCTGGTCACGGAACGGGCGGGATCCCTGTAACCGCTCCGGCATCACGGGTAGCGTCGGATCCCAATGCTCTGTCCGCGCACCACACGGGGGACCCCATCGTGACCCGCAGCACGCTGCCCACCGCCACCGCCGTCGCCCTGACCCTGGCCACGGCCCTGGCCCTGACCGCCTGCGGCAGCGACTCCAAACCCTCCAACGAAATCAGCGGCATCCCGACCACAGCAGCAACCACGGCCCCGGCCACCCCGAGCGCGACGCCCGGCGATTCCGTGAAGCGTCCGCCCACGGACCTGCCCAGCGATCTCAAGATGGTCTTCACATGGCCGAAGACCGGCGACTCGGCTCGCGACAGTGTCCTCAACGACGGCGAGCAGTACATCCGTGCGATCAAGCGTGCGAGTGCCAAGAACGACCTCAAGGACCCGGCCTACGCGTTCTACTCGCGCAACGAGGGCCTTGTGTACGCACATAACCAGGTCAAGGCGAACATTGACGGCGGCTGGGCACCCACCGGCGACGACCGCTACTACGAGGCGAAGGCCGATGTCTTCAAGGCGGGTTCCGCGACCCTCACATTCTGCCGGGACCAGAGCAAGGTCTTCAGCAAGAAGGTGAAGACAGGAGAGGTCGTACGTAGTCCCGCCAACGACAAGAGCTACGTCCTGTACAACCTGCTGCTGGTCAAGGACGGTTCTTCCAACGGCGTCTGGCAGACGTCCAAAATCACGGTTCTCGAGGGGGCGCTCCAGTGCAAGGGATAGGCAGGAGTCGTCGGCGGCTGACCAAGGCGGCTTTGGGTGCGTCGCTGGTGTTGTCTCTGAGCCTCCCAGCAGCCCTGACGAGTCCAGCCGCCGCGAATGAGGTTCCTTCGCCCGGCACCACGGGCGGAACCAACGGTCAGGACCTCACCGCTGGTGTAAGTTCCATTCGCTTCGAACCCGCGACGCCGCCTCCGGGGGCCGCACTCACCGCCACCACCGGCTGGACACCACCGGCCTGCTGGCTGGAACCGCAGTACACCGCCGAGCAACTCAAGGTGGAGCGTGAGCACACCTGGGGCCTGGGGTCGACCGGCGACGCTTGGGAACAGCAGGAGCGGGATTTCTACGTCAATGGCCATCCACACACCGATTTCGAGATCCCGAACTCGGACAAGGGTCTGTGGTGGAACGGTGTCGCCAACCCCAACCGCAAGGCCGATCCAGCCTCGTTGAAGTGCTTTCAGGAACATTCTGCATGGGTCCTGAAGGGCACGATCCCTGATGTGGGGATCGCCGTCACGCCCGAGATTCTGGCCAAAGCCGCCTATGACCGGATCCGCGTTCCCGACACGGATGTCTCTCTCTCACCTGCCGCCGGATCACAGAAGGTAAACCTCAACACCTGGGTCTGGCTGGACAAGGCTGACTTCAAGCCGGTCTCCGTCACGGCCCGCCTGCCGGCCCTCGGTCTGTGGGCGACCACAACGGCCACCCCGATAGGCCTCCATCTGGAGGCAGGCACCAGCGATGCCGATCTCTACCCTGCGTCCGGCGACTGCGGGATAAACAAGGACGGCAGCATCGGCACCCCGTACAAGACCGGGGACAACGGCGTAGCGCCGCCTTGTGGCGTGACTTACCGCCGCGCCTCAACGGGCGGGGCATATCCGCTCAAGGCCACAGTGACCTGGAAGGTCGAATGGCGCGGGAGCGGTAACACAGGCGACGTGCTCCCCAGCGGAACATTCGACAGAACAACCCCAGTCACCGTTCAAGAGATCCAGGCGGTCGTCCGCTGAATTACGCATCCGCGAAGGCCGCTGACGGAACATGAAGGATCCCATCGTGACCCGCAGTACGCTGCCCATCGCCGCTGTCCTCACCATGGCCACGGCCATGGTCCTGACCGGCTCTGGCGGCAGCGACTCCACAGCCTCCGACGAGGCCACCGGCGTCCCCGCAACGACCCCTGCCACGCCGAACGCCTCAGGGGCAGAGGCCGACACGCCGACCTTCAAACTGCCGTCCGACGTCAAGGTCAAGATCGAAGGCTTCGAGAGCAGCGATGCCACGAAGAAGGTCGCGCTCCGGGACACGTCGTACGCCATCACCGCCATCCTTGAGGCGGAGGCGTCGGCCGCCGACAAGGAAACCCCGAACTTCAAGCGGTACTTCCACCGGTCTCCAAGGCGCGGAGTTCGCCGACACGATCATCAAGTACGGCAGAGATGGAAAGGTCATCACCGGCTCATACCGCTACTCCAAAGCGTCGGCGGTCATCGTCAGCGGCACCTCCGCAAAGGTGACGTACTGCGAAGACCAGCGCGAGGGGTACGACAAGGACTTGAAGACCGGAAAGGTCCAGAAGAACGCGCCGTCCCCTCAGGATTACTCGCTCTGGTCGCTGATGCTCTCCAAGGCCAGTTCCGGCGATTGGCAGACTTTCAGTTTCGACGTGAAGGAAGGCGCGACGGAATGCCAAGTCGCCTCATCCGTCGCCTCGGTCGCGGTGCGCAGCGTCAGTGCTCACGGTCGGCCCCCTGAGCACCCCCACGGGTCCGGCCTCCAGCGCCGCCAGGACCGCAGTACCTCGCGAACGTAGCGATACACCGGGCATGCCCAGCCGATCCGGGCCGTCGTCAAGCCAACGCCGTAGCCCGGCCGGCCGGCCGACCATGCCCGATTCCGCCATCGTCAGTCATGGCCGCCGCGAGCAAGGGCGCGGTCGACATCCATAAGGCGTTCTCGCGCGCCAACGATGGCTTTGTGCAGAGCGTGGATAGCTTCGTCGTGGTCTTTGGTGAGTCGGTCGGAGAAGAGGGCAAGGCGGCCGAGGGTGTTGTTGGCCTTGGCGTCGCCGATCTCGGCGTCGGTGGGCGCGGCCGGTGCTGTCGGCGGGGCGGGGAGGAGGTAGGTGATGCGTCCGTAGATCTCGTTGAGGATTGCCTCGGTGACAACGAGCGATTCGGTCATTCTCTCCCCATCAGTGGTGGCCGCAGGCGCTAGTGACGTGTGTGACGTGATACCGCTACTGTTCCCTTTGTAGCGCATTGGGATGATGCGCCGTCAAGGGGGACTGATGGGCAGGGCGACCGATTGGTACATCCTCAACCGGCACGACGACCCGACACCAGGGGACCTTCACATCATCCTTGCCTGGGAGCAGTACTTCGCCGACCGACAGTTCGACATGGACGCAGCGATCGGACGCGTCTCAAGCCTCTCCGGCGACCTGAACACCTTGAACTTCGTAGGCGAGTTCGCGACCGCAGTCCGCGACACGATGCGCGAGATGGCGACCAAAGTGTCGTGGGAGCGGGACGGCTACCGGCGCGCCACTGATGCGCTCCAGGCATACCGCCTCAAGCTCACGCCTACGCAGGAGCACGCCGACGCCGCCCTGGCCGAGGGCCGCATTGCCTACGCCGACCACCTGAACGCCCAGGGCATGGTCACCATCCACACCCAGGAGATTGACCGGGACCAGAAGGCCCAAACGTCAGAAGCGGTCAAGCAGGCCGAGCGAAACAAGATCCAGCAACAGGGCAAGGCAGACGCCGCCCAGTCCCGGCTCGACGCCGCGATCAGCAAGGCCAAGGAAGCTGGCGATTCCCTCACCGGGCCCCGTAAGGATCTCGAAGCACACCTGTCCGAGGCCCTCGACACCCTCGCTTACGGCATCCTCAACGCCCACTACAACGGCGACCTGCCAAAACCCCGCCGTGTCACCGACGCCGACGTGGAACAGGCCAGGAAAGACCAAGGCTCTCTCCTGGACCAAATCTTTGGGATCGATCCCAAGGACAACCCATTGGACCAGTTCTGGGACAAGCTCGACTCCCAGACCGACGCGGACGTCAGAGCCGTACTCGGAGCCATCCCCGGCGTCCTTGACGGCGCCACCAGCATCACCGAAGCCATGACCCTCATGCTCCTCACCGACGGACTGGGGCCCGGGGCCAAACCGAAGCTCGCCGCGGCTGACGGCATCACGATCGCGAGCCTGGATGGCGTATCCACAGCGGACATCTGGGCGGCAGACAAAGACGGTCTCACGTTCGACCCGGTCAAGTCGGAAGATTTCAAGTCCAGTGAGACGGTCGTGACGCTATGAGGTTTGTGGTGTGGGTTCCCGGCGTTTGGCTGGGTCGTTGATCCATGCCTTCTGGGGTATCTCGGGTGGTCGGGGGCGGCGGCCGAAGCGTTCGGGGTGGCGGGCGTATGCCTGGGCGAGGGTGACGGCCCGCTGGTCGCGGACCTCCTCGGCGGTCCCGAAATGGACGGATGCGGGGGTGTGCCAGCCAATGCCCGAATGCCGGTGCTCATGGTTGTAGTACGTGATGAAGGCGTCGAACCACTCGCGGGCATGGGCCAGGGAGTCGAAGCGCTCGGGATAGTCGGACATGTACTTCGTGGTCTTGAACTGGGCCTCGCTGTAGGGGTTGTCATTGGAGACCTTCGGCCGCGAGTGCGAACGCGTGACGCCCAGATCGATCAGCAGCTGGGAAACCTTCTTGGAAGTCATCGACGTGCCGCGATCCGCGTGCACGGTCTCGGGCACGATCCCGTTGCGGGTGATGGTCTCGCGGATCAGCTCCTCGGCCCGTGTGGCTGATTCGGCCGCCTCGACGGTGTGACCGACGATGTACCGGCTGAAGATATCGATGATGACGTAGGCGTGATACCAGATGCCCTTGACCGGTCCGGCAGCCTTGGTGATGTCCCAGGTGAACACCTGCGACGGGCCGGTGGCGACCAGCTCGGGCACCGTCTTGGCGCAATGGGTGG
>NZ_JASISZ010000170.1 GCF_030063355.1 Streptomyces sp. PH10-H1
GGCGAGGTGGACGATGGCGGCGGTGTCGAAGGCGTCGTTGGGGTGGCCGACGTCGGCGCCGGTGTGCAGGAGAGCGTCGGTGTAGGAGTCGGTGGCGGCTGAGTAGTGGGCGAAGCCCCACTCCTGGTCGTCGCCGAGGTACTCGATGCGGCACAGCGGGATGTGCTCGTCCTGCCCGTCGTGCTCGATGATCGCGGCCAGGTAGCCGAACGAGCCGCGCCAGCGCACGTCGACCTCGGCCAGGGCGGGCCAACGGCCCAGTTGCGCGGCGTAGTGGTCGACGGTGCCGTCGACGTCTTCCTTGAGCCTCTTGGGGGGAACCGGCATGACACCAGTGTGGCGCACGGCCGGCCCCGGGGGGATGTTCGGGGCCCGCCGTCCGGGAGCGCGGGCGGAGCGGGCAGGATGCGTCCTGGCGCACCGCCACATCCTTTGCCCAGGAGCATGCATGGCCCATCCTGCCGCTGCACCGTTGCCGTTGTCCCGCAAGCAGGAGCGCAAGTTGCGCACGATCGTGGCCGGTGCGCTGGCCGGGCAGGCGGTGGTGCGACGGGCACGGATCGTGCTGCTGGCCGCCCAGGGCCTGCCCAACACGCACATCGCCGCCCGACTCGGCTGCAGCCTGCCGACGGTGCGCACCTGGCGCGAGCGCTTCCGCCGACGCGGGGTGCGGGGGCTGTTCGACCGCCCCCGCTGCGGCCGTCCGGACACGTACGGTCCCAGCGAGCGCTTGGCCGTGGTGGCCACCGCCACCTCCGTCCCGCCCGAGGGTGCCTCGCTCTGGACCCGCGCCTCGATTGCTGCGCACCTGGCCGAGCGCGGCCTGGTCCCGTCCGCCTCCACCGTGGGACGGATCCTGGCCGAGGCCAAGGTGCGTCCGCACAAGGTTCGCGGTTGGCTGCACCGCGCGGACGACCCCGCCTTCTGGGCCCAGGCCGGCGCGGTCTGCCGTCTGTATCTGGACTTGCCGCCCGGTACCCTGTTGGTCAGCCTCGACGAGAAGACGGGCATCCAGGCCAAGTCCCGCCGCTACCCGAGCGTGCGCGCCCGCCCCGGACGCGAGGAGCGCCGCGAGTTCGAGTACCGCCGCCACGGCACGGTCTCCATCGTCGCGGCCATGGACGTGGCCACCGGACAGGTCTTGGCCCAGCGCATCGAGCGCAACAACTCGGCGACGTTCACCGCGTTCCTGCGGCAACTGGACCAGTGCACCGACCCGGCCCTGCAGATCCACCTGGTCATGGACAACGGCTCCTCGCACACCTCCAAGGCCACCCGGGCCTGGCTGGCCGCCCACCCCCGCTTCACCGTCACCCACACGCCCAAGCATGCCTCCTGGCTGAACATGGTCGAGCAGTGGTTCAGTGCGCTGACCCGCCGCCTACTGCGACGCGGCGACTTCGCCTCCCGCGACGACCTCGAAACCCAGATCACCACCTACACCATCCGCTACAACCGCACCGCCCGCCCCTACCGCTGGCGCTACGACGCCGACGCCGAGCACGCCCGCTACCTCACCCGCCACCCCCAACCCGCCCCCGACACCTTCACACAAGCCGCATAACGCTCGCCGGGTACCGGAACCCCTTATACGACGGCGCCCCGACCTCCTGCACCGCCCGTTCGACCTCCTCGGACTCCCACATGGACCTTGGAACGGCCGCGACCTGCCGGGCCGTGGTATACATTCATCGCCTATCTGGACAAAATAGGATTCTGGCCGTGGTGCTCCGCGGCACGTTCATACAATGGCCGGATGCCAGTCTCGAAGTCGCGCAAGAAGAAGCCGTCGCAGTCCGCCGCCACGGCGAGGCGGTCGGGGAATCCCGCCACTCGCAGGGCCGGACAGGAAGCAGCGCCGTGGGGGGAGTTGGCCAACTTCGGAGAGTACCGTCGCCGGCTCGACCGGCAGCGGATGGATCTCGCGGCCCGCGACGCCGAACCGATCCTCGCGGGCCTGGTCGCCGCGGACGGCTCGGCATCCTGGACCGAGGACGAGTTGTGTCGCCGCTTGGGCCGGACGCTTTCCGAGCAGGACGCGGCGAGCGAGGCGCGGCGGGAATCAGGGGCCGCCGAGATCCTCGACACCTACAGCCCGGACCAGCTGCTCGACGCCGTGACCGATGCCACCGTGCAAGCAGCCTTCCAGGCCGTCACGGCCGCCGACGAGCCGCAATCGCGGAACGGCGCGTGGCGGTTGCTTCTGGCCCTCGCCAGGATCACCCCCCACCCTGCAGCCCAAGTCGCCGTCAAGACCGTCACGGACCTGCGGGAACGTAACCCCTCGCTTCCGGAAGGCCCGATCGCCGACGCGCCGACCGGCACGGCCCTGTGGTGCCGGGACGCCTACGGCACCCGGTTCGCCGTCACCGCGCCGTTCGCCGCCGCGAACGGCCCGGACCGGTGGTACCTGTGGGACATCGACGCCTGCGGCGGCGACGCGCTGACGGTCGGTGCCGGATACTTCCCCGATGCCGACCAGGCATTGGCATCCTGGCTGGCCGCGGTCGGACCGGACGCCACGTCCGGGTGCCGTCTCGAACCCGTCTCGGACCCCCACCTCGCCGCGCGGCTTCTCCCGGGCCTGGCAGGCTTCTTCCACCCCGGGGGCGAGTCGGAAGGGCAGTACGCGGAATTCCACCGCTGCCGTCGGCTGGCCCAAGAGCTCCGCCGCTCGGACTTCCTGGACGGGAACACCGCGACCGCCGGCACCCCCGCACCGGCACAGCCGGTCGGCAAGGACGCGTGGATCGCCGAGTTCACGGCCTGGCGTGCCGAACTGCGGCCCGGCCACAACGCGGTCCCCGACGATTTCCCGGTCGAGGAGGGCGAGGAACCTCCCACCGAGGATGACATCTACCGGGAGTTGGCCGACGGCTGGTTCATCAGCGAATTCCCCGAACTCGCCCATGCCTGCTCCCCGCACCGGATCGCCCTGCTGGCCGCGCACATCCGCGACTACTACACCAGCGACTACGCACTGGTCGTCCTTGGCCTCGTCCCGGATCTGGCGGCCTGGCTCACCGAGCGCTCCGGATTGTCGGCCACAGTAGGCGGACGCACCCGGGCCTACGCCGACGGAACGGCCGTTCCGGATGTGGACCTGGGCCACCGCGCTCACAGCTTGCTGACACCGATCCGCGAGTAGCCTCAATCAGGCGATGACGGCGCAACCCAGCCCCGACCCACCGTATGCCGGACCCGAGGCTCCTGGGCAATGGATGTGGCGGTACGTCAGGACGCATCCTGCCCGCTCCGCTCCGCCCCGCTCCCGGACGGCGAGCCCCGAACATCCCCCGGGGCCGGCCGTGCGCCACACTGGTGTCATGCCGGTTCTCGACCGGCCACCCCAACGACGCCTTCGACCCCGCCGCCACCGTCCACCTCGCCGACCACGAGGCGTGACCGCGCCCAGCCCGCCCAACCGGCAAAGGACCTGCGACGCGCTGCACTAG
>NZ_JASISZ010000171.1 GCF_030063355.1 Streptomyces sp. PH10-H1
CACCGTCAGCCGCCCTCCACCGCCCCGAACAGACAGCAGCAGACTGCCGACCAACCGCCCTCAGCACATCAAGAACTGAGCACGTTCATCCGTACGGGACTGAGCACGTTCACGTGTACGCCGACACGAGGGGCCGTTGTGGCTGTCCGCGATCCGCGACGCCTTCTCACGGCGGGTGGTCGCCTGGGAGACCTCCGCCCGCGCGGACGCCGACCTGGTCCTGTCCTCACTGGAGTACGCCCTCGCCAGCCGGGAAGTCGAGCCCGGCAAACTCATCCATCATGCCGATCACGGCTGCCAATACACGGCCATCAAGCTCACAACGCGCCTGGTCAGAGCGGGAATCCAAGCGTCCATGGGCTCGGTCGGGGACTCGTACGACAACGCCCTCGCCGAGAACCTGTGGATGCTGGTCAAGACCGAGTGCGTCCGCGGCCGAGTCTTCGCCACACGCGCCGAGGCGAACCTCGCGCTCTTCGAGTACATCGACGGCTTCTACAACCCCCGCCGCATCCAAAAACGCCTCGGCTACCTCAGCCCCGTCGAATTCGAGGAGAAGCACTACACCGAACAGGCGACGGCCGAACAAGCGAACCTGAAACCCAGTCGACCCGCTCTGACCAGCTAATCAACCACTCCCGCACAGCGGGGGAACCTCAGAGTGCGTCGAGCTGCCGGATGAGGCTGACGTCCCGTTCTACGGCGAGAGCGGCTATTACCGGGGCTATGGGGCCCGCATGGCGGAGGGTGAGCGCCGCCAAGCGTTGCAGGCTGAGTCCGAACGCGCCGGGGTTCGCCCGGGGGGCCTGGTCTACGTATCCAGCATCCGACCGCGGTGAAAGCGGCGGTCCTAGCCGACTCGACGACCCGTGCCGCCGCTATGGAGGGCATCGCGGAGTGGAACCGCCGGGAGGCCGAAGAGCAGGACAAGGCCGACCGGGCAGCCGCACAGAATGCTGACGAACAGCGTGCCGAGCTCGACTGTGACGCCGGCACCTGGGCGGCCGAGCCGGACGGCGCCGGTGGCGCGATGGACGCCGAGCAGGCGGCGGCCGTGCCGGCGGCCACGCAGCCCACGGAGGTGGACGCCGCCCTGCAGGTCTTCAACGAGCTGGCCCAGGTCCGGCTGGGAACGCTGCGGGCGCTGGGCCTGTTGCAACGGCACCAGGTCCACTTCACCGTCGACCGCAGCTGTGCGGTCTCCGAGCTGTGTGACGCCTCGAAGGCCGCCATCGACTTCATCCGGGACCTTACGGCCAGTCAGTACACCGCGCTGGATGACGAAGCCCTGCGGGCCTTCCTGGACGAGAGTGAGAAGCTGGGTTGAGCCGGCGTGGCAAGGACAGGCCGCCGACCCGGGCCGAGCAGGACACCGTCGACGTCCTGCTGTGGCTGGACCGCCGGGCGGCCGAAGAGGTCTCCTACGCAGAGATCGCGGCCGGGGTCGGCATTCCGGTCAGCAACCGGCTGTGGACGGCGGTGCGAGGAGCGCGGCGGCCCGCCGAGGTCGACGGCTACCGCCTGGAGCAATTCATGAGGTCCAACCACCCGCTTCGCCGCGGAGCGTGGGTGGCCCGTTTCCACCGGGCCGGCCACGGAGACGAGTTCGGCGCCCGCGACGCGCTCCTGGCCTGCCGCAAAAGCGTCGCCTCCCTGGCCGAGATGAAACGCGCGACCGCCTTCGAGGCGACCAATCCCCAAAGCATCGACGCACAAGCATTCGGACAGATGGCCCAGACCGCAGACGGGGCGTTGCGGCTGATCAGCGGCGTCGAGGGCCTGGGCACCAAGGCCATGAAGGACCAGCAGACGATCAACGCGATGGCAGCGCAGATCGCCGACCTGAAGGCCCAGGTCAACGAGATGACCGCGGACCCGTCAGTAGCGAGCGCCTGACAAAAGTCGGGTCCAGCAACAGACCCTGATGCCCCACGAGCGGGCAGGGCGTCTCAGAACCCGTTGTCCTACCGTTCAGGTGGCTGGGTGGTTCGAACAGGGTTAGCAGGGTTTGTTGGTAGGGGGTCTGAAGACGCGTCAGTTCCTATGTGTGGTTATATCTGCGGGCGTAGCGCAGTGATCACCTGCGCCGATACCGGAGGTCACAAATGTCCATACGCCGCAAGATAGCTACGTCCGCCGGGACGTTCGCCCTCGCTGCGATCACCTGTCTCGTCACCTCTCCCTCGGCCCACGCCCTATCCGGCGTCGTGCAGATCAAGTTCGACAACGGCCTGTGCCTCGACGTCCCCAACGCCGACGCCCACAGCATGCAGTATGTGCAGCAGTGGGGCTGCAACGGCACCAATGCCCAGCAGTGGAAAATCATCAACATCGACCCCACGCACTTCAAGATCCAGAGCACGATCTCCCCCTACCTGTGCCTCAACAACTGGCAGGGGGGCGACAAGACCGGCAACGACATCGTGCTCTACGCCTGCGTCAACGACGGGGACGGCCAGTTCAACATCGTCAACAACAACGGCAATACCTGGCCTATCGACCGGCTCCAGCCCAAGAGCGCCGCCACGAACTGCGTCAACATGTGGGGCGGCGACCAGTGGGGCAACCACGCCCGCCTCTACCCCTGCAACAACGCCTCCAACGAGGTCGTGACCTTCGGCTACGTGTAATGAAGGGCGCCCGTCGTCTCATCGCCTGACCCGCTTAGAAGCTGTATTTCTATCGATCAAGGTGCCTGGTGCTCGAACGAAAGATCCCCCGACCGGTTCCCGGTCGGGGGATCTTTCGTTCGGGTGGGCATGAAGACAGGGCCCCTGGCGCATCTCGTGGGTGTTGAAGCCGGAGAGCCACCAGGAGGCCCTGATGTCGCAGTTCTACGCGTTGACGCCTGCGGAGTCCAACTCGGCTGCACCATCGTGTGATTGCCTCGCGCATGTGTACCGCAATGCGGCCGACCGTGCGGATCGGCGGCGGCGCTATCCCTCGGACATGACGGACGCGCAGTGGTCCAGCGTCCGCCCGTTGCTGCCGGTGCCCGCCTGGCTGGAGGGTCGGGGCGGGCAGCCGGAGGGCTACTGCCACCGCCAGATGCTCGACCAATGCCACGAAGTTAAGGGCCCGTTGGCGATGTCAAGCTGTCGGGGAGGGTGATCTTGTAGGTGTTCGGGGCGGTGCGGATGAGTCGGCCGTTGCGGGCCCAGTAGCAGAGCTGTGCAGTG
>NZ_JASISZ010000172.1 GCF_030063355.1 Streptomyces sp. PH10-H1
TGGGTGTCGTAACCGCGTCACTACCAAGGGGCCCGTTCTTTCATGCCCGCGGCCCCACACGCACTTTCGTCCATATGGTCACCCGCACCGCCCGTCTCGAACGAGATCCGGTTTGCCACAACGCACTCAGGCCGGCAAGCGCTGGGTGGTCGAGCGCACGCACTCTTGGATGAACGGCTACGGCAAGCTCCGACGCTGCACTGAGAAGAACAGCAGCGTCGTGGACTTCTACCTCCACCTCGCCGCCGCTCTCGTCACGCTCCGCATGCTCATTCGACGCGCGACCAACCGCTACCGCTGGGACAACCGCCCCACCACCCAACGCCTCAAGTGATCCAGTTGCCGGTCGACCCTAGACGATGGACCCGCCGCCGTCGAGCGCCAGCACAGAGCCGGTCGCGAAGGGGTTGCCCAGCAGGAAGAGATAGGCCGCCGCGGCGTCCTCGGGCTGCGCAACCTGGCCGGCCGGGAGTTCGCTGCCATGGCTCTGGAAGAACGCTTCCGGCTCCGGGACGAGGCCGTCCCACAGTTCGGTCCGCACGACGCCGGGGCGTACCGCGTTGACGCGGATCTTCCGCGGGGCCAGGTCCAGGGCGAGCGCTCGGGTCAGGGATTCGATCGCTCCCGTCGTGCTGGCTGGGATCGGCGAGCCGGGCAGGGGTCGGGTCGCGACCACTCCGGACGTGAAGACGATCGAGCCGCCCGGACGGATGGTCGGCACCGCGTACTTCACGGCCAGGAACGCTCCCCAGTAGCGGACTTCGAAGGCGGCGCGTGCTTCCGCTGAGGTGAAGTCCTCGATCCTCTTCAGGAGCAAGGCATCTCCGGCCGTGTAGACGAGGTGGTCGAACTCGCCGAGTTCGGCGAAGAACGCGGCGATCGAGGACTCGTCCGTCACATCGATGTGGCGGCCCTCGGTGTTGCCGGGCAACTTGTTCGCGGCTGCGTCAACGCGTTCCTGATTGCGCGAGGCGACGACGACGCTGGCTCCGTCCTTCGCGGCCTGCTCGGCGACTGCGTAGCCCATGCCTGAGGTGCCGCCGATGACGACGATCTTCTTCTTGTTCAGTGTCATGATGCGAAGCTACGTCAGTGTCACGAGACGATGAATGGCTAAGGATCTCGATCCACTGTCCGATCGTCTCGATTCCCCGGCGCTATAATCGCGTTGTGGACATCCTCAGTGACACCCTGGCCGCGCTGAGAACGGGACGTCCGAGCGCCGTCTGCACCGAGGCGCGCGGGCCGTGGGGCTTCCGCGTCCAGGCCATCGTAGGAGCCGCATTCCATGTGGTCGGGGAGGGCCAGTGCCTGCTCGTACCGCTGGCCGGGGACCCGATCGAGCTCGGCGCGGGCGACGTGGTCTTCCTGCGTCGGAGCAGCGGCCACGTCCTGACCGACTCGCTTTCGAGCCCGGTCGTGGACTTCGATCCGGTGCCGGTCGACGCGGGTTCGCCGATCGGCTACCTCGTCGCCGACGGCGTCGGTGCGCGGACCCGCCTGCTGTGCGGCGCGTACAAACTTGATGTGGACCACCGGCATCCGCTGCTGCGCGAACTTCCGGAGGTCATCCATCTTCCCGCCCGCCCGGGGCGTCATCCGGCGTTGCGGGCGACGGTCGATCAGCTCTGCGTCGAGATGAACGCCCCGCGTCCCGGATCCGACGCCGTCGTCAGGTCACTGATGGACTTGCTTCTCGTCTATATATTGCGGTGCTGGTACGACGAGCAGTCGCGCGAGCGTGCCGGGGGCTGGGCCGCAGCTCTCACCGATCCGGTGATCGCGCCGGCGCTGCATGCGATCCACGAGGATCCCGGGCATCCGTGGACCGTCGAATCCCTTGGCGGCAGAGCGGGATTGTCGCGGGCGGCGTTCGCGCGGCGGTTCACCGCCGTCGTCGGCGATCCGCCGTTGAGCTACCTGACGACGTGGCGCATGACGACGGCCGGGCGGCTCCTGAGGGACGGTGACCTCTCGTTGAGTACCGTCGCGGCGAACACCGGGTACACGTCGGAGTTCGCGTTCGCCAAGGCTTTCAAGCGTCACTTCGGGACGCCGCCGGGGGCCTACCGGCGCGAGGCGCGGGCCTGATCACCCTGGACGATGGTCCTGACCCACCCGGCCGGCGCGCCATGGCCGACAGGGCCAACGTCAACCTGGACCGCGGTTACGACCGCCACGTCCCGTGCCCTGATAGCCGAGTTGGGATTCACCGCCGAGATCGCCCGCAAGGGCATCCCGGCCCCGATCCAGGCCGGCAAGCGCTGGGTGGTCGAACGCACGCACTCCTGGATGAACGGCTACGGCAAGCTCCGACGCTGCACTGAGAAGAACAGCAGGGTTGTGGACTTCTACCTCCACCTCGCCGCCGCACTCGTCACGCTCCGCATGCTCATTCGACGCGCGACCAACCGCTACCGCTGGGACAACCGCCCCACCACCCAACGCCTCAAGTGATC
This sequence comes from Streptomyces sp. PH10-H1, assembly GCF_030063355.1. Lineage (GTDB taxonomy): Bacteria > Actinomycetota > Actinomycetes > Streptomycetales > Streptomycetaceae > Actinacidiphila. The sequence continues at coordinate 2,460 of NZ_JASISZ010000172.1, forward strand.
CATTTGCCGGTCGTTCTAAGAGAGGCTGGGGGCGATTCATCTTCGGATTCGACCAGTTGTCCGAAACACGGCGCGACAGGTGGCCTCCTGGCATACAGGCTGTCTATCGCCGGCCCGGGCAACGGGGGACGCGCACCGGAGGGCCAGCGGGCCTTCGGAAGATTCGATGACCCAAGAAGGAGCCCTCGTCGTCATGAATCGCCACGGTATGGTTTCGCTGATGTTGGCCGGCGCGTTGGCATCGGCCATGACTCTGGCGGTCGGTTCGCCGGCCGGTGCAAGCGACCCCCCTTACTACCAGATCCCCAACGCTGTAACAGGGCTGTGTCTTGAGCCGGATCAAGGGTCGATGGACCAAGGCGCAGCGATCGTGGCAGCCGGTTGTGACATCAACTACGCCGGCCAGCGCTGGGCGTTCGTCTCCCTTGGCGGTACGAGATTTCAGTTCCGGAATCTACTGAACGGTCTGTGCCTGGACGCTCGGGGCGGTGCCACCAACGGAACGCCGATTCAGCAGTGGACCTGCAACAGCATCAGTAATGAGATCTGGGACAGCGGTCACGCACCGTTGCCTCTTCCCGGACCCTTCGGCGGCAACCTCCCTCTGGTCTCCAGGGTGTCCGGCAGCAGTAGCCACTGCCTCGACGGAAATGTGCCGCTCAGCG
>NZ_JASISZ010000173.1 GCF_030063355.1 Streptomyces sp. PH10-H1
TCGAAAGGCACAAAGCTGCGCGAGCCGGTGCCAGCATCCCCGGAAGGGTTCAGGCATCTCGCGGCCTACCTAGGCCAAGAAGGTGTCCCAGAGCCAGGGGAACACGTATGGCGGACCCTAAGAGGCGAGACCCGACCGCTGACCTATTCGGCGATGCGACGGACGCTACAGCGGGCCAACGAGAAACTGCGAACCAACTGGACGCTCCACGATTTGAGACACACCGCCGCATACCGAATGGCGAGGGACCCCAAGCTGACACTGCCTGAAATTCAGCGCATCATGCGGCACAAAAAGCTCGACACCACGGGGATCTACCTTCCGGTCAGACTGGATGAAATCGCCGACAAGCTCCAGGAGTTCTACACCAGGCCGACGCCGACTCCGACGCTCGCCCCCGGATACGATCCAGAGGACATGAAGGCGGTCTTCGGTGGCTGACGCAACTCTGCGCAACCGCCGCGCAGGACCTGCTTACAGCAATCGGAAAGTGCGGCTGAAGCACGATGTCAGCAACCTGAACCCCAAACCAGACATTCCAAACGTACTTCCACGTCCATACGGAGATCTAAGCCAGGCCACCATCGAGGACATTGCCGACTGCGCTGCCGTTGGCTGGGACAGCCTAACCAAGCAGCACGGCGCGAAGAGCCGCCGAATTGCGACCCGGCGAGTTCTGGCCCACCTCGCAGAATATCCTGGGGCTACATGGCAAGAGCGATGGAAGGCCAGCGGTCTGGATGAACCCGGGAACCCGGTGCGTGATCGCTTCACTCACAAACCGCATCGAACGCAGGCTGCTCTTGGTCTGCGCTGCCTCCTCTGTCTCAGAGTCCTTCAGCCCTCGCTGCGCGCTCTGCGCTCCAATGATTTCGTAGGTCTGCCGGAGCAGTTCCGGCACATTCAGGGTGATCCCCTCCTGGACAAATTTTTCGAGGTCGAGGCGAGCAGCACTCACAGTCTGGGACAACAGCGAATGTCGCTGTTCGACCTGACAATGACCCTCATCAGTCAGGGAATCCAGCTGCCCGACCTCACGCCCGAAGGCCTCCTGCACTATTCGCTCGAATGTCATCGATACGGGCTCACCCGAGGAGCAACCGCTGGCAGCAGTAGGTTCTCCGGACACGCGACATGGGACACACTCCACGCGATGGGGTATTTCCCGCCAGGCACACCCACAAAGCTCCGCGCTGTTCTCATCGCCGGGCAGAAGACCGTATCGGAACTGGTGGACAGCTATCCACTAGGGAATTCTTCCGTCCGTCAATTGTTCATCGACTACTTGGAACGGCGCAAGCCCGATCTGGACTACAGCGCACTGGTCAACGTAACCCAGATCCTTGTGTCGCTCTTCTGGCAAAAGATCGAGAAACTCAATCCAGATCAAACCGATCTCAGGCTTACAACTGACCTGTACCAAGTGTGGCGTGAAGAAGTCAGCCACCTCGACGGTGATCCTGGCGAGCCCAAGAAGCCTCGCCGGAACATTGGCTCCCTCCTAATGCAAGTACGCGGATTCTATCTGGACCTGCAGAGTTGGGCACTGCATGAGCCAGAGCGGTGGGGGCCTTGGTCGACTGCTTGCCCGATCCCTCAACACGAGATCCGCTCAGTTCGAAAGGAGAAGCGGCGCGCGAGAGAACGGACCCACAACCGAATCCGCGAAAGGCAGCCGCTACTGCCGATCCTGGTAAGACATGTCGAGACACGACGCGAGCACGCACTCAGACTATTCAAGGCGGCATCGGCCGTCCAACTCGGCGACCGCTTCGTCCATGACGGTACCGTCTACCTGCGCACCAACAGTCGCGCCGACCAAACCAGGGCCCGACACTCGCGAGCACCGGTGCGCGTGGTCGAGGAAGGCGCGAGCACTGTCATCCACGCCGAAAAGAACGAAGACGATACCTTCTGGGATTGGGCCTATGTAGAAGTGCTGCGGCTCAGTGGGGTACGCATCGAAGAACTCGTGGAACTTACCCAACTCAGCGTGCGGCAGTACCAGCGTCCGAACAACGAAGTGATTGCCCTCCTGGTCATCGCCCCTTCAAAGACCGATCGCGAGCGCGTCATCCCCATGTCAGCGGAACTTTTCCACGTCATCGCTGCTATCGTCCGCCGGCACCTTGCTGACGGTGCCCGGACCGTCCCATTGACCTCTCGCTTCGATGCCCATGAGCGGCAGTGGAGTTCTCCAATGCCGTTTCTCTTCCAGAGAGGAACACGAGGCCGCGGAGTAGTGAGTCCGCATACGATCGCTGCCCGCTTGAGGACCCTTTGTCAAGGACTCGCCACGGTTAATCCGGCATTCACTGGCCTAACCTTCGCACCCCATGACTTCCGTCGTCTCTTCGCTACCGAGGTCGTCAACAATGGGCTGCCCATTCACATCGGCGCCGCACTTTTGGGCCACCTGAATATCGAAACCACCGGTGGATACGTTGCGGTGTTCAATGAGGACGTAGTCCGACACTACCAGGAATACCTTGCTCGGCGCCGCGCGGAGCGACCGAGCGAGGAGTACAGGAAAGCCACGCCGGAGGAATGGTCAGAGTTCGAGATTCACTTCGATCGCCGCAAGGTGGAGCTCGGAAACTGTGGCCGCCCCTATGGAACTCCGTGTCAGCACGAGCATGCTTGTGTTCGTTGCCCGATGCTACAAGTGGATCCGAAGATGATCCCGAGGCTCGATGAACTTGAGGTAGATCTCAGGGACCGAAGAATCCGAGCCGAGAAGGAAGGGTGGCTTGGCGAGCTTGAAGGAATAGACCTAACCCTTCAGTTCCTCCAAGAGAAGCGAGAACAAGCTAGCCGAACACGAGCATCAAGCAGACGAGTTCCCCTGGGCATCCCATCTATGCGGCCTCCCAGCGGCGAGCCAGCATAGCGAATTGCTATCAAGCTGTGTGCCGAGGTGTTTCTGCAAGTGCCGCAGGCCTTACTGATCCTGGCCACCTGGAAACTGCACGATCGATTACTGGCTCCAGCCGCCGAACACTCTCGGTTCTGCGGTCAAAAGTCAATTGATGACTGGATAGCTCCGCACTCGTCAGATCCTCGGCGCACAGAGATAGTGCAATAACCCGAGCCCTCTGCAAGCC
>NZ_JASISZ010000174.1 GCF_030063355.1 Streptomyces sp. PH10-H1
AGCCCCGTCACCGAGACCACCGACCGCCTTCCAGAGCCTCCTGGATCAGCAGGGAATCCCACGGTCGAAGTCCTGGCGCACCCTCGGAACCTGACCCCGACCACCAAGATCACCGACAGAGTCAAGCTCAGAGGTCGCGCAGATAGGCGCGGTGGGGAGCCCTGGGCGAAACAGGCACAGGTCCTGGGTGATCACGTAGTTGTCACGCTCTGTGATTTCCCGGGGTCTGCCGCGAACGGGGTGGCTGTACGCCTGGCCGACGAGATGAAGGGGTTCCGGGGCTTGCTCAGATCGCTGGAGCAGCCATCGAGGCGCGAGTTGCGGCAGTGATGAGAATTTCGCGGGGCACCCGCGCTGCGGCGGCAAGGGCGCGACCCACCGGGTAGGCGTGGGCGCCTGCTGGGAGATTTCCGCGGCGCCCGCTGAGTACCACGTCGATGGAGCCCGTGCTGCTGTGCGATTCCGTGGTTCTGTCCAATCGCCGCAGTGTTTGGCGGGCGACTGCCTCCGCGCTGTCGTACAGGGTGGTTCCGGTGGGCAGACTCTGCAGAATCTCTGGCGCCACCAGGGGGTAGTGCGTGCATCCCAGCACCACGGAGTCGCAATTCTGGGGGGTCCGCTTTGCCGCGTCGGCGATCGCTTCCGCTGCTGCGGCCATGTCTCCCTGGTCGATCGCCTCGGCCAGACCAGGGCATGCGACACGCGCGACAGGCCGACCGTTCGCGAAGTCCGCGATCAGGCGATCCTGGTAGTCACTCGCCGTGGTCCGGACAGTTGCCCACACGGCGATACCTTGGGCGGCCGCGGCGGCCGACTTCACGGCGGGCACGGTTCCGATCACAGGCACACGGGGTTCAAAACTCTCGCGCAGAGCATCGATCGCGGTGACGGTGGCGGTGTTGCAGGGGACCACGATGGCCTCCGCGCCCCGCTGGACGGCCAATTGGGCGGCACTGAATAGACGGTCCGTGACGAAGGAGGCCGTTCTCGATCCCCAGGGGGCGCCTTCGGGGTCCAGAAACAGAAGCAGATCGAGTTCCGGGGCGAGGTGCCGAAGCCATCCTGTGGTGGAAAGGAGGCCAAGCCCTGAGTCGATCAATGCCACCATCATGGGAATCAAGTTACCAGCCGACCACTGGCGCAGATGGCGGTCCGTCACGGGCAGCGGCAGGGGCGGCCCTCCCAGCGGTGAGTGGTCCACGCTCGGCGGATCAGGCTACGCACGGTGATGATGGTGTCGGCGAGGTCGAAGAAGACGTCGATGACGGTGGCCCGGCGCTCGTAGCAGCGGGCGAGGCGATGGAAGGCGTTCTGTCAGGCGTGGGTGCGTTCGACGTGCCACCTCTGGCTTGCCTGGATCGGCGCCTTCTCGCCCTTGTGCGCGATGCGGCCGTGCAGGCTGCGTTCGTCGAGCAGGGCGCGGGTCTTGTCCGAGTCGTAGCCGGCGTCCAGATGCACGGTGACGTCTTCGGGCAGCGGTCCCAGGTCCTCCAGGCGGTCCAAGGTCGGGGCGAGCAGCGGGGAGTCATGACGGTTCGCTCCAGCCAGCACACGGCCCAGTGGAATTCCATAACCATCCGTCATACCTGAGCGTTTCAATCCCTGTTTGCCGCGATCTACCGGTGAGCTTCCTGCAACCTCACCACCGCCGGGGGCTTTGGTGATGGAACCGTCGACGGCGATCTGATCGAGGACGAGGCCGACGATCCGGTCGTAGGACTCCAACGCGATCTGCTTGATTTTGGCGAAGACGCCGAGCCGGATCCACTCGTCCCGGCGGTTGCGGATCGTGGTGGCCGAGCAGGTCGTGTCGGCGATCGCCTGGTAGGAGCAGCCGAATCGCAGGAGCTGCAGCATCTTGTCGAAGATGATCCGGTCGCTGATGCGTGGGCGGTGGCAGCCCAGTGGATGGTCCGGGTGGTACTCCGGCCGCTCGGGCAGCAGGGCCGCGAATTGGCCCCAGAGTGGTTCGGTCAGCCATGACGGCAGCACAGGCACAGATCTCCCCGGTGATCACAGAGCGTCGCAACTCCATGATCGCCAGGACCTGTGCCTGTCTTGCTGCCGGGGTACCATCACCGCGCCTATCTGCGCGACCTCTTACCTGATCAGTTGCAAGATGAGCTCATTCCTCACGGGCCTACGAGGGACTACGAGATCTAGATATTCGTAGAACCACTCGCCGGTGCGGGTCTGGAATCGTCCGTGCAGTTGTGCGGTGATTTCCTGCCGGTCCGGCAGCATCACCCATACCGGAGGCGTCGGCGTCGCGGCCGGCGGCTCAGCTCCGTCGTGGCGGTCCTGCTCCTGGCCATGCTCGTCCATGGCTATGCCGCCTGCTCCAGCGCCTCTCGCCCCAGCACCGGCCGCGCCGCAGCCGGCGGCGCTTCCTCGAGGACCGGGGTCGTCCACCACGGATGCGAGCCGATGGCGGCGCGCAGCGTGCGTTCGCGGTCCAGTAGCTCCTCCACCGCCGTGTGGTCCGCCTCGCTCCACCCGGGCGACGCGGGGGGCGTGGTGCCGTCCGGCTCGACCCACGCCGCGGCCGGCACGGCGTAGTGGGGGAGGTGGCCGTACAGGGCGATCAGCTCGCGGCAGGTGTGGTGCAGGGCGAGCTGCGCTGCGGCCAGGTCCTGAGGAACGGAGCGGAGCGGGGAAGCCATATATATACCGTACGGTGTTCGAATAGCTTCGCCACTGGATACGCCAGAGCTTGCCCACGCCACCAAAGGCCAGGTGACAGGCGCGCCTGCACAACTCGGGCACACCTTCGCCGGACCTGCGCAGTGGATCGACGCGGCCAGGGTCGGGACCGGGTGGCGGCCGGGGGTCTGGCGGGCGGTTGTGGAGGGGGTTGGGGGTGGGTTCTGGTGGAGGTGGCGTGGGTCCGGTACGCGACCCGGGCCCGCCCCCGGCGTGAGGGGTCTGCCCTTGTGGGTTTTGTTGACCCGTTCTGCTGTGAACGTCGCGCTCACGGGGAGTGGCTCGGGACGTGTGTGTGGCCCGCCGGGGATCCCGGCGGGCCACACATATCTGGGGGTGTCCTG
>NZ_JASISZ010000175.1 GCF_030063355.1 Streptomyces sp. PH10-H1
GCGCGGGCACGGCCGTCCTTCGTGATCACTGAGCGTAGAGAACTCCATGATCGCCTGGACCCGTGCCCGCACCGCATCCACCCCACCTGATCACTCGACAGCGGCTGCCTATTGCCGGTCGGTCTTAGCCCGTAACCAGATGAAACGCGCGGCGCTCCGGTTCCCGGCCGCTGCACAGCCGGGAACCGGAGTCGGTCTATCAGAGCGGTCCAGGTGGTCGCGATCACGGCTGCGACGCAGCTTGGAACGCCTGCCCAGTGGGTCCGTTGGGCCAGCGTTCGCCGGGCTGGAGCCCGATGCTGGGTCCGCCAGCGACGAACCACCTGGTTAGCGCGCGGCCGCCGGCGACGTCCAGGACGGGATGGGCCGTAATGTCGAGATCGGCAGGTGGATTGGGCCATAGCCTGGTCGCCCAGCCAGGGGACTCGAAGGGGTTCACGATGTCGATCAGCGGGTGGAAGACCAGCTGGAATGAGACCATCAGGTGGTTCGGCAGGGAGAAACCCAGCGTCGTGGCTCTGCATTCCCCTCCGGCGCCGTCGCGCCGATGAACTCTCGGCAGGACCGCTTGATCGAAGTCCGGAAGGTCGGCGGGAGCTCCATCGGAGTCGATCACGGACATCCAGAGCGAGAGGTCCTCAGGGAACTGGCCACTGTTGCGCATCATGGGCAGCGCCGACTTGGGCAGCTCCAGCACACTGCGGCTCACGGTGTCCAGGTGTCCGATTTCGGAGTTCATCGCCAGGGGATGGGCATGCAGGAGCAGAGTCTTCACCACCCAGCGGGCGAAGGCCACCACGTCGGCACCCGCGATCGGTCGGAGGTCATTGAGAACAGTCTCGACCTGAGGCTTGCCCGCAACCTCGAATGTGCGGTTGAGCCATCCGTTGCAGTCGGTTGGACTGTTACTGCCGCACACCGGCAGCATGACGCGTGCCAGTTGGTCACGCTGAGTGCTGCCGCTGCGCTTGGGGATCGGCTTGCTGCCGGCGTAGTAGGTGAACGGTCCCTGGCCATCCCACCGCTCGAAGAACCAGCGAGGAAGGACATGCTCGCCTTGCGAGCTGACACGGGAACCGCAGAACACACAGTCACCAATTGCCATGGTTGGAGGGTACTGCCCAACGCTCCTCTGAAAACAACCGATTTCGCCGTCAGTGTGAGTCGCTCTGCGCGTCGGGGGGCTCGTCAGGCACGTACGGCCATCGTCCACTCGACTATCCGGTAGCCCGCAGCTCGGGCGAGGATGTCGAACCGGACTGGGTGGCACGCACGGTTAGCGGAGCCGGACCCAGCGGGTGCTGCTCGCCTACGACTTGGTGCTGCACGACTGAACGGCTTGGGCGAAGTGCAGGACGACCCCCTTGGCCCCGGCGGCGAGTTCGTCAATGAGCGCGTTGCTGCGGAGGTCGGTGGAATGACTCTTCACCCAGATCATGGAGAACGTGATGATCTGGTCGATGTCGCTGGGGCGCAGCAGGATCACGTCGCCGGTGTGCAGCGGCTCGGGTCGGCGGTCGGCTCCGGCGCGTTGAGGAGCGCGATGGGGGCGCGTGCCGCAATGTACAGCCGGTTAGGGAGCACAAGCGTCAGCGAACCGGTGGACGCATGTGACCGCTATTCACCCCCGCCCAGCGACACCACCGTCAACTGGTTGGTCTGGTCCCGTTGACTGCCACTGCGCCAGTGCCGCCATCGGGAGGCGACGTACTCCTTGCGCTCGTCACTGATCAGGGGCACAGATTGCAAGGCGGGTTCGGGATCGGAGACAGCTTTGAAGAGATCCGACATCAGGGGGTGAGTAGTAAAGGTCGGAGGGAGTCCTTTCAGAACCCAACTGTTTCCTGTTCGAGTCAAGGTGCCATACCGCTCAGCGTCTTGGGCGGGTCTGAGCATGTCGAAAGTAAAGAAACGTTCATTGCTTCGACGCATGAAGTCCCGCTTGGATCGCAAGTAGCCATGGTCGGGGTGGTGAGATGTACCTGGGCGGAACTCGTCGTCGCGTCCGTAGATTAGGACGTATTGGGGTTCAAGCGCACGGCGGTTAAAATCCGGCGCGTAGGTCTTAAGGAAGACCGACTGGTTGTCGGGTTGCGAGAACCAGACCTTCCATTCCACCAACTGATCGAGCGCTTCTGTGAGCTTGGCTGTGGGCGTCTGGTTGCCGGGGTTGAACCAGCGCTTTGAGGGGCTTTCGATCTCGATGCAGATGGGGCGCACGGCAGCGGTGTCTCTGCGGACCCACATGAAGTCGGGGATGCGACGCCTGCCCAAGCCCTGGAGTTCGGGCTGGCTGATGACCGACCACAGGACCGGACCGTGGTGTCCAGCGCCGACGTCGTCGCTCGCTCCGGGTAGGAGGCATGGGTGTGCCTCAAGGAAACGCTGTACATCTACCTCGGAGCAATTCGAGGCCAGGAATTCCGCCCATTTAATTGTGAGCCAGGCGCGATAGGTTTCCCAGTCCGTTGCTCGGGGGCGAGCCGGATCGTCACTTGCCCTAACGGTGTTCAATTCCATGCTTGGATTTCTCCGGACTGTGTGCGGTTAGAACCTCACAACGGGGCCGCCGGCCTAGGGCGGCAATGCAGAACGGCCGACCTGGCTTTCGTGGTGCGTCCATCGGTGCCTCACGGACCCCGAAGGCCATGGCCGCCCGCGGTCCCGCTGTGCACTTCGCTGACCGACGGTTCAACGACTGCACGTGGTCGGTGTCACGCCCATTCCATCCCCGGCTCCGCGAGGGCGGCGCGCTGCTGGGTGCTGCGTTTGTCCCGCCGCTCACGGCCACGGCGCCGTCAAGCGATCACGCCGCTGCGTAGCTCGCCCGGAACAGATCCTGTGCACCCTCCACGTCCCGCGACGTACGGAGCTGCACCTCCAAGTCACCCGTGAACAGTTCCGGGTTCGGTAGAGACTCTAGATTGTGGCTGTGACCTGTGGTTCTTGGGCGTTTTGGTAGTGGGTGGTTTCGTATTCGGCGGGTGGGACGTGGCCTATCTCACCATGGAGTCGACGA
>NZ_JASISZ010000176.1 GCF_030063355.1 Streptomyces sp. PH10-H1
CCCCCGCAGGGGCGAGCGCACGTCAGGCGCTGCGTTCGCAACGGGTCCGCAGGGATGGAGTGGACCTGAGGGGAGACGGGTCCGCAGGGGTGGGGGTTCGAAATGCTGCCGAGCTAGTCGATGGGCCGCCTGGAACGTAAAGAGGCGATTTCGAACCGCCGCCCCGGAGGGCCCGGCCCACGGACCCCCAAGCCCGCCACAGGCGACCCGCTACGCGAACAGCTCGTCGGCGTCCATGATCCGGTACGCATACCCCTGCTCCGCCAGGAACCGCTGCCGATGCGCCGCGAAGTCCTGGTCGATCGTGTCCCGCGCCACCACCGAGTAGAAGCGCGCCTCGTGCCCGTCCGCCTTCGGGCGCAGCACGCGCCCGAGCCGCTGCGCCTCCTCCTGGCGGGAGCCGAACGTGCCGGAGACCTGGATGGCGACCGTCGCCTCGGGCAGGTCGATGGAGAAGTTGGCGACCTTCGAGACCACCAGGACGCTGATCTCGCCCTGCCGGAACGACTCGAACAGCTTCTCGCGCTGCGCGTTGCTGGTCTCGCCCTTGATGACGGGCGCGTCCAGATGCTCACCCAGCTCGTCCAACTGGTCGATGTACTGCCCGATGACGAGCGTCTGCTCGCCCGCGTGCTTGGCGACGAGCGCCTCCGTGACCCGCCGCTTGGACGCCGTCGTGGCGCAGTAGCGGTACTTCTCCTCCGGCTCGGCGGTCGCGTAGGAGAGCCGCTCGGTGTCGGTGAGGTTGACGCGGACCTCGACGCAGTCGGCCGGCGCGATGTAGCCCTGCGCCTCGATCTCCTTCCAGGGCGCATCGAAACGTTTCGGCCCGATCAGGGAGAACACATCGGACTCGCGCCCGTCCTCCCGGACGAGGGTGGCCGTCAGCCCCAGCCGCCGCCGGGCCTGCAGGTCCGCCGTGAACTTGAAGACCGGCGCGGGCAGCAGATGCACCTCGTCGTAGACGATCAGGCCCCAGTCGCGGGAATCGAAGAGCTCCAGGTGCGCGTAGACGCCCTTCCGCTTGGTCGTGAGGACCTGGTAGGTGGCGATGGTGACCGGGCGGATCTCCTTGCGGGTGCCGCTGTACTCGCCGATCTCCTCCTCGGTGAGCGAGGTCCGCTTGATCAGCTCGTGCTTCCACTGCCGGGCGGAGACGGTGTTGGTGACGAGGATCAGCGTCGTCGCCTTGGCGGTCGCCATGGCACCCGCCCCGACCAGGGTCTTTCCCGCTCCACAGGGCAGCACGACGACACCGGAGCCGCCGTGCCAGAAGCCCTCGACGGCCTGCTGCTGGTACGGGCGCAGGGACCAGCCGTCCTCGTTGAGCTCGATCGGGTGCGCCTCGCCGTCGACATAGCCCGCGAGGTCCTCGGCCGGCCAGCCCAGCTTCAGCAGGGTCTGCTTGATCTGGCCGCGCTCCGACGGGTGCACCACGACGGTGTCCGGGTCGAGCCGGGCGCCGACCAGCGGCTGGACCTTCCTCGAGCGGAGGATCTCCTCCAGTACCGGCCGGTCGGTACTGGTCAGGACCAGCCCGTGAACGGGGTGCTTGCTGAGGGTGAGCCGGCCGTAGCGGTCCATCGTCTCGGCGACGTCGACGAGCAGCGCGTGCGGCACGGGGTAGCGGGAGAAGGCGACGAGCGCGTCCACGACCTGCTCGGCGTCGTGTCCTGCCGCTCGCGCGTTCCACAGGCCGAGCGGTGTCAGCCGGTAGGTGTGGATGTGCTCCGGTGCGCGCTCCAGCTCCGCGAACGGGGCGATGGCGCGGCGGCAGGCGTCCGCCCGCTCGTGGTCGACCTCCAAGAGCAGCGTCTTGTCGCTCTGGACGATGAGAGGCCCGTTGTTCAAGTGCCACACCCTTCGGTTCGTGATGGAGGCAAGCCTCCAGTGTCGCGCATCGCGGTCATCGGCTGTGGCGGCTGTGGCGTACGGCCGCGGGCAGGGGGTAGACGCCCCGTCGACCTGGATGGGGGAACGTATGGCTCGCACCGATCTGTTCCAGCCGGCCCGCAGACGCCTGGCCGCGAGGCGCGCGCTCAAGCTCCGGCCCAAGACGCCGCCGAAGCGGACGCCGAAAGCAAAGCCGAGGCCCGCGTGGAAACCCACGTGGAAACCCGGGTGGAAGGCTGCGCCGAAGTCGGTGAAGAGCCCGCTCAAGAAACCGCTGCGGAAACCGGCGCGGAAACCGGCCCCCAAACCGGTGTTCCGGGACGAACCGGGAGGGCGCAGATCGATCGTCGCCGGGCTCACCCGGGCGCTGGTGATGCTGCTGGCCTTCGTCTGCATGGTCGGCTTCGCGGTGGTGCTGGCCAAACTGACGCTGCAGCCGTCCCCGGCGTCGGTCAAGCTCATCCACACGAATCTCCGTCCGGGCGATTCCATCCGCCAGTACATCGACCAGCCGGCGTTCCGCGACACGGTGAAGCAGATCGGCGGCAACCTGGTACTCGGGGTGCCGTTCGGAATCCTGCTGCCGATGCTCGTGCCGAAGGCGCGCGGTCTGCTGCGGGTGGTGCTGGTGACGGCGCTGGTGATGTTGATGGTGGAGACGGTGCAAGGCGCGATCGTCGTGGGCCGGGCCTTCGACATTGACGACGTGATCCTCAACACGACCGGCGCGCTGATCGGCTATCTCCTGATCGGCAGGCGGCTGGGCAAGGCGCTGCATCCCCCGCGCCGGCACTGGTGGCAGCGGCGGCGGCCCGAGGAAGCACAGGAGGGACGTCGCAGGCGGACACCTGAGCGAGCATGATCCGCACGCGACGCTGTGGTGCTAGCGGTGCTAGCGGTGCTAAGCCCAATACCAGTGACTTAAGGTATCGGATCCCAGCTTCGTGGGACCTTGGTCGGTGGGTTGATTGAGGCGGTGCGCCAGTGCGGGGCGATGGCCACGGCCTCGGCGGAGCTCCGGTCGGGCTGGGGA
>NZ_JASISZ010000177.1 GCF_030063355.1 Streptomyces sp. PH10-H1
AGCAGCCCGACCGCAATCCGGTCCGACAACCGCTCATCCGTCTCCGGCTTGACCTGCCCAGGCCGTGGCATCCAGGCACCTCCTGGACCCCACGCTACCAGCAGCGAGTCTTAAGTCACTGGTATTGGTGCTAAGCCGGATCATCGGCCAGTTCCGAGACGCCCGTGATGCGGTGCAGCGCGAAGGTGCGGACCTCGTCGGCGGTGTGGTCGTAGGCGGTGACGAAGCCACCCTCGACGCGCACCGGGCCGATGACGCGCTGGCTCGCGGCGCCGTCCGCGTTGACGTAGCCGATCCAGAGCGAGTCGCCGGTCAGTACGGCGGCCTGCATCGTGGCGAGGGTCTCCGCGGCGGCGGTACGGGGCAGCCCGCCGTTGCCCGTGTGTGCGGGCACGCTCTCGCGGTGCACGGCCGTCGAGGCGTGGTCGCCGGCCCGGATCGCCTTGACGGCGGCGCCGAGCAGCGTGCCGTTCGGCGCCGGCGGGCCGTCGGTGACCGGCGTCGGCGCGGCCCGCCGCGGGGTGCGGACGGCGTCTGCGCGGGTGATGACGACATCGCCGTCGGCGGACTCGGCGGCGGGCGCGAAGCCCATCGCACGGAGGCGTTCCAGCAGAGTGTCGGGCGCGGTCTGGGCCGCGAGCACGGTCGGCGCGAGGCGACGCAGACCGAGACCGTGGGCCCGGCGGTCCGCCAGCAGCTCGCTGAGCAGCGTGTCGTCGTCGCATCGCAGGTACGCGGCCGCCACTCCGACGCGCAGCCGGCCGTGCTTGCGGGCCACATCGTCGATCAGATAGCTGAGCGGCTGCGGTACGGGCGTCCGTGAGCGCTCGGCGAGGAAGGTATGCAGGTCGGCGGCCGTGCGTCCCGCGTCGAGCGCCCGCCGCACGGACTCCGGCGTGAACCGGTAGACCGTCGCCCCGCCCTTGGATTCGATGTCGGCCAGCACGCCGATCATCTCCGCGAGCGGTGCCTCCAGCGGGCCGGGGGCCACCGCGGTGAGGTCTGCCTGCAGCAGCACGTGGTCGAGGGGCTGGGGGAGGAGCGGAGCGAGGCGGTTCGCCGCGCTCGCGGCCGCCGCCGCGGCTTCGGCGGGGGTGGTGACCCCCGCGGGCACCGACGCCGGGGCCGCGGACGTCGTGGTGGTCGTGGACGTCCCGGCGGTTGTGGGGGTCCCGGCGGTGCCGGAGGCGTTCCGGCGGCGCGGCACCGCCGGGGCGGGTCCGAGCAGGGAGCGTGCGTGGCCGGCGAGGGCGCCGCGGCCGGTGAGGCCGAGGAGTTCGGCCTCGGTGACGGTCCAGCGCAGCAGCTCCGCGCGCAGCGCGTCCGTCCCCGCGCCGCCGCGCAGCGGCCGGTCCCAGCGCAGCCGGTCGAGCAGCTCGGCGGGGGCGGCGGAGGCCCCTTCGGGGAGCGTCGCGAGGAGGCCGAGGACGCGCCGCCGGACCTCGGGCGCGAGGGAGCGGTCCAGATCGGGACCGAGCGCGGACAGCGCGCGGCCCTTGGCGTCGCGGGTGCCGACCAGGCCCGGCGTGCGGGTGGCGGCCAGCCACGCCGTGGCGAGCACCGTCCACCGTTCCTGCGCGGGCAGCCGCAGCCAGTCGTCGGACGCGGGCGTCGGCGCGTATGCCTCGTCCAGCTCGCCGTCCGAGGCCAGCAGCCCCGCCGCGTACGCCAGCTCCAGCCAGAACGCGGCCAGCGCCTCGGACACGTCCAGCGCCGTCGCCACCCGCTTCAGGTCGCGGACGCTGACCCCGCCCGCCCGCATCACCGGCGGGCCGCCGGTCTCCCACGCCTTGAGCAACTCCTCGACCGTCTGTACGGCGCTGAACGCCTGCCCGGCGGCGGTTCCGTCCACAGCCTGTGGAGAGTGTTCGACGGGCGTGAGCGCCGGTGCCGCCGGCTCGACCACGCGGTGCGCGCGGCCCGCCCGCAGGTGCAGTGCCGCCTCGCGGGGGAGTACGACGTTGTGCTGCCCGGCGGGCAGCAGCAGCCCGCGCGCGAGCAGCCACTGCACGGGCGTGGTCGCGGTGGCGGCCCGTACCGGCGCGATCGCGTCGGCCACTTCGCCGTACGGCGGGCCCCACGCCAGCTTCCCGAGCGCCCCGGTCGCGCCCTCGGGCGCCCCGCCCAGCAGCTTCTTCATCCGCTTCCGGTCGCGGAACAGGTCGGCCAGCGCCGCCACCGCGCTCATCGGGTCGTGCGTGGCGGGCAGCCCCACATCCGCGAGGATCTCCTGCAGCCGGGCCGGCGACATGCCGGACGTGGCTTCCGCCACGGACGGACCCAGTCCGGTGGGCGACGGCACCGAGGCGGACGGCGCCAGCAGATCGCGCGCGGTACGCACCAGCCGCAGCCGGTCGTCACCGCCCCACACCAGCCCCTGCTCCCGCAGGCACTCCACGGCACGCGGCAGCGCCGCGTCCGTCGCCTTGTCCGCCGCGTCGCCCGTCATCAGGGCGCGCAGCACCGCGTACGGGCCGCCGTCCGGCATCACCGCCAGCGCCTCGGTGGTCTGCAGCGTGAACCGGTCGAGCCGCTCCAGCGCCCTGACGACCGACGCGCGGGTCGCTGCGCGCGTGGCGAGCTGCGTCAGATCGTTCGGCACCGGACTGAGCAGGTCGGGGCGCGCACGCAACAGCGCCGCCAGCGCGTCGTCGCCGCGGGCCCGCAGATCCTCTGCCAACGTGCGCGGTGCGCTGCCGGTCACAATCGGGTCCCGGCTTGCTCGGTGGTCATCCGTCCCACATTACCGGTCCCCCCGCCTACCGGGTCGCCTGCGGCGGGCTTGCGGGTTTGTCCCGGTCCTGCGCGGCGGGTCCGGGCGTGCGTGCGTTCCGTCGGAGGCGGTGTGGTCCGGGGGCGTGCCGGCCTGCCCCCGCGCCCGTGGCCGGTGGCCGCCCGTCCGGCGGGCCGTTCCCCACCCACC
>NZ_JASISZ010000178.1 GCF_030063355.1 Streptomyces sp. PH10-H1
GCAGCGCGAGGCTTCCGTGTGAACGGCCGCGGGGGCCCCCCCCGGGGGGGGGGGTGCCCCGCGGCTCGCCTCTACGGGGTCGGCTGCCGCCCGGGTGTGTGGCCGCGGGGCTGTCCACGAACAGGCCACCTCGAAGTACTCGCTCTGCTGCGCGTGTGCCGACGCGCCTGATTCGGCCGTTGCCCTCGGCGCCCCAGCCTTGGCCTTGGCCTTGGCGACCTTTGCGGCAGCGTCCTTCGCGGCGGCCTCCTTGGCCGCCTCCTGCGCTGAGGTGTCCTGTGCGGTAGCGTCCTTCGCGAAACCGGCCTTGGGGGCCGGGGAGGTGGCGGTCGCGGCCCGGCCGGGGTCGGCGGACCCGCTTTCGTGCGCGAGCTGCACGGCGCGAACGAGTTTCCGGTGATCGAGTTCTACGCCGGCAGTTTCGCTCAGCGGCCGAGCATGGCGCAGCTGGCGGGCCGGCCTGCGGCCCGTAAGCGCTCTCGCTCCCGCTTCGGCGTCGTGGGCCTGACCCACCTGCCCGACCCAGCCCATCAGGTGGTGGCACTGGCAGCACAGCATCCGGAATCCCCCCACGGCGGCGACCCCCAACTGGGACACGGCCTGTGGACACTGACTGACATCATCGGCCTGCAACAAGACATGGCAGCACTCTTCGATCACGCCCACGCTTGACCTCCTCCTCGGTTCGGCAGGGGTTGGGCTCCCCGCGAGTGCGCGAGCCCGCTCGCTCCTGGCAACAGCGGACATTGACGGTCCGTCTCTGGACGGGTCTCTCGCTTCACGTCCTCCTGTTGCTCTCAACTCGTCGTCGGTGCCGGCGGAGTCCGGTGAGCCGATCCCGGTCTTCGACTGTGCGGCACACGGCCACAACGCGCTGTTCTGCGACGACTGGGCTCTGCTGGTGACCTTGAACGAGCAGGTCAACTTCTTGCACGGGCAGAAAGAACTATGCCGGCACCAGCCCGATCACCCGTGCCTCCGGCAAGATGAAGGTCGTGACCGCGCGGTTCGTCCGCAACGACCGGCTCATCGACGCGCTGATCGCCCAGGCGTTCTCCGCTCTGCGGGTCTCCGCTGGCGCCAGGGCCTACTACGAGCAGCAATGTGCCCGCGGTATCGAGTTCAACGCCGCCCTGCGCCGACTCGTGCACCGGCTGGTCGGCATCTTGCACGGCTGTCTCAAGACCGGCACACCGTACGATGAGGCGACCGCCTGGTCCCACCGAGCCCACGCACTCGCCGCTTGACACTCCAGGTCATGAACGGTCTGGGTGGCGCCGAGCCCAGTTCGGCCCCGCTGCTACGCGAGCTCTCCTCTGCCCCCGAGCAGCTGTGCCATTGCGTCGACGGGCAACGCGGGGTGGGCCGCAGCGGCGGAGCGGACGCGTTCGTCCGGGTCGGCGAGGCAGAGCAGCAGGGCTTCCGGGGGCGCAGCCGGGTGTTTGGCGATCTCGCCGAGCGGGTTGACGGCGGGTGTGGCGGCGAGCGCCATGGCGTGCAGGAGTTCGGGTGGGCAGTGCGGGTTGCGAGCCACGGCCTCGTGCGCGCGCGGCCCGTGACGTGCGGTGATCGCATAGAGCTGGGCAGGGGCCAGGGCCGGGTTCGGGGCGATTCGCTTGGCCACGCCGATGTCGGGGTCGTCGGAGAGCAGGGCGGTGAGGCCGGCGGGGAGTTCGGGGCGGGCCGCGACGAGGGCGCGGACCTGTGCGGCGTTCGACTGGGCGAGCCGGCGCAACTCCTCGGGTGTCGCGGCCTTGATCCGGGGCAGCACCTCGGTGCCGATCCGCCGGGCGGGCGCCAGTCGGACCAGTAGCGGCAGCGGAAGCGTTGGGTTCTGCAGCACGGCGCGGCGTACGGTGCGGTCGGGGTCGTTGGCCAGAGTGTGGATGTCGGACGCCCCGAGAGTTGGGTTGGCGGCGGCCTCGGCGCGGACCCGGTGATCGGTGTCGGAGGCGAGCCGGTGGTATGCCTGTTCCGTCAGGTCGAGTCGGCCGGCCAGGGCGGCCCGGGCCCACGGGTCCGGGTGGTCCAGGAATTGCTCCATGCCCTCCGGTGGGGTGGTCGGGTTGCCGAGGGTGGCGAGCCGGACGGCGAGGACTGCCGCGGCGTGGTCGCCGCAGGCCGAGCCGTCCGGGAGGTGCCTGCACCGGCCGCAGGAGGTGATCGGTGGGCTGCCTCCGTCGGCGAGCAGTGCGGCCAGGACGTCCGGAGGCGTGGCGTGGTTGTGGGCGAGTGCGTCGCGGACCGCCTGGTCCGGTCGAGCTGCCAGTTCCCGGGCCAGATCTGCGGGGAGCTCGGAGTGGTCGGCCACCGCACCCACCACGGCGATCACCTGGTCGCGGCCGAGCAGGCGCAGCAGGTCTGCCGGCAGTGAGTCCTCCCGCTCGGCCAGGTGGGTGCGGACGGTCTCGTCGGGGTGCCGCGCCAGTTCCCAGGGCGGGGAGTCCGGCAGTGATTCCGCACAGCTCAGGTCCGACTCGGCGCCGCGCGAAGCCAGGACGGCCGCCTGGTTGTCGGTCAGGTCGTCCCGATCGGCGAGGTAGCCGCAGAGGTCCTCGTCGGCGGCGGAAACGAAGCGGTCGAGGAGGCGACCCGGCAGGTTCGGGTTCCTTGCCAGCCCTGCCAGTTCAGGGCTGTACGGCAGCAGAAGCCCGATGGTCCCGTCTTCCTGGTGTGGCATGCGCTCCCCCTGGGATCTCGAGTGAGGCGGATATGGCTCACAAGGTCCCGCGCCCGAGGCTCTCGGAGACGGCCCCCACCGTCAAGCCCATTTGTGTGTGTCCACGGACAGTGGGACATCCGGGTGAGCGGACAGTTCAGGTCCTCGTGTGCGGACAGCTGATCTCCCTGTCCGGTATGACTATTTGTCCCTCGGTCGGGCTCAGGCCAACGGGGTGACACCCTG
>NZ_JASISZ010000179.1 GCF_030063355.1 Streptomyces sp. PH10-H1
CCAGGAGTGGGGCTTCGCCCACTACTCAGCCGCCACCGACTCCTACACCGACGCTCTCCTGCACACCGGCGCCGACGTCGGCCACCCCAACGACGCCTTCGACACCGCCGCCATCGTCCACCTCGCCCCATCGTTCGACTCTAGTTCGATTTCCTGGTGGAACGCCGGTCGGCGATCGGGCCAGCGGGTGTTCCACGGACATCACTACCGCAGGTCACAGGGCCGGGCACGCGGTACAGCGTGGCGCTGGGGTGCGGCCGGGGCAGGCGGATGGTTGCTCACATGCTTGCACCGGAACCCGTGCGCACCAGATGGGAATGGAAGGGCTTGGAACGGTAGATAAAGCCAGGTATCAGGAAGGAAGTGGTCAAAGCATCGGGGCAAGGGGTTGGAACGGGCGAAAACGGACACCTATGGAATCGTGGAAGCCCGGCAGGTTCCCTGGTGGGAATAGATGGCTTCCGGCGGTGGGCCTGGTTTCGCGGTGGGTTTCGCCAGGGGTTTCACCGGCGGTTTCGCGGCGGGTTTCACCGGCGGTTTCGCGGCCGGTTTCACCGCTGGAGCGCGGTTGCACCGCATCCGGCCTGGTCACGCCAGGAGTGCAACCGGGCGGCGCGTGCCGACACCTCTTCCCTGTGAAGGGGAGAGGTGTTTCTGCTTCCTCACCCCTCGCGGGCGGGACGGCGGCCGCCTCGCCGGTGCCGCTGTGGTTGACCGGCTTGGAGTCGCCGGTGAAGTGCACAATGGATGGGATGACGAACGGCGGCGCTTCCAGGACGGGTTCAGGCAGGCTGCGGTGATCTGGCGGCAGCGGGAGTGCAGCGCCGGCTGACACGGTGAGCGGCACCAGGCGGCGGAAGTGATGACACTGCCGATCAGCAGGTCCGAGTGGCTGGTACCCGGGATTCCCCCCGCTGCTCCTACCGTTCCTGCACCCGCGACTGCTACCGACTGCCGCGCTCTGCGATCCGGTGTTTTCGCAGTTCAGACCCCTTGTCCGCACGTCACTGGTAATCCCGACAACCCTCTTGCCCCCCACCACCTAGCTGCACCCGAAGAGAAAGGGACGGGTGTGGCTGGGTGGTGGCGGGCGCGAGGGTTCGAAAGCCGTTCCCTTGGCCTCCGGCGGGCCCTGCGCGGGCCGCGTGGCCGCCGCTGATGCGTCGGCCGGGGAAAAGGGGGCCGGGGCGGATTGTCGTACCGGCAGGCGACCATGGAAGGCTTCCGCAGCAGCTGCACGGGGGAGCACCAGATGGCGAGCACCGAATCGAAGCCCAAGCCGCGATCGACGGTGAGGGATCAGAAGGACGCGCTGCGGGTGTTGGGCGTGCTGAAGGTGGCCACCGCCACCCAGATCCTGAACCTGGTGCGCCCGCACCTGACGGACAACAAGGTGATGCGCAACGCCTTGCTGGTCCTGGAGGCGCGCGGTGAGGTGGTCTCGGAGGGGAACACGGCTGGCCCGGCGGGTCGGTTCGGGGCGCCGGACCGGACGGGGGAGCCGTCGCAGAAGCTGTGGGGCCTGACCCCGGCCGGCCTGGACGCGGCCGGGCGACTGCTGGAGCGCGGCCCGGAAGAGATGGGCGGCCGCGCGAGGGGCGCGGGACGCGGCGGTGCGCCGCACGCGATGGGCGTGAACGCCACCATCGTCGCGTTCAGCCGGGGCGGCATCGGCGACGTCGCCTCGTGGCGGACCGAGGTCCCCCACGCGCTGGCCACCTCGGGCAAGCAGAACGTGCGCGCGGACGCGTTGCTGCGCGCGAAGGAGGCCGGCCTGCCGCTGCTGATGGTGGAGGTTGATCGGGCCACCGAGCCGGTGGAGCGCGTCGCGGACAAGCTCGCCGCCTACGCGGCCTGCTACCGCCGCCGCGTCAACGACCCGGGCACGCCGAGCACCTGGACCTCGCGCCGGACCGGGGAATCCGACACCGTCCCGTACTGGGAGACGCTCTATCCCGAGACCGGTTTGCCGGGCTGGCCGCCGTTGGCGTTCGTGTTCACCGGCGCCGGCCCGCGCGCGCTGCACAACCGGATGCAGGAGCTCGCTGCCCTCACCCGGGAGTACTGGGCAGCGGACGAGTGCTGGTACGCGCAGGAAGACGACGGCTATCTCGACTTCACCGACAAGGTCCCGCTCGTGCTCACCACCTTGGACCGCTTGCAGGAGCATGGCCCGCACGGCCCCGTCTGGCGGCGCGTCGCGCAGGAGCGCGGTCAGGAGTTCGAGCCGCTGCTGACCGCGCTCACCGACACCCGCACCCTGGCCGCCTACCAGCAGCGGGCAAGGAAGCGCCGCGCCGCAGCCGAAGCCCGCTGGCAAGCTGAGCAGGCGGCACGTGAAGCCAAACAGCAGCAGCAACTGCAGCAGTGGCAGGCCGAAGAGGACAAAGAGAGAGCACCGGCTGTTCCGCAGTGCGCGACGCCGCACTGCGAGCAGCTGGTGGACGCGCCGGTGGACTGGTACACCGACATCACTGTCCCACCCGAAGACGGCATCTACTGCGGTCCCTGCCGCCACGACCAGGCTTACAGAAACCGCGGACTGCGCGGCGCGCTGCGCCGGATACGGAAGCCGTCGGGCGATGCGTAGCTGTCACGGTGGGTGTCACGGCCCATGTCACGCCGCCCGGCAATGCACCCCTGACCTGGACGGATACCCCTCAACGCCCCCCTTGCAGCGGGGGCGTGACAGTGTGACACTCACGCGTCGACGGCGGCCTGGCGCTCGCGGATGACCGTGACCTGTGCCAGTGAAGATGGGCCCCTTGTCATCGAAGTTGGGCTGATGGTTGTTTGTGTCATTGAAGATGGGCCACTGCATTGTTTGTGACATTGAAGTTGGAGCATCGATAGTGATCTTCTTAT
>NZ_JASISZ010000017.1:0-3180 GCF_030063355.1 Streptomyces sp. PH10-H1
AGGGCGGAGAGAGGGGTGGGTGGGTGGGTCCGAAACCTGTGTCCGATTATCGCCACCCGGTGTGATCTGCGCATCTTGCCATGCGGACAGACCCAGCCAGGGGTCCAGTTATGTCAAAATCGGATAACGGGCGATCCCCGGGCTCTCACCGGGCCGGCACACCAAGGCCGGACCATGGCGGGGGCCACGCCGACCAGTCGCACACAGTATCCGCGCTGTCTTGCCATTCGGACCTTTTGCCGCGCTGTATGCCGATATTTCCTATTCGCGTCACCGTGATGCAACCGAATGGGACTCGCAGCGGAATCGGTCTTCCGGTAGAACGGATCCTTACCCCTCATCCCGGGGCCCATGGCGTGCGTGCGGCACGCCTGGCGCCGGTGCCTTCAGGACCACTCAAGTGCCTGGGTGTACCGATGCCGAGCCCGCCTATCTCCATTTCTGGAGATAGTACCCTCGAAACCAAATCAGACAAAGGGGTCAATTGTGGCAGCGGAGATCGTCAATTCTCGGACCGATACGGACACGTTCCCCATCGATCCGGTCTTCGCCCTGCACCGCGGCGGAAAGATGGAGGTGGCCGCCACCGTGCCGGTGCGCGACGCGGACGATCTGTCTCTCGCGTACACGCCGGGCGTCGCGAAGGTCTGCACGGCGATCGCCGAGCAACCCGATCTGGTGAACGACTACACCTGGAAGTCCAACGTCGTGGCCGTGGTCACGGACGGCACCGCGGTGCTCGGACTCGGTGACATCGGTCCCGAGGCCTCCCTTCCGGTGATGGAGGGCAAGGCCATCCTCTTCAAGCAGTTCGGCGGGGTCGACGCGGTCCCGATCGCGCTGGCCTGCACGGACGTGGACGAGATCGTCGAAACCGTGGTGCGTATCGCCCCGTCCTTCGGCGGCGTCAACCTGGAGGACATTTCCGCCCCCCGCTGCTTCGAGATCGAGCGCAAGCTGCAGGAGCGTCTCGACATCCCGGTCTTCCACGACGACCAGCACGGCACCGCCGTCGTGACGCTGGCCGCGCTGCGCAACGCCGCCAAGCTCACCGGCCGCTCGCTGGGCGAGCTGCGCGCGGTGATCTCCGGCGCGGGCGCCGCGGGGGTCGCCATCGCCAAGATCCTCATCGAGGCGGGGATCGGCGATGTCGCCGTCGCCGACCGTAAGGGAATCGTGCACGGCGGACGTGACGACTTGAACTCCGTCAAGCGCGAGCTGGCCTCGTACACCAATAAGGCTGGACTTTCCGGCTCGCTGGAGGCCGCTCTCGACGGTGCGGACGTGTTCATCGGCGTCTCCGGCGGCACCGTGCGCGAGGAGGCGGTGGCCACCATGGCCAAGGGCGCCTTCATCTTCGCCATGGCCAACCCGACGCCCGAGATCCACCCGGACATCGCCCACAAGTACGCGGCCGTCGTCGCCACCGGCCGCAGCGACTACCCGAACCAGATCAACAACGTCCTCGCGTTCCCGGGCATCTTCGCCGGCGCCCTCCAGGTGCGCGCCTCGCGCATCACCGAGGGCATGAAGATCGCCGCCGCCGAGGCGCTGGCCGCCGTCATCGCCGACGAGATCAGTGCCGACTGCGTCATCCCGTCGCCGTTCGACGCGCGCGTCGCCCCGGCCGTCACGGCCGCGGTCGCCGCCGCCGCCCGCGCGGAGGGCGTCGCCCGCCGCTGACCGCTTCCGGCGGGGGTTGTTGTACGACGGCGGGCCGGCACCCATGGTGCCGGCCCACCGTCACGTGATCAGCGCACCGTGGTCCAGGCGACCGCAGGGCTCCCGCGTGCGGGCGGGCGTAGGCCTCGACGTTGTCGAGTCGTTCCAGCCGGCGCCAGCCGAGGATGACCGTCACGAGCGTCGTCTGGACGAGGTCATCGGCCTCGTCGCGGTCGCCGCACAGCAGGAACGCGCTGCGGAAGAGCGCCACCCGTCTCGCGCCGACGAACGCGTGCACCGCGTCGTCTCCCTCGCCGGCACTCTCGTCCTGCCGCATGTCGTCCCCTCCCGTGACCGCGTGCGCGGACCGCCCGTCACTGTGTCAGTGCAGTGGGAGGCCGGGGAGGTTGCGCGGTGGGGGTGACGAATGTCGCTTCGCGCGGCGGGGTCTTCACCTGTTGTGGCCCGCACGGATAGTTTCTGGGCATGTTCGCTGCCTATGCCGCACGTATCGACCGTGATCAGCCGCTGAACGGCCTGGAGCTGGGGGAGCGCCCGGAGCCGGAACGGCGGCCGGGATGGACGACGGTGACGGTGCGGGCCGCGTCGCTCAACCACCATGATCTGTGGTCGCTGCGCGGGGTGGGGCTCGGGCAGGAGCGGCTGCCGATGATCCTGGGCTGCGACGCGGCGGGGATCGACGAGGACGGCAACGAGGTCGTCCTGCACTCGGTCATCGGGCAGTCCGGGCACGGGGTGGGGCCGGACGAGCCGCGCTCGATCCTCACCGAGCGGTATCAGGGGACCTTCGCGGAGCGGGTGTCGGTGCCCTCGTGGAACGTGCTGCCGAAACCGGCGGAGCTGTCCTTCGAGGAGGCGGCCTGCCTGCCGACCGCGTGGCTGACCGCCTACCGGATGCTCTTCACCAACGCGGGAGTGCGGCCAGGGGATTCCATCCTGGTGCAGGGCGCCGGCGGCGGGGTCGCGACGGCCGCGATCGTGCTGGCGAAGGCCGCGGGGCTGCGGGTGTTCGCGACGAGCCGGGACAAGGGCAAGCGCGAACGGGCGGTGGAACTGGGCGCGGAGGCCGCCTTCGAGGCAGGAGCGCGGCTGCCGCGGCGGGTCGACGCGGTGATCGAGACGGTCGGCGCCGCCACCTGGTCGCATTCGGTGAAGTCGCTCAGGCCCGGTGGCACGCTGGTGATCTCGGGCGCCACGAGCGGCCCGAACCCGCCGGCCGCCGAACTCAACCGGATCTTCTTCCTGGAACTGAAGGTCGTCGGCTCGACGATGGGCACCAAGGACGAGCTGGAGGATCTGCTGAGCTTCTGCGCGGCCACCGGGATCCGGCCGGTGATCGACTCCGTGCTGCCGCTCGACCGCGCCCGCGAGGGCTTCGAGAAGATGGCGGGCGGCGAGCTGTTCGGGAAGATCGTGCTGACGATGAGCTGATCCTGGTGACATGGCTGCGGTGTGGGGGGGCCCCAGCGCCGGCACCCCCACCCCCACCCCTTCCGG
>NZ_JASISZ010000017.1:3190-11673 GCF_030063355.1 Streptomyces sp. PH10-H1
CGACGGGACCCGCACACCGCAGCCGTTCCGGAGATCAGCTCGCGCGGCCGCGCAGTACGGCGCCGATCCGGGCCGCCGCCGTCGACAGGTGGCGGCGGGCCTCGCGCACCTGCTCGGCGTCCACGCCCCAGTCGCGGGCCGCGTCACGGATGTCGTCACGAAAACGGTCCAGGAGGCGTTCCAGCTCGCGGGCGGGGTCGGCGGAGCCGTCCTGGCCTTCGGAACCGTCCCCGTGTTCCTTGGCCCAGTCGGGAGTGTCCGCCGGTGCGTCGGCCGTGGGGTCGGCCGCGGCGTCGGCCTTGGTGTCGTCCGCTGTGCTGTCGGTGGCGCTGTCCGTGGCGCTGTCCGGGTCGGACTTGAGGTAGCCCGACCACGACGACGACATCTGGCCGGTGGCCCTGCCCAGCGCGCCGAGTTCGCGGTTGAGCTCGGCGAGCCCTTCCTTGAGGCCGCCCTGCCAGTCGCCCTCGCGGACGTGGGACTGCACCTGCTCCTGGACCTGCTTGGCGATCCGCTGCACCTCGACGCGCGCGAAATCCTGCGCCTCCTTGGCCTGGAGACGGGCGTCGCGGGCGTCCTCCTTGGCCCGGCGGCTCTCCTCCTTGGCGCGGCGGGCCTGATCCTTCCACTCCTGCTTCATGGCGCGGAAGTCACTGCCGGGGGAGCCGGTGGTGCCGCCCGCGGGGGCGTTGCGGGCCTGCTGCGCGGCGGCGCGGATCTCGCGGCGCAGATCACCGGCCGCGCCCCGGACGTCCTCGCGGATCTCGGCGGCCAGCGTCGAGACCGACTCGCGGATCTCGTTCTCCAGGTCGGCGATCTCGTCGGCACGGGCGGCCAGTTCGGCGCGGCCCGCGTCGGAGATGGAGTACACCTTGCGGCCGCCCTCGGTGCTGTGGGTGACCAGGCCCTCCTGCTCCAGCTTGGCCAGCCGCGGGTAGACGGTGCCGGCGGAGGGCGCGTAGAGGCCGTGGAAGCGCTCCTCCAGCAGGCGGATGACCTCGTAGCCGTGGCGCGGGGCCTCGTCCAGCAGTTTGAGCAGGTACAGCCGCAGGCGGCCGTGGGCGAAGACGGGAGCCATGTCAGATGTCCTTCCGGAGCGAGGGGGTTTCGCGGTCGGTCGCACCGGCGGGCTCGTCGGCGACCGGGCCGCCGGGCTCGTCGTCGAGCGGCGGGCGGCGCAGCAGGGCGATGGCGCCGGAGACGGTGGTGGCCTTCAGATGCGCACCACCGGCCCCGATGCGGCCGGTGATCCGCTTGGCGCCCCATTGGCCGCTGACCCGCAGGTCCTCGAAGGCGCAGGACACCGCGCCGCTGGTGGTGTTGGCGTCGACCTCGGCGTTCGCGGGCTCCGGGATGCGGATGGCGATCTCGCCGGAGACGGTGTTCAGCCGGACGTCGGCGCCGGGGGGCGTGTCGACGGGGGCCAGGTCGAGCACCATGTTGCCGCTGACGGATTCCGCCTTGATCCGCGCGCTGCTGCCCTCGACGACGGTCAGGTCGCCGGAGACGGTGCTGACGTGCAGATCGCCGGAGACCGCCTGGGCCTCGACGTTGCCCCCGACGGTGTTGGCGCTGACCGGGCCGCCCGCTCCGACGAGGGTGATGTCGCCGTTGACACCGCGTACCTGGATGGCCTCGGAGATGCCGGAGATCACCGCGCTCGCGCCGACCACGCCGACCTCGACGCGGGTGCGCTGCGGGACGGCGAGCGAGACGACCGTGTGCCGCTCCCAGCCCCTGCCGCCGAGCCACTTCAGGAAGCCCTTCCAGGGAAGGTCGTCGTAGCCGACGGTGAGGGTGCCGCCCTTGAGGCTGACGAGCAGCGGCGGCCCGTCGAGCTCGCTGACCTCCAGACGGGCCGGACCTTCCTCGACGCCCACGACGTTCACCGCGCCGCCGACGATGCGCACGCGCACGGTGTCGACATGCCCGTCGAAGACGAGCTTGTGTGGTTCGGTGACGGTCCATTCCGACGTGCCGCTCATGTCGACCCTCCTCGTGGTACGCCAGGCAACGCAACATATCGCGTCTCTTGATAGACACGATATATCGCGTACTGGAGAAGTCAAGCGGCCTGCCCCGCCCCCTTGAGCCGTCCCCGAGCCGCCCCCGAGCGGCCCCCGAGCGGCCTCGGGCAGCGGTCATGCGCGCAGCCGCGCTGCCGTCACTCGCCGGCTGCTACTCGTCGTCCTCATCCGCGTCGTCAAGCCGGGCCAGCCAGGTGGCCAGCCGCTCCACGGGGATCTCGAAGTCGGGATTGAGGTCGACGAACTCCCGCAGTCGGGAAGCGAGCCACTCGAAGGTGACCTCTTCCTCGCCGCGCCGGCTCTCCAGCTCCTCGATACCGCGATCGGTGAAGTACAAGGGATGCTCCGTAGCTCCATACAGGGGACACATGGGACACAGGGACGATGGGACATTCCAGGCAAGGATAGGCAGCATTCCGACACTCCCTCGCGCCGGTCCGCGCAGGCCGCTAGCCTTCCGTTACAGCAGGCCGAACGGGGGGTGACGCGGCGTGACGGGGAGCAACGGGGGCGCACAGGACGAGGACTCGGATCCCTTCGAGACCCTGGCGCCCCTGGTGAGAGCCGCCACCGTACGTGTTCATGCCGCGCCGTCCGGGTATGCCCCCGACGGGACCGGTGGCGCGTCCCCCGGGGACGTCGCCGCGCGCCCGTGGGGCAGCGGGTTCTTCGTCGCCCCCAACTGGGTGCTCACCTGCGCCCATGTGGCGCTGCGGGGCGAGGGAGGCGCGGTGGCCGGTGGCGGGCGCGAGGTCGGTCTCACCTTCGAGGGGCGCACGGTCCGCGGCCGGGTCGAGTGGGCCGAGCCGATGGAGAATTCCGGGCACGGCTTATGGCCGGCCCCCGACCTGGCGCTGATCCGGCTGCTGGAACCGGTGCCGCACGATTGCGTCTGGCTCACCGAGCGCACCTCCAAGGTCTTCACCCGCAAGGAGGTGGCCTTCTTCGGCTGCATGGAGGTGGACGGCGAGGTCGAGGACGTCAGCGGCCGGTGCACGATCCGCGGCGAACTGGGCAAGGACGGCAAGCTCCGCCTCGGCAACGAGGACGAGATCCCGTCGGGCGCCTCCGGCGGCCCGGTCGTCGACCTCGCGCGGGGCGAGGTGATCGGCGTGCTCAAGGCCCGGCGCGGCGGGCAGGACGGCGGACTCGCCATCTCCGTCGTGCAGTTGCGGGGACTGCCGCTGCCCCGGCAGCCGGCCACGGCCGAGTCCGACGATCTCTTCCAGCGCGTGATCCACGCCCACGACCGGCACCACGCCGACCGGCACCGTCTCGCCGACACCAACCGCACCACCTGGACCGACGCCCACAACCTCCTCGGGGCAGCCGCTGGGCGCGCCCTCTCGCCGGGGCAGCGCACGGAACTGCTCGGACTGCTCGCCGAACTCCCGCCGCCCGTCAGCACATTGAGCCTGCTGGCGACCGTGGACGAGCTGCGCGGCCAGCCCTGCGAGAACCTGCCGCTCGCCCCGCGCGGCTGGCGCGACGGCCTCGGGCTCCTCTACGACCTGCGCCGGGGCCAGAGCGAGTTGGAGACCGTGCTGCGCTACTGCGTGCACGCGGCGACGGCGGAGCGCCCGTACAAGGCGGCGCACGGCGCCGAGCGCAGGCTGTGGACCTGGGCGGCCGCCGTCGCCGCCAGCGAACGCGAGCTGTCGCGCGGTTTCCGCAACGATCTGGGCCATGAGTGGCTGGCCCGGATCAACGACCGCAGGACGGATCCCGGCCCGTCGGGAGTGCGGGCCCCGGGCACCGTGGGCCCGGCCGCCCGCGAGGCGGTGTCGTATCCCTCGGTGCTGCTGGAGATCGACCGCCGCGGCTGGGAGCGGGACAGCTACGACTGGCGGATCGCCATCGTGGACGAGGACGGCGATGTGCTGCCGGTCGCTGAGGGCGCCGACGGCACCCGTCTCGGCGAGCTGCCGATGCGGCTGAGCGCCCCGCTCGCCGAGGCGTTCCGCCGCTGCGACGAGCCGGGGCGCCGGGCGGTCCTGCAGGTGGCGCTGGTCCGGGCGCTGTTCGAGCTGCCGGTGGACACCTGGTGCATGCCGGCGGACGGGCCGCCGCTGGGCACCCTGCGCCCGGTCGTCGTGCGCCCCGCCGACCCGGACTACGACCCGGACGAGGTGGGCGAGGACGCGGCGCTGCGCCGCGCCCGCTGGAAGCGGGTGCAGGCGGGACCGATGGAGCCGGTGATCCTGGACTGCGACGCGGGCACGCCCGTGCAGGTGCCCGCGGACGCCGAACTGCGCTTCCGGGGCCTGTACTCGGTGCCGGTGCTGTGCCGGGCCTCCGACACCGCGGACGGCCCCGCGACCCTGCGGCGCATCACCCGCGCCGGATACGGAGTGGCCCTGTGGCGCCGGGAGCGGGCCGAACGGGACCTGGTGTGCTCGGAATTCCACCGGGGTGTGCTGCACACGATCGCGAGTGCGGCGCAGGCCGACCGGCTCCCGGAGGAGGTCCGCAGGCTGCGCGCGGATCTTGAGCGAAGCGAGCCTGAGGCCTATTTTTCCAAGGGGCTCGTCCTGCTGTACGACGACCCCACCCGCCCGCTGCCCGGAACCGATCAGCCGCTGGAGACGCCATGACCGGCCGAACACACCCCTTATGCTCCACCCCCACTCCGTGGGACGGTCGATACGTGGTCTGCGCTCCTGCCATCGACGTACGAGCGACGAGGAGCACGTAGTGCCTGACATGAACGCGAGGCCCGACGGAAATGCCGGGACGGGCGCCAACGAAGAGAACGAGTGGCTCATCTACCGGGGTGCCGGGGAGCCCCATGACGGCATCAGCGCGCTGCCCGATCCCCCGCCCTGGCGGGACTTCGACGGCGGCCCCCTCGTGGAACCCGGACCCGGCACGGACAGCGCCTCGACCCGGCGGCTCGGCGCGTACCGGCACATGGCGCAGCTGCACCGGCCGAGTCCCGAAGAGCTGGAGATCGTCAACGCCGCCCTGTATCTGCGCCGTCCACTGCTGGTCACCGGCAGTCCCGGCACGGGCAAGAGCACCCTGGCGCATGCCGTCGCGTACGAACTCGGGCTCGGCCGGGTGCTGCGCTGGCCCATCGTCAGCCGCACCACCCTGCAGGACGGCCTTTACCGTTACGACGCCATCGCCAGGCTCCAGGACACCCAGATCGCGGCGAGCGGCCGGGCACAGACGCCCGGCGGCATCGGGAGTTACATCCGGCTCGGGCCGCTCGGCACGGCGCTGCTGCCGACGGCGAGGCCGCGCGTGCTGCTCGTGGACGAACTGGATAAAAGCGATATCGATCTTCCCAACGACCTGCTGAACGTTCTGGAGGAGGGAGAGTTCGCGATCCCCGAACTCGAACGGCTCGCTGAACGCGAACCGCGGGTCGAGGTGCTCACCGACGACAGCACGAAGGTGACGGTCGAGGACGGCCGGGTCCGGTGCCGGGCCTTCCCCTTCGTCGTCCTCACCAGCAATGGCGAACGCGACTTCCCGGCACCGCTGCTGCGCCGCTGCATCCACCTCGAACTCGGGCAGCCCGACCACAAGCGGCTGGCCACCGTGGTCCGGGCCCATCTGGGGACCGAGGCGGCCAGGATCGGCGACGACCTGATCACCCGCTTCCTGGAGCGCTCCCGCAGTGAACTCCTAGCTGCCGACCAGCTGTTGAACGCCATCTACCTCACCCACCACGCCGCTCCACCGTCCCGCGACCGGCTCGCCGACATGCTCATCCAGCGACTCGACAGGCCGAGGTGAGGGTGTGACATCGCCGCCACCATCGCCAGCGCCGCCCCCATCGACGCCACCACCACCGTCGGCGCGCCGCGATCCACTCGCCGAGGTCATCGAGCGGCTGCGAGGAGCGGGCCTCGACCCCGACTTCGGTGAGCTGGCCGACGCCCTCTGGCTGGCGCGCTGGTCGCAGCCGGCGGGGTACGGCGCCGGTCCCGGGGAGTGGGCGGACGGCCCCCGTCCGGCGCACCGGGCGGCGGAACCGGACGGCACCGGACTGCCGGACCGGCCGGGGAGCCCGGCCGGCGAGGATCAGGGCCCTGCCGAAGGGGCGGGGGCGGAATCCGGCCATTCCGGCGGCGGCCCGACCGGGGGAAGCGTCGCGCTCTATCCGGGGGAGCGCGGAGCCGGCGGTGAACACGGCTCCGTGCTGCCCGGGGGCGCCATCTCCATCGGGGTGCCCGAGGCGCCCGCGCTGCCCGGACTGCTCGAACTGCAGAGGGCGCTGCGCCCGTTGCAGCGCTACCACAGCGCCGCCCCGCCGATCCGCAGTGAGCTGGACGAGTCGGCCACCGCCGAGCGCAGCGCACGGGCCGGCGGCATGCTGGTGCCGGTCTTCCGCAGCGTCTCGCGGGGCGACGCCTCGCTGCAGCTGCTGATGGACGCCTCGTCGTCGATGTATGTGTGGGAGCGCATGCTCAGCGAGTTCGAGCAGGTCTTCGGGCAGCTCGGCGCCTTCCGTGACGTCCATGTGCAGTATCTGCACCAGGCACCGGACGGCGGCGCCGCGGTGAGCCGCCGGTTCGAACCCGGCGCCGCCGTGCTGCGCTCCGCCGACCAGCTCAGCGACCCGACCGGACGCCAGGTGACCGTGCTCGTCAGCGACTGCGCCGGCCCGCTGTGGCGCAGCGGTGAGGCGCACCGGCTGCTGTACCGGCTCTCCCGGCACGCGCCCGTCGCCGTACTGCAGCCGCTGCCGCAGCGGCTGTGGTCGCGCACCCGGCTGCCGACCTCGTACGGGCTGCTGATGCGCGGTCAGGGGCCGGGTCGGTCGGCGTCGCTGCGCTTCGAGGGAGAGGGCGGGACGGAGCGTCCTGGCATGGTCCCGATCCCGGTGCTGCCGCCGACCGCCGCCGCGCTGGGCGCGTGGGCGCGGCTGCTGTCGGGGACCGGCACGGGACCGGTGCCGGCCGCGGTGGGCTGGGTGCGGGTGGACCAGCCGGCCGCCCCGCCGTCCCGGCCGCGCAGACCGCTGGCCCCCGCCGAACTCGTGGCCCGGTTCCGGTCCGCCGCGTCGCCGGGCGCGGCGCAGCTCGCCGTGTACCTGGCCGCGGCACCGCTCTATCTGCCGGTGATGCAGCTGGTGCAGCGGACGATGCTGCCCGACTCCGGGCCCGCGGAGCTCTCCGAGGTGCTGCTCAGCGGTCTGCTCAGCCGGATGGGCTCGGGCGGCTCCGGCGTCTCCGGGATGGAGACGCCCGCGTACGGGACGGTGATCGGCGATGTGCCGGCCGTGCGTCCGCCCGCGCAGTGGTACGAGTTCGCCGAGGGCGTCCAGGACGTACTGCTGGGCCCGCTGGGGCGCGACGAGGCACTGCTGGTGCTCAAGCACTGCTCCGAATACGTCGAGCAGCGCTTCGGACTCGGCGGCCCCAACTTCCCCGCGCTGGCCATCGCCCAGCTGGCGGACGGCCGGGGCGACGAGCCGGCCCCGGGGCGGATGGCCGGCCCGGCGGGAAGCGGAGCGGACGATTCGGCCAGGCGGGCCGCGCAGCCCTTCGCCCAGGTGGCGGCGAAGGTGCTGGAACGTTTCATACCTCTGTCGTCCGTGACCGAGCAGGCCGTCGGCGCGGGCACCGGCGCGCCCCGTACCGAGGCGGCGCTGGAGCGGGCCCGGGTGCTGGTCGAGCGCTTCGAGTCCGACGGCATGGTGCAGAGCCTGCTGGACGCCGTGCAGCTGCTGCGCCGGGCGACGGCCGCCGGGCTGCCGACCGAGGCCGATCCGGAGCTGTGGAGCGAGCTCGCGCGGAATCTGCTGAGGATGTGGCGGCTGCAGGGCGGAGCCGCCCTGCTGCGCGAGGCGCAGGACGCCGCGGAGACCGCCGCCGCCTCGCCCGGGGCGGTGCGGGCCCGTGCCGTACTGGCCCGGGTGCTGCACGCGGCCGCCGCCGACCTGCGGGCGCTGGGCCAGCGGACGGCCGCGCTCGACCTGCTGCGGCGCGCGGACCGGGAGTTCACGGGGGCGGGTGCGGCCGCCGACCTGGAGCCGGACGAGGAACTGCGGATCACGTTGCAGCGCGCCGAGGTGCTGGAGGAGCAGTGGCGGCTCAGCGGTGACACCGGGCCGCTCCAGGAGACCATCGGCATGCTGGAGGCGTTTTCGGACGGACGCCCGTGGGCCGGTGACGATGTGCCGCAGCCGGCCGGGCTGTCGCTGGCCCGCGGGCGGGCGCTGCTGATGCTGGCCGGGACGGCCGAGGACGCCGAGCGGTCCCGGGTGTACGCCGGCCAGGCCGCCGAATCGCTGGAGTACGCGTGCGCCGCGCTGGTCTCCGAGTCGGCCCGGCCCGAGGACCGGATCCGGGCCGAACTCCTGCTGATCGACGCGCTGTTGCTGGCCGGCGGCCGGCTGGAACAGGCCGGCGCGCGGGTGGCGCGGGCGCTGGAGGAGGTCCGGGAGCAGCCGCTCAGGGCCGAGGTCCTGGTTCGCTCCGGTCGGCTGCGGGTGCACTGGTA
>NZ_JASISZ010000017.1:11683-30485 GCF_030063355.1 Streptomyces sp. PH10-H1
GGCGGGCGGATCGCCGTCCGATCTGGACGAGGCGGCCGACCGGTTCGCCGTGGCGGCCAGTCTGATGCAGCGGGACCGGCCGGAGTACGGCGAGCTGATGGAGGAGTGGGGCGCGGCCCTGCTGGAGCGGGCGGCGCTGCCGGACGGTGCCGCGTTCGTGTCCCGGGCGATCCGGGTGCTGCGGGACTGCCGGATGCACTCCCCGGCCGGCCATCCCCGGCTCGCGCAGCGGCTGATGATGCTGGGGCGGGCGCTGCTGCTGCGGTACCGGAACAGGGAGGACCCGGTCGACCTCATGGAGGCGGAGCACATCTTCGGACTGGCGGCCAGGAACGGCGGGGCGCCGCTGGTGCGGGCGCGCGCCTGGCTGGAACTGGGCCGGGCGCACCGGCTGAACTTCCGGCACACCGGCCGCTCCGACCGCCTGGACCAGGCGGCCGACGCCTTCCGCAGAGCGGCCGAGACCGCCCGCGCGGCCGAGGAGCAGCTGCAGGACCCGTCTGCGGCGGTACGCACGGCCGCGGAGGCCCACCACTGGCGCGGCATGGTGTACGAGGCCGCGCAGCGGCCGCGTGCCGCGCGCGAGGCGTACCGGGCGGCCCTGGAGGAATGGCGCAGACTGCCGGACGGCGGCGGCCGGGACGCGGAGTGGACGGCGGAACGGCTGGCCGGTCTTGGCGGTGGACGATAGCAACGGCGGCCTGGACACCCTGCCGGGGGTTTTGGCCGACCGGTGGGCGGGAATCCCTGATGGGCTCCCCAACTACGGGGAAACAAGGGTGGTGTGACGATGCGTCAGGAAGAGAACGCGGAGCGTACCGAAATACCGGCGAGCGTGATGCCGGCGAACGCGGCCGGGCTGCCGGACCTGCTGGACCTGGATCTGGAGGCGCTGCGGGAACTGGACCACCCGGTGCTGTCCGAGCTGCTGCAGGGATTGCGCGCCCGGCTCGGCGAACCGACGGAAATGCTCTGGGGGTTCGGCAACGCGTTCTGACGGCCCGGTTTCGGTCGTGTCGGGCGTTGATCCGGACAATGTCAATTCTCCGGGGTTTATGTCTCCGCACCGGAAGGAAGGTTCCGCGACGGACCGGGGGACAGGGGAATCACCGTGGGAGTGAGGCAGCAGGCGGAGGAACCGCTGACGCCGAGGGAGCTTTCGGGCACGGACGGCCCGCGTCCGGTTCCCTTCCGCCAGTTCATCCTCAAGATGAACGGCCGTTGCAATCTCGCCTGCCGCTACTGCTATCTCTACGAAGGCCCCGACAGCGGCTGGCGGCGCCGCCCCGCCACGCCCGCCGCCCCCGTGCTCGAAGCCACCGCCCGGCGGATCGCAGAACACGCCGCCACGCACCGGCTCACCGACATCGCCGTCGTCCTGCACGGCGGTGAACCGCTGCTCGCCGGGGCCGCCGCGCTGGGCGCCGTCGTGGACCGGGTGCGTACCGCCGTGCCCGCGGGCTGCGCCGTGCACGCCACCGTCCAGACCAACGGCACGCTGCTCGACGACGAGCGGCTGCGTACACTGGCCGCCCACCGCATCCGGGTCGGTGTGAGCCTCGACGGCGGTCTGCCCGCCCACAACCGGTCCCGGGTGGACCACGCGGGCCGCCCGTCGTGGACCGCCGCCGCCCGCGGCCTGCGGCTGCTGGCCGAGGAGCGGCACCGGAGCAGCTACGCCGGAGTGCTGTGCGTCGTCGACCTGGCCTCGGACCCCGCCGAGGTCTACGCGTCACTGCTCGGCTTCGCGCCGCCCGCCGTCGACTTCCTTCTCCCGCACGGCAACTGGAGCGCGCCGCCGCCCGGACTGCCCGCCCCGGCCGAACGGCCGGCCCCGTACGGCGACTGGCTGTGCACCGTCTTCGACCGGTGGTGGCGGTCGGACCGCCGGCAGGTCCGGGTGCGGATCTTCGAGGAATGCGTCGCGCTGCTCCTCGGCGCCCCGGCGGCCACCGAATCGCTGGGCCTGCAGCCGTTCGACGCGGTGGTGGTGGAGACCGACGGCAGCATCGAGCAGGTGGACTCCCTCAAGTCCGCCTACGAGGGCGCCGCCTTCACCGGGCTCGACGTCTTCCGCCACGCCTTCGACGAGGCGCTCGCGCACCCCGGTGTCGCCGCCCGGCAGGGCGGCCTGGCCGCGCTGGCCGCGCAGTGCCGCCGCTGCCCGCTGGTCCAGGTGTGCGGCGGTGGGCACTACGCCCACCGGTACCGCGACGGCGAGGGATTCCGTCATCCGTCGGTGTACTGCGCGGATCTGCAGCGGCTGATCCGCCATGTCGCGGCCCGGCTCGCCGAGGCGGCCGCGGCATGACCGCAGCCATCCGCTCCGGCGTCCCCGGCGGCATCTCCGACGCCGTGCTCCGGGAGCTCGGCGGGACGCACGGCGGACCCGAGGCCTTCGCCCTACTCACCGCGGGCCAGCACACCCTGCGGCTGCTCCAGCTGCGCGCCCTGCTCGACGTGGTCGCGGAGAGCCCCGGGCCGGCCGCGGTGCTCTTCCGCCGGCACTGGGCACTCCTGGAGGCCGCCGAGCGGGCCGACCGGGACGCCGCCCGCCGGGTGCTCCTCTACCCCCTCGTCGGTCCCTGGGTGCGCCGCTGCCTGCGTTGCCTCGGCAGCGCGGGCCAGGGGCCCGAGCTCACCCGCGACCTGGCGCACCTCGGCGCCCTCGCGGCCGCCGCGGCGGCGCGCGCGGGCCTGCCCTGCACCCTGCGGCTCGCCCACCACGACGGCCTGCTGATCCTGCCCACCCTCGGTGCGCTGAGTACCTCCGGCGGACACGACCGCGCGGCACCCGGAATGGCGGAACTCCGCGTCACCGAGGGCCTGCTGGCCATCACCGTGTCGCACGGCGGTCCCGTCGGGATCCACCGTCACCCCGACGGGACCTGGCGGTCGGACGATCCGCGCTGGTGCCCGCTGCGGGTCCTGACCGGCGGGCCGCGCCCGGTCCTGCTCGACGAGATCGACCCCTTCAGGACCGCGGACAGCGGACTGGAGCGCCACGGGCTGAAGGCCGGGGAACGGCTGACCACCGCGGAACTCGACCAGTGGCAGTCGGCCTGGACCGGCGCGCTGCCCCTGATCGCGCTCGGCGGGAAGGTGCGGTCCGACGAGGTGGCAGGACTGCTGGACTGTGTCGTGCCGCTGGCCCCGCCGCCGGGGGCGGTCCCGTACGGCGGCGGCGCGGCCCACTGCAGCGGCACCCGGCGCGAGGCGTTCGGCGCGGTGCTCAGCAGTACGCCGCGGACCCCCGCCTATCTCGCCGCGACGCTCGTCCACGAGTTGCAGCACGCCAAGCTCGGCGCGCTCGCCGACCTTGTCGCCCTGCACACGGCGGGTACCCAGCACCGGCACTGGGCCCCGTGGCGGCCCGACGCCCGCCCCTTCGACGGGCTGCTGCAGGGCGCGTACTCCCATCTGGCGCTCGCCGAGTACTGGCAGCGCTTCGCGCTGGTCGCCACGGACGCGGCCGAACGCGACAAGGCGTGGGCCGAGCACTCCCGCTGCCGCGAACAGGTCGGCGCCGCACTGCCCGCGCTGGCCGGATCGCAGAGCCTCACCCGCGAGGGAAGGGTGTTCGTCAACGCCATGGTCCGACAGCTCACCCGATTGATGGATCATCCGCCGCCCGAGGGCCACTTGGCCCGAGCGAGCGCCTACGTGGAGACCGCACGCAGGATGTGGCGGAGGCAGACCGCAGGAGGGGATTCGCCGGTGTATGTTCCCAGCAAAGGGATCTGACGGTCCGTTGGGGCCGTACGTTTGTTCGCATCACGAGGGAGACGGTCGCATGGCCGTAGTGCGGAAGTCGGCGGCAACGGCCGAAAGGCAGCCCGTCACCATCAGCTTCGCGGGATTCAACCGGGCCTGGGCCGCGTGGATCGGCGACCGGCTCGAACGCCAGGGGCACCTCGTCTCCTTCGCGCGCTGGGATCCGCCTCCGGGCACCACGATCGAGCAGGCGCTGGAAGACCTCATGCTCGCCGAGGGGAAAATCCTCGTCATCCTCAGCGACTGGTACTTCCAGTTGGGCCCGCGCACCCACGAAGAGTGGAACAAGGCGCTGCGCGCCGTCGTCGCGACGAACACCGACCGCTTCGCCGCGGTCTCGGTCACCAACGCCTCGCTGCCCACCGCGACCGCCGCCCTGAGCGCGTCCTCGCTCTGGGGCATCGGCGCGCACGAGGCGGAACGCCGCCTGCTGGCCCGTATCGGCACCCCCGACACCGCGCCCGCGGAGGACGCCCCGAACCGCTCGAGCCCGCGCTTCCCCTACGACCAGCCCCGCGTATGGGGCGGTGTCCCGCGCCGCAACATCCGCTTCACCGGCCGCGAGAACCTGCTCGGCGATGTCTACCACCGGCTGCAACAAGCCGAACAGGGCGCCGCCGTCGTCACGCTGCTCGGCATGTCCGGAGTCGGCAAGACGCAGATCGCCGCCGAGTACGTCTACCGCTTCGGCTCCGAGTACGACGCCGTGTGGTGGGTCCCCGCCGACCAGCGCGGGACCCTGCGCCAGCGGCTGGCCGAACTCGCCCCGGCCCTCGGCCTCACCACCGGGCCCGAGTACGGCGAGCGGCTGCGCGCCGTACTCGACGCGCTGCGCCGCGGCAATCCGTACTCCCGCTGGCTGCTCGTCCTGGACGGTGCCGACCAGGTTGGGGACATCGCCGACCTGCTTCCCAGCGGTCCGGGACACGTCCTGATCACCTCGCAGAACCGGGCGTGGGGCGAGCACAACACCGCGCTCATGGAGATCCCCGTCTACTCCCGCGACGAGAGCGTGGCCTTCGTCCGCCGCCGGGCCGGCCGGCTCGACGAGGGCGACGCGAACCGGCTCGCGGAGGCGCTGGAGGACCTCCCGCTGCTGCTCGACCAGACCGCCGGCTGGCTCAGCGACTCCACCATGTCCGTCGACGAGTACATCGGACTGCTGACCACCGGGTCCAACACCGAAGCCGGGCTCAAGGTCGCCGCCGACTTCCCCATGACCTTCCAGACCGCCTGGTCGATACTGCTCAACCAGCTCCGCGACACCGAACCCGCGTCGATCGAACTGCTGCGGCTGTGCGTCTTCTTCGCGCCCGGCCCGATCCCCGTCCGGCTGCTGCGCGAGCTGCCGATGCGCGACCTGCCCGAGCAGCTGGTCGGGCTGATGAACGATCCGCTGCGCTGGAACGACGCCACCGCCAAACTCGTCCAGTACTCGGTGGTCCGCCGCGAGTCCCATGACGTCGGCGGCGACGAGCCGGGCGGCGGCTCCGAGATCCTCCACATGCACCGGATGGTCCATCAGACCGTACGCGACGGCATGCCCGAGGCCGACCGGCGCGAATACGCCGACGTGGTGCGCCGCGCCCTGGCCGCCGCCGATCCCGGCCGGCCCACCGACACCCGGCTGTGGCCGCGCTACGCGGAACTGACGCCGCACCTCAAGGCGGCCGGGGTGCTGGAGAGCACCGACCCGGACGTGCAGCAGCTGGTCCTGAACTCGCTGCGCTACATGTACCTGTCCGGCGAGTACAAGTCCGGGCTGAAGCTGGCCGAACGCACCATGGCCGCCTGGAAGGAACTGCTGGGCGAACTCCACCCCCGGATCTGGGACATCGTCCACCACTACTCCAACCTGCTGCACTCGACCGGCGACTACGCGAAGGCCGAGGCGATCTCGCGGATCGCCGTGGACCATCTGCGGGAGGAGCGCGGCCAGCAGGACCTCGACCTGCTCCGGGCCGCCTCCGGGCTGGCCGCGTCCCTGCGCGGCCTCGCCCGGTACGACGAGGCGTACGAGGTGTCCCGGCTGGTCCTGGAGGGCTATCTCGACCTCGTGGGCGAACGCGACTCGCGCACGCTCAGCGCCCGGAGCAACCTGGCCGTGTCCGTCCGGCTGCTCGGCCGCTACGAGGAATCACTCGACCTCAACCGGCAGACCCTCGACACCCGTCGCGACGCGTTGCGTCCGCGCCACAACTGGACGCTCCTGTCGGAGATCCACTACGCCTGGGACCTGCGGCTGCTCGGCCGCTACGAGGAGTCCGTCTCCGTCCAGGACCGCAGCGTCCGTACCCACCGCGATGTGATGGGCCCGGACAACCCGCAGACGCTCCGCGCCGAGCACAACCTCGCGATGGGCCAGTACCGGGCGGGCGACCGGCTGCGGGCCCAGGCGCTGCTGGCCCGGCTGCTGGAGCGCGTGGAGCGGGTGCTGGGCGAGAACGACCCGCTGTCGCTGATGGTCGCCTCCAGCTACTCCTGCGTGGCGCGCGAACACGGCGACCTGGACAGTGCACGGGCCGTCGGCGAGGCCGTCACGCGCCGCTACCGCGCCACACTCGGCTCCAGCCACCCGTATGTGCTGGGCAGCCTCGGAAACCACGGGCTGGTGCTGCGCGCGGCCGGTGAACGCCAGCAGTCCCAGGAACTGGTCGAGGAGGCGCTCACCGGGATGAACGAGGCCGTCGGCCCCGACCATCCCTGGACGCTGGGCTGCGCCCTCAACGCCACCGCCACCCGCAACTTCTCCGGTGACCCCGAAGGAGCCGCGGAACTCAGCCGCGACACGGCGGCCCGCGCCGCGGCCACGCTCGGTGGCATCCACCCGCTGACGCTGTCCTCCCGGATCGCGCTCGCCGCCGATCTGCGGGCGCTGCGCAAGCGCCAGGAGGCGGAGAAGGTCGAGGAGGAAGCTCTCGCGACCCTCGCCGTGACCCTGGGCGCCCAGCACGTCCACACCGTCTCGGCGCGCTCCCGCACCCGGCCGTTCTGGGACTTCGAACCCCAGATCACCTGAGCCGGCAGGGAAGGGAACACGGAACGGAAGGGAACACAGGGAACACGGACAAGGGCCGGGCCCGCCACCTGATCGGTGGCGGGCCCGGCCCTTGGTCCAGCAGCCCATGCTGCCCCTGACCAGATCTGGTCAGATCTGGTCAGATCGTGAAGACCTCGTTGACCAGGGCCTCCTGCTCGGCCTGGTGACGCTTGGCGGAGCCGACGGCCGGCGACGAGGACGACGGGCGGGACACCCGGCGCAGCCGGTCGGCGTTGTCGGGAGCCGCGCCCAGCACCAGATCGAGGTGATCGATCAGGTTCAGGGCGATGAACGGCCAGGCGCCCTGGTTGGCGGGCTCGTCCTGCGCCCACACGTACTTCTGGGCACCGGTGTACCGCGCCAGCTCGGACTGGATCTCGGCGCCGGGGAGCGGGTAGAGCCGCTCGATCCGGACGATCGCGACCTCGTTCGCGCCCTTGGCCTCACGTGCCGCGATCAGGTCGTAGTAGACCTTGCCGGAGCAGAAGACCACCTTGCGGACGGCGGACGGGCTGACCGTCGTGTCACCGATGACCGGCTGGAACCCGCCCGAGGTGAAGTCCTCGGACCGGGAGTTCGCGGCCTTCAGACGCAGCATCGACTTCGGGGTGAAGACGATGAGCGGCTTGTGGTGCGGGTTGTGGACCTGCCAGCGCAGCAGGTGGAAATAGTTCGCCGGGGTGGTGGGGGTGGCGACCGTCATGTTGTTCTGCGCGCACATCGCCAGGAACCGCTCGATGCGGGCGGAGGAGTGGTCCGGGCCCTGGCCCTCGTAGCCGTGCGGCAGCAGCAGGGTGACGCCGGACGTCTGGCCCCACTTCTGCTCGGCGGAGGAGATGAACTCGTCGACGATGGTCTGCGCGCCGTTGACGAAGTCACCGAACTGGGCCTCCCACATCACCAGCGCCTCGGGCCGGGCCAGTGAGTAGCCGTACTCGAAGCCCATCGCCGCGTACTCGCTGAGCAGCGAGTCGTAGACGTTGTAGCGGGCCTGGTCCTCGGAGAGGTAGAGCAGCGGGGTGTAGTCCTCGCCGGTCTCCCGGTCGACCAGGACGGCGTGCCGCTGGCCGAAGGTGCCACGGCGGGAGTCCTGGCCGGCGAGCCGGACCGGAGTGCCCTCCATGAGCAGCGAGCCGACGGCGAGGGTCTCGCCCATCGCCCAGTCGATCGTGCCGTCCTCGACGCTGGCCGCGCGGCGCTGCAGCTGCGGCAGCAGGCGCGGGTGGACGGTGATGCGGTCCGGGATGGTGACCTGGGCGGCTGCGATCCGCTTGATGACCTCCTGGCTGATCGCCGTGTCCAGCTTGACCGGGAACTCCTGCGACGGCACCGGCATTTCGGTGGCGGCGGGGATGGAGGCGGCCTCGCGGACCTCGGTGAAGACCTTCTCCAGCTGGCCCTGATAGTCCTGCAGGGCCTGCTCGGCCTCTTCCAGGGTGATGTCGCCCCGGCCGATGAGGGACTCGGTGTAGAGCTTGCGCACCGAGCGCTTCTTGTCGATCAGGTCGTACATCAGCGGCTGGGTGAACGACGGGTTGTCGGCCTCGTTGTGACCGCGACGGCGGTAGCAGACCAGGTCGATCACGACGTCCTTGTTGAACGTCTGGCGGAACTCGAAGGCGAGCCGCGCCACGCGGACCACGGCCTCCGGGTCGTCGCCGTTCACATGGAAGATCGGCGCCTCGATCATGCGGGCGACGTCGGTGCAGTACATCGACGAGCGCGACGCGGCCGGGGCGGCGGTGAAGCCGACCTGGTTGTTGATCACGATGTGCACGGTGCCGCCGGTGCGGTAGCCGCGCAGCTGCGACATGTTCAGCGTCTCCGCGACGACGCCCTGGCCGGCGAAGGCCGCGTCGCCGTGCAGCGCGAGAGGCATGACGGTGAAGTCGGTGCCCGCCTTGTTGATGACGTCCTGCTTGGCGCGCGCGATGCCCTCGACGATCGGGTCCACGGCCTCCAGGTGCGAGGGGTTCGCCGCCAGCGAGACGGTGATCTGCTCGCCGTCCTTGCCGGTGAAGGTGCCCTGCGCGCCCAGGTGGTACTTCACGTCGCCCGAGCCGTGCATCGACTTCGGGTCGAGATTGCCCTCGAACTCGCGGAAGATCTGCGCGTACGACTTGCCGACGATGTTGGCCAGTACGTTCAGCCGGCCGCGGTGGGCCATGCCGATGACGACCTCGTCGAGGCGCGACTCGGCGGCCGCGTCGATGACGGCGTCGAGCAGCGGGATGACGGACTCGCCGCCCTCCAGCGAGAACCGCTTCTGGCCCACGTACTTGGTCTGCAGGAACGTCTCGAACGCTTCGGCCGCGTTCAGCCGGCGCAGGATCCGCAGCTGCTCGTCGCGCTCCGGCTTGGTGCTCGCCCGCTCGACACGGTCCTGGATCCACTTGCGCTGCTTGGGGTCCTGGATGTGCATGAACTCGACACCGACGGTGCGGCAGTACGAGTCGCGCAGCACCCCGAGGATGTCGCGCAGCTTCATCAGCGACTTGCCGGCGAAACCGCCGACCGCGAACTCGCGCTCCAGGTCCCACAGGGTGAGGCCGTGCTCGAGGACGTCCAGGTCCGGGTGCTTGCGCTGGCGGTACTCCAGCGGGTCGGTGTCGGCCATGACATGGCCGCGGACCCGGTAGGAGTGGATCAGCTCGAAGACCCTGGCGGCCTTGGTGACGTCGTCGTCGTGCGCGGTGTCGATGTCGGTCCGCCAGCGGACCGGCTCGTACGGGATGCGCAGCGACTCGAAGATGTCGTCGAAGAAGCTGTTCTCGCCCAGCAGCAGCATGCTCATCTGGCGCAGGAACTCGCCGGACGCCGCACCCTGGATGACCCGGTGGTCGTAGGTGCTGGTCAGCGTCATGACCTTGGAGATGCCGAGCTTGTTCAGGGTGTCCTGCGACGTGCCCTGGAACTCCGCCGGGTAGTCCATCGCGCCGACGCCGAGGATCAGGCCCTGTCCGGGCATCAGGCGCGGCACGGAGTGCACGGTGCCGATGCCGCCGGGGTTGGTCAGCGAGGCGGTGACGCCGGTGAAATCGTCCATCGTCAGCTTGTTCGCGCGGGCGCGGCGGACGATGTCCTCGTACGCCTGCCAGAACTCGAAGAAGTTGAGCGTCTCGGCCTTCTTGATCGCCGCGACGACGAGCTGGCGGTCACCGTTGGGCTTGACCAGGTCGATCGCCAGGCCCAGGTTGACGTGGGCCGGCTTGACCAGCGTCGGCTTGCCGTCCTTCTCCGTGAAGGAGTAGTTCATCGTCGGCATGGCCTTGAGGGCCTGCACCATCGCGTACCCGATGAGGTGGGTGAAGGAGACCTTCCCGCCCCGGGCGCGCTTGAGGTGGTTGTTGATGACGATGCGGTTGTCGAACAGCAGCTTCACGGGAATCGCGCGCACGCTGGTCGCCGTCGGCAGCTCGAGGCTGGCGTTCATGTTCTTCGCGACGGCGGCGGACGGGCCGCGCAGCGTGATGTACTCGGGCCCCTCGGGTGCCTTGGCGGCCGGCTCGGCCGCCTTGACGGCAGCAGCCGCCGGCTTGGCGGGGGCGGTGGCCGCGGGCGTGGCTGCCGCGGGGGCCGGTGCCGGAGCGGCGGCCTTCGCGGGGGCCGGCGCGGCCGGTGGGGCAGGGACAGTAGCCGGGGCCGGTGCGGCCGGAGCCTGCGCGGCCGGGGCGGCCACCGCGGATCCGGTGTCCGTCCCTGGCTTGTAATCGGCAAAGAAGTCCCACCAGGCTCGGTCTACCGAGTTCGGGTCCTGGAGGTACTGCTGGTAGATCTCATCGACGAGCCACTCATTGGGGCCGAAGCCCGCGGCAGGACTCTTGCCCTGGCCGTTGGTCTCGATCGAGGTACTCGAGCTAATGGGGGACTGTGGCGACACGGCGGCAACCGCCCTCTTCCGCTTCACAAGATGGTGGACAGCGGGAATAAAGGCTACGCCTACCGGGCCCTTCGGCGCAGGCCCGGGGGTCAGTCGTCGCGCATGTCACACCGGAAGAGGGGTTTCGGCCCTGTTCATGACGGGAAATCGATCCCTCTTAGGGGTTGTGACGGCAGGCCCCCGGACGAGTACGGCCCGCTGTCCACCGCACCCATATTGCCAGCCTATGTCAACGCTGCGCGGGAACCGAACCCGGCAGTGTGACGCGGATCCGGCAGCCGCGAGGGGATTCGGCCACCTCGATGGCTCCGCCGTGCAGATCGACCGCCCAGCGCGCGATGGCCAGACCCAGTCCCGTACCGCCGTCTCCTCCCGGGTGGGCG
The DNA here is from genome assembly GCF_030063355.1 of Streptomyces sp. PH10-H1. Taxonomy (GTDB): domain Bacteria; phylum Actinomycetota; class Actinomycetes; order Streptomycetales; family Streptomycetaceae; genus Actinacidiphila. The sequence continues at coordinate 22,761 of NZ_JASISZ010000017.1, forward strand.
CCCCGGCTGAAGCGGTCGAAGACCCGGGTGCGTTCCGACTCGGGGATGCCGGGACCCTCGTCCCGCACATCCAGGTCCAGGCTCCCGGGCACGGCTCCGCGCCGGGCCCTGACCGTGACCCGGCCGCCCGGGGGGCTGTGCTTGACCGCGTTGTCGACGAGGTTGGCCACCACCTGGTGCAGCCGCTCCGCGTCGGCGTACGCGGTCAGCTCCGGCGGCGAGACGTCCAGATGCAGATGCACATCGGCGCGGGGCCGGCTCCGCGAGCGGGCCGGGGCCACGCCCTCCATGCCCAGGCTGGCGGTCTTCAGCACGGCCGACAGATAGGGCCAGACCTCGAACCGCTTGGCGTCCAGGCGCACGGCCCCGCTGTCCAGCCGGGACAGGTCCAGCAGCTGGCTGACCAGCTTGCCCAGCCGCTCGGTCTGCTGCAGCGCGGTGCGCATCGTCTCCGGATCGGCCTCGGACACCCCGTCGACGACGTTCTCCAGGACCGCCCGCAGCGCCGCGATGGGGGTGCGCAGCTCATGTGAGACATTCGCCACCAGTTCCTTGCGGTGCTGGTCGACGGCCTCCAGGTCGGCCGCCATGCGGTTGAACGTCTCCGCCAGCTCGCCCACCTCGTCGCGCCGCACCCGCGCCACCCGTCGGCTGTAGTCGCCCTGGGCCATGGCCCGGGCGACCGCCGTCATCTCCCGCAGCGGCGCCGTCAGACCGTGCGCCACGAACTGGGTGATCAGCAGACAGGCGATGATCGAGAAGATGGTGATCACCCGCAGCTCGGTCGCCGAGTGGATCGCCACGATCACCAGCAGCGTGGTGATGAGCACCGACACGACGACCAGCAGCTGCAGCGCCGCCTTGATCGACCGGAGCGGGTCGTAGGGCCGAAGCGCTGCCCACAGGTGCGCCCACAGCCTCATGGGGCCGGGGTCTCCAGTGCGTAGCCGACGCCGTGGACCGTCCTGATCCGCTCGGCGCCGATCTTGCGGCGCAGCGCCTTGACGTGGCTGTCGACGGTGCGGGTGCCGGACGCGTCGGCCCAGTCCCACACCTCGGCGAGCAGCTGCTCGCGCGACAGCACGGCGCGCGGCTGCTGGGCGAGGCACACCAGCAGATCGAACTCGGTCGGGGTCAGGTGCACATCGGTGCCGCGCACCCGGACCCGGCGCTGGGAGTTGTCGATCTCCAGGTCGCCGAGCTGGAGGCTGCCGCCGCGTGGGCTGTGCGCGGCGATCGTCGCCCGCTCCACCCGGCGCAGCAGTACATGCACCCGCGCCGCCAGCTCGCGCATGGAGAACGGCTTCGTCATGTAGTCGTCCGCGCCGACCCCGAGTCCGACGAGCATGTCCGTCTCGTCGTCCCTGGCGGTCAGCATGAGCACCGGCACCGGCCGCTGCGCCTGTACCCGGCGGCAGACCTCGAGACCGTCGTAGCCGGGCAGCATCACGTCCAGCACCAGCAGATCGGGCTGCCACGCGATGGCGGTGTCCACGGCGGTGGGCCCGTCGCCGGCCGTGCGGACCTGGAATCCTTCGGCGCGCAGCCGGGCCGCGATGGCGTCGGCGATCGTCGGATCGTCCTCCACCACCAGCACCCGGCGCTGAGCGCCAGGTGTCGTCTGAGTGCTGTCCATCGCCCGCCCCACAAGGTCGTCCTGGTTGGCATGCAGCGTACGGGGCGGGTGACGCGCTCGGCTACGTGGTCCAAAAGGGGCATCCACGGGCCTGTCGGGCCCCCTGAAGCGTGATCGCTCAGAGCGAACACCTGTCGGGGAACACTGGGGGGAGCAGATGCATTGAGTCCACATAACTCAACTTGCTTGCTTAGGGAGAGATCATGGCTGCTGTATCCGCATCGTCCGGCCCGCTCACCCTGCCTGTGCTGCCACTGGATGACGCTGTGGTGCTGCCCGGCATGGTGGTGCCGCTGGACCTGACGGACACCGAGGTGCGCGCGGCCGTCGAGGCCGCGCAGTCCGCGCATGTCTCAGGAGGTAAGAGCAAGCCGCAGGTGCTGCTTGTTCCACGGGTGGACGGTACATACGCCGCCGTGGGCACGCTCGGCTGGGTCGAGCAGGTCGGCCGGCTGCCCGACGGGGACCCGGGCGCGGTCATCCGCGGGGTGTCGCGGGTGCGGATCGGGGCCGGCACGTCCGGTCCCGGGGCGGCGCTGTGGGTCGAGGGGACGCGGGTCGAGGAGCCGGCGGTCACCGAGGCGCCCGGCGCGGTCGCGGAGCTCGTGAAGGAGTACAAGGCGCTGGCCACCAGCTGGCTGCGCAAGCGCGGCGCCTGGCAGGTCGTGGACCGGGTGCAGCAGATCGAGGACGTCTCCCAGCTCGCGGACAACTCCGGCTACTCCTCGTTCCTGACCACCGAGCAGCGGGTGCGGCTGCTGGAGACCAGCGACCCGGTGGAGCGGCTGCGGCTGGCCATCACGCTGCTGCGCGACCACCTCGCCGAGCAGGACGTCGCGGACACCATCCGCAAGGACGTGCAGGAGGGCATGGAGAAGACGCAGCGCGAGTTCCTGCTCCGCCAGCAGCTCGACGCCGTCCGCAAGGAGCTCTCCGAGCTGAACGGCGAGCCGGAGGACGAGGCAGGTGACTACCGGGCCCGGGTCGAGGCCGCCGATCTCCCGGAGAAGGTGCGCGAGGCCGCGCTCAAGGAGGTCGAGAAGCTGGAGCGCTCCTCCGACGCCTCGCCCGAGGGCAGCTGGATCCGCACCTGGCTGGACACGGTGCTGGAACTGCCGTGGAACACCACCACGGAGGACGTGTACGACATCCCGCGCGCGCGCTCGGTGCTCGACGCGGACCACGCGGGTCTCGACGATGTGAAGGAGCGCATCACCGAATACCTGGCGGTGCGCAAGCGCCGCTCCGACCGCGGGCTGGGTGTGGTCGGCGGCCGTCGCGGAGGCGCGGTGCTGGCGCTCGTGGGCCCGCCCGGGGTCGGCAAGACCTCGCTGGGCGAGTCGGTGGCGAAGGCGATGGGGCGCAAGTTCGTCCGGGTCTCGCTGGGCGGGGTACGGGACGAGGCGGAGATCCGCGGCCACCGGCGTACCTACGTCGGCGCGCTGCCCGGCCGGATCGTCCGGGCCATAAAGGAGGCCGGGTCGATGAACCCGGTGGTGCTGCTCGACGAGATCGACAAGGTCGGCTCCGACTACCGGGGCGACCCGGCGGCGGCGCTGCTCGAGGTCCTGGACCCGGCGCAGAACCACACCTTCCGGGACCACTACCTGGAGGTCGAGCTGGACCTGAGCGACGTGGTGTTCCTGGCCACCGCCAACGTCCTGGACTCGATCCCCGAGCCGCTGCTCGACCGGATGGAACTGGTCAGGCTGGACGGCTACACCGAGGACGAGAAGGTCACCATCGCCCGCGACCACCTGCTCCCGCGCCAGCTGGAGCGGGCCGGTCTGGCGGCCGACGAGGTGTCGCTCGACGACGGCGCGCTGCGCAAGCTCGCCGGGGAGTACACCCGCGAGGCGGGCGTACGCACCCTGGAGCGGTCGATCGCCCGCATCCTGCGGAAGATCGCGGCTCGGCACGAACTGGGTGACCAGAAGCTGCCGTTCACCGTCACCGACGGGGACCTGCGGGCGCTGATCGGGCGGCCGCACCACACCCCGGAGTCCGCACAGGAGCCGGACGAGCGGCGTACCGCCGTACCCGGTGTGGCGACCGGCCTGGCTGTGACCGGCGCGGGAGGCGACGTCCTGTTCATCGAGGCGTCGCTGGCCGACCCGGAGACGGGCGGTTCCGGGCTGACGCTCACCGGCCAGCTCGGCGACGTCATGAAGGAGTCGGCACAGATCGCGCTCTCCTTCCTGCGCTCGCACGGCGCGGAACTGGAGCTGCCGGTCGGCGATCTGAAGGAGCGGGGTGTGCACATCCACGTGCCCGCCGGCGGCATCCCCAAGGACGGCCCGAGCGCGGGCGTCACGATGACGACGGCGCTGGCCTCGCTCCTGTCGGGGCAGCGGGTCCGCACCGATGTGGCCATGACCGGTGAGGTGTCGCTGACCGGGCGGGTGCTGCCCATCGGAGGGGTCATTCCTTGCTCATACCCTTTCACCCATGAACACAGACGACACCGCAACCGGTCAGAAGTCGGCCCAGGACGAACAGCGCCTACGAGGCGTCGCCAGGGTCGCCGGGCCGCAGCGTTCCCGGCGTTCGCGTGGTGACTGGGCGGGGGAGCCTGCCGCGATCTACTGTCGCATCTCGCACGTCAATGACGACGATCAAACCGGCGTCGAACGGCAAGAGCGGCTGTGCCGGGACACCGCCGAGCGCCTGAAGCTCACCATCCCGCCCGAACTCGTCTTCGTGGACAACAACCGCTCCGCATGGCGTCGGACCCGCAAGCGGCCCGGATGGGATGCCCTGCTTGAGGCCACCCGAGACGGCAAGGTGCGCCACGTGCTGACGTACCACCCCGACCGGCTCATGAGGCAGCCGCGCGACCTCGAAGAGCTGTTGCAGATCGCCGACGACCAGGACATCACCCTTCACGGGCAGGCCAATCAGCGCGACCTCTCCGACCCGGACGACCGCTTTTTCCTGCGGATCGAGGTAGCCCATGCCTGCCGTTCCAGCGACGACACCTCACGCCGCCTCAGCGACGCGATGATCGAGCGCGCCCAGGACGGCCGCCCACACACCGGGAAGCGCCGCTACGGGTACGACAAGACCGGCATGGAGCCCATCCCCGCCGAGGCCAAGATTGTCCGGGACGTGTTCACCCGGTACGTGGCCGGGGAGACCCCCGACGCCCTTGCAAGCGATCTCAACGAGCGAGGCGAGAAGACCGCACTTGGTAAGGCATGGAGCCCGCACCGGATCTTGGACCTACTCGACAACCGCCACGTAGCCGGAATCCGGGTGTTTCGTGGCGAGGAGATCGGCAACGGGGAGTGGCCCGCGATCATCGACCGGGGGCTGTGGAACGAGGTACGCGAGCACCGCAGCTACCGGGCGTCGGCATGGGCGATGCGAACCAAGCCCGCCCGCTTCTACCTGTTGCGCGGCGTGATCACGTGCAAGGGATGCGGCACCAGGATGGCCGGTACCGCCTCGAAGCAACCCGCGTACACCTGTACTCGGCACACCCGACGTGACGAGGCCCAGTGCGGCCGGAAGATCGCCGCGAAGAAGACCGAGGAGTTCGTCAAGGACGCCGCCATCCGCCTACTGGAGAACCTTGACGTCAACGGCCAGGAAGCCAACATCAGCACGGCCATGCCGAGCGAGGACGCCGAAGCGATCCAGGCCGACAGGGCCGAGTTGGCCGAGCTGAAAGAGATGTGGGACGCCCAGGAGATCAAGACGCGCGAGTACCGGCAGATGCGGAAGGTAGTAGAGGACCGCATTGCCAAACGGGAGCGCAAGACAGTCGTCCGGCCCGCGCTCGAAGTCCTCGAAGGGCTCGTGGGGCCGCACGCGCGGGAGAGCTGGGGGAAGCTGGAGACGGCGGGCAACGTCCAGCGGCTGAACGCAGTGATCCGGTTCCTTTTCGCGGCAGTCATCGTTGACGAAGCCACCGGTAAGCGCGGCGTGTTCGACTACGGGCGGATAGACATCGATCCCAATCCGCTCTAGCCACCCGGAGAGACGAGAAGGGGACTCCGCTGAGGAGTCCCCTTCGTGCTACTGGCCGTCAGTCTCGCCGCCGAGCAACTGAGCCAGCCGCCGCGCGTTTGCTTCGCTGATCTGCGTCGGGAAGCGAGCACACACTCTGTCCAGGTGACGCGCCCTCTCGGCGGCTTCATCGCGCTTGGATACCACTTTCACGGGCGCGGCGATCTCGACCGGGACGACCGAGGGTTCGATCAGCCGCAGGGGTTCCAGGACGGGCACGCTGGTGTGCCGTCGGGGGCGTGAGGGAAGCCGCCGACGTGGGACGCTGCGCACAGGTTCGAGCGCGGTCGTCATGTCCAGCCCTCCCCTTCGTGCTTGGCCTGTCGTGCGAGTTCGCGTTTGTGTCTCACCGTCGCGGCCAAGAACTCTTCGCCGGGGCTGTAGCCCGATCCGTGGTATGCCCAGTGGGAGACGACGAGGGTCGTTGTCGGGTCGAGGTTCGGCAGGTCGGCGCGTGCGCGTGCCTGTTCGGTGCGCCAGGTGCGGCGGGCATCCCTGAGTGCGCCGAGGGTGACGGAGTAGCGGCGTGACTTGGTGGAGAAGTGGCCCCGGAAGCCGAGCATGTGTGCCCATTTCCAGAGCTTGAGGTCGGCGAATTCCGGGAGCTGGCCCAGGTCCCAGCAGGTACGGATCATCTGCCGCACGTGCCGCTGTACGGCGAGTCGGTGCAGTGGTCGGGACTGGCCGGTACCGGAGCAGGCCCGGCATTCCACCGGGACACCGGTCTGTGCAGACAGGGCCATTCCGCGCCCGTTGCAGGGGCCGCAGAACAGGGAGCGGTCCAGGGTGCCGGACGCGTCGGCGGACTTGGTGGCGTACTTGGCCACGTAGGCGGCGACGGCGTGATCGGTCAGTTCGGCGTCGGTGCCGAACCCAGCGATCTCGCGGACGTCGATCTGTTCACCCCAGGTCAGTTGGCGTTCCCCGATCGCGTCGGATTCCACGGCCAGGACGACGCGGGCGGCGGCGGCCCGGATTGCGGCGCTGAGGACGTCGGCGGTCGCGTAGGACGGCGGGGGCGTGTCGCTGCCCTCGGGGCCGTCCAAGCGGATGACGGCGTGGAAGTGGACCAGGCCGCGCTTCTGGTACTCGGCGACCTTGGCGAAGGACACCCGCAGTTCGGCGCGCATGGCCTTCTGTGTCATGTCGAGCAGGGCGGCGAGTTCGCGGCGCAGGTAGATCGTGAAGCGCGCCCACAGGGCGGAGGCGTGGGCGTTGAACAGCACCGCGCCGCAGTAGTCGTAGGTCTTGGGGTTCAGCGGCGTGCCGAGCATCGCGTCAGCGTCATCGTGGGTCTTGCGGCACCGGCAGGGGCGGGCAGCGCCGCTGGGGGCGGAGGGCCGGTTGTGGACTGCTCCGAACGAGGGGGCGGTCAGGGTCGCGAAGACGCGCGGGTGGGTCCGCACGGTCTCGGGGACGCTCTTGCCGCCGCACAGGCCCGCGCGGATCAGGTGGAAGGTGTCGGCCGCGTAGACGCGTGAGCAGGACGGGCAGCGCGAGGAGCGCCGGTTGCCACAGGGGGTGAGCAGGCGTCCGGTCGGCTCGTCACGGGTGGTGTAGGACCGCAGTACCTCACCGCTCGTAGTGTCCACGGTGGCGGTGTGGCCGACCAGGCGCACGGGTTCGGTGCAGCCGCCGACGCGTTCGACCATTTCGCATGCGCGGTCGAAGTCGGGGAGGTTCACCAGCGCGATCAGGTCCCGCACGGCGGGGCTGACGACGTGGCGCAGGTCCAGGGGCGCAGTCATCGGGGCGGGTCCTCTCATGGCGGGGGTGCCCCAGGCAGCAGCGGGGTTTTCGGGCGTGCTGCTGCCTGGGGGCATGGCGAACCGAGCCCGGTCGGGCGGGGATTTTCGGGTGGGTGATTCGGCCGGCGGGGGCGAGGCTCAGGCGGAGAGCTGTTCCAGCGCGGCGGTTGCCAGCGGCAGCGTGACCCCGAGACGGGTCTTGAGCTGTCCGGGCGTGATGGGCTCGCCCTCGTCGGCGTGGTGCTTGTCGGCGATGCGGCGGGCCACAGTCAGGAGGGCACCGGGCACGGGCGGACGGGCGGCGGTCACTGTGGTCCGGGTGACGGTCAC
>NZ_JASISZ010000017.1:30500-97388 GCF_030063355.1 Streptomyces sp. PH10-H1
GGAGTTCCGGTTCGGGGGCCGTCAGGACCACCGGGGCGGTCTCCGCCGGTCGCGCGTCGGGAGGGGCGGGGGCCGGGGCGTCAAGGGGTGCTGCGACGGTCTCCAGGACTGTTGCGGGGGCGGGCGTTGGGGCAGGGGCGGGGATCGGGGCCAAGGCGGCTGTGTGCGCCGGGGCGGGGGTGGTCAGGGTGTGGAACTGGCGCAGGAACTGGGGGCCGACGTGTCCCCAGCCGAGGAGCAGGATCGGGGCGACGGCATCGACGGCGGCGCGGCCCCACAGGCTCAGGATCAGCGGTTCGGCGATGTTCAGGCCCAGGGTGAGCAGGCCGCACAGGTGCATCAGGCGCGTTCCCGCCCTCAGCTCACTGGCGGGCACGCCGCGCAGTGACAGGTAGCGCAGGGCCACCAGGAGCCCGACGACCGACAGGTCCACCATCGGGGCCACCAGGGGGGCGACCGACCGGGAGACGCCCAGGCGCAGGGCCAGCGCCCAGACGTTGCCGAAGGAGAACACGAACGCCAGCAGGGCGATGGTAGCCATGACGGCGGTCACGGTGCGCTGCGTGAAACGGTCCTCACCCATCGGTTCAACTCTTTCCTTGTCGTGGTGTTGGGTGGGGGTCAGGCCAAGGTGTCGGTGGTCATGTCGGGGTCGTCGGCGAAGGAGGGCTTCCAGTCGATCGGGCCGGGGTAGCAGTCGAGGAACGCGGCCGGGTCCAAGGTCAGGTGCGATGTCGCTTCGGCGATCCGAGCGGCGTCGGCGTCCGAGACCTGCGGAGTACGCACGCGGGTGAAGCCCTCACGGCCCTGGAGGGACATGGACGCCACCCCCACATAGGCCGGGTCCTGGAGGTTGACCGGGTTGGCGTCGGGCCAGTTGCGGATGTCGTCGCCCAGTGCAGCCACGGCCGCTTCCGTCGTCTTCTGCGCGAAGGACAGCCCCAGCGCGCAGACGTCGCGGATGAACGTGGGGATGGCGTCGCCGGTCGCCTTCTGCGTGGTCAGGATGACCATCATCCCGACACTCCGACCCTTCTTGACCAGGTCTTCCACCAGGCGGGCGTTCTCAGCCGACAGCTTCGCGAGCTGCTTCGTCTCGGCGTCGTTGCCCTTGTAGTCCCGGAAGTAGGTGTGCGCCTCGTCAATGATCAGGATCGTCAGCGGCCAGATCTCGGAGGGGCCGCAGTTCCACATGTTCTTCGTGCCCAGCACGCCCCGGATCGCCGAGGAGCGCGAGCGCCGCAGCCGCACCAGCCGCTTGAACAGCTCGTTTGCCTCGCCCAGGTCGTCACCGGCGAACGCGAACAGCCGGGACCGCAGGTCTGCGTAGTCCCCTTCCTGCGAGGTGGACACCTTGCCGTCGGCAACGGCGAACTGCACCGCATCCGAGGGTCCGAAGTCGCAGATCAGCCGGTTCAGGGTCGAGGTCTTGCCGGTGCCGGGCAGGCCCGCGATGCAGACCCCCGCCACGTTCGCCAAAGACAGCACCACGTCATCGGCGTACTCGTCGATCCCCAGATCCCAGGCGGTGATGTCGTAAGGCGGGAAGCCGGTGGGCACGTGCATGGTCGGCAGCGTCAGCGGGTCCAGGCGCACGCCCCGCACCACCACCCGCCCCGGACCGTCGGGCAGGACCGACACGCGGGTGCAGCGCCAGGCGTCGGCCAGGAACCGCGCCGACTTCTGGAACTCCTCCAGTCCGACCTTGGGCAGGCACTTCGCCCGCACGATCACCCCGTACCGGTCGGGGATGACCTTGATCTTGGGGACCAGGACGCGCGGCGGGGGCGTCTCGCCCTTCTGCGCCAGCATTCCGGCGATCAGGGTCGGGGTCTTGTCGGTGACCGACAGGCCCGTCATCTTGGCGAGCCGATCCCAGCCGTAGCGCACCCGCATCGCCTGGCGGACGCTGGCACGGGTCTCGCGGTCGTAGCGCACATAGCGCACCAGTACGAACAGGAGCCACGCGGCGACGAGCACCGCCAGCACCAGGGGGATGTTCACGATCATGTCGCTCACCGCGTGTCCTTCGGGTCGTAGATGTCGATGGTGACCGGGGATTCCAGGTCCGCCAGGTCCCATGCGATGTCCGGGGGGAAGCCCGCCAGGAGCAGGCGCGCGGCAGGGGAGATGGTCAGGGTCAGGCGGGGCCCCGCCCCCCTGGAGGGGGGCGGGAACGCGGAGTCGTCTACCGGGTCTTTCACGCGACGAGGTCCAGGCGGGCCGCGCGGTAGGCGACGCCGTCGGACAGGTTGCCGTTGAAGATGCGGGCCCAGGGCGTTGCGAACAGGTCCACCGGGCGGACCATCACGCCCGGCTTCAGTCCCTCGGGGATGCCGGACTGCGCAACGGTGATCTTCAGGATCTCCGCGCGGCCCTCCTCCATGAGCATCACGGTGACCGTGTAGAGGTGTTCGCCGGTCTCGCGGTCGGTGGCGATCTCGCCCGTCTGCGGGTCCTTGATCTTCACCGTCGCGTCGGTGCCCGCCAGGTAGTTGGTGATGGGCAGTACTGCCACGCGGATGCGGGTCATGGACATGGTGTCGATCCCTTGTTTCGTGGGCCGCTTGTTCGGCCTGAGATGACCATACTGATACACCCGCACGGATGCAACAGTGATACGCATGGCTTCTCATGCACCTGCTTTAGTCGCACGGCTGCCAGAGTGAGACGCGGACATGCGCAGGTGTGTCATGCGATCGGGCGCGCCGCTACCCTTGGAAACATGACACTGCCGCTCGAAGAGGACCCCCGGCCGCCGTTCGTTCAGGCCGCCGAGGTCTTGCGCAACGCGATCTTGGAAGGTGAGTTCCAGCGCGGCGAGAAGCTCCCTTCCGCTCGCATGCTGCAAGGCCGCTTCGGCATTGCCAGCTCAACCGTGCAGAACGCCCTGCGCGTCCTGAAGGACGAGGGGCTTGTCTACTCGGTCATGGGTAGGGGCAGCTACGTCTGCGACTGGCTCAACGCTCCCGTCAAGCCACAGCCCGAGATCCGCAAACCGGACCGGACAGAGCGACCCGTCACACCACCGCAGGACCACCGGCCGCCCTACATCCAGACTGCGGACGCACTGCGAAAGCAGATCCAGGACGGCGACCTAAGCCCAGGGGCCCAACTCCCGTCCGCGCGTGAACTCCAAGAGCAGTTCGGCATCGCAAGCGCCACGGCGCAGAACGCGCTGCGTGTGCTCAAGGAGGAGGGGTTGATCTACTCGATCCAGGGCCGAGGTGTCTTCGTTCGCAAGATCAGCAGCACCCGCGAGGCAATCAAGCATTGGGATAGAAGCGCTGAACGTGTGATGGCCAGGGCACGCGCCGAAAAGGAAATGGTCGACCAGAGCGGTAAGAGCGATGAGGAGGTGGCCGCAGAGGTCGAGCAGGCAAAGGCTCGACTGGCGAAGGCCCGCGCCGACCTCGACGCCGTCATGGGTCAGCTCAGCGTGCTGGTCGAAGACCAGAAGCGCCGCAAGCGCCTTCGGGGTGAACGCTCCCCTGAAGACAACGCGAAGGCCGCCCAGGAACTCCGCGATCGACTCAACAAGCCGAAGTACAGCTGAGCGGGCGATCCCACGACAGCAGCGCCCGAGCTGTTCAAAGTTTCTTTACTGGATCAAGGCGGCCCGCTGTCGCGGGCCGCGCGCGCCCGGCTTCCGGGCCGCCGCACGCTCAAGGCGTTCCGCCCCGCTTAGCGGCTGCCCTGCGTCCGGGCGCGCACCATCGGCGACCCATGGATCACATCGCCTCACGTCAATACAGCCCTCACTCCGAGGGACCAGGGGGCCGAGCACACGCGCGCCGTCGTCGTGGTGAGAGGTCGTCGGGTCGCGGGGCAGGTCCCTCGCCGATCGGCCCCCGGAGGCGTACCAGGAACCTCCAGGGGCCGCCAAGGCCAAGCGCGAGCGTGCCGGGGGCAGCCTTGGCGGCCCCTGGAGAACCCTGGTGCGGCGAAGCTGCCCGACCGACGAGGGACCCACCCCGCTCAGGCCCGCAGCCTGCCGGTGCCCAGCCAAATCGGCCGGCCGCGAGCTCACCGGCCAAGCAGCACGAAGCCCCCCAGGGCCAACTAGCGGCACTGGGGGGCTCTGTGGCGATGAGGGCGCGTCAGGCGGTAGGGAACTCGCCCGCTGCTACCGCGCCGACGAAGGCCGCGAAGGCATCGGTGGTGAAGACGAGCGCCGGGCCTGCCGGGTCCTTCGAGTCTCGCACCGGGACGACGCCCGTGAACCCGTCGGCAACTTCGATGCAGTTGCCGTCGTTCCCGCCGCTGTATGTGGACTTGCGCCAAGACGCTGTACTCAGGTCGAGATCATTCTTCATGGTCGTATTCCTTCGCCGCCGAGCGGAGCAGGGCCAGGGACGCCTTCGGCGGCAACGCGGCGGCCCGTGCTAGATCGTAGGACGCGGTGCACCGCGCCACGACAGCAGGATCATCCAACAGCTGGCCACTGTGAGGACCCTCTATGTACGCGACTGGCGGGGCATCCTCGAACGTCATGAGGGTCATGCTGCCTTCCATCAGGGCGTGCGCTCCACTGGAATACGGCATGACCTGGACCAGCACCTTCGCCCGTTCGACAAGCGAGACAATATGGCGGAGCTGCGCGCCCAAGATGTTCGAGTCTCCAACCGTACGGCGCAGAACGGATTCGTCCATGATCGCCCACAACAGGGGCGCTGTTGTGGCATCCAGGGCGCGGGCACGATCCATGCGGACCTGAACCCTGGTCTCCGTCTCTTCTGGGCTTCGGAAGGGCTGTGCCGCCTGGAAGACGGCGCGCGCGTAGTCGGCGGTCTGGAGCAGCCCAGGAACGAGGATGGCGCTGTACTCGGTGAGCGTGACGGCAAGGGGCTGGAGTTCCGCGACGGAAGCGAAGTAGTCGGCATACGGGCTGCTGTTGACCAGCTCTTCGCACAGGTGTTCAAAAAGTCCGTCGGTCGTAAGCGTCGTGTCGAACCGTCGGGCTAGGTCGAGCTGTGGTTTGCGGAGCGCACTCTCAAACTGGCCGATGTACGAGCCAGAACAGAACACGAGTTCGCCTAAAGCCTCTTGGGTGAGCCCTGCGCGCTCCCGTTGCCGCTTCAACTCCGCCCCGAAGAAGCGCCATCCGACCCGCGCACCACTGGCTCCCCTGGCTGGCACCTCGTTCGGCATCGTGCAAGACCCCCGCTCTACAGCGCTGTTGTAATGCCCCTACCCATACCGAGAGTAGCGCCGGACCGGTTGTCTGGTAACGAAGACGGCGGAGAGCGACGAACGGCGGATCATGGCCACTCAACCCACGGGTACCCCAAACCCACAGCAGCAAGCGGAACTTGCCCTCGCTGAGTTGAAGGACGCTCTGACGAGAGCAGGCATCACCCTGCCTTCGCTCGGAATCGACTACGTCCCAGCCATAGGCGGAATGATGCTCGTCTCGCTTGGACGAGCCCGCCCGGACGTGGTCCGGGAGCTTGCCGCCGTGATCCTCAAAGGGGCGGGGGAGTGACCGCCATGGAAGCGGAAGCCCCTACCTACGCCGTGGGTGACCTCGTTCACGACACGAGGCGCGACCGCATCGGCACCTTCCAGGGGACATGGAGCGGACGTGTCTACCTACGCCCTGTGTCCGGCGGTAGCGAGTGGGACGCCCGGCCGGACGAGGTTGAGCCCGCCGATGACAAGGACCGGCTTCGGGCACGCGTCGCCGAAGCCAACGAGGCATCACGTAGCGGGTGGCACTGATGGGCACCACGACGACGATGCGGTTCCGGAACTATGAGATCAAGCCCGACGCTACCGGACAGGTCACGATCGGCATGGCCTGTGTCAGCGGAGACGACTGCACCGAGTCGTCAGGGCGGCAGACCGAGCCTGAGAAGGTCGGCAAGTGGGCAGCCCAGCACATGCAAGACACTGGCCACACCCGCTTCCAGCGGCGCTACTCGGACCGCGTCACGGTCGAGCTGGGGGAATGGCTGTGACCACGGCAACCCACCTCGTCATACCTGGAATCGCCTCATGGGCGCGCGGCGACGCGCCAGACCCGCCGACGACCGACGACGGCAACACCTGGACGCACGGCAAGTGCTGGTTGTACTGCCAGCAAGAGACGCGGGTGATGTGGATCGGACCTGCGACGGTCGCCGGTGCCAACGCTCCGATGTTCGCGTGTGCCGACTGTATCGGCCGACTTCATGACCTCGTTTGGGAGTCCACACGTCAAGCCGACCGGCTTGCCCGCCGTGCCGCCAGTCCCGCCCCCGCCGAAAGACCTGTAGAGCCGCCTGCCGACCGTTCCCGCTCCGGTCGGCACCGTGCGCGCTCCGGGCTCTTTCGACGCCCCTAAGCCCCCGCTCCGGCCATGTGTTCCCCCACCATGGACCGGAGCGGGTCCACCCATCAGCACCACGCCATCCGTAGGAGGAATGTTGAGCGTCACCACCGAAGAGGCCCAGGCCGGTTCGCCCGCTCCCTGGGGCATGAGCCGCTTGGCCCCGATGCGCAACGGCGAACCGTCGCTGTGGCAGTACGAGGGCATCGACCCGCAGACCCAGACCGGCCGATGGAGCGGCCCTGACGGGCAGAGCGGCCCGGCCGAGCTGGGCAAGCACGGCACATCCGTCAACACCTACCCGCCCACGTCGATCGGCAAGGACGGCAAGACCGACCCCGACAGCGGCCACGACGCCACCCAGGATTAGGAGGTAGGACCATGGACGGACGCCCGGTGCTCGTCGCAACCGAGTACGAAGACGCGACCGCCGATCTCGTCATAGCGGAGTTGAACCGTCGCCGGGTGCCCGTCCTACGGTTCGACCCCGGACGCGACTTCCCGCGCTCAGTGACGCTCTCCGCCCACACCGGCCTGAACGGGTGGGGTGGTCAACTGACGAGCGGAGAGCGAACTGCCGACCTCTCGCAGGTGCGGGCTCTGTACCACCGACGCCCCAACGCCTACGGCCAGGCCGAGGACGACCAGGGCGCGAGGTTCGCCGCCCAGGAGAACCGGCGCGGCCTGGGCGGGGTTCTCGCCGCGCTTCCGGGGTGCCTGTATCTCAGCCACCCCCAAGCCATCGCGCGCGCCGAGTACAAGCCCGCCCAACTGGCCGCAGCAGCCAGGTTGGGGCTCACCGTGCCGAGGACCCTGATCACTAATGATCCGGCCGAAGCGAAGTCCTTCGCAGCCGAGCAGCCGACGATCTACAAGCCCTTGCACGCCGCCGCCTACGAGGTGGACGGCGAACCCGCAGGCATTTGGGCCGCCCGCGTCGAGCCCGGGGAGATCACTGACGCGATCAGCCACAGCGCCCACCTGTTCCAAGCCCAGGTGGACAAGACGTCGGACGTGCGCGTGATCGTCGTCGGGGAGCAAGTCATGTGCGCCCGCATCATCTCCCCGCCCGGCGTCGTGGACTGGAGGGCCGAGTACCGGAGCCTCGCCTACGAGGCGATTGACTGCCCGCCGGAGATACGCGGCGCGCTGCTGGGCTTCGTCGCCGAGTTCGGGCTCAGCTTCGGCGCGTTCGACTTCGCCGTGACCGCAGACGGCACATGGTGGTTCCTGGAATGCAACCCCAACGGCCAGTGGGCATGGTTGGAATCGGCAGCAGCTCTGCCGATCACCGTGGCCATTGCAGACCTGTTGGAGATCGGAGAGACCAAGAGTGAGTAGCGAGAACTCGTCAGAAGCATCACGCGCCGGGCTCGCGCATCAGCTCACCGCGTCGGGAGTGCTGCACACTCCGGCGTGGGAGGCAGCCGTGATGTCCGTTCCCCGAGAAGCTTTCCTGTCCGATGGGTGGTTCGAGCACGAGGGCGGAGGCTGGTACCGGCCCGCGTTTCTCTCAGACTCTGCGGAACGGCTCGGTCGGGTCTACGAGGACGACACCTTGGTCACCCAATTGGCCGGCGCAGTCTTCCCCCGCCAGGTCGAGGGACGCATCACGCAGCACCCGTCCTCTTCGTCCACCCTTCCCAGCTTGGTCGTGCGGATGCTCGAAGCGCTCCAGGTGTCCCCCGGTGCCCGAGTCCTGGAAATCGGCACCGGCACCGGCTACTCCACCGCCATGCTGACGCACGTACTCGGCGACGAGCAGGTGACATCCATCGAGGTGGACAGGGACGTGTCCTCACGTGCCTCAGTGGCCCTCGCAGGGCTGGACTACTGGCCCACCCTGATCGTGGGGGACGGGCTTGTCGGCTACAAGGACGGCAGCCCGTATGACCGCGTGATCGCTACGTGCGGGGTGCACACGGTTCCGCCTGAGTGGATCGAGCAGACCCGCCCCGGAGGCGAAATCCTGGTGACGGTCTGCGGATGGATGAACGCCTCCGAACTCGTTCGCCTCACGGTGGCCGACGACGGCACAGCCAGCGGCCCGATTCTCGGCGGGCACGTCTCGTTCATGCTTGCTCGCCCGCACCAACCTCCGGCCCTCGGAATGCTCCCCGATCTCGACCAGGGCGACGCTACGCCAACGGCCATCGGCGCGAACCTGCTGGAATCGTGGACAGGCCGGTTCCTCGCTCAGTTCGCCGCCCCAAGAACCCAGCGCCTCACGCTCCCTCGGAACGGCAGGGACGAACACGTGTTCATCGATGTCGACGCCGGAGCATGGGCAGTCCTGTTCGAGGACCATGGCCAATGGATGGTGCGGCAGGGGGGGACAACCCGCCTGTGGGATTCGATCGCCGAGACGCTCACCAAATGGCACGCGGCAGGAGAGCCCCCAGCAGAACAGCTAAGCCTGCACGTCGGACCGCACGGGCAGCACATCACCTGGGACTGACAGGCGCACGGGCAGTCCCAAATGTGCCAGTATGAGATGCGGCCCCGGCTGGCCCTCCCCCCCGTGGGCTCGGCCGGGGCTTCCCTATGCCTATGACCATGCGGAAGCCGCAGCCGGACGGCGCAGAGAGCGCCGACGAGAGTAGGTGTGTGAGCGAGGCTTGACCGGTGTCAAGCAGAAACTGCTCGCGGCGCACCGGGCCGGGATCACGACCGTGATCATCCCGAAGCGCAATGAGCCCGACCTGGACGACGTGCCCGCCGAGATCCTGGAGAAGCTCGACGTCCACCCGGTCTCCGACGTCCGGCAGGTGCTGAAGCTGGCACTGGAGCCGGCGACGGCCGCGGTGCGGGTGCCCGTCGCGGCGTAGGACGGAAGCGGCGCACGGCGGAAGCAGTGCACGGCGGGACATGACGGTGGGGTGGAGCGGTCCGCGAAGGACCGTTCCACCCCACCGTCATCGTGGCATCGGGTGCCCCGTGTCACCCGTTGGCGAAGGCCTGCAGACGGTCGTAGGCCCCGTTGAAGCGGTCCTGGTCACCGGGGAAGACGCCGGCGTCGGAGTACTGCCAGATGGTGTGGAAGCCCCAGCCGGCCGGGAGGGTCCCGACGCTGGTGGAGTAGCGGGCTATCCACAGCGGGTTGTTGCCCGCGAAGGCGCCGCTGTTGCCGGTGCAGGAGGACCACCAGTTGGTGGAGGTGTAGATGGTCGGGTAGCGGCCGGTACGGGCGGCGTACTGGTTGCTGAAGGAGGCGATCCAGTTGACCATCCCGCCGGCGCTCAGGCCGTAACAGGTGGCGCCGTACGGGTTGTACTCGATGTCGAGCGCGCCCGGCAGCGTCTTGCCGTCACCGGACCAGCCGCCGCCGTGGTTGACGAAGTAGTCCGCCTGGGTGGCGCCGCTGGAGACGTTGGGCAGCGCGAAGTGGTACGAGCCGCGGATCATCCCGACGTTGTACGAGCCGTTGTACTGCTGGGCGAAGTAGGGATTGGTGTACGAGGTGCCCTCGGTGGCCTTGATGTAGGCGAACCGTCCGCCGTTGGACCACGCCGCCGACCAGTCGACGTTCCCCTGGTAGCCGCTGACGTCCATGCCCGGAGTCTGCGTGACCAGTGGGGTGATCACGTTTCCGGTGGCGCTGCCGCTCTCGTGGGCGCGGATGGTCGAGCCCATCCAGTCCAGTACCGGGTGGGTCATCGGACCGCTGCCGGCCGCCGGGCCGGCCGCGCTCGCGGCGTTCGGCATCGTGAATAGGAGGGCGAGGAGGGTGACGAGCAGCCCGGCCGCGAAGGCGGGCCGGGTGCCGAAGAATCCTGGTCTGTGCACGGCGGAATGGGCTCCGAAGGACATGAGTGCCTCCAGTGGGGGACGGGGCCTGACGCACACCATGGCTTTGGGATGGCCATGACAGGATGAAGGTAGGGGCGGAAACTACGCGCGTGGAAGAGCCTCCGGGAACCGCCGTTGGTCTACACCTACGAAATACTTGAGCAGCTGCGGGAACGACGATCGCTGAAAGAAACTTTCAGCCCCCTGAAAGCGGAGCGCTGTGGACGAGCAGATGGAAGCCCTGGAACGCGAGCTGACGGTGTTCTACCGGCGCGCCCGCGCGTCCTCCGGTGAGATGGCCCGGGAACTGCACCCGGAACTGGAGCCCGCGGCCTATGGACTCCTCGTCCGGCTCCAGGAATCCGAGCCCGAGCGCGCCACCGACCTCGCCGCGTACTTCGGCGTCGGCAAGGCCACCATGAGCCGGCAGCTGCGCGCGCTGGAGGAGCTGGGGCTCATCACCCGCGAGCCGGATCCGGCCGACGGCCGCGCCTTCCTTATGCGGATGACGGACGAGGGCCGCGAGCGCTTCTCGCGCGTGCGCGCGGCGCGGCGGTCCCGCTACGTCAGCCGGCTCGCCGCCTGGGACCGCGGCGAGGTCAGCGAACTGGCCCGGCTGCTGCACCGGCTGAACGAGCTTCAGGGCTCGGAGGACTGAGGGACGGGGCGGGACGGGGCGGGACGGGGCGTGTTCCGGGGTTTCGCCCGGACGGCGCCCGGGGCGTCAGAGCTCCACGAGGGCGGCCGTCGCGTCGTCGAAGGGCTTGCCGCGCGGGACGGCGCGGCCCTCGGGGTCGGCGGACTCCGCGGCGCGGACGCGCCGGATCAGCTCCTGTGGTCCCTGCTCGCGCAGCAGCGCGAAGGTCCCGGCCCAGTCGTCCGAGCGGAAGACCTCCACCAGCCGCGTCGCCCCGTCGCTCAGGGCCGCGAACGCGCGGACGCCGGAACGCGGTGTGCTGCCGGTGACCGCGCGGGACACCACCGAGGGATCGGCGGCGGCGGTGAAGAAGCCGCCCTCGGCATTGCGCAGGGCGGAAACGGCCCGGCCCTCGGCGACGAGCCGGTCGATGCGGTCGTCGAGAACCGGCGTGATCTTGCCGTCGGGGGCTTCGAGGAGCAGGACGGAATCGGAGAGCACCAGATGCTCCACGGTGTCCTGATTCCACCGGGTCGTGACCACGGTGGCCTGCGGAGTGAGCGGGTGAGAAAGATCACAGGTGTCGCTGTGCGCCGCCGCCGTTCGGTCAATTGCGGACGCCAAGCAGTCGGAGAGTGTCATGTCCGTTCGCGAAACGGACAGTTCGAGCAGTGCACCGCCGAGCCGGGCGACGAACCACGGTACCGAGTGGACGCAGTCGCCATTGCCGGGCCGCGGCGTCACGCCGTCCAGGAGCACCAACGTGCCACCCTGCCCGGAAGCGGGCAGGGCCAGCGAGAAGAAGTCCTCGTTGGGGCGTTCGGGGGTGCCGGGCTCGGTGCTGCTCTCGATGCGCATGCGACAAGTCTGCCGGACCGCCGTTCGAACCGTTTGGTCTGTACCTGGCGCCGTCCTTCGCATGTCCTGATACTGCTCCAATACCGCCTGACGTGGGGGGATCGGGTGCGGGCGGGCATCCTGCCAGGACGTGGGCGCGACGCCAAACCCACCCCGCTTTCACGGATTGAGACATTCCGCGCCGGACTTGTCCGTCAACTCATGCGTGCGATTCACTCGTTCGGGTGTCGGGGAGGGGGACGCGCGGCCCCGTCTACAACGGGCTGAGAAGGTCGGGCCCATTGACCAGGCGAGACGGGATTGCGAGCTCCGGTGCGAAGACGACGTGAAACGCGCGACGGGGTCCCCCCCGCGGTGGGCAAAGGACGGGTGCGCCGACGACTGCTGGGTGCCCTGTTGGTCTGTGCTGTCCTCCTACCGGCCGCGGCCGCGCCCGGCGTGGCAGCCGCCGTGGGCGATCTGTCCGACGCGCAGGACCAGGTGGGAAGCGCCGAGTTGGCCATCCGGGCCATCTCCCTGGCGCACTCGCTGGCCGATGAACGCGACGACATGGCCGCCTTCGTCGCGGGCGGCCGCTCCACCGCCCCCGGAACCGGCGCCCCCGGGCTGTCGGAATCGCAGCGCAACCGGGTGGACCGGCAGGCGCAGGGCGTCTCGGCGGACCCGGGCACCCGCGCCGATCTGCGCGATCTGCTGGCCACCCTCCCGCAGATCCGTCAGGACACGCTGACCGGCACCGGTACGCCGCAGGCCGTCGTGACCGCGTACGCCCCGCTCCTCGACGCGCTGGGCCGCGTCGCAGGACCGGTCGTCCCCCCGCTCAGCCGCGCCACCGCGCTGGCTGCCAAGGAGCGCGGGCTCCTGGTGAGCGCGCTCGTCGGGAGCGGCAGCCAGCGGCCGCTGGCCACCGATGCGCAGACCGCCGCCGTGCAGGAGCGGGCCGCACTCGCCGACTTCCGCGCCACAGCTCCCCAGGAACGGCGCGACCAGTACAACCAGACCGTCACCGGCGCGGACGTCTCCGAGGCCGAACGCGATATCCAGCTCCTCACCGACCAGCCGCAGTTGACCGGCGCCGACCGGGCGCTCGGCGCGGCCAAGGTGAAGGCCGCGCTCACCGCCCGGATCGGGCTGATGCGCAGCGTCGAATCCTCCCTCGCCACCGCCGGGGCCGACGCGGCGCGGGAGCGGCGCGACGACGCGGTGACCGCCCTCGAACTGCGCGTCGCCCTCACCGCGCTGTGCCTGATCATCACCGTCGGGATCCTGGTCTCCGCCGCCCGCTCCCTCACCCGGCCGCTCGCCGCGCTGCACCGCTTCGCGCAGGGCAGGACCGACGAGGCGCGGGTGGTCGGCATCGACGAGTTCGCGGCGGTCGCCCGCCGTATCAACGTGCTCGTCACGGAACTGCGCGCCGTACAGGCCAGGGGCCTGGAACTCGGCGCGGAGAACACCCGGCTGCTCGGGATCCGCGACGCGCTGGCCGCCGAGCGCGACAGCCTGCTGCGCCGGCGGGACGCGGCCGGCGCCAGGACCGGCACCGTCCAGTCCGGTGCGCACAGCACGTACGTCAACCTGTCGCTGCGCACCCTGGGCCTGGTCGAGCGGCAACTCGCCCTGATCGAGGGCCTGGAGGAACGCGAGCAGGACCCGGACCATCTGGAGACGCTCTTCCGGCTGGACCACCTCGCCACCCGGATGCGCCGCAACAGCGAGAACCTGCTGGTCCTCGCGGGCGCCGAACACGGCCACGGCGGGGTCACCGCCAAACCGGTGCCGCTGGTCGATGTGACCCGCGCCGCGATCTCCGAGATCGAGCGCTATGAGCGGGTACGGATCCAGGTCCTGCCCGGCGGGCACCTCGCCGGACACGCGGCCGACGACACCAGCCACCTCATCGCCGAACTGCTCGACAACGCCACCTCGTTCTCGCCGCCGCAGGCCGAGGTCCAGCTCTCCGGCTGGATGCTGGAGAACGGCGAGGTCATGATCTCCGTCGAGGACACCGGCATCGGCGCCCCGCCGGAACGGCTCGCCGAGCTGAACGCCCTGCTCACCGACCCCGAGCCGGCCGCGCCGGGCGACGCGACCGGCATGGGCCTGTACGTCGTTGCCCGCCTCGCCGCGCGGCACGGGATCCGCGTCCAGCTCCGCGAGCAGAAGCAGGGCGGCATCGCTGCCGTCGTCATCCTGCCCCGCCAACTGCTCGCCGTCATCCGGCCGGACGAGGCACCCTCCACCCCGGTGGAAGCCGCGATCGCGGGCGAACCGATGCCGGTGCCGGCGCCCGGGGTCTCCCCGGAAGCGCTTCCGGCGGGACCGGGCCCGGCGGCCGGTACGGATCGGGGAACCGGCGCGGAGCACACCCGCCCGGGGGAGGGCCGGTCCGACGGGAACGAGGCCCGGTCGCGCCACTCCCGGGCCGATGACACCGGCGTCCGGGTCCCCGCTCCCGCTCCCGAGCCGGAGCCGGAGCCGGCGCCCGAGGGGGAGGGCATCACCGGCAAGGGCCTGCCGCAGCGCGTGCCGCGCAGCAGCGGACTGACGGGGGAGCCGGCCGCGCGGCGGCCGGAGCGGACAGGACCGGTGGACGCGGAGGCGCTGCGGCGCAAGTTCGGCGGCCTCCAACAGGGGCTGCGGGAGGGACGGCGGGTCGCCGAACAGGAGACTGGAGCGGCAGAACCGGGGAACGCAGGACCAACGGGGGAAACAGGCGCAGCTGAAACCGTCGAGGAGGCGAGCCGTTGAACGCGGCGAGTACAGACACGAAGGACCTGAGCCATGAAGCCCGCAATCTGCGGTGGTTGCTGAGCAACTTCGTCGAGGAAGTGCCGGGTGTCCACTCGGTCGCCGTGGTCTCCTCCGACGGACTGCTGCTGATCACCTCCGACCCGGACTCCGACCCGGACCCGGGTTCCGGCCCGGCCCCGGGGGCCGCCGGGCGGAAGCCGCCGGCCGGCCCCGCGGACTCCCGCGCGGACCTCGCCACCGTCGTCTCCGGCCTGGCCTCCCTCACCGACGGCGCGGCGCGCCTGATGGACGGCGGCAGGGTCCGGCAGACCGCCGTCGCCATGGACGAGGGCAGTCTGTTCGTGATGGCGATCAGTGATGGATCACTGCTCGGCGTGCACGCCTCGGCGGACTGCGACATGAGCGTCGTCGGCTACCACATGGCCCTGTTCGTCGGCCGGGCCGGACACGTCCTCACCCCCGCGCTGCGCAGCGAGCTGCGCCGTACGCAGGAGACCGCCGGCACCGAGAGCGGGGGCGGTCGCTGATGTCCCTGCCCCAACGCGGCGCCGACCGCCGCACCGCCCGGGTCCGCCCGTACGCGCTGACCGGCGGGCGCACCCGCTTCGGTCATGTGCTGTTCGTCGAGACGTTCGTGGCGAGCATCGACGGACCGGAGCCGCAGTTCGTGCTGACCGCGGGCCGCTGGGCGGACCGTGTCATGCCGGAGATGCGCGCCATAGTGGAGCTGTGCCGCCGGATGCGCTCGGTGGCGGAGATCTCGGCGCTGCTGCGGATGCCGCTCGGCGTCGTCCGGGTGCTGCTCAGCGACCTGGCGGACCAGGGAAGGATTCGCGTCTTCGGGACCGGGCACGGCCCGGGAAGCCCGGATCGCGCGCTGCTCGAAAGGGTGCTCGGTGGACTTCGCAGGCTTTGAGGAGACCGGCCCCACGCAGGAGTGGCAGACGGACCGCGGGCGCGCCCCCGTCTCCACCAAGATCGTCGTCGCGGGCGGCTTCGGCGTGGGCAAGACGACGTTCGTCGGCGCGGTCTCGGAGATCACCCCGCTCACCACCGAGGCGGTGATGACGCGGGCCAGCGAGTCGGTCGACGACCTGGGTTCGACGCCGGACAAGACCACGACCACCGTGGCGATGGACTTCGGCCGGATCACCCTCGACCAGGACCTCGTCCTGTATGTCTTCGGCACGCCGGGCCAGCAGCGCTTCTGGTTCATGTGGGACGACCTGGTGCGCGGCGCGATCGGCGCGATCGTGCTGGCCGACACCCGCAGGCTGGCCGAGTGCTTTCCCGCGATCGACTACTTCGAGGGCTGCGGCCTGCCGTACATGGTCGCGGTCAACCAGTTCGAGGGCACCACGGTGTACACCGAGCAGGACGTCCGCGAGGCGCTCGCCGTACCCCCGCACATCCCGGTGTTGATCTGTGATGCCCGGAAGCGGTATTCGGTAGTGGAGGCACTCATGGCGCTGGTGGCGCACGCCCTGGCCGAACAGCCGCTCTGAGCGATACGTTCACATTTTTGACGAAAGCGTGACTCCCATAATGCGCAAGGTACTTATCGTCGGAGCCGGTCAGGCCGGGCTCCAACTGGCCCTGGGCCTGCAGGGCCGTGGCTATGAGGTCACCCTCATGTCCAACCGGACGGCCGACGAGATACGTGACGGCCGGGTGATGTCCACCCAGTGCATGTTCGACACGGCGCTGCAGCACGAGCGCGACCTCGGCATCAACTTCTGGGAGGAGCAGGCCCCGCGCATCGAGGGCCTCGGTGTCTCGGTCGCCGCCCCGGACGCGTCGCGTCCCATCGACTGGGTCGGCCGGCTCGACGGTTATGCGCAGTCCGTCGACCAGCGGGTGAAGATGGCCGGCTGGATGGAGACCTTCGCCGAACGCGGCGGCAAGCTCATCATCCACGGTGTATCCGTCTCCGACCTCGACTACTTCTCGCGGGCCTACGATCTGGTGCTCGTCGCCGCCGGCAAGGGCGAGCTGGTCTCCATGTTCCGCCGCGACGCGTCCCGTTCACCCTACGAGGCCCCGCAGCGCGCACTGGCGGTCTCCTATGTGCACGGCCTCGGCCCGCGTCCCGAGCACCCCGACTACCTGGCGGTGCGGTGCAACCTGGTGCCGGGCGTCGGTGAACTCTTCGTCATGCCGACCTTCACCACCTCGGGCCCGGCCGACATCCTCTTCTGGGAGGGCATCCCGGGCGGCTCCCTCGACGTCTTCCAGGGCGTCAAGGACCCCGGGGAGCATCTGCGGCTCACCCTCGACCTGATGCGGCAGTTCACGCCCTGGGAGTACGACCGGGCCCGCGCGGTGGAGCTCACCGACGCGAACGGCACCCTCGCCGGCCGCTACGCCCCCACCGTCCGCCAGGGCGTCGCGGAGCTGCCGTCGGGCGGCCTCGTCCTCGGCGTCGCCGATGTTGTCGTGGCCAACGACCCCATCACCGGACAGGGCTCCAACAGCGCCGCCAAGTGCGCGGCCTCCTACCTGGAGAGCATCACCGAGCGCGGCGACCTGCCCTTCGACGGCGCGTGGATGCAGACCGCCTTCGACCGGTACTGGCAGCTCGCCGAGCCCGTCACCAAGTGGACGAACGCGATGCTGGGCCCGCCGCCCGAGCACGTTCTCCAGCTGATCGGCGCCGCGGGCGCGCTGCCGCCCGTCGCGCACCGCTTCGCCAACGGGTTCAACGACCCGGCCGACTTCGAGAACTGGTTCTTCGAGCCGGACCGGGCCGCGGCCTATCTCGGCGAGGTCCAGGGCGCGTAGTCAGGGCCGGACGGGCTGCATCAGCCCGTCCGGCACTTGAGCACACCGCACTAGCCGACGTTGTTGCCGCTGTCGGCGCCGCTGATGGGGGTCGCGCTGTCGGTCTTGGGCAGGGCCATCGGGACGTAATCCGGCATCGGGCCCTGGGACGAGTCGGGGCGGACCGCCCCGAGGATCGGGTTGGCCGCGATGGGGGAGACCTTCACGAAGGCACCCGGCCGGGGCGCCTGGATGACCAGGCCGTTGCCGATGTAGATGGCCACATGCGTGGCGCCGGCGAAGTAGACGACGAGGTCACCGGGGCGCAGCAGGCTCAGCGGCACCTTGGGCAGCTGCGCCCACTGCTCCTGGCTGGTGCGGGGGATGGTCTGCCCGGCGTGGGACCACGCCTGGGAGGTGAGCCCCGAGCAGTCGTAGGAGGCCGGTCCCTCAGCGCCCCAGATATACGGCTTTCCGAGCTGGAGGAACGCGTAACCGACCGCGCGGTTGCCCGCAGCGGAGGGCACCCGGCTGCCGGCACCGAGGGCCTTGGAGTCGAGGAAGTCCGCCTGGGCCTGGTTGATGCCCTGCTCCTCGAGCTTCTGCAGCTCCTCGAGCTGAACGCCTGTCAGGCCCGCGATGATCGTCTCGACGCGCTTGAGGTGTTCCTCGACCTTGGCCTTGGCGGCGCCCTGCTGGGTCTGCAGCACCTGGGCCTTGTCGAGCGCGACCTGGGCTCCGGCGTTGAGCACGGAGATCCGTGCCTCGCCGCTCTTCAGCCGCTCCAGGACGTCGGCCTGGTTGCCGGCGGCCCGCTGCAGCAGGTGCTTCTGGGCGAAGAGCCCCTGCGGGTCGTCCCCGACCAGGAGGTTGAGGTAGGGCGAGACTCCGCCGTCCTGGTACTGCCGGCGGGCGAGCAGCCCGATCTGGTCACGGCTCTCGGCGACCGCGACCCGCTGGTCGGCCAGCTGCTTGTCCAGCAGATCGGCCGCGGCGCGCTGCTTGGTCGCGGCCTCCTTGGCCTTGTTGAAGTCCTCGGTGGCCTGCTCGGTCTGCAGATACAGCGTCTGGAGCTGCTGCAGCAGCTGGGACAGCGGCTGTGACGGTGGGTCATGGGGCGCGGCGGCCGCCTGCTGGGCGGGGAGCGAGAGAGCGGCGGCCGCGAGGAGCGCGCCGCATATCACCGCTCGGTGGATCCACCCACGGTTCCGACGGGCCACTGACATCCCCTCACCTCCGGTTGCACAGCGGTGATCACCTGCTGCGTCAAGATCCTGTCACGAGTTGTCATATCTTCGACAGTGGGAATGGGCGAATCCGCTCAACCGGGTCACCCCCGCGGTGGCTCCCCGTCACCTGCTCAGCCCATCGGCAGGGCTGTCACCGTGTTCCCGTTCTGGACGAACAGGACGCTACCCCGGGCGGCGAGGCGCATGCCTCCGGCGCCGTCGGGCTTCACCCCGGGTGCGCGATATCTCCAGACCGCCTTATGGGTACGGAGGTCGAACGCCTCGACGCACGGCCGGTGGCCGGAGGTGAGCGCGTACAGCAGGCCGCCGTGCACGACCGGCGCGCAGCCCGTGGTCAGGGGCGCGGGCCCGCTCTCCCGCAGCGGGCCGCCGGTGCGGGCGTCGAGGGCGAGCACGCCCGAGGCCGGTCCGGTGGCGTAGAGGACGCCGTCGGCGATCACCGGGTCGCTGTAGGTCCGGCCGCCCGGGGCGTACCGCCAGGCGACCGCGCCGTCGGCCAGCGAGACGGCGGTGATCCCGCCGCCCGCCATGTAGGCGCGCGGACCCGCGACCGCCGGGCGCCCGTCGCCGGTGCCGGTCAGGGCGCGCGACCACTGCTGTTCACCGGTCCGCCGGTCGTACGAGGTGAGGGCGCGGCCGTCGCAGCACAGCAGGCGGTCGCCCGGCAGTACCGCCGCCGGCGCCTCGGAGGGACTGTGGCCCGCCGTCCGCCGCCACAGTTCACGGCGCGTCCTGAGGTCGTAGGCGAGCAGCAGAGCGGCGTAGTCGTCGTCGAGCGGATTGCCCTGGGACGCCGTCAGATACAGCGCGCCGCTGTCGGACGCCAGCAGCGCGTCCTGGGCGAACCGCAGGCCGCCGGTGGGTTCCAGGGTCCAGCGGACCCGGCCCTTCGCGGCCGGGTCGACCGCGCGCGGCGCCGCGGCGCCGACGGTGTAGGCCACATCCGCCAGCAGGCCGTCACCGGTGAGCAGCGGCGCGCCGTCGGGTTCGAAGCCCCCCGCGGTCCACAGCGGCTTGCCGGTGCGGGTGTCGAGGCCGATCAGGCCGTCGTAGCCCTTGAGGACGAGAAGGCCGTCGCTCACCGCCACCGGCGGGACGTCCACCAGCTCCGACGTGTCGTACGTCCACAGCGGGTTGGGTGCGGTGCCGGCCGGGTGGGTCCCCTTCGGGCGGTGCTGCGTGGACGGGCTGCCGGACGGGGACGGGTGACCCGCACCGGCGCCCGTGCCCGGCAGGAGGGGGGCGTTGCGCAGCCAGGCGATACCGGCCGCGCTCGCCATCGCGGCGCCGCCGAAGGACAGCGTCAGCAGAGCCCGGCGTGACATCCCGGCGGGCTTGTCCGACATGTGCGCGTGCTCCCTCTGCCTGGACCTGTCGAGGGAGACTACGACCGCCCCCGGCCGGAATCCAGTCCGGCCGGGGGGACGGCTGTGCGGCTACCGCCGTTTGCTGTCAGCTTACGAAGTGCGACGGAAATTGTCGGAGAATTCCCATTTGCCGAACTTGTCCCGGCTCACGGACGACCGGTGCCCGGCGCGAGCCGTCAATCCCCGGCCGGACGTGTCCCCTTGTTCCGCGCGCTCCTGGACCACGGCCACTTCAGCCGGGTGTCCGGCACGGTCCCCTCGGGGTCGTACACGAAGACCCACCGCGTCTGCCGCGCCGCCCGCGGGCCCGGGCTCGGCTCGCGGTGGTAGATGTGCACCACGGGCTTGCCCCCGGCGGCGTCCGGTACCGGCACGGTGTAGACCTTCGGCGGCTGTCCTGTCGCCCCGACCAGGACGCCCATCAGGCGCCCGTCCAACGGCCCGCCGACGAACTCCGTGTTCTCGCTTCTCACCGGCTCAGCATCCCATGGCCGCCGCCGTCGGGAAGCAGATGCGTGACAGCCTCCACGATCGGGGCGAGCCGCCGGGCCAGTTCGCCGGCCGGGCTGTCGGGGGTCTCCTGGGCGAGGGCCGCCGCGGCGATCCCGGCCGTCTCGGGGTCGGTGGTCGCGGTGATCAGCAACAGGCCGGTGAAATGATCGACCAGCCAGCTCCGCAGCTCCGCGACCGGCGGCTGCTTGCCCTCGTCCAGCCAGGTCAGCGACACGGCCTCCACGGAGGCGATCCACGAGCGGACCATCATCGCCAGCCGAGGGCCGGGATCCGGCGCCCCCAGATGCAGCAGCACCTGCTCGGCCGCGCTGCGCCGCACTCCGTCGACGATCGCGCCCGTACGGCTGGTCTCGGCGACGCTGCCGCCGCGCAGCAGCGCCGAGTACGCGGCGTCGTGCTCGTCGACGAAGGCGAGATAACGGTCCAGGGCGTGCGCCAGTCGCTGGGTCGGCGCGCCCTGGGACGGCTCGACGAAGCATTTCCGCAGTTCATCGGCGGCATTGTGCATAGCGGCCTCGTACAACTGCTGTTTTCCGCCGGGGAAGTAACGGTAGACCAGCGGCCGGGACACTCCGGCCGCGGCCGCGACGTCATCGACCGAGACGTCCTCGGGGCGGTGGTGCCCGAAGAGGTCCACCGCTGCCGCGAGCAACTGCGTGCGGCGTTGCTCGACGCTGAGTCGCCGGTATGCGGGCGCCGCGCTGCCGTTCATGGGCGCAGCTTACGGCCTGGCCCGCTCCCTATCGCGGGCTAGGCCGTAACCGCTGGGGCGCGGCGCGCAGGGTGGGCGGCGGCGCGCGGCTGATTCAGGCCAGCAGGCCCGAGGCGCGCCACAGCCGGCGGCCGGGGCCGCGCAGCACGTCGATCTCCTCGAGGAACTCGACCAGCCGCTTCGAGGACTGCAGCATGACGTCCCGGCGGTGGCCGCTGGCCTTGACCTGCTCCATCGCATACGCCGGATTGAGGCCGACCGCGGCGTACACCTTCGGGCTGACCAGCGAATGCGCCACGATCCTGGCGGTCTCGCCGGAGGTCAGCCGGGTGAGCTCGCGCTCCCAGCGCGGGGCGGTCGACATCTGCCGGGTCAGCTCCTCCCGGGCGTACCGCACATGCCGGGCCTCCTCGACCACATGGATCCGGGTCACCCCGCGCACCAGCGGCTGGACGCGCTCGTCCGGGAAGGTCAGCCGCTGCATCCAGTCGAGGATCTCCTCGACGAGCAGCGTCCCGGTGAAGGCGCCGGGCGTGGTGGAGTACGTCTTCAGGATCCGGCCGAGGTGCAGGTAGAGCCGGCTGGGCCGGTAGACGGGGGTGCCGGATTTCTTGACCAGCCGGCCGAACATCATCGAGTGCCGGCACTCGTCGGCGACCTCGGTCAGCGCATAGCGGACATGCTGACTGGTCGGGTCGAGGGCGTAGATGTGCCGGGCGAGCAGCTGCATCAGGATGATCTCGAACCAGATGCCCATTGAGGCGATGGAAGCGCCTTCGTGCCTGCTCAGCTCGATCCGCTGTTCCTCGGACATGTGCTTCCACAGCGGGGTGCCGTAGAGCGAGCACAGCTCCGGCGGCCAGAACCACTTGCCGTCCTCGAACGGAGCGTCCCAGTCCAGCTCGGTGTCGGGGTCGAAGGAGTGCTTGGCGGACGCGGCGAGCAGCCGCTCGGCGACCTTCTCGCGCTCCGTGATCTTGGTCAGGATGGAGGCCATACGCTTATGAGACTGCGTGTCAGCAAGGACGTCAATCCCTCTCGCACGACTTGTTGACCCGGCGGTAACGAACGTGTGAGTCTGCCAACGACCGCACCCCGTAAGGATTCGGGCGAGTGACGAGGAGGCGTCAGTGTCGACGCACGAGCTCTACACGCATGCACCGGCCGAAGCGCTCTGGGAGGTTACGGCGAGCGGCGCCGCCCGTTTCTCCTGGGAGTACGACGACGGCCGTGACCGGCTGCTCGCCCTCTACCAGAAGGGCAAGGACAAGCAGTGGGACGCCGTCAAGCGGATCGACTGGGACCTGGAGGTCGATCCCTACGACCCGCTCGGCGTCCCGGACGAGGCCCTCACCGTCTACGGCTCCCGTTACTGGGACAAGATGAACGAGCAGGACAAAAAGAATCTGCGGCGGCATTACGCGTCCTGGCAGTTCAGCCAGTTCCTGCACGGCGAACAGGGCGCCATGATCTGCGCCGCCCGCATCGTCGAATCCGTCCCCGACCTGGACGCCAAGTTCTACTCCGCGACCCAGACCATGGACGAGGCGCGGCACGCCGAGATATATGCCCGTTTCCTCAAGGAGAAGGTCGGGATGCTCTACCCGATCAACGATTCCCTGCAGGGGCTGCTCGGCGACACTCTCCGTGATTCCCGCTGGGACATGCCGTATCTCGGTATGCAGGTCCTTATCGAGGGCCTCGCCCTCGCCGCGTTCGGCATGCTCCGTGACACCACCGACAAGCCACTGCCCAAGCAGATCCTGGCCTACATCATGCAGGACGAGGCGCGGCACGTCGCTTTCGGGCGGATGGCACTGCGTGACTACTACAAGCAGCTCAGTGACAGTGAACTCCGCGAGCGCGAGGAATTCGTCATCGAGGGCTGCTACTTGATGCGCGACCGGCTGCGCGGCGTCGAAGTCCTGGAGAACTTCGGAATCCCGCGCAAGGATGCCGATGAACTCAGCGAGCAGTCCGAATACCTTCACCTGTTCCGGCAATTGCTGTTCAGCCGGATCGTGCCCTGTGTGAAGGACATCGGGCTGTGGGGTCCGCGGCTGCAGAAGGCCTACGTCGATATGGGCGTCTTCGAAATGGGCGACTCCAACCTCGACCTCCTCATGGCCGAGGACGAGGACATCGCCGAGAAACTCGACGCCGAGCGATTCGCCGCCGAGGAGTCGGCCCGTGTCGCGGAGGTCGCCGACGCGATCACGCTCGGCTCGGGATCGGAGAGCGGCTGAATCCCGCCGGGAGCGGTGTTGGACACAGTTCCGCCGGACGTAAACATCCGCGCGGGAGTCGTACGCTTGCTCGATGCTTGAAGGACCGAGAGCGCGACGGCGCGCACGCATAGCGCTGGGGCTCGCGCTGCTGACCCTCAGCGCCGCCTGTGGATCCGGCTCCGGGCCGTCACCCGAGGTGATGGCGCCGGTCCCCGGAACGCCCACCGCGATGCCGAACGGCGACCCGCAGGGCTCGGTGGCGCCCGAGGCGAAGGTGCCGTCACCCCCGGGGACGATCACGCTGGCGTTCGGCGGTGATGTGCACTTCACGGAGCGTACGGAGCCGCGGCTGGTCAACGGGATGACGGACCCGGCGATCGGCCCGTTGTCCAAGACCCTCGCGGCGGCCGACTTCTCCATGGTCAACCTGGAGACGGCGATCACCACGCGGGGCACGCCGCAGGCCAAGATCTACCACTTCAGGACCCCCGCCACCGCGCTCGACGTGCTCAAGAAGTCGGGCGTGGACGCGGTGTCGATGGCGAACAACCATGCCGTCGACTACGGCGCGGAGGGCCTGACGGACACCCTCGCGGCGGTCCGCGACGCGCCGATCCCGGTGATCGGCATCGGCGCCGACGACACCCAGGCCTACCGCCCGTACCTGGCGACGATCCGCGGTGTGAGGCTCGCGGTCCTGGCCGCCAGCCAGGTGATGGACATCACGAACCAGAACTGGCGCGCCACATCGTCCAAGCCGGGCATCGCCTCGGCGCTGGACCAGGAGAAACTGGTGGCGGCGGTCAAGGCGGCCAGGAAGAAGGCCGATGTCGTGGTCGTCTATCTGCACTGGGGCACCGAGGGACAGTCCTGCCCCGGGCCCGAGCAGAAGAGCATCGCGGCGAAGCTCGCGGCGGCGGGGGCGACCGCGGTCGTCGGCACCCACGCCCACGTGATGCTGGGCTCCGGGATGATGCGGCAGACCTATGTGGCCTACGGCATGGGCAATCTGCTCTGGTACGGCACCTCGCCCTACCCGAACTCCAACGAAACGGGCATCACCACCCTGACGATCACCAAGGGGAAGGTCGCCGGCGAGCGCTTCACCCCGGCCGTCGTCGACAACCGGGGCGTGCCCATGCCCCAGGACGGCGCCGGGGCCGAGCGCGTCAACGACCGCCGCGCCGGGCTGCGCGGCTGCACGGGGCTGACGGCGGTGCCGAAGAAGTAGCCGGGCGTTGAAGTAGCCGGGCGTTGAAGTGGCCGGGCGTTGAAGCAGCCGGGCTGAAGCGGTCAGGCGTGAAGCAGCCGGGCGTGAAGCAGCCGGGCGTTCGCGTTCCGGAATCCGGCATTATCCGCAGCGGACCGGAACCGGTCCGCTGTCCCCGGCATCTATCACAGCAGGAATGCGGGGGATGGCTATGCGTTCAGTCCTGCCGTGCTGCGACGCGAGAGAAGGGGACTCCACACATGGTGCGACTCACTGCGAGCCAGCGGAACATAGCGATAACCGTTGCTTCGGTTTTCGCTTTGATAGCCGCGATAGCCGGCGCACTGGCGGTGTCCGGCTACAACAAGGCGCAGGCGAAGGAATCCAAGCCCGCCGCGGACGCGAAGCCGTCCGCGCGGCCGGTGCCGATCGAGATCGTGCACGCGCCGGAGAGCGGCGGTAAGGCCGTCAACATCACCATCGACGACGGCCCGGACCCGACCTGGACGCCGAAGGTGCTCGAGGTGCTGAAGCGGTACGACGTGAAGGCCGTCTTCTGCATGATCGGCCCGCAGGCCAAGGCCCACCCCGATCTCGTCCAGCAGATCGTGGCAGCCGGGCACCGGCTCTGCGACCACTCGATCAGCCACGACACGGGGATGGACAAGAAGCCCGAGGCGTACCAGCAGAACGAAGTCCTCGACGCCCTGAAGATGATCGAGGACGCCTCCGGCGGCGCGAAGGTGCAGTACTGGCGGGCTCCGGGCGGTGCGTTCACCCCGTTCAGCCGGAAGCTCGCCGCGGCGCACGGGATGCGGCCGCTCGGCTGGAACGTGGACTCCAAGGACTTCAAGAAGCCCGGCGTCGGCGCCATCGTGAAGACCGTCGAGCAGGAGGTCGCCGGCGGTCCGACGCTCCTCTTCCACGACGGCGGCGGCCAGCGCGACCAGACGGTCGCGGCGCTGGAGCAGGTGCTGCCGTGGCTGAAGCAGCAGGGGTACGCGTTCAGCTTCCCCAAGATCTACTAGAGGTTTTTCCGGGACCCGGGCCCCTTCCGGCGGGCGGCGTCAGCCCAGGACGGCCTTCATGACGTCGCGGGCGATGGGGGCCGCGCTGCCGCCGCCGGAGATGTCGGAGCGGGCGGCCTCGGCGTCCTCGAGGACGACCGCCACGGCCACGGCCGGCTGGCCGCCGCTGGTCTTGGCGTAGGAGATGAACCAGGCGTAGGGCATGCCCGTGTTACCGATGCCGTGCTGGGCGGTGCCGGTCTTGCCGCCGACGGCGATGCCGGGGATGGCGGCCTTGCCGCCGGTGCCGGAGGTGACCACGGCCTCCATCAACTGCTGGAGCTGGGTGGCGGTGGTGGGGCTGACGGCCTGGTGGAGCGGGTGGGCGGTGGTGGTGGAGACCGTGGCGCCGTTGGAGTTGGTGATCCTCTCGACGAGGTACGGGGACATCAGCTCGCCGCCGTTGGCGACGGCCGCCGCGACCATCGCCATCTGGAGCGGTGTCGCGGTGGTGTCGAACTGGCCGATGGAGGACAGGGCGAGCTGGTCGGGGCTCATGCCGGTGTCGAAGTTGCTCGGTACGACACTCGGCGGGATCCGCAGGTTCACGTCGTTGAAGCCGAAGGCCTGCGCCTGCTTGACCATGCCGCTCAGCCCGACGTCCACGCCGAGCTTCGCGAAGACCGTGTTGCACGACACCGCGAACGCGACGAGCAGGGTGGCGTCGGAGCAGGCGCCCGCCTCGTTCGTCAGCTCGGTGCGGGTGCCGGGCAGCGGGTAGGGGTCGGGGGAGACGGTCGCGGCCTTCACGTCGGGGACCTTGCTGTGCTCCAGGGCCGCGGCGGCGGTGATGACCTTGAAGGTGGAGCCGGGCGGGTACGTCTGACGGATCGCCCGGTTGAGCATCGGCTGCTCGACGTCGGCGTTGAGGCGGGTCCACGCCGCATTGACGGCCTTGCCGGTCCCCGCGATGGTCGCGGGGTCGTACGAGGGCGAGGAGACCAGCGCCAGGATCCGGCCGGTGGCCGGGTCGAGCGCGGCGACGGCGCCCTTCCGGTTGCCCAGCCCGGCGAAGGCGGCCTGCTGGGCGGCGGGGTTGATGGTGGTGTGGAGGTCGCCGCCCTTCTGCCGGGAGCGGGTGATCTCGTTCCACAGCGGGAGGGAGGACAGCCGTGCGTCGGTGCCGGACAGCACACCGTCCTCGGTGCCTTCGAGCAGCCTGGTGCCGTACGTCTGCGAGGCGTAGCCGGTGACGGGCGCGTACAGCGGTCCCTGGGCGTACGTGCGCAGGTACTTCAGCCGGCCGCCGGTCGCGCGGGAACCGGTGGCGGAGGCGTCCGCGATCATGATGTTGCCTCGCGGCCTGTCGTAGCGGGAGATCACCGAGCGGCGGTTGGCCGGATTGCCGTCGTAGGAGCCGGTCTGGACGACCTGGACGCGGCCGGCGTTCAGCAGCAGGGCGGCCAGCAGGACGAGACAGAAGGCGGCGGCCCGCCGGATGTAACGGGTCACGAGGCTTCACTCTCCCCGGGCAGCGGCCGGCGCGCGCTGTCGCTGAGCCGGATCAGCAGCGCGACGATGATCCAGTTGGTGACGACGGAGGACCCGCCCTGGGCGAGGAACGGCATCGCCATGCCGGTGAGCGGGATCAGGTCCATCACCCCGCCCGCGATCACGAAGACCTGCAGGGCCAGGATCGAGGCGAGGCCGATCGCGAGCAGCCGCCCGAACGGATCGCGCAGCGCAAGTCCCGCCCGGTAACCACGGGCCACCAGCAGCGCGTAGAGCACGAAGATCGCCGTCAGCCCGATCATGCCCAGCTCCTCGCCCGCCGTGGAGAGGATGAAGTCGGACTTGGCGGCGAAGCCGATCAGATACGAGTGGCCCTGGCCGAGTCCGGTGCCGAGCAGACCGCCGGTGCCGAAGGCGAACAGCGACTGGGCGAGCTGGTTGGGCCCCTGGCCCGCGTCGATGCTGGCGAACGGGTGCAGCCAGTCCTGGACCCGGCTGTGCACATGCGGTTCGACCGAGCCGACGGCGAAGGCACCGACCGCCGCCAGCAGCAGGCCCACCGCGATCCAGCCGGTCCTGCCGGTCGCCACGTACAGCATCACCACGAACAGGCCGAAGAAGAGCAGCGAGGTGCCCAGGTCCCGTTCCACGATCAGGAGGCCCGCGCTGAGCAGCCAGACCGCCACGATCGGGCCGAGCACCCGGCCGGTGGGCAGCTGCAGCTTCCAGATCTGCCGGCCGGTGTACGCCAGGGCGTGGCGGTTGGCGGCGAGGTACGCGGCGAAGAACACCGCGAGCAGCACCTTGGCGAACTCGCCCGGCTGGATCGAGAATCCGGCGAGCCGGATCCAGATCTTGGCGCCGTTGACCGCCGGGAAGAAGATCGGGATGACCATGGCGAACAGCGCGGCGGCGCAGCTGACGTACGCGTAGCGCGACAGGAGGCGGTGGTCGCGCAGGACGAGGACCACGGCGATGAAGAGCCCGACGCCCAGCGTCGACCAGATCAGCTGGGTGGGCGCCGCTTCGGCGCCGAGCGCCGGCTCCAGGTCGAGCCGGTA
Organism: Streptomyces sp. PH10-H1; assembly: GCF_030063355.1. Classification (GTDB taxonomy): domain Bacteria; phylum Actinomycetota; class Actinomycetes; order Streptomycetales; family Streptomycetaceae; genus Actinacidiphila. The sequence continues at coordinate 58,466 of NZ_JASISZ010000017.1, forward strand.
GATCAGCACCAGGCCGAAACCGTTGAGCAGCACGGCGATCGGGAGCAGCAGCGGGTCGGCGTAGGGCGCGCGGGCGCGGACCGCGACATGGGCGAGCAGGGCGAGGACGCCGAGACCCGCGCCGTAGCCCGCCGCGTCGGGCGGGAGGGCACCGTTCTCGGCCAGCCCCACTTCCGCGTAGCCGTAGACCGAGATGAGAACCGCACCGACCAGCAGGGAGAGCTCGACGCCGCGCCTCCTGGGCAGCCGCACGCCGAGCGGGGGAGCGGCGGTGATCGTTGCGCTCATGGGCTGCAACCTAGCAAGCCATGGCGCTTATGTCCCTTATGTGATCGATAGGGACCGCGAGCCACACTGTCGGAGCCGGGACGTAGGCTGCAGAGGTGACACCAGCCGAGGAGATCGCCGACCTGCCGTACGCCGGCCTGCTGCGCCCGCACGAGGGCGGCCTGGAGGTCGACGAACGGTACGACACGGTCCACTTCGACCGGCTGGTCCTCGAGGACGAGAAGGCCTCCGGAGCCCACTTCCTCGAGTGCGCCATCACCGACTGCACCTTCACCGGCACCCCCATGCGCGGGGCCCGCTTCAACGACGTATGGGCGCAGGCCACCCGTTTCACCGGCACCGGGCTCGCCGAGTCCTCCTGGCTCGACACCGCCTTCACCGCCTGCGCTCTGGCGGGCATCGAGGCGTACGGCTCCGTGCTGCGCCGGGTCGTCTTCCGCCAGTGCAAGTTCGACTCGGTGAACCTGCGGTCGGCCACGCTGCAGGACGTCGTCTTCGAGGACTGCGTGCTGCGCGATGTCGACCTCGGCGGTGCCAGGCTCACCGGGGTGACCTTCCCCGGCACCCGGCTGGAACGTGTCCACCTCGCCCGCGCCACGCTGAAGAAGGCCGACCTGCGCGGCGCCGTCACCCTCGATCTCGCCGACGGCTACGAATCGCTCAAGGGCGCCCTCATCAGCACCCCCCAGCTCTTCGACCTCGCCCCGGCCCTCGCCCAGACCCTGGGCATCACCGTCAAGGACAAGTAGGAGATCCCTGTGAGCCTGTACGACATCCCGCTGCGCACCCTGTCCGGTGAGTCCGCCTCCCTGGCGGACCAGCGCGGCAAGGCGCTGCTCATCGTCAACGTCGCCTCCAAGTGCGGTCTCACCCCGCAGTACGAGGGCCTGGAGCGGCTGCAGCAGCGTTACGCGGAGCGCGGCTTCACCGTGCTCGGCGTGCCCAGCAACCAGTTCGCCGGCCAGGAGCCAGGCAGCGCCGAGGAGATCCAGACCTTCTGCTCCACCAGCTACGGGGTGAGCTTCCCGCTCTTCGCGAAGGCCGATGTCAACGGTGAGGACCGGCACCCGCTGTACACCGAGCTGACGCAGGCGAAGGACGCGGAGGGCGAGGCCGGGGACGTGCAGTGGAATTTCGAGAAGTTCCTGGTCGGCCCCGACGGAGAGGTGGCCGGCAGGTTCCGGCCGCGCACCGAGCCCGAGGCCGCTGAGCTGGTCGAAGCCATCGAGGCCGTGCTGCCCGCCTGACCTCGCAAGATCGTGGCGAGGGCCCCTACGGGCGGGGCCACGCCATGGCGCGATCCGGCAGGTTCCAATTCATTGTCGGGGCACCCGCTCTCCTGCTTTTCTCTTCTTACCGCCTCGGCGAGGAAGGGACAGCGGAGTGCAGGAGAGCGAATTCCGTACCGGGCATCTATGCGTGGACACGGATCCTGCGCTGTGCCTCCCTTGCCAGGAGCGGTTGGATCGGCAACTCGCCTTGCTTCCCCGGGTATATGGCGAGTTGGAGGCTGCGCTCGTTCCGGCTGTGGACGGTGGCGACCGTGTCACCGGTGGTGGCCGGCCCGGCATCCCGCTGAACGGGCCGGCTGTCGATGCGCGCGCCGACATCCGAGGCACCCTCGCCTCCTGGGCCGATCTGATAGTCGAGGGCCGCACCGTCCGCCTCCCCCTGCGGACGGTGCCGGCCCTCGCCGCCTTCCTGCGCCGACACCTCGGCTGGCTGGCCGTGCATCCGGCCGCCGAGGACGCCGCGGCGGAGGTCGACGCCCTCGTCCGCCGCTGTATGAAGATCGCCCGGCCCCGGCTGGAGCGACGCATCCCCGTCGGCCCGTGCATCGTGCAGTCATGCCCCGGACGCCTCACCGCCGTCGTCCGCGAGCCCGGCTCCACCCTCCCCCCGGCCGTCGAATGCGATACCGACCGCGCCCATGTCTGGCCGCCGGAGCGCTGGCGCGCCCTCTACCGGGGCCGCGCCTGCGACGGAATCCCGCCGGGGCTCAGCGCCCGCGAGATCTCCTCGGCCTGGCGCATCCCCGCCGGTACGGTCTACTGGCTCGCCAACGAGCACCAGTGGCGCCGGAAGCGTGACGGGCGGCAGGTCTTCTACGCCCAGGAGGACGTCCTGGAGACGCTGGGCCGCGACCGCCTCACGGGCTGAAACGGGCTGAGGCGGCCTGAGGCCGTGCGGCCTCACAGGCTGAGAACGGCCGGGAAGAACGGCCGGGAATCGCTGCGCACGGCTGGAAAGATCCGGTGCGAGATGGCTGGAACTCGCCGCTGCCGTGGCTGCAACGCGCCTGGACGCAGAAAACGCTGTACGGCCCGCGGCGTAGCCGCGAACCGTACAGCGCTGTGGGGGGAGGGGGAAGGTCTGTTGTCAGGCGGTCGCCGCGGACGGAACCCACACAGCGGGCGCGGCTGCCGGAACCCACACAGCGGGCGTCGCCGACGGAACCCACACAGCGGGCGTCGCCGACGGAACCCACACGTCTGGCGCGGCTGCCGGAACCCACACAGCGGGGCTGGCGCTCTGTTCCGTGCGCTTCGTCTCCGTGGAGGAAGCGTGCGTCGCGGCCAGAGCGGTGCCGCCAACTGAAGAAAGGGCGAGCACCAGGGCTGCGACCGCAGTGATCTTGGTCAGGTGCTGCATGCTCGACATCGTGATCCTTGTCTGGGGAGGCAGGAAATTGCTCACGGGTTCGGGATGCCCTTGTAGCAATGCAAGGGTGCCAAAAATGGACGGCAAATGGCCAGTTCGGGCAGGTGCGTAAGTGCGCAATGGCGCGAATCGGAAGGTCATCACTTCAGATGAACCCATGAGTCACGGCGAGGACTCCGGCCTGAAACCGGCTCTCCGCCTGCAGGTATCTCATGACTTCCGACACCAGACGGCTCACCGTACGCAGCGAAATCCCCAGTTTCCGGGCGATTCGCTCATCGGTCAGTCCGTTGGCCAGGAGTCGCATGGTGGTGCGGTGCTGTTCGGTCAGTTCGCTCGCGGAGTCGAACCGGTCAGCTACTTTGCTCGAGTACGGCACGGAGCGCAACCAGCAGTCCTCGTAGAGTGCGCTGTAGGTGCGGACCAGTGCCGTACCGCGCACCAGGAGCGCCGCCTCCGACGGGTTGTCCGGGTTGGCGGCGAGCATCGCGGTGTGCATGTCGCCGATGCTCAGGTCCAGCGGGACCTGGGGCGCCAGCCGCACCTCCACGCCTGCGGTGGCCAGCTCGGACAGGTACTTGCGCTGACGGGGCGCCGAGTTGATGCCCTGGGTGTAGATCGCCTGTACCCGGATACCGCGTTTCACCATGTCGGAGTCGCCCTGCAGGGACTCGGCCAGGGCTTCGGCCGGCGGCAGCGGCCCGGGATGCATGGACCGTGAGCGGGTGGTGAGGGTGGCGTAGTAGTCGCCGACCATCTGCCGCTTGCGGCCGTCGCCGGTGATGATCTCGACCTCGACCTTCGCCGCGTCCCGCTGCACGGCCGGCCGGTAGCGTTCCATCAAGGACTCGGACGCCCGGACGATCGCCGTCAGTTCCTCGCGCTGTGCCTGCAGTGCGGACCGCTGCCGGTCCAGCAGGCTGATGAGGGCGGTATCCGGATCCACAGGGTCGACCTCCTCCGGGCTGCGCCCGGCGCGAATCAGCCCCAGCTCCCGGAGTTCCGCCCAGCCGTTCGCTGCTTCGGTGGCGGTGAGACCCAGCCGTGCCGCGGCCCTCGCCGGCGGGCACGACCCATGATCACGCAAAGCTTGATACAGGGCAAGACCGACATCGTCGGATTCCGCCGCCCCGCCTCGGACAGTCACAGCCATGGCTACCCCCTCACCCAGAGGCGACTTTAGCAACGGATGTGCCGTATGCCAGCGGCCCGCAGGCAGCAGTTGGTCGGCCGCAGCGGCCGCGCACCATTGCTGGGCCGCCGCGGCCGGGTGTGAGGGGTGAGGGTGGTTGAAGGCTCTCCGAAATGCCGGGCCGTGACGTACAGGGAGGGCGGAGGACGCTCCTGGGGTCAACTCCGTCTGCGCGCCGCACGGTTGGCGGCACGCGTCACCAACATGAAAGTCATCCTCTTGGCCGCTGGCAGGCCGTGTCAACCGGTTCGCGCAACCGCTGCCTCAGCCGTCGCCCAGATCATCCGACGACATGTGCGGGACCCGTTCCACGCCGGTCCGCCCGGAGCGCGCTCCGGGCCCGGTCCGTGAAGGGGCCGGCGCAGGGGGCGGTGGCCAGGACATAGGGGTTCTTCCCCGCCGGACACTGTTCTACCCTCGGCGGATGTCTCAAGGGAAGTTGCTGGGCATCAGCGACCTGCATGTCGCGCACCCGGAGAACCGGAAGATCCTCGAGGAGCTGCGCCCGGACAACCCGTCGGACTGGCTGATCGTCGCGGGCGACGTGGGCGAGATGCTCGACGACATCGAATGGGCCCTGGAACTACTGAGCGTGCGCTTCGCGCATGTCGTGTGGGCGCCGGGCAACCACGACCTGTGGACCCCGCACGGCGATGCCGTACAGCTGCGCGGCGAGGCCCGCTACCGGCATCTGGTGGAGATCTGCCGGTCGCTGGGGGTGCACAGCCCGGAGGACCCGTACCCGGTCTGGAGCGGTCCTGGCGGCCCGGTCGTCGTCGCTCCGCTGTTCCTGCTCTACGACTACACCTTCCGCACTCCCACCGCGACCTCCAAGGAGGAGTCGCTCGCGCAGGCCTACGAGGCCGGGATCGTGTGCACGGATGAATTCCTTCTGCACCCCGATCCCTACCCGTCGCGGGACGCCTGGTGCCGCGCCCGGGTGGAGGAGACACAACAGCGGCTCGAAGCCTGCGATCCGGAACTGCGGACCGTACTCGTCAACCATTTTCCCTTGGTGCGCGAGCCCACGAATATCCTGCGTTATCCCGAATTCGCCCAATGGTGCGGAACGGAACGGACCGCGGACTGGCACACCCGCTTCCGGGCGGCGGCCGTCGTCTACGGGCACCTCCACATCCCGCGAACCACCTGGTACGACGGGGTGCGGTTCGAGGAGGTGTCGGTCGGCTACCCCCGCGAGTGGCGCACCCCCGGCCACCCCAGGAACGTGCCGCGGCAGATCCTCCCCGAACCCGTGGTGGCCGTCTGAGAGCCCGCCAGATTACGCCCGGCGGAGCACTCGCGCTGCGCTGGAGTACTTACTGCGGTGCAACTTCCTGCCATCGTGGGGCGCGAGTTCCCTGCCTACACTGGATTCCTGATTCAACGGGGAGAATCCTCCGATTCAATTCGCCAGTGTCAATGTGCCCTCCTGGGGACGAGGGCCGGTTATTCCGGCCGACGGGAGCGCGGGTCCGCACTGGATTACGGGGACAGTGGGGGCGAAGATGATGCTGATCGACCGTGAGGCGGAACTGGCGCTACTGGACACGGCTTTGGCCGGATGCATGGCAGGGCATGCCCGGATCGTGCTGGTCGAGGGCGCGGTCGGCTGCGGGAAGAGTGAACTCGTCGACACCGTCGCCGAGTCGGCCGGGGCGGCGGGGGCCGTCGTGCTGCGGGCGCTGGGATCCGCGGAGGAACGCGCCCTGCCGCTGGGCGTTCTGGGGCAGCTCGTCAACAGCGCGCCGCCCGGGACGCTCCCGGAGCCCGCGCAGAACCAGGGTTCGTCGCGGATCGGGGCGATGCGGGCGTTCAGCGACGCGGTCCATGAACTGAGTGCGCGGACGCCCGTGGTCCTGGCGCACCGACGCCGCCGAGGCGCTGCTGCAGCTCGGCGAGGCGCATCGGGCGGAGCGCTTCGTGGCCGACCAGCTCGCCACCCGCGACGCCGCCAACCCGTGGGTGTCCGGCATCTCGCTGCGGGCGCGGGTGGCGACCCGGGAGCCCAGGGAACGCCAGATCCTGCTCGCCAAGTCCATCGACGAGCTGCGCAGATCCGGCGACCGCTACGAGCTCGCCCGCTCCATGGCGGAGCTCGGGCAGGTGCTCAAGGAACTGGGCGAGCCCACCCGCGCCAACACGGTCAACCGGCGGCCCTGGCACCTGGCGCAGGAGTGCGGGGCCGAGGCGCTGCGCGAGAAGACCCTGCCCGGGCACAGCGCCGTGACCGGGATGCCGGAAGATCCGGCGCCGGTGGCCGCCTACGCGGACCTGGAGGCCAAGCTCAGCGACTCCGAGAGGCGCGTCGCCATGCTCGCGGTGCACGGGCACACCAACCGGGAGATCGCGATGAAGCTCTACATCACGGTGAGCACCGTCGAACAGCACCTGACACGGGTCTATCGCAAGCTCAGCATCAGCAGCCGCCAGGAGCTACCGGTGGACCTGCGGCTCAGCGTCACCGAGATGGCCTGAGCGCGCCCCTCCAGGGCGCCGCCTACCCCACATCAGCCGACCGAAGTGCGACCGCCGCCACGTTCTCGGCCGTCAACGCGAAGCCAGGTCGGCGTCCCGTGCCCGCCGGATGAACAGGGCGACCGACGGCACGTTCTGCATCTCGTGCACATGGCACTCCGCCGACGGGGCACCTCCGGCGGTAGCCGGGGGAGCCTGGACCGCCCATCATCGGTCGGACAGGCCCTGGTTGATCCTCCGGTGAGGCTTTAGCGAAGCCCATGAGACCGGGCGCACGCTCGTACGGCTGCCCCGCCTCCCCTACTCCCCCGCTGGGGAGCCCGGGCAACCCGCGAGCCCCGCCCCAGGGTCTTCCCCCGGACCCCTGGGCGGGGCCTTCGCCATCGGGCCCTCAGAGGTGACGGCCGCCGCGCCCCCACGAGGTGGGCGACCTGGGTGCGGGACACGACGCCGAGATTCTTGAAGATCCGGCTCGGATACGTCTCCACCGTCTTGGCGCTGAGCTGCATCCGGCCCGTGATCTGCTGGTTGGTGAAGCTCGCGCCACCGTACTCGCCCGCTGCACGTTCGATCAGAGTGCGCATCGCGCGGATCAGCCAGTACGCGTCCGGGTCGGGCGACGCCGGAACACCGGCTCCGCTGCCGGACACCTGTGCGGCCGGTGCCGTCCGCGGTGTGGCTACGACCGGCTGGTCTCGGCGGACTGATCCGGCGAACCGGCGTGGCCGTCGTGGCCGTCGAGGCCGTCGAGGCTCCGGGCTCTGAGGATCTCGGCGGTCGCGTCGTCGGCCGGGAGGAACGCCTCCAGATGGAGTTCGGCCAGGGTGATGTCGACGGCGGTCGCGAACGAGGTGAGGGTGGTGAGGAGCCGCAGTTCGCCCTCGGCGGAGCGCAGCCGCAGCGGGACGGCGAAGCCGAGATGGTCGGCACCCGGAACCGTGGGCGGGACGTAGCCGTCCAGTTCCGCTATGAGTTCATCGAGCCGCGCGTCGGGGCTCCGCAGGGCGCGGGACCGCAGGCTCTCGGTGATGTGCCGGCCCCAGGCGTCCAGATTCTCCACCCGGGGAGCCAGCCCGCGCGGATGGAGCGCCAGCCGCAGCATGTTCACCGGCGGTTCGAGGAGTTCGGGGGCGGCGCCCTCGGTGAGGACGCCGATGGCGCTGTTGGCGGCGACCAGGTCGCCGTACGGGCCGACCACCATGGCGGGATAGGGCAGATGCCCGTCGAGAATGCTCTCCAGGGCCTCGCGGACGGGGCGCAGCAGCGGCTCGTCCAGCGGCGACTCGAGGAACACCGGCGCGTAACCGGCCGTCAGCAGCAGGGCGTTGCGCTCCCGCAGACTCAGGCCGAGCGACTCGGCGAGCCGGACGACGATGGACCGGCCGGGCATCGACCGGCCGCGTTCCATAAAACTCAGATACCGCTGGGTGGTGCCCGCGCGGATGGCGAGTTCGAGCTGGCTCACCCGGCGTGCGCTGCGCCAGCGCCGTAGCTCGCTCGCGAATTGGTTCGTCTCGATTCCAGTGCTCACGGGCCAGTTGTAGCAGCGGCGGGAACCGGTGCGCGCCGGGCGCGTCCGACCCGTGCTCCGACTCCCTCGTCGACCCGTCGGGTGCCGGTCCCCGCATCCGGTTCCAGATCGTCCCCGAGGCCAAGTCCGTCAAGAACCGGATCCACTTCGACCTGTGGGTGAGCGGCGGCCGGGACGTTCCCCTGGAGACCCGTACCGCCATCGTGGACGCCGAGGCCGCGCGCCTCATCGCCGCCGGTGCCTCGCAGATCCGCGTCCTGTCGCAGGACGGCCTCGACCACTACGCGATCGTCCTCCAGGACCCCGAGGGCAATGAGTTCTGCGTCGCGTAGCCGTGTAGCCCGCCCCTTGGCAGTACCCATATCGGACGGGGAACAGGGGTGGCACGGCGGAGAGCAGGGGGTCAACGCTGTGGCGACGGCTTCGAAGCCGCGGCTTCAATGAGGTTCAGGCTGTTTCATATATCGCTTCAATCGCCTGACCGAGCGGATGGGTGAACCGAACCATGACCATTGCCGAGGACATCACCTCGACCCGGCCGCAGACGCCGGCCCCCGTGACGGGGCTGCTCCCGCCACCCCGCCCCGACCCGCGGTCCCGGGTGGCGCTGTTCAATCTGGTCAAACAGACGGTCAGGGACGGACCGGGGCCGCGCGCGACGGAACAGCAGTGGGCCAAGGGCAAACTGACGGTCCATGAGCGGCTGGAGCTGCTCTTCGACGAGGGCACGTTCACCGAGATCGAGCCGCTGCGCCGGCACCGCGCCACCGGCTTCGGCCTGGAGAACAAACGGCCGTACACCGATGGCGTGGTGACCGGCTGGGGCGAGGTCATGGGCCGCACGGTCTTCGTCTACGCCCATGACTTCCGGATTTTCGGCGGTTCGCTGGGGGAGGCCCACGCCGAGAAGATCCACAAGGTGATGGACCTGGCCGAGTCGGCAGGTGCGCCTCTGGTCAGCCTCAGTGACGGCGCCGGGGCGCGGATCCAGGAGGGCGTCACCGCACTCGCCGGATACGGCGGCATCTTCCGTCGCAACGTCCGTTCCTCTGGCGTCATCCCGCAGATCAGCGTGATGCTCGGCCCGTGCGCGGGCGGCGCCACGTACTCGCCGGCGCTCACCGACTTCGTCTTCATGGTGCGCGGCACCTCGCAGATGTACATCACCGGGCCCGATGTGGTGCGGGCCGTCACCGGCGAGAAGATCTCCCACGACCAGCTCGGCGGCGCCGATGTGCACGCGTCGGTCTCCGGCGCGGCCCAGTTCGTCTACGACGACGAGGCCGGGTGCCTCTCCGAGGTCCGCTATCTGCTCTCGCTCCTCCCGTCGAACAACCGCGAGCTGCCGCCGGCTGTCGCGACGGCCGATCCGGCCAACCGCGGGAACGAGTCGCTGCTGGAACTGGTGCCTGCCGACGCGAACCGCGCGTACGACATCCGGCCGGTGATCGAGGAAATCGTCGACGACGGCGAATTCTTCGAGGTGCACGCCGCCTGGGCCACCAACATCGTCTGCGCGCTGGCCCGCCTCGACGGCCACGTGGTCGGGATCGTGGCGAACCAGCCGGCCTCGCTGGCCGGGGTCCTGGACATCAACGCCTCGGACAAGGCCGCGCGCTTCGTCCAGATGTGTGACTCGTTCAGCATTCCGCTGGTCACCCTCGTGGATGTGCCGGGTTTCCTGCCCGGCAGCGCGCAGGAGCACGGCGGCATCATCCGCCACGGCGCGAAGCTGCTGTACGCGTACTGCAACGCCACCGTCCCGCGCATCCAGGTCATCCTCCGCAAGGCCTACGGCGGTTCCTACATTGTCATGGACTCCCGTTCCATCGGCACCGATCTGTCTTTCGCCTGGCCGACGAACGAGATCGCGGTCATGGGTGCCGAAGGCGCGGCCAACGTCGTCTTCCGGCGTGAGATCGCCGCGGCCGACGACCCGGACGCCGTCCGCGCCGAGCGCATCAAGCAGTACCAGGAGGAGCTGATGCACCCCTACTACGCTGCGGAGCGCGGTCTCGTCGACGACGTCATCGACCCCGCGACGACCCGCTCCGTACTCATCCGCTCCCTGGCGATGCTCCGCACCAAGCACGCGACGCTTCCGTCCCGCAAGCACGGAAACCCGCCGGTGTGACGGCCATGACGACGACAGGCACACCGGAAACGGGACCACCGACACCGAGCCCGCCGGAAGCGGAAGTACTGGCCTCGAATGAGGAGAGCGTTCCCGAGGAGCTGCTCATCCAGTTCGTCCGCGGAGAGCCGGACGACGAGCAGGTGGCCGCGGCGACGGTCGCGCTCCTCGCCGTCCTCCGGCAGAAGGCCGCAGCCGACGACGACCTGAGCGGGCGCGCCGGCCGGAGCAGCCGGCCTCCCGGCTGGACCCCTGACAGCTACGCGCCGCCCGGCGCCTGGTCCTACGGCTGACACTCCCCTCCGACCGTCCGCCCCGCCACGGGTGCCCGCTGCGGGCCGGCGCCGGCCCGCAGCGGACAGCCGGGTGACCGACGAGCGTGACGTGGCGGCCGCTGCGGGGTTCATCTCCGTGTGAACGCAACTTCGCAGGCCCTCTTCAAGCGTCCCAACCGTCCCGCCCGGCTCGGCGCCAAGACCGCCCGCCGGCCGCCGCGGGCACTCGCCGAGCCGGCCGCGGTCATGGCCGGCACCGCCCTCGTCGGTGTGCAGGCGATGCGGCTCGGGCGCTGGATCGTCGACGACGCGGCCATCACATACGCCTACACCCGCAGCATCGACGAAGGCTACGGCCCGGTCCAGCAGGCCGGTGCCCCGCCGGTGGAGGGGTACTCCAACCCCGCCTGGCTGGCGCTGCTGGTCGCCGGGCGGCGGCTGCGCCTCTTCGACCACGGGGCACTGTTCGGGGTGCCGGACCTCGTGTGGTTTCCCAAACTGCTGGCGCTGCTGTGCGTGGTGGGGATGCTCGCCGCCGTGGCGGCCGCCGCGCGGGCGGCGCTGCCGGGGCGGGCGGGGGCCGTGACGCTCCTCGCCGGTATGGCGATGGCTGGGAACTTCTCGCTGGTGGCATGGCTGTTCTCCGGTCTGGAGAACCCGCTGTACGGCCTGGCCACCACCGTCCTGGCCGCCGTGCTGGTGCGGGGCGTCGCACGGGATGACCTGCTCGACCTGCCGCGGCCGCGTACCGCCGTCGCGGCCGGGCTCCTCGCGCTCCTCGCCGCGCTCACCCGCCCGGACGGCGTCGTTTACGCGGCCGCCTACCCCCTGACGTTGCTGCTGCTTCTCCGCTGTTCGCACTCCGCCGGTGCGTTCCGCTCTGCCGCACTCTCGACGGCGGCCTTCGCCGTCCCCTACGCGGCGCATCTGCTGTGGCGGCACGCCGAGTTCGGCCGCTGGATTCCCAACACCGCGGTCGCCAAGGCCCAGCGCATGCCGGGCTCGGCGGCCGTGGCGCACATCGGTGAGCTGGTCTCCTTCGCCGGCTGGGCACTCGTCCTCGCCGCGGTGGTCTGCACCGGTCTCGCCCTCCGCCGCCCGGGACCTCCCCGCAGGGCGCTGGTCGCCGTACTCGTCCCGCTGTCCCTCGCCCTGGCCGCCTACGGAACGCTGGAACGCGACTGGATGGACCTGTACCGCTTCGCCACCCCGGTGTGGACGCTCGGAGCCTTCGCCGGCTCGCTCGCCGCCGTGACCGTCCGGGACCGCGAACGGCCGCGCGTGCGCGTGGTGTTGACGTCCGCCCTACTGGCCGGGATCGTCCTGTCACTGGCGGGACAACGGCACCGGGCGGAGGAGTTCCGGGCGCACCCGACCGTGCCGATGTGCTTCATCGCCGACCGCTACGGCCGGCTGTTCAACAGCTACGCCGACCGGCTCGGCCTGCCCGACGCGGTCCTCCTGCTCCCCGACCTCGGCGGCACCCTCCTGACCAGCCGGCTCCGCCTCGTCGACCTCGCGGGGCTCACCGACCCGGCCATCGCCGACGCGTACGCGGCGGACGACATGCCCCGCCTCCGTACCTACGTCTTCGACCGCGTGCGCCCCACCTTCATCCACGTGCACACCCCATGGTCGACGGTCTCCGGCCTCACACCCCCGGTCCTCACCGCCCACGGCTACGTACCGCTCTCCACCCAGGCCGACACCGGCGACTGGGTACGCCGCCGAGCCGTCCCCGACCCCGGCCGCCTCACAGCCCTCCAGCGCACCACCCTCCCCGCCATCACCCATCTCACCCACCTCCGCACCACCAGCCCCCACCGCAGCTGCGGACCGCGCCTCACCCCGACGCCGTAAGGGATCCCCGACAGGCGCAAGCGGCGCTGCTCACAGGGGCGTTCGGCTGCATGTCGCTGCATACCGCTGGAGATGGCTGGAGATACGCGAAGACCCCGTTCCCAGCGTTTCCGCTGGTGACGGGGTCTTCGGACACCTCTTGCAAGGTGCCCCCGGCAGGATTCGAACCTGCGCATCCGGCTCCGGAGGCCGACGCTCTATCCCCTGAGCTACGGGGGCGTGTCATCCGCTGTGGCGGTGACGGGTGAAACCCTACCAGCTTGTGCATGGTGCCTGGGTACAGGGTTTTGGGGTGGTGGTGTCGGGTGCGCGGGGGAGGTGGGGGGCGTCTTCAGCGCATGGGGTGGGGTGGTCGGGGGTGGGTGTGGAAACCTCCCTCTCACGGGGAAGAAGTGGGCAAAACGCGGACGGATCGCGATGGCCGCGCCTACTCTTCGAGATGTGCCGGGCATGTCCGGCCGGGTGCTTGTCGTCGACGACAACAAGGTCATCCGGCAGCTGATCAGGGTCAATCTCGAGCTGGAGGGCTTCGAGGTCGTGACCGCGGCTGATGGTGCCGAATGCCTCGACATCGTGCACCGGGTGCGCCCCGATGTGATCACTCTCGATGTGGTGATGCCGCGGCTCGACGGGCCGCGTACGGCCGCGCGGCTGCGGTCCGACATACGGACCCGGGACATACGGATCGCGATCGTCAGCGCGTGCACCCAGCTTGAGGCCGAGCGCGGCGTGGCGGCCGGGGTGGACGCGTTCCTGGGGAAGCCGTTCGAGCCCGCCGATCTCGTGCAGATGGTGCGGCGGTTGGCGTATGGCCGACCGGGCACACCGGGTGGCGAGCCGGCCGCCGGGGCACCGGCGGAGGATCAGGCGGCAGCGGCCCCCGGCAGCGGCTGAGGCTGACGTTTGCGTATCGGCTGAGGCTGGGCTGGGGCTGACCTATGCGGATACGGATGGAGAAACGCCGGGAACCCGGACACTCCGGGCCCACCGAAACGCCCCGCACGACCTCCCCGCCCCTCGCGCACGAGTGGAGCCGGGCCTCAACCCGGTCGCGTACGTACCCCTCTCCTCGCCTACCCTTTGCATGTGACCCCCGCCGAGCTCTCCCGTGCTGTGCTGAGCACGGTTCGCCGTGCCGTCGCGGCCGATGAGCTGCGGGTGACGGTGCCGGACCGGATCAGCGTGCAGCGCCCGCCGCGCCCCGGGTGCGGCGACTACGCGACGAATGTCGCGCTGCAGCTCGCGGGCGCCGCGGGGTGCCCGCCGCGGCAGGTCGCGGAGATCCTGCGCAAGCGGCTGGCGGCGACACCCGGCATCGCGCAGGTGGTGATCGCGGGCCCCGGATTCCTGAACATCACGCTCGAGGCGGCGGCCTGCGGCGACGTGGTCCGCCGGGTGCTGGAGCGGGGAGCGGACTACGGTCACGGCGACGCGCTGGCCGGCACGTATGTGACCCCGGTCCATGACGGCGAGCCGCGCGCGACCGTCACCGCCCAGGCGCTGGAACGGCTGCTGCGGGCCTGCGGCGCGCAGCCGGGGTCGGCCGGCGGTGTACCCGAAAGAGTGGTCGTCCGGGCGGCCGGCGCGACCGAGGGCGAGCTTCGCGAGCGCCTCGGCTGTGACGCGGCTCGCTGGGCGATGCTGCGCCCCCCGGCCGACGACACGCCGTCCCTGGACCCTGCGGTCCTGCTCGCACAGCGCGCCAGCAATCCGCTCTTCCGGGTCCGGTACGCCCACTCCCGCAGCAGAGCGCTGCTCCGCAACGCCCACGATCTGGGCATCGAACCCTCCACGGACGCTTCGGACGGTACGTTTCACCATCCCGCCGAGACGGACCTGCTCGGCCTCATCGCCGACTACCCCCGTGTCGTAGAGACCGCCGCCCGGCACCGCGCCCCCGATCGGGTCGCCCGCCACCTGGAGCGGCTCGCGGACGCGTTCCTTCGCTTTCACGACGAGTGCCCGCCGCTGCCGAGCGGCGACGAGAAACCATTGGCCGCCCACCGTGTCCGGCTGTCGCTCGCCGAAGCGACCGGCACCGTGCTCGCAGGCGGCCTGCACCTGCTCGGCATCAGCGCGCCAGAACACCTCTGAGGAGACAGAGTCCAGTGAGTCGATCAGCCCACATCGCCGGGCCCCGCTACGCCGATGTCCTTCACGAGGGGCACTACACCGCGCCCCCCGCCGACCTGAACGTCCTCGACCCGCGTGTGTGGGCCCGTACGGTCACCCGCAACGCCGACGGCGCGGCAACGGTCGGAGGTCTGGACGTCCGTGCGCTCGCCGAGGAGTTCGGCACGCCCGCCTACTTCCTCGACGAGGCCGACTTCCGGGCCCGCTGCCACGCGTGGCGGGACGCCTTCGGCACCGGAGCGGACGTGTTCTACGCGGGGAAGGCGTTCCTGTCCCGTGCGGTGGTGCGCTGGCTGTACGAGGAGGGCCTCAACCTCGACGTATGTTCCGCCGGGGAGCTGGCGGTGGCGCTGTCGGCGGGGATGCCGGCCGACCGCATCGCGCTGCACGGCAACAACAAGTCGCTGGCGGAGATCGAGCGCGCCGTCGAGGTGGGTGTCGGGCGGATCGTCCTGGACTCGTTCCAGGAGATCGTGCGGGTCGCGCACGTCGCCGAGCGGCTCGGGAAGCGCCAGCGCGTGCAGATCCGGGTGACGGTCGGTGTCGAGGCGCACACCCATGAGTTCATCGCGACGGCCCACGAGGACCAGAAGTTCGGTCTGGCGCTCGCGGGCGGGCAGGCGGCCGAGGCGGTGCGCCGGGTCCTGAAGCTCGAGGCGCTCGAGCTGGTCGGCATCCACTCGCACATCGGCTCGCAGATCTTCGACATGGCCGGCTTCGAGGTCGCCGCGCGCCGGGTGGTGTCGCTGCTCGCCGAGGTCCGCGACGAGCACGGTGTGGAGCTGCCGGAGATCGACCTGGGCGGCGGTCTCGGCATCGCGTACACCTCGGAGGACGACCCGGCCGAGCCGCACGACATCGCCAGGGCGCTGCGGGAGATCGTGACCCGCGAGTGCGAGTCGTCGGAGCTGGGTGTTCCGCGGCTGTCGGTGGAGCCGGGCCGGGCGATCGTCGGCCCGACCGCGTTCACCCTCTACGAGGTGGGTACGGTGAAGCCGCTGGAGGGCCTGCGGACGTATGTGAGCGTGGACGGCGGGATGTCCGACAACATCCGCACCGCGCTGTACGACGCCGAGTACAGCGTCGCCCTGGTCTCCAGGACCTCCACGGCCGAGCCGATGCTGGCGCGGGTGGTCGGCAAGCACTGCGAGTCCGGCGACATCGTCGTCAAGGACGCGTTCCTGCCCGCCGACCTCGCGGCCGGCGACCTGATCGCGGTTCCGGCGACCGGGGCGTACTGCCGTTCCATGGCCAGCAATTACAACCACGCGCTGCGGCCGCCCGTGGTGGCCGTGAATGATGGCGAGGCGCGGGTGATCGTGCGTCGTGAGACGGAGGACGATCTCCTGCGTCTTGACGTCGGCTGACGTGAAATCTCAAAAATATCGGGACTGGTCTCACACACCGGACAGGAGATGGATTCTCGCGTCCGGTGCGTGAGACTGGTCCCACCCCGAGAGCTGTGAGAAACGAGGTCGGATGATGCGTACGCGTCCGCTGAAGGTGGCGCTGCTGGGCTGTGGTGTGGTCGGCTCAGAGGTGACGCGCATCATGACGACGCAGGGCGCCGATCTCGCCGCGCGGATCGGAGCCCCTGTCGAGCTCGCCGGAATCGCGGTGCGCCGCCCGAACCGGGTGCGCGAAGGCGTGCCCGCCGAGCTGCTCACCACCGACGCCACCGCCCTGGTCAAACGTGGCGACATCGATGTCGTCATCGAGGTGATCGGCGGCATCGAGCCGGTCCGCACCCTCATCACCACCGCCTTCGAGCACGGTGCGTCCGTGGTCAGCGCCAACAAGGCGCTGCTCGCCGCGGACGGCGCGACACTGCACGCCGCCGCCCTCAAGCACAAGGTCGACCTCTACTACGAGGCCGCCGTGGCCGGTGCCATCCCGCTGATCCGCCCGCTGCGCGAGTCGCTGGCCGGCGACAAGATCAACCGCGTGATGGGCATCGTGAACGGCACCACGAACTTCATCCTCGACAAGATGGACTCCAGTGGCGCGGGCTATTCCGAGGCGCTCGACGAGGCCACCGCGCTCGGCTACGCCGAGGCCGACCCGACCGCCGACGTCGAGGGTTTCGACGCCGCCGCGAAGGCCGCGATCCTGGCCGGGATCGCCTTCCACACCCGTGTGACCATGGATGATGTGTACCGCGAGGGCCTCACCGAGGTCACGGCCGCCGATATCGCGTCCGCCAAGCGGATGGGCTGCACGGTCAAGCTCCTGGCCATCTGCGAGCGCACCGCCGACGGCAAGTCCGTCACTGCCCGGGTCCACCCGGCGATGATCCCGCTCAGCCATCCGCTGGCGAGCGTCCGTGAGGCGTACAACGCGGTCTTCGTCGAGGCGGAGGCCGCTGGTCAGCTCATGTTCTACGGTCCCGGCGCGGGCGGCGCACCCACCGCCTCCGCCGTACTCGGCGACCTGGTGGCCGCCTGCCGCAACAAGCTGGCAGGCACCACAGGCGCCGGCGAGTCCGCGTACACGCAACTGCCGGTGAGCCCGATGGGCGATGTGGTCACCCGCTACCACATCAGCCTTGACGTTGCGGACAAACCGGGCGTTCTCGCCCAGGTCGCCACTGTTTTCGCGGAGCACGACGTGTCGATCGACACGGTCCGCCAGCAGGGCAAGGACGGCGAAGCGTCCCTCGTCGTCGTCACTCACCGTGCGCCCGACGCCGCTCTGTCGGCGACCGTCGGAGCACTGCGGAAGCTCGACACCGTACGCGGCGTCGCCAGCATCATGCGCGTGGAAGGGGAGTAACCCACTATGAACGCAGTCACTGACCACCCCCGAATGTCCGGCACCCACCAGTGGCGCGGCATCATCGAGGAGTACCGGAGCCGGCTGCCGGTCTCCGCGGACTCCCCGGTCGTCACGCTCCTGGAGGGTGGCACCCCGCTCGTTCCCGCCCAGCTGCTCTCCGAGCTGACCGGCTGCGACGTGTTCCTCAAGGTCGAGGGCGCCAACCCCACCGGCTCCTTCAAGGACCGCGGGATGACCATGGCCATCACCCGGGCCAAGGAGGAAGGTGCCAAGGCCGTCATCTGCGCCTCCACCGGCAACACCTCCGCCTCGGCGGCCGCCTACGCGGTGCGCGCCGGAATGGTCTGCGCCGTCCTCGTGCCGCAGGGCAAGATCGCGCTCGGCAAGATGGGCCAGGCGCTGATCCACGGCGCGAAGATCCTGCAGGTCGACGGCAACTTCGACGACTGCCTCGACCTGGCTCGCAGATTGTCGGAGAAGTACCCGGTGGCGCTGGTCAATTCGGTCAATCCGGTACGGATCGAGGGCCAGAAGACCGCGGCGTTCGAGATTGTCGACGCGCTCGGCGACGCGCCCGACATTCACCTTCTTCCGGTGGGCAACGCGGGCAACATCACCGCGTACTGGAGGGGCTATCGCGAGTACGCCGCCGACGGCATCTCGACCCGCAAGCCGCGCATGTGGGGCTTCCAGGCGGCCGGTTCGGCACCGATCGTCAACGGCGCTCCGGTGCGCAACCCGCAGACCATCGCGACCGCGATCCGGATCGGCAATCCGGCCTCCTGGCAGTTCGCCGAGGAGGCGCGGGACGAATCCGGCGGTCTGATCGAAGCGGTGACCGATCGTCAGATCCTTTCCGCCTACCGGCTGTTGGCCGCCAAGGAGGGCGTCTTCGTGGAGCCCGCCTCGGCCGCCTCCGTCGCGGGTCTGCTCAAAGCCCTCGAAGAGGGCAAGGTCGACCCGGGCCAGCGGATCGTCTGCACGGTGACGGGCAACGGGCTCAAGGATCCGGACTGGGCGGTCGCCGGGGCACCCCAGCCGGTCACCGTCGCGGTGGACGCCGACGCGGCCGCCGAGAAGCTCGGACTGGTCTGACACAGCGCGGGGGCGCACGAAGAAGCTCGCGACACGCATCACGCGCTGTTCGTGCGCCCTATGTCGCAGCAGAACCTTCCTTCGATAGGCTGGACCCCACCGGCGCCGCAGTGTGCTGATCCGGCTCATGCCACAGGCATTGCCGCCCCGTCGTACACCCAGCCCCGCCGTACACGCCGATGCTCGGCATTTCGGGGCAGAACCGTACTTCTGCACAAGAACAAGCACCAGCACAAGGAGAATCGTCGAACGATGGCCGGTCCCGCGTTCCGCGCCGCCGCTGTCCGAGTGCGCGTCCCCGCGACCAGCGCCAACCTCGGCCCCGGCTTTGACGCCTTCGGCCTGGCTCTGGGGTTGTACGACGATGTCGTGGTCCGGGTCGCCGATTCCGGGCTGCATGTCGACATCGCGGGCGAGGGAGCAGAGAATCTGGCCCGTGACGAGAAGCATCTGGTCGTGCGCTCCATGCGTACCGCCTTCGACCTGCTCGGCGGTCAGCCGCGCGGCCTCGAAGTGGTCTGCGCCAACCGCATCCCGCACGGCCGCGGCCTGGGCTCCTCGTCCGCCGCGATCTGCGCGGGGATCATGGCCGCCCGCGCGGTGACCATAGGCGGACCGGAGCGGCTCGACGACGCCGCGCTGCTGGAACTGGCCACCGAGATCGAGGGCCATCCCGACAACGTCGCCGCCTGTCTGCTCGGCGGCTTCACCCTCGCCTGGACCGAATCCGGCGCCGCGCGCGCGATCCGGATGGATCCGGCCCCCTCCGTCGTCCCGGTGGTCTTCGTCCCGGCCAAGCCGGTGCTGACCGAGATCGCCCGCGGACTCCTGCCGCGTACCGTCCCGCATGTGGACGCCGCGGTCAACGCGGGCCGTGCCGCGCTGCTGGTGGAGGCGCTCACCCGCCGCCCCGAGCTGCTGCTGCCCGCCACCGAGGACCGGCTGCACCAGGACTACCGCGCTCCCGCGATGCCCGAAAGTGTGGCTCTGGTGAACCGGCTGCGCGCTGAAGGCGTCCCTTCTGTCATCTCGGGAGCGGGACCGACGGTCCTCGCGTTCACCGAGGAAGGGGCCGCCGACAAAGTCTCCCGGCTCGCGGGCGAGGGATGGGCGGCGAACCGTCTGGCCCTCGACGCGGCAGGGGCGTGTGTGCTGCCCCTGGCAGTGGGGCAGTGACACGATTGCCGGTTGGAGAGAGGGGGAATGTTTGTTGGATCCGGTAGTGTTAATCTCAAGCCTGCACTCGACGGCCCATGCATATGAATGGTGCCGAAGTGCACGCAGAAGTGATCTGTGTCCCTTCTGGGGACCGCCACTCTTCCGGGAGCCTCCCACACTGCCTGAGCATCCTGCCTAAGCAGTGTCGAGCACGCTCCGGAGTCGGCGCGAATTATCTCCTTCAAGCCCTTCGCGCCGGAACCATGTATGTCTTTCTGCCGCCATCAGGCGGACCATCGCCCCGGCTCTGAGCAGCGGAAACGCCCAGATCCGGACAGCACAACCGGTCGCCGAGCCAGACAGGCCGACGTCCGCTCCAGGGAAGGACCCTTCGTGAGCGACACCACCGATCTGATGGGCGTGCGTGCAGACGCCGCGCCCGCTCCGGACGCCGCTGCCGCGCCTGCCACCGGTGCTGCCCCCAAGCGCCGCCGGTCGGGGACCGGCCTCGACGGCATGGTCCTGGCAGAGCTGCAGCAGCTTGCCTCCGGTCTCGGTATCAAGGGCACCGCGCGGATGCGCAAGAGCCAGCTGATCGAGACGATCAAGGAGACGCAGTCCGGTAAGGGCGCTGCGACCAGTGCTCCCAAGGCCGCCGCGGTCGCCCAGACGGCCACGGCCACGGCCGAGGCAGTTGTCGAGAAGCCGAAGCGCCGGGTGACCTCCCGGGCCCGCACGGTGGAGAGCACCGAGCCCGCGGTCGCGGCTCCGGCCGCCGCCGCGCCGTCCGAGGCGAAGCAGATCGAAATTCCCGGCCAGCCCGCCGGTGAGCAGCCCAAGGCTGTCAAGAACGAGCGCGCCAACGAGCGTGCCGAGGCCGTGGCCGACGTCGTCGAGGGCAAGCCCGCGGCCGACGCCAACAAGTCCGCGTCCGGCGAGGACCGCCAGGACCGGCAGCGCGGCCAGCGTGGTGACCGGCAGAACGACCGCCGCGAGCGGCAGGAGCGGCAGCGCGAGCGCCGCAACAACCGCGGCGACGAGAGCGGTACCGCCGGCGCCGGCGCCGGCACGGAGGGTGGCAACCGCCAGAACCGCGGCGGCAACCAGGGTGGCGGCCAGGGCGGTGGCCAGGGCCAGAACCCGCAGGGTCAGAGCCAGGGCCAGGGCCAGAGCCAGGGTCAGGGCCAGAGCCAGGGCCAGGGCGGCCAGAGCCAAGGCGGCCAGAGCCAGAGCCAGGGTCAGAACACGCAGGACGACGACGAGTTCGGCGATGGCCGCGGCCGCCGTCGTGGCCGTTACCGCGACCGCCGCGGCCGGGGCAGCAACCGCCGCGAGGAGCAGCAGCAGTTCGGCAACGAGCCGACGGTCAACGACGATGACGTCCTGATCCCCGTCGCGGGCATTTTGGACATCCTCGACAACTACGCGTTCATCAGGACCTCCGGCTACCTCCCGGGTCCGAACGATGTCTACGTCTCGCTCGCCCAGGTCCGCAAGAACGGCCTGCGCAAGGGTGACCACGTCACGGGCGCCGTCCGGCAGCCCAAGGACGGCGAGCGCCGCGAGAAGTTCAACGCGCTGGTGCGGCTGGACTCGGCGAACGGCATGGCGGCCGACTCCGGCCGTGGCCGCCCCGAGTTCCAGAAGCTGACCCCGCTGTACCCGCAGGACCGGCTCCGCCTGGAGACCGACCCGGGTGTGCTGATGACCCGGATCATCGACCTGGTCGCGCCGATCGGCAAGGGCCAGCGTGGCCTGATCGTGGCCCCGCCGAAGACCGGTAAGACCATGATCATGCAGGCTATCGCCAACGCGATCACCGTCAACAACCCCGAGTGCCACCTGATGGTCGTCCTGGTCGACGAGCGTCCGGAAGAGGTCACCGACATGCAGCGGTCGGTGAAGGGCGAGGTCATCTCCTCGACCTTCGACCGCCCGGCCGAGGACCACACCACCGTCGCCGAGCTGGCCATCGAGCGCGCCAAGCGTCTCGTCGAGCTGGGTCACGACGTGGTCGTCCTGCTGGACTCGATCACCCGCCTGGGCCGCGCGTACAACCTCGCGGCACCGGCCTCCGGCCGCATCCTGTCCGGTGGTGTCGACTCGACCGCGCTCTACCCGCCGAAGCGCTTCTTCGGTGCGGCGCGCAACATCGAGGACGGCGGCTCGCTGACCATCCTGGCCACCGCGCTGGTCGAGACTGGCTCGCGCATGGACGAGGTGATCTTCGAGGAGTTCAAGGGCACCGGCAACATGGAGCTCAAGCTCGACCGCAAGCTCGCCGACAAGCGCATCTTCCCCGCGGTGGACGTCGACCCGTCCGGTACCCGTAAGGAAGAGATCCTGCTCGACCGCGACGAGCTCGCGATCGTCTGGAAGCTCCGCCGGGTGCTGCACGCGCTGGACTCCCAGCAGGCGATCGAGCTGCTTCTGGACAAGATGAAGCAGACGAAGTCGAACGCTGAGTTCCTGATGCAGATCGCGAAGACGACCCCCGGTAACAGCAACGACTGACGGGTCCGAGAGCTTCGTCACAGAAGCGTCGCAGGAAACGAGGGAATGGGCTCTCGGGCACCCCGGAAGGGGCACCTGAGAGCCCGTTCTCATGTTCGGCGTGCACACTCGGCAGGAACCAGGTCGGACGATTCACCGTCTGACATTTGAGACACGCCACGCCTGAGCGCCACAGCTGGGGGTAGCCGGAGACCGACGGACAAGGACTGAGGAGCCATGGCGGACGATACGAGCGATACGCACGGGACGAACGGTCGGCGCGCGGCGCGCGCGTCCGGCCGCCGCCGCGGGACGACTCCGCGCCGCCGGATGCTGCGAATAGCCGTCTGGGCCGTCGCAGGACTGGTCGTGCTGGGCAGCGCGGGGGCCGGCTATCTCTACTTCAAGTTCAACGGGAACATCAAGAGCGTGGACATCCAGGCCGCGCTGGGCAACGACCGCCCCCCGGAGGTCGACAACGGCTCGCAGGACATTCTGGTCCTCGGCTCCGACTCCCGCGCCGGCAAGAACAACCAGTACGGCACGGACGAGGGCAGCGCCCGCTCCGACACCGCGATGATCGTGCACCTCTACCAGGGCCACAAGAAGGCCAGCGTGGTGAGCATCCCGCGCGACACCCTGATCACCCGCCCGGAGTGCGCCAAGCCCGGCGGCGGCACCTCGCCCGAGGCGCGCAAGGTGATGTTCAACGAGTCGTACTCGGTCGGTGGCCCGGCGTGCGCGGTCAAGACCGTCGAGTCCATGACCGGTATCCGGATGGATCACTACGTCGAGGTCGACTTCACCGGCTTCAAGGGCCTGATCGACGCCCTGGGCGGGGTCCCCGTGACCACCACCAAGGCGATACACGACAAATCCAGCCACCTGGACCTGGCGGCCGGCACCCACACCCTCAACGGCGAGCAGTCGCTCGGCCTGGTCCGTACCCGGCACGGTGTTGCCGACGGCAGCGACCTCGGCCGAATACAGCTGCAGCAGGCGTTCATGAAGGCGCTCATGGACCGCGTGAACGGCCTCGGCGTGCTGTCGAGCCCCACCCAGCTCTACAAGGTCGCCGACAAGGCCACCAAGGCCATCACCACCGACTCGCAGCTGGCGTCGGTCAAGGGCCTCATGAGCCTCGCCGGAAGCCTCAAGGGCCTCAGCTCCAGCAACATCAACATGGTCACGCTGCCCGTCCAGTACGCCAAGAGCGACCCGAACCGGGTCGAGCCGCTGGACCAGCAGGCCGCCCTGGTCTGGCAGGCGCTCAAGGCCGGATTGCCGATCCCGGCCGGTGCGACCAAGGGCTCGGCGGGCGACGAGGTCACCGCCAAGGGCGTCGTCGGAAGCGGTTCCTGAACCGGTCCCCGGCCGGTGCCGGAGCGGATTCCCGGCCTTTTCCGGGCCGCTCGCGGCCGCCGGGAATGAAACCGGGCCGCCTCTCGTTTTGGGAGATGCGGCCGGTCCTGGCAGACTGGACCGCTGGCCCCGGTTCACGTGACGCAAACCCGCTGCACGACCCGGCGCCCTCCCGAATCTAGGAGCATCCCTTGAAGCGCGAAATCCACCCCGAGTACGTCGAGACCCAGGTCACCTGCACCTGTGGCGCGTCGTTCACGACCCGCAGCACCGAGAAGAGCGGCGTGATTCGCGCCGACGTCTGCTCCGCGTGCCACCCGTTCTACACGGGCAAGCAGAAGATCCTCGACACCGGTGGCCGCGTGGCCCGCTTCGAGGCCCGCTTCGGCAAGAAGGCCGCCGGGTCCGCCCAGAAGTAGCGACCCGAAAGCGCCGGTTCTCGGTCTCCCGACCTTTCGGGGACCGGACCGGCGCTTTGTCGTCCGGTACCGGTAGCAGTCCAGGGTTGTCCAGGAGAGGCACAGCAGATGTTCGAGGCAGTCGAGGAACTGATCGGCGAGCACGCCGACCTCGAGAAGCGGCTCGCCGATCCCGCGGTGCACGCGGATCAGGCCAATGCCCGCAAGCTCAACAAGCGCTACGCCGAGCTGACGCCCATCATCGGCACCTACCGCTCCTGGAAGCGGACCGGCGAGGACGTCGAGACCGCGCGCGAGTTCGCCCAGGACGATCCGGACTTCGCGGCCGAGCTCAAGGTGCTGGACAAGCAGCGCAACGAGCTGACCGAGAAGCTGCGGCTGCTGCTCGTACCGCGTGACCCGCACGACGAGAAGGACGTCATCCTCGAGGTCAAGGCCGGGGAGGGCGGCGAGGAGTCCGCGCTGTTCGCCGGCGACCTGCTGCGGATGTATCTGCGGTACGCCGAGCGCGTCGGCTGGAAGACCGAGATCATCGAGGCCAACGAGTCCGACCTCGGCGGTTACAAGGACGTCCAGGTCGCGGTGAAGACCAAGGGCGGCAACGGTGCCACCGAGCCCGGCCAGGGCGTCTGGGCGCGGATGAAGTACGAGGGCGGCGTGCACCGCGTGCAGCGGGTGCCCGCCACCGAGTCGCAGGGCCGGATCCACACCTCGGCTGCCGGCGTGCTGGTCACGCCCGAGGCCGAGGAGGTCGAGGTCGAGATCGGTCCGAACGATCTGCGGATCGACGTCTACCGCTCGTCGGGCCCCGGCGGCCAGTCGGTCAACACCACCGACTCCGCGGTGCGCATCACCCACCTGCCCTCCGGCCTGGTGGTGTCCTGCCAGAACGAGAAGAGCCAGCTCCAGAACAAGGAGTCGGCGATGCGTATCCTGCGTTCCAGGCTGCTGGCCGCCGCGCAGGAGGAGGCCGATCAGGAGGCGTCCGACGCCCGGCGCAGCCAGGTCCGCACGGTGGACCGCTCCGAGCGGATCCGTACGTACAACTACCCCGAGAACCGCATCTCGGACCACCGCGTGGGCTTCAAGGCGTACAACTTGGACCAGGTCCTCGACGGGGACCTCGACGCGATGATCCAGGCGTGTGTCGATGCCGACTCCGCCGCCAAACTGGCCGCGGCCGGCGACGCCGGCTAAAACCGGTCGAAGCACAAGCTGTCCGGCCACCGCGTGAGCTAACAGGAGGGCAATCAGTGAACGTGCTGCTCGCCGAGGTGGCGCAGGCCGCCCAGCGGCTGGCCGACGCCGGCGTGCCGTCCCCGCGTTTCGACGCGGAGGAACTGGCCGCGTACGTGCACGGCGTCAAGCGCGGCGAGCTGCACTCGGTCGCCGACTCCGACTTCGACGCCCGCTACTGGGAGGCCGTCGCACGCCGCGAGGCCCGTGAGCCGCTCCAGCACATCACCGGACGCGCCTTCTTCCGGTATCTGGAGCTGCAGGTCGGACCCGGCGTCTTCGTCCCGCGTCCCGAGACCGAGTCCGTGGTGGGCTGGGCGATAGACGCCGTACGGGCCATGGATGTGGCCGAACCGCTGATCGTCGACCTGTGTACGGGCTCCGGGGCGATCGCGCTGGCGCTGGCCCAGGAGGTGCCGCGCTCGCGTGTGCACGCCGTGGAGCTGTCGGAAGCGGCTCTGGAGTGGGCCCGCAAGAACATCGAGGGCAGCAAGGTCCAGCTGGAGCACGGCGACGCGCTCACCGCGTTTCCCGAGCTGAACGGCCAGGTCGACCTCGTCATCAGCAATCCGCCGTACATCCCGCTCACGGAGTGGGAATATGTGGCGCCCGAGGCTCGTGACCACGACCCCGAATTGGCACTCTTCTCGGGCGAGGACGGCCTCGACACCATCCGCGGAATCGAGCGCACGGCACACCGGCTGCTCCGGCCTGGCGGCGTCGTCGTGATCGAGCACGCGGACTCCCAGGGCGGTCAGGTTCCGTGGATCTTCAAGGAGGACGCCGGCTGGGCCGACGCCGCCGACCACCCCGACCTGAACAACCGGCCCCGCTTCACTACCGCTCGCAAGGCAACGCCATGATGCCGGGGGTACGGGGGTCGTCCCCCGGACGAAAGCAGCACTACCGCTCGCAGGGCGACGCCATGATGACGCGGGTCAACAGCACGGACGGTGCCGCAGCGGCGGCGCACAGCCTGGAGGTCAGCTAATGGCACGGCGTTACGACTGCTCGGACGCGACCGACCGCGCCGCCGGACTGCGTGAGGCGACGTCCGCCATCAAGCGCGGTGAGCTCGTCGTGCTGCCCACCGACACCCTGTACGGCATCGGCGCGGACGCGTTCGACGCCCAGGCCGTCAGCGATCTGCTGGAGGCCAAGGGCCGGGGCCGCAATATGCCCTCGCCGGTGCTGATCGGCTCCCCGAACACGCTGCACGGCCTGGTCACCGACTTCTCCGAGCGGGCCTGGGAGCTCGTCGACGCCTTCTGGCCCGGTGCGCTCACCCTCGTCGCCAGGCACCAGCCGTCCCTCAACTGGGACCTCGGTGACACCCGGGGCACCGTCGCCGTCCGGATGCCGCTGCACCCCGTCGCGATCGAGTTGCTGACCGCCACCGGGCCGCTGGCCGTTTCCAGCGCCAACCTGAGCGGTCACCGCTCTCCCGAGGACTGTGACGCCGCGCAGGAGATGCTCGGCGATTCCGTAGCGGTGTACCTGGACGGCGGGCCGACGCCGGCCACCGTTCCGTCGTCGATCGTCGACGTGACCGGCAAGATCCCGGTCCTGCTGCGGGCCGGCGCGATCAGCGCCGACCAGCTCCGAGAGGTCGTACCCGACCTGGAGGAGCGCAATTGACCGCGCCCGAAAGGCGTGGCATACCGGGTCAGCGCGATGACCGCTTCCGCATCCTCCACGTCTGCACCGGCAATGTCTGCCGCTCGCCGATCGCCGAGCGGCTGACCCGTCATGCGCTGACGCTGCGCCTCGGCGACGGAGCCGCCGGCATCCTCGTCGAGTCCGCCGGCACCTGGGGCCACGAAGGCGCCCCCATGGAGGCGCACGCCGCCGCCGTACTGACCGAGTACGGCGCCGACGCGACCGGTTTCATCGGCCGTGAGCTGCTCGACGACCACGTCATCGACGCCGACCTGGTGCTCACCGCGACCCGCGACCACCGCGCCCAGGTCATCTCGATGGGGCACGCCGCGGGGCTGCGCACCTTCACCCTGAAGGAGTTCACCCGGCTGGTGCGGGCCATAGATCCCGCGACCCTCCCTGAGGGCAGCGTGACCGAGCGCGCCCGCGCCCTGGTCCGGGCCGCCGCCGCGCTGCGCGGCTGGCTGCTGGCCCCGAGCGCGGAGGCCGACGAGGTCTACGACCCCTACGGCGCCCCGATCGGCTTCTTCCGCAGCATCGGCGAGGAGATCCAGGGCTCCCTCGACCCGGTCGTCACGGCCCTGACCGGGATCCGTACGCCGACCCCGCGCTGACGGCGGCCTGATTCGCTCTCTCACCAGGCGCCGCGGCAGCAGCGCCCCTACAGTTGGGCTACACAGACCCGATCCTCCTGCGGGAGTCCTGCTATGCCGGTCGCCGGAATCACCTCACAGACCTCGCTGCGGCCCGCCGCCCAGACGTGGCGCCCGGATTTTGACGCGCTGCGGAGGCAGGACCCCGAACTGGCGGGGGCGCTGCTGGCCGAGCTGGAGCGGCAGAGCACCACCCTGCAGCTGATCGCGGGGGAGAACTTCATCTCGTCCGCCGTCCTCTCCGCGCTCGGCTCGCCGCTGGCGAACAAGTACGCCGAGGGCTATCCGGGCCGCCGCCACCACTCCGGCTGCGAGCTCGTCGATGTGGCGGAACGGCTGGCGGTGGAGCGGGCCACCGGCCTCTTCGGCGCCGAGCACGCGAACGTCCAGCCCTACTCCGGGTCCTCCGCCGTGCTGGCCGCGTACGCGGCGCTGCTGGTCCCCGGGGACACGGTGCTCGCGATGGCGCTGCCGCACGGCGGCCACCTCACCCACGGCTCGCAGTCCAATTTCTCCGGCCGCTGGTTCCGCTTCGTCGGCTACGGCGTGACCGCGCCTGCCTCCGCCGACGGGGGCGGATTCATCGACTACGACCAGGTACGGGCGCTGGCCCGGGAGCACCGCCCCAAGGCGATCGTCTGCGGCGGCATCGCCTATCCCCGGCACATCGACTACCGGGCCTTCCGGGAGATCGCCGACGAGGTCGAGGCCTATCTGATCGTGGACGCCGCGCACACCCTGGGCCTGGTCGCGGGCGGCGCGGCGCCCAGCCCGGTGCCGTACGCGGATGTGGTGTGCGCGACCACCCACAAGGTGCTCCGCGGTCCGCGTGGCGGGCTGATCCTGTGCGGTGCGGACCTCGCCCAGCGCATCGACCGGGCCGTCTTCCCGTTCTCCCAGGGCGGCCCCCACCTGCACTCCATCGCGGCGAAGGCGGCGGCCTTCGCGGAGGCCGCGACCCCGGCCTTCGCCAGCTACGCCCACCAGGTCGTCGCCAATGCCCGGGTGCTGGCCGACGCGCTCGCCGCCGAAGGGCTGCTGATCACCACCGGCGGCACCGACACCCACCTGATCACCGCCGATGTCACTCCGCTGGGTGCGACCGGCGTACAGGCCAGGGGCCGCTGCGCCGCCGCCGGAATCGTCGTCGACAAATACGCGCTCCCGTACGATCCGCAGCCGTCCGACATCGGGTCCGGCATCCGCATCGGCACCGCCGCGGTGACCACCCAGGGCATGTCGGAGCCGGAGATGTCGCAGGTCGCGCCCTTGATGGCCCGTGCGCTGCGCGAGGAACCGGGGCTCGCCTCCGAGGTCGCGGAACTCGTCGGAGGCTTCCCTCCTTACCCGGAGCGACCGTCAGGTTGAGTACCCTGGAACCACGGCCGGCTCCTGTGAGTCTTCGCAGATGTTCGCAGCTGGGAGTAGGACGCCACTAAGGTGTGACGCTGTGAGGACCTGCCCGACGCCCATGAAGCACCGCTTCGTCCGGCCGACCCTGCCGGAGGCGGCTCTGTGCGCGAGTATCTGCTGACCCTTTGCGTGACTGCCGCCGTCACGTATCTGCTGACGGGGCCGGTGCGTAAGTTCGCCATCGCGGCCGGCGCCATGCCGGAGATCCGCGAGCGGGACGTGCACCGGGAGCCCACGCCGAGGCTCGGCGGAATCGCGATGTTCGGCGGCCTGTGCGCGGGTCTGCTGGTCTCGTCCCATCTGCTGAACCTGGGGAGCGTCTTCGAGCTGTCCAACGAGCCGCGGGCGCTGCTCTCCGGAGCGGGCCTGATCTGGCTGCTGGGCGTGCTGGACGACAAGTGGGGCGTGGACGCCCTGATCAAGCTCGGCGCTCAGATGATCGCCGCGGGCGTCATGGTGCTGCAGGGGCTGACGATCCTGTGGCTGCCGGTCCCCGGTGTGGGCACTGTCTCACTGTCGCCGATCCAGTCCACGCTGCTCACCGTCGCGCTGGTCGTCATCACCATCAACGCGGTCAATTTCGTGGACGGCCTGGACGGCCTCGCCTCCGGCATGGTCGCCATCGCCGCCATCGCGTTCTTCATGTACTCCTACCGCATGTGGTACGGCTACGGCGTCGAGGCGGCCGCCCCCGCGACGCTGTTCAGCGCGATCCTCATCGGCATGTGCCTGGGCTTCCTCCCGCACAACCTCCACCCCGCCCGGATCTTCATGGGCGACTCCGGCTCGATGCTGATCGGGCTGGTCCTCGCCTCGTCCGCGATCTCCATCACCGGCCAGGTGGATCCCGACGCCATCACCGACATGACGGGATCGACGCGGGAGACCGTGCACTTCATGGTGCCGGTCTACATGCCGCTGCTGCTGCCGCTCACCCTGATCGCGATCCCGGCCGCCGACCTGGTACTGGCGATCGTGCGCCGCACCTGGAACGGGCAGTCGCCGTTCGCCGCCGACCGCGGCCATCTGCACCACCGGCTG
The DNA here is from genome assembly GCF_030063355.1 of Streptomyces sp. PH10-H1. GTDB lineage: Bacteria > Actinomycetota > Actinomycetes > Streptomycetales > Streptomycetaceae > Actinacidiphila. The sequence goes on from NZ_JASISZ010000017.1 coordinate 88,322, forward strand.
CTGGAGATCGGGCACTCGCACAGCCGGGCCGTACTGATCATGTACTTCTGGTCGGCGCTGATCGCGTTCGGCGCGGTCGCCTTCTCGCTCAACTCGTCCAGCCTGTGGATCGTCCTGGTCATCGTCGTGCTCAGCGCGGCCGGCCTGGTCGTGCTGCTGCTGCCGCGCTTCCGGCCGCGCGCACCGCGCTGGGCCGAGTCGTTCGTGCCGCCCCGCTACCGCCGCAGGCGCCGCGCGATGGAGGCAGGACAGCTCATCGCCGAGCAGACGCTGCGCTCGGGCCGCGCCGCCGGCGTCAATGGCGCGACGGCCATCGGCGACCGCTCCCTGCTCCCCGACCGGCGCCCGGTCGACAGCCGCAGGTAACGGGCGGGCTGCCTTTATCAGAGGGCGAGTTGGACGTACGCGATACGACACGCCACGTACTCCTTCCGTGTGACAGGCAGCACACGAACAAGGTAAAGACCGGATCAAATACTTTGTGATACCGTTCACGAAACCCGGGAGACAAGCCGAAAGACCCTAGAGCAACGGTCTTCCGGCGTGAGGCACGTCCTCGGTCCGGGTCTACGCTCGTCTCCGACGATCAGCCGTTTTCCCCCAACTCCCCGCCGGAGGAGCTGCCACCATGCAGTCCAACGACGTCCGAACCTTCCTCAACTGCGCCGTCCCCACTGCCGCCGCCGGTGTCATCGCCGTCGTTGTCAGCAGTGCGGTCGCCGGTGGCAAGGGAGCGCTCGGCGCCGCCTTCGGCGCGTTCGTGGTGATCACGTTCATGTCGATGGGTCTGCTGGTCCTGCAGCGCATCGCGAAGTCGTACCCGTCGCTGTTCCAGATGATGGGGCTCGCGCTGTACACGACGCAGATCCTGCTGCTCGCGGTGATCCTCGCGGTGTTCAAGAACACCGAACTGTTCAACCCGCGGGCCTTCGCCTTCTCGCTTCTCGGCGCCACTCTGACCTGGATCGCCGCACAGGCCCGAGCCCATATGAAGGCGAAGATCCTGTATGTCGAGCCCGACTCCGCCGGGTCAGCGTCGTGAACCGTAGGGCCGGTGTAAAGACGTCCCCGCTCATTTGCTATCGTCCGGTCTCAACTGCGGCACAACTGGCGCGGGCAGCGGAGCTGCCCGCACAGTCTCTCGGCGTGAAGCCGATGAGCCGCCCCCATTTCTGCCAGACCAGTCCAGTGCCGTTCCGTGGCTGCACGCCGCGCCGACACATCGAGGTTGCCGTACCCATGCGCCACGCTGAAGGAGCTCGCGGTGAGTGCTGACCAGGTTCTCGCCTCCGAGACGAACTGCCACATCTTTGCCGGGTGCGGCTTCCCGGCCCCCGGCCTGCACTCCTTCATGTTCGACCCGATCTTCACGGTCGGCGGTCATGACTTCAACAAGCCGATGCTGCTCGCGTTTCTGAGCACCGTCGTCATCGTCGGCTTCTTCTGGGCGGCCTTCAACAAGCCGAAGGTGCTCCCGGGCAAGCTGCAGATGGTCGGCGAGGCGGGCTATGACTTCGTCCGCCGCGGGATCGTCTACGAGACGCTCGGCAAGAAGCAGGGCGAGAAGTACGTCCCGCTGATGGTCTCGCTGTTCTTCATGGTCTGGATCATGAACATCTGGTCGATCATCCCGGTCGCGCAGTTCCCCGTGACCTCGATCATCGCCTTCCCGGCCGCGCTCGCCCTGATCGTCTACGTCACATGGATGACGCTGACCTTCAAGAAGCACGGCTTCGTCGGCGGCCTGAAGAACGTCTCCGGTTACGACAAGTCGCTCGGCCCGGTTCTGCCGCTGGTCATGTTCCTCGAGTTCCTCTCGAACGTGATCGTGCGGCCGTTCACCCACGCGGTCCGGCTCTTCGCCAACATGTTCGCCGGTCACCTGCTGCTGCTGATGTTCACCATCGCCAGCTGGTACCTGCTGAACGGAATCGGTATCGCCTACGCAGGTGTCTCGTTCGTGCTGACGATCGTGATGACCGCCTTCGAACTCTTCATCCAGGCTGTCCAGGCGTACGTGTTCGTGCTGCTGGCCGCCACCTATGTACAGGGCGCGCTCGCCGAGCACCACTGAGCATTCCGCCCTACCGACCAAAAGTCGTCCGGTGGCCAACCCCCACCGGTCCGTGAAAGAGAAGGAAGAAACAGCATGTCCGCTGTGAACCTCGCCGCTACGCAGATCCTGGGCAACCTCGGCTCGATCGGTTATGGCCTCGCGGCCATCGGCCCCGGCGTCGGCGTCGGCATCATCTTCGGTAACGGCACCCAGGCCCTCGCTCGTCAGCCTGAGGCTGCCGGCCTGATCCGCGCCAACCAGATCCTCGGCTTCGCCTTCTGTGAGGCGCTCGCCCTCATCGGTCTGGTCATGCCGTTCGTCTACCCGACCAGCTGATTACGGCACCAGCCCCATTCGACGGAAGGCACTGATGTGATCGCCCTGGCACAGATGGCGGCGGCCGCGAAGGCGGAAAACCCCCTCATTCCGCCGATCCCCGAGCTCATCATCGGCCTGATCGCCTTTGCCATCGTCTTCGGCTTCCTCGCCAAGAAGCTCCTCCCGAACATCAACAAGGTTCTGGACGAGCGCCGCGAGGCCATCGAAGGCGGCATGGAGAAGGCCGAGGCCACCCAGGCTGAGGCGCAGCAGACGCTCGAGCAGTACCGTGAGCAGCTCTCCGAGGCCCGGCACGAAGCCGCGCGACTGCGCCAGGAGGCGCAGGAGCAGGGTGCCGCGCTCATCGCCGAGATGCGCGCAGAGGGTCAGCGGCAGCGCGAGGACATCGTCGCTGCCGGCCACGCTCAGATCGCGGCCGACCGCAAGGCAGCCGCGCAGGCACTGCGTCAGGACGTGGGCAAGCTCGCCACGGACCTGGCCGGCAAGCTCGTCGGTGAGTCCCTCGAGGACAGCGCCCGGCAGAGCCGCACCATCGACCGCTTCCTCGACGAGCTCGAGGAGAAGGCCGAGGCCACGCGATGAACGGCGCGAGCCGCGAGGCACTGGCCGCCGCACGCGAGCGACTCGACGCGCTGACGGACGACACGTCCGTCGACGCGGCGAAGCTCGGGGAAGAGCTGGCCGCCGTCACGGGGCTGCTCGACCGCGAGGGATCGCTGCGGCGCGCCCTGACCGACCCGGCGAAGTCCGGTGAGGCCAAGGCGGGGCTTGCCGAGCAGCTGCTCGGCGGCCAGATCGGCGGAGAGACCCTCGACCTCGTGTCGGGCATGGTCCGCTCCCGCTGGTCCCGGTCGCGTGACCTGACCGACGCGGTGGAGGAGCTTTCCTACGCCGCCGATCTGGTCGCAGCCCAGCGCACCGGCGCTCTCGACGATGTCGAGGACGAGCTGTTCCGCTTCGGCCGGATCGTCTCCGGCAGCAGCGAACTGCGGGCCGCACTGACCGACAAGGTCGCCACGACCACCGCGAAGGCCGGGCTGCTGCGCACGCTGCTGGACGGCCGGGTCGACCCGGTCACCGAGCGGCTGGTCGCACGGCTTGTGACCCACCCGCGGGGACGTAGCCTGGAAGCAGGGCTCGAAGCCCTGTCCAGGCTGGCCGCCACTCGCCGTAACCGGATGGTCGCGGTAGTGGTGTCGGCGGTTCCGCTGACCGACCAGCAGAAGCAGCGCCTCGGCGCCACGCTGGCCAAGCTGTACGGCCGGCAGGTGCACCTCAACCTCGACGTGGACCCCGAGGTCCTCGGCGGAGTCACGGTGCGCATCGGCGACGAGGTCATCAACGGCACCATCGCCGACCGCCTCGAAGAGGCGTCGCGGCGGATGGCCGGCTGACCAGCCACCAACTCAAGAGCATGACCGCGGCCCGAGTTGGGCCGTAGCGCGGTGCCTGCCGGGGGACGACCCCCAGGCACCCGCAAGAAACTTCGGGCCCAACAAGGAGAGCAGGGAACCCAGATGGCGGAGCTCACGATCCGGCCGGAGGAGATCCGGGACGCGCTGGAGACCTTTGTCCAGTCGTACAAGCCGGACGCCGCCTCGCGCGAGGAGGTCGGCACGGTCAGCGAGGCCGGTGACGGCATCGCGAAGGTCGAGGGTCTTCCCTCGGCCATGGCGAACGAACTGCTGAAGTTCGAGGACGGGACCCTCGGTCTCGCCCTGAACCTCGAAGAGCGCGAGATCGGTGCGATCGTCCTCGGCGAGTTCAGCGGTATCGAAGAGGGACAGCCGGTGCGCCGCACCGGAGAGGTCCTGTCGGTCGCTGTCGGCGAGGGCTACCTGGGCCGGGTCGTCGACCCGCTCGGCAACCCGATCGACGGCCTCGGCGAGATCGAGACGGACGGCCGTCGCGCCCTGGAGCTGCAGGCTCCCGGCGTCATGGTCCGTAAGTCGGTGCACGAGCCGATGCAGACCGGCCTCAAGGCCGTCGACGCGATGGTGCCGATCGGCCGCGGTCAGCGTCAGCTGATCATCGGCGACCGCCAGACGGGCAAGACCGCCCTGGCTGTCGACACAATCATCAACCAGCGTGACAACTGGCGTTCCGGTGACCCGAAGAAGCAGGTTCGCTGCATCTACGTCGCCATCGGCCAGAAGGGCTCCACCATCGCGTCGGTTCGCGGTGCGCTGGAGGAGGCGGGCGCTCTCGAGTACACGACGATCGTCGCGGCTCCGGCGTCCGACCCGGCCGGCTTCAAGTACCTCGCCCCGTACACCGGTTCGGCCATCGGCCAGCACTGGATGTACCAGGGCAAGCACGTCCTGATCGTCTTCGACGACCTGTCGAAGCAGGCCGACGCCTACCGCGCCGTCTCCCTGCTGCTCCGCCGCCCGCCGGGCCGCGAGGCGTACCCGGGTGACGTCTTCTACTTGCACTCCCGTCTGCTCGAGCGCTGTGCGAAGCTCTCGGACGCCATGGGTGCGGGTTCGATGACCGGTCTGCCGATCGTCGAGACCAAGGCGAACGACGTGTCGGCGTTCATTCCGACCAACGTCATCTCCATCACCGACGGCCAGTGCTTCCTGGAGTCCGACCTGTTCAACGCGGGCCAGCGCCCGGCGCTGAACGTCGGTATCTCGGTCTCCCGTGTCGGTGGCTCCGCACAGCACAAGGCCATGAGGCAGGTCTCCGGCCGACTGCGTGTGGACCTCGCCCAGTACCGCGAGCTGGAGGCGTTCGCCGCCTTCGGTTCCGACCTGGACGCGGCGTCGAAGAACCAGCTGGAGCGCGGCAAGCGCATGGTCGAGCTGCTCAAGCAGGGCCAGTACGCGCCGTACTCGGTCGAGGACCAGGTCGTCTCCATCTGGGCCGGCACCACCGGCAAGATGGACGATGTCCCGGTCGAGGACATCCGCCGTTTCGAGCGGGAGCTTCTCGACTACATGGGCCGCGAGCACAAGGGCCTGATGAACAGCATCGTCGAGGGCGCCAAGATGTCCGACGACACGCTGCAGGCCCTCGCCGAGTCCGTTGCCACCTTCAAGCTGCAGTTTGAGACGTCGGACGGCAAGCTCCTGGGTGAGGGCTGAGCATGGGAGCCCAGCTCAGGGTCTACAAGCGTCGCATCAAGTCGGTATCCGCGACCAAGAAGATCACCAAGGCGATGGAGATGATCGCCGCCTCGCGCATCGTCAAGGCGCAGCGTCAGGTGGCGGCATCGGGTCCGTACGCGACCGAGCTCACCCGCGCGGTGACCGCGGTCGCCACGGGCTCCAACACCAAGCACCCCCTGACCACCGAGGTCGAGTCCCCGGCCCGGGCCGCGGTCCTGCTCATCACGAGCGACCGCGGTCTGGCCGGCGGGTACTCCTCCAACGCGATCAAGGCGGCGGACAAGCTCACCGAGCGGCTTCGCTCGGAGGGCAAAGAGGTCGACTCGTACATCATCGGGCGCAAGGGAGTCGCCTACTACGGCTTCCGTGAGCGCACGGTCGTGGAGTCCTGGCAGGGCTTCACCGACCAGCCGGGCTACGGGGACGCCAAGACCGTCGCCGCTCCGCTCATCGCGTCGGTCCTGCGGGACACGGCCGAGGGCGGCGTGGACGAGCTGCACATCGTCTTCACCGAGTTCGTCTCGATGATGGTGCAGGCGCCGGTGGAGAAGCGGCTGCTGCCGCTCAGCCTCGACCCGCAGGCACAGGAGTCGCAGGAGGAGTCGCACGCCAAGGGAGAAATCCTGCCGCTGTACGACTTCGAGCCGTCGGCGGAAGGCGTCCTGGACGCCCTGCTGCCGCGGTACGTCGAGAGCCGGATCTACAACGCACTGCTGCAGGCGGCCGCTTCCGAGCACGCTGCCCGCCGCCGCGCGATGAAGTCGGCGACCGACAACGCCGGGGATCTCGTCAAGAGCCTCTCCCGGCTTGCCAACGCGGCCCGACAGGCCGAAATCACCCAGGAAATCAGCGAGATCGTCGGTGGCTCCAGTGCCCTCGCCGACGCGAACGCGGGGAGTGACTAACCACTATGACCACCACTGTTGAAACGGCCACGGCTACCGGCCGCGTCGCTCGGGTCATCGGCCCGGTCGTCGACGTGGAATTCCCCGTCGACGCGATGCCGGAGATCTACAACGCTCTGCACGTCGAGGTGGCCGACCCGGCCGAGGACGGCAAGATCAAGACGCTGACCCTGGAAGTCGCCCAGCACCTGGGTGACGGCCTGGTCCGCACCATCTCGATGCAGCCCACCGACGGTCTGGTCCGCCAGGCCCCGGTCACCAACACGGGCTCGGGCATCACCGTTCCCGTCGGTGACGTCACCAAGGGCAAGGTCTTCAACACCCTTGGCGAGATCCTGAACGTGGACCCGTCCACGGTCGAGATCACGGAGCGCTGGCCGATCCACCGCAAGGCCCCGGCCTTCGACCAGCTCGAGTCCAAGACCGAGATGTTCGAGACCGGCGTCAAGGTCATCGACCTGCTGACCCCGTACGTCAAGGGCGGCAAGATCGGTCTGTTCGGTGGTGCCGGTGTCGGCAAGACCGTGCTGATCCAGGAAATGATCTACCGCGTCGCCAACAACCACGACGGTGTGTCGGTGTTCGCGGGCGTCGGTGAGCGTACCCGTGAGGGCAACGACCTCATCGAGGAGATGACCGAGTCCGGCGTCATCGACAAGACCGCGCTGGTCTTCGGCCAGATGGACGAGCCCCCGGGCACCCGTCTCCGTGTCGCGCTCGCCGGTCTGACCATGGCGGAGTACTTCCGCGATGTTCAGGGCCAGGACGTGCTCTTCTTCATCGACAACATCTTCCGGTACACCCAGGCCGGTTCCGAGGTGTCCACCCTGCTCGGCCGTATGCCGTCCGCGGTGGGTTACCAGCCGAACCTGGCGGACGAGATGGGCATCCTGCAGGAGCGCATCACCTCGACCCGCGGTCACTCGATCACCTCGATGCAGGCGATCTACGTGCCGGCGGACGACCTGACCGACCCGGCTCCGGCGACGACCTTCGCCCACCTGGACGCGACGACCGTTCTGTCGCGTCCGATCTCGGAGAAGGGCATCTACCCGGCGGTCGACCCGCTGGACTCGACGTCCCGGATCCTGGACCCGCGCTACATCGCGCAGGACCACTACGACTGCGCCATGCGCGTCAAGGGCATCCTGCAGAAGTACAAGGACCTCCAGGACATCATCGCGATCCTCGGCATCGACGAGCTGGGTGAGGAGGACAAGCTCACCGTCTTCCGTGCCCGTCGGATCGAGCGCTTCCTGTCGCAGAACACCCACGTGGCGAAGCAGTTCACCGGTGTGGACGGGTCCGACGTCTCGCTCGACGAGTCGATCACCGCGTTCAACGCCATCGCCAATGGTGATTACGACCACTTCCCCGAGCAGGCGTTCTTCATGTGCGGCGGTATCGAGGACCTGGTGCGCAACGCCAAGGAGCTCGGCGTCAGCTGAGCCCGGCGGCACATCGCGCGGGGGGTGGACGGTGCGGTACGACGGCACCGATTCACCCCCTGCGCACCCGCGGGAGCGGGTCCTTGGCGGTAACGCCGGGGAAACCTCCACTATTCTTTGACCCAACACCCGCCGGAAGCGGTGGGTGCCGACCCGAGGAGCCGTCTTGGCTGAGCTGCACGTCGAGCTGGTCGCCGCGGACCGCAGTGTCTGGTCCGGCGAAGCCACCATGGTCATCGCGCGCACCCCGTCGGGTGATATCGGTGTCATGCCGGGCCACCAGCCGCTGCTTGGTGTGCTGCTGTCCGGTCCTGTCACGATCCGCACGAGTGACGGTGGCACCGTGGTCGCCGCCGTACATGGTGGATTCCTCTCCTTCTCCGACAACAAGCTCTCGGTGCTCGCCGAGATCGCGGAGCTCGCCGACGAGATCGATGTCGCGCGTGCCGAGCGGGCCCTGGAGCGTTCCCAGGCCGACACCGACGCAGCCGCCGAACGGCGCGCCGAGGTCCGGCTGGCCGCCGTGGCGAGCGGTCGCTGAGCAGATAGACCTGGATGCCGCGGACAGCCCATGGGGCGGTCCGCGGCTCCGGCACAGTAGGGGCAAGCAGCCATTTCTAAGCGAGGAGGTCGGTGGGCGTGATCCTCGCTTTTCAGGTGTGCGGCGGGATTGTAGCGGTGGCGCTGCTGGGGCTGTTCGTCTTCGGGCTCCGCCGGCGGCTGCTCCAGCGGCCGGGCGGCACCTTCGACTGCAGCCTGCGACCGGCCCCGGCCGACGGGGAAGAGGCCGAGTCCACCGGCAAGGGCTGGGTGTACGGCGTGGCCCGCTACAGCGGTGACCGCGTCGAATGGTTCCGGGTCTTCTCCTACTCGCCCCGGCCGCGCCGGCTGCTGGACCGTCCCGCGATCGAGGTGCTGAGCCGCCGGCCCCCGCAGGGCCAGGAGGAGCTCGCGCTGCTGTCCGACGCGACTGTGCTGCTCTGCGCCCACCGGGGCACCCGGCTGGAGCTGGCGATGAGCGAGGACGCCCTCACCGGCTTCCTGGCCTGGCTGGAAGCGGCGCCGCCCGGGCAGCGTGTCAATGTGGCCTGAATAAGAGGTGCCTCGCTGGAAGGGGGCACCCCGGACGGAGTCTGGGGGCGTGTCAACGTGGCGTAACCCTTGACTTCGTAGCCCTCGGGCGCCGGGGGGGGGGGTTCCACAGCC
>NZ_JASISZ010000017.1:97398-104168 GCF_030063355.1 Streptomyces sp. PH10-H1
CTGTACCTACAGCCTGCCCGGCGCCCGAGGGCCGTTCTGTCCCCGGCCGGGGACGGCGGGCGGCGTGCCGGACCCGGCCGGGGGGCCTTTATTTGAGCCCGGTGTCGACGGAGGACATGAGCGTTCCGGTGTCGCCGGACATTTCCCAGATCATCGCCCCGAGCAGATTCTTGGACTTGATCCAGGCGCTCTTCTTGCCGATCGACCAGGTGTCGTCGAAGCTCCACCACTGGCCGTTGGCGCCGGTGTAGCCGTATGTCGCCACGGACTGGTCGTCGTGGTAGACGGTGAGGCCGCCGACCGAGGCGATCAGGTTGCTGTAGCCGCGGGTGCCGGACTCCTCCGGGAACTGGCCGGGGGCGGCTCCGTTGGCCGACTGCCACTCACCATGGGCACCGCCGTCGGCGACCTGCTGCCAGCCGCGCCCGTAGAAGGCGAGGCCGACGGTGAGCTGACGCGGGTTGACCCCGGCGCCGAGGTACTTCTGGATGGCTCCCTCGACGCTGAACTTGGTGGTGTAGGGGTCCTGGGCGTCGGGGTAGAGGTTGGCCTGGTGGCCGGTGCGGTTCGGTTCCCAGCTGTTGTCGCTGCCGGAGCCGTGGAAGTCGTAACCCTGGACGTTGCCGAAGTCCAGCGACGTGAAGACGCCGTTGGTGCCCGTGTCCCAGCCGAGGTCGACCTTGCCCGGGTCGGCGGGGGTGAAGGCGGTGAGCAGGTACTTCTTGCCGGTGGTCGAGGTAAGGGCGTTCATCTGGGTGCGGAACTCGGCGAGCAGGGCGGTGAGGTTGGCCTTGTCCGCTGCGGCGTAGTGATTGCCCGGGTGGCCGTCGGGCGAGCCGGGCCACTCCCAGTCGATGTCGACGCCGTCGAAGACTCCCGCCGCGGAGCCGGGGCCGCCGCGTCCGTTGCTCACGGGCAGGTTGCCCTTGAGGTACATGTCGATGCAGGACTGGACGAACTTCTGCCGGGAGGCCGCGGTCCTGGCGGCGTCGGAGAAGTACTTGCTGTAGGTCCAGCCGCCGATCGAGATATTGACCTTGAGGCTGGGGTACTTGGCCTTGAGCTGCTTGATCTGGTTGAAGTTGCCGGCCAGCGGCTGGTCCCAGGTGTCGGTGCTGCCGTTGACGGACTCGCCGGAGCTGAAGCCCTTCTCGTAGTCGGCCCAGGAGTCGCCCGCGCCGTCACCCTGGCTGGGGTCCTGCGGGTTGCCGGTGGTGGCCCTGGTGACGCCGTTGAGGCAGGTCAGGTTGGCCGGGTCGATGTTGGAGAAGGCGTAGTTGATGTGGGTGAGCCTGGCGGCGGCGCCCGTGCTGTCCAGGGACTTCACGGTGTAACCGCGGCCGTAGATGCCCCACTGCACGAAGTAGCCGACCTTGGCGTACGTGCCGCCGGGGTTGCCGCCTCCGCCGGTGGTGTGGACGGTGACCGCGCCGCTGGGCGGGCCGGTCTGGTCGGCGGTGTCACGGGCCCTGACGGTGTAGACGTAGTCGGTGCCCGCGGCCAGTCCGGTGTTGGTGTAGGTGAGGCCGGTGACGGTCGCCACGGTGCTGCCGTCGCGGATGACGTCGTAGTTCTTGACGCCCTTGTCGTCGGTGGCGGCGGTCCAGGTGAGGATGACGGAGGTGTCGGTGATGCCGCCGGCGGTGGGGGCGCCGGGTGCGGACGGTGGGTTGTCACCCGGTGGCGTCGTGCCGCCGTCGCAGGAACCGCCGTTGACCTTGCAGCCGCTCGGGTTTCCGGCTCCCGCGCCGTTGAAGCCGAAGCTCGCGGTGGCGCCGGGGGCGATGGTGCCGTTCCATCCCGCGTTCTGGGCGGTCCAGTGGTTGGCGGTGTGGGTGACGGTCGCGTCCCAGAAGGACGTCACCGAAGTGCCGGCCGGGTAGTCCCATTCGATGGTCCAGGCGGTGATCGTCGTCGTGCCGGTGTTCTTGACGGTCCAGGTGGCCCCGAATCCGGTGCCCCAGTCGGAGGACTTGACGTACGTCGCGGTCGCGGCCGCGGCCGCGCTCGCCTGGGTGGCCAGACCCACGATCGCAGCCAGTGGGAGCAGCAGCGCGGTGGCGACCGCGGCTGTTCTGCGCCGGATGAGCTGTGCGGTTCCTGTTCTCAAGGGTGCTCCTCGAGGTTGGGGGGAAGGGGGAACCTGCGCCGCCCGGAGAGCACGTCCGGCAGTCATGAACGACAGTCGTTCGTCGTGTGATTGTCACGACCCGCTCACCATCTGTTGTGATAGTGAGGGTAGAAAGGTCTGTACCATAGGTCAAGAGGTCTGGACCATACCCAACTCGTGGGCCAGTACCGCTGCTTGGACCCTGCTGCGCATTCCCAGCTTCGCCAGGATCCGGCTGACGTGGGTCTTCGTCGTCGCCTCGGCCATCTCCAGCCGCAGCGCGATCTCCGCGTTCGACAGACCGCCGCCCAGACAGGCCATCACCTCGCGCTCGCGCGGCGTCAGCGCGTCGAGGACGGCGGGGTCGGCGGTCCGCTGCGCCGGCTGCCCGGCGAACGCCCCGATGAGCCGGCGCGTCACCGCCGGGGCGATCATCCCGTCGCCGCGCGCCACCAGCCGCACCGCCTCCAGCAGCCGGTCCGCGTCGGTGTCCTTGAGCAGGAAGCCGGCCGCGCCCGCCCGCAGCGCCCCGAAGACGTACTCGTCCAGGTCGAATGTGGTCAGCACCAGGACGTCCGCGAGCTGTTCGCCGACCACCTGCCGGGTCGCCGCGACGCCGTCGAGCCGGGGCATCTGGATGTCCATCAGCACCACGTCCGGGCGCAGTTCGCGGGCGAGCCGCACCGCCTGCTCGCCGTCGGCGGCCTCACCGACCACGTCGATGTCCGGAGCGGAGCGCAGGATCATCACCAGCCCCGAGCGAACGGCACTCTGGTCCTCGGCGACCACCACCCGGATCATGTGATCCTTCCCTTGCCGGCCATGGGCAGCACCGCCCGCACCAGCCACAGTTTGCCGTCGGTGTCCGCCGGCTGTTCCACACCCGCCTCGAAGGAGCCGCCGAGCAGCTCCGACCGCTCCCGCATGCCGATCAGCCCCGAGCCCGACCCCGGTGCGCGCGGGCCGTCCCGGTCGCCGTACGGACTGCCGACGGTGACCGTGAGCGCCTCCTCGTCCTGCTGGAGCGCGACCAGGACCTCGCCGGGCGCCGCGTGCTTGAGCGCGTTCGTCAGCGACTCCTGGACGATCCGGTACGCCGCCAGCTCGACGGGCGTCGGCAGCGCCGGCGCGTCCCGCGGGCGGTCGTCGCGCAGCACGAAGCTCTGCCCGCTGTCGGCGCCGCCGGCGCGTGCGTGCTCCAGCAGCGCGTCCAGGGCGTCCAGGCTGGGTGCGATGGCCGGTGCCGCGTCCCCCTCGGTGTCCCGCAGCAGCCCGATCAGCCGGCGCATTTCGGCCAGCCCCTGGACGCTGTTCTCGCGGATCACCCCCAGCGCGTCGCGGGCCGGGCCCTCCCGTCTGTCGATCGACAGCGCGGCGGTGGAGTGGATGGCGATCGCGGAGAGGTTGTTGGCGACCATGTCATGCAGCTCCCGCGCCATCCGGGCGCGCTCCGCCGCCACCGCCTGGCGGCGGTCCGACTCGGCCAGTACGGCGGTCTGTTGTGCCCGCAGCGTCGCCGCGTCGGCGGTGTCGCGGTGCTGGCGGACGATGAGCCCGCTCCAGGCCGGGGCGACCGAGATGAGCGCGCAGATCAGCCCGCCGGAGAGCGCCTGTGCGTTGCGCTGGGTCAGCGCGAGGGTGATGGTGATCGCCGCCGAGACGATGACGCTCACGGCCGGCACCGAGCGCGTCATGCGTTTCGGCCCGTACAGCACGGCCGCATAGACGATGTCGGTGAACATCAGCACCGTGACCAGCAGGGACCCGAGGATCATGTTCGCGGTCAGGGCGACGACGCCGGTGATGATCGCCCAGGGCGGCGTACGGCGCAGCAGCTCGCAACCGGCCATGACCGACAGTGGCACCAGCGTCACCCAGGCCGGCATCTGCGGCGTCCGGCCCGAAACCGTGTAGAGACCGAAGGACCACATCGCCAGGCCGCCGAGCAGCCCGGCAGCGGCGATCCGCACATCGTCCCGGTGCGGGCGGGGGAGGGCGGCGAGCGGCATGCGTCCATCACAGCACGCCGGAGGAGGCGCGGGCGTCGCCTCACGGTCGTAGGCCGCCGCTACATCGAAGGATGCAGCGGACGCAGTCGCGGATCGTCGGACGCGACGACGCATCCGGACCGGACGGTGTACAGCCTGGAGCGGGAGGCGCACTATTACGTAGTAGGGGTACTACGTAATAGGAGGAGTGAATGAAGCTCAATGCCAAGGGACAGGTGACCATCCCCGCGGGGTTGCGGGCGAAGTACGGGCTGCGGGAGGGGGACGAGATCGACGTCGTCGAGGACGCGGGTGTGCTGCGGATCGTGCGCGTGGCGACGACCGAGACGCACGGCCAGCGGCTCGCACGCCGCATGCGCGGCAGCGCCACAGCGAAAGACGTGAACGGGCTGACGACCGACGAACTCATGGGACTTCTTCGTGGCGAATAGCGCACTGCGGGTGGTGGAGGGAGCCTCGCACAGCCCTTCCACGCTGGTCGACTCGTGCGTGCTCCTCGACCTCGCCCTGGACGATCCCACCTGGGGTCAGTGGTCAGCCGATGCGCTGGCAGAGGCGGCCGACGAAGGGCCGTTGGTGATCAACCCGATCGTCTATGCCGAGGTCTCCGTCGGTTACGACGCCGTCGAAGACCTCGACTTCTTCCTGCCTGCGACGGAGTACCGGCGGGAGGCGCTGCCCTTCCCTGCGGGCTTCCTGGCTGGAAAGGCATTCCTGAAATACCGCCGCGCGGGCGGCGCGAAGACGTCGCCCCTGCCGGATTTCTACATCGGAGCGCACGCGGCGGTAGCGGGTCACCGCCTGCTGACGCGGGACAAGGCCCGCTACGCCACGTATTTCCCGACGGTCACCCTCATCACGCCATGAGCCGGGCGGGGCCGGCTCAGCGTTCCCCGCCGGGCACCCACAGCACGTCGCCCACCTCTTTGTTGGCCGTCCGCGCCAGGATGAACAGCAGGTCCGACAGCCGGTTGAGATAGGTCGCGGTGAGCGGGTTCATCGTCTCGCCGTGGGTTTCCAGCGCCGCCCAGGTGGAGCGCTCCGCGCGCCGTACCACCGTGCAGGCGGCGTGCAGCAGGGCCGCCCCCGCCGTCCCGCCGGGGAGGATGAAGCTGCGGAGCTTCTCTAGGTCCTCGAGGAAGCGGTCGCAGTCCTCCTCCAGCTTGTCGATGTACGCCTGCTCGACGCGCAGCGGCGGGTACTTCGGGTCTTCGATCACCGGCGTGGCGAGGTCCGCGCCGACGTCGAAGAGATCGTTCTGCACCCGGACGAGGACGGCGGAGACCTCCGCAGGGAGAGAGCCCAGCGCGATGGCCACCCCGATGGCGGCGTTCGCCTCGTTGGTGTCCGCGTAGGCCGAGATCCGGACATCGGTCTTGGCGGTGCGGCTCATGTCGCCGAGGGCGGTCGTGCCGGTGTCCCCGGTGCGGGTGTAGATACGCGTCAGATTGACCATAGGGCCGAGGGTAGTCACGCACCGGCCTTGATGAAGACCTGTGTGCCGACCAACACGGACACCCCGTCCTGTTCAAACTCGATGCCGTGGAAGCCCTGCTGAGCGACGCGATCCTCAACTGTGCGACCAAAGACACACAGTGACCCGCCTCTCTTCCTGCTGCGCCGGGGTGTGAACGGGCGTTAAGGTCCGCCCAGAATCCCCGAACGAAGAGGTGTGTGTCGTGGCGAAGAAGCTCGCCGTCATCGGAGCCGGCCTCATGGGCTCCGGCATCGCGCAGGTATCGGCCCAGGCCGGTTACGACGTGGTGCTGCGTGACGTGACCGACGCGGCCCTGGCGCGTGGCAAGAGCGGGATCGAGGCGTCGTACGCGAAGTTCGTCGCCAAGGGGAAACTGTCGGCCGAGGACGCCGGGGCAGCGCTCGCCCGGATCACCACCACCACCGACCTGGAAGCCGTCGCCGACGCCGACATCGTCGTCGAGGCGGTGTTCGAGAAGATCGAGGTCAAGCAGGAGATCTTCCGGGCGCTGGACAAGATCGCCCGCCGCGACGCCATCCTCGCCTCCAACACCTCCGCCATCCCGATCACCAAGATCGCGGCCGTGACGGAGCACCCGGAGCGCGTGGTCGGCACCCACTTCTTCTCACCGGTGCCGCTGATGCAGCTGTGCGAGCTCGTACGCGGTTACAAGACCAGCGACGAGACGCTGGCCGCCGCCAAGGCGTTCGCCGAGGAGATCGGCAAGACCTGCATCGTCGTCAACCGTGACGTGGCGGGCTTTGTCACCACCCGGTTGATCTCGGCGCTCGTCGTCGAGGCGGCCAAGCTCTACGAGTCCGGGGTCGCCTCGGCCGAGGACATCGACATCGCCTGCAAGCTCGGCTTCGGCCACGCGATGGGACCGCTGGCCACCGCGGACATGACCGGCGTCGACATCCTGCTGCACGCCACCGGCAACATTTACGCGGAGTCGCAGGACGAGAAGTTCGCCGCCCCGGAGATCATGCGCCGCATGGTCGACGCCGGGGACCTGGGCCGAAAGAGCGGTCAGGGCTTCTATACGTACTAGTGTCTCGTGATCCTGATTGCGTCACTTCGAGTTGTTTGCAACGAGCTTCTTGATGCTGGTCTGGACGAGGCGGACCTTCGCCAGAATCTCTTCGGCGGTTGCGGTCCAAGTGAATGGTCTTGC
>NZ_JASISZ010000180.1 GCF_030063355.1 Streptomyces sp. PH10-H1
TGAGAGCGGACAGCGCAAGATCCTTGTAGGCGGACATTTTGGATCCCGCTTGGCGGACAGCTGATCTCCCTGTCGGTACGGCCGTTCGTGTGCTTTCGAACCCAGGTACCGAACTGGTGATCCCTCCGGGGGTTTGCTCGCTGGTGTGAGGACAACGAGCTGGACCGCGCCGGAGGGACCGTGAAGAAGTCTTGCAGGGAGATCATGGAAATCTACGAGGCCCTGGACGCCACCGGGTGTGCGCATTCGGCTGCCCAACTGGCCGGGGTCGACCCGAAGACCGTCCGCAGGTACGCACGGATGAGGGACACCGGTCAGCCATCTGACGCACCGGTGATGCGGCCGAAGCTGATCGACCCGTTCCTTCCCAAGATCGAGGAATGGGTGGAACGTTCGCAAGGCAAGGCCCGCGCGGACAAGCTCCACGAGCGCCTGGTGCTGCTGGGGTTCACCGGCGATGAACGCACCACGCGCCGGGCGGTGGCGGTCGCCAAGGGCCGCTGGGACGCAGGGCACCGCAGAACGTATCGCCCATGGATCACCGAGCCGGGGCTGTGGGTCCAATTCGACTGGGGATGGGGCCCGAAAGTCCCTGGTCCCGGCGGCGGTGCGCCCCGCGTGACACTGCTGTTCTGCGCATGGCTGGCCTGGTCCAGGTTCCGGGTGGTGATCCCGGTCTGGGACCGGACCCTGCCCACGCTGATCTCCTGCGTCGACTCGATGCTGCGGGCGATCGGCGGAGTGCCGACCTATGCGCTGACCGACAACGAGAAGACGGTGACCATCGACAGGGTCGCCGGTGTCGCGGTCCGCCACCCCCAAATCGTGGCCGCGGGACGGCACTACGGCCTTCAAGTACATACGTGTGTGCCGTTCGACCCCGAATCGAAGGGCGGCAGCGAGGCCACGGTCCGCGTCGCGAAGGCCGACCTGGTGCCCACCGACGCCAACCTGCGGCCCGCCTACGACTCGTTCGCCGAACTGCGCGGGGCCTGCGCGATCTTCTGCCAACAGGTCAACAACCGGGTCCACCGTGAGACCGGCCGGGCCCCTTCCACCATGCTCGACATCGAGCGCACCCGCCTGCACGCGCTGCCCGCCGGCCCGCACACCCTCGCACTGGGCGAGTCGAGGCAGGTGCTGCGGGACCAGACGGTGCGCTTCGGGTCGGTGCGCTACTCGACCCCGCCCGGACTGGTCGGCCAGGAAGCGTGGGTGCGCGTCGACGGCGACGAGCTCGTCGTGGTCTGCGACCTGTCCCAGCTCGCCCACCGCCCCGAGTGGATGCAGGGCCCGGCCGGCCTGGCCGAGGTCGCCCGGCACCAGATCGCCCTGCCCGGGCGTCCGGTCATCGACACCGCCCATTACCCCGACCACCCCCAGGAGATGGACGGGTCCCCGCGCCCGCCCAAGGTCAAGCCCGGCAACGACGCCGAGGAAGCCTTCCTGGCACTGGGCCCCGGGGCGAAGTCCTGGCTGATCGAGGCCGCCGCGGCCGGAACCACCCGGATCCGGGTCAAGATGGCGGGCGCCGTCGAGCTCGCCGCCCTGGTCGGCACCGCCGAAGTCGACCTCTCACTCGGACTGGCGGCCATCAACCGGCGCTTCGCCGAGGGCGACCTGATGTCCATCGTCCAGCACCGCAAAGAGGCCGCCCGCCCCGCCGACCTGGTCGTCGCCGACGAGGCACACTCCGCGCAGCCCGGCACCGGCGCCTGGTCCGACTTCGGCCGCCCCGCCACCTGATCCCCCGTTCCCGGGCCGCGAAGCGGCCCGGGAACGGACAGTCCCGAACCATCCAGCAAGGAAAGGCAGTTGCCCATGGCCACCACAGCCGTCATCGATCCGCCCGAGCTGATCCCCGCCCCGTCCCCGGTCCCGCCCGCGCCTCTCGCGCCGCCGATCCCGGCCGAGCTGGACGCGGTGCTGCGAAGGATGCGGTTCCCCTACCTCCGCGCGGCGGCCCCCGACGTACTGGCCACCGCCCGGGCCCAACGCTGGGACCCCGCCGAGGTCGTGCGGATCCTGCTGGAGGCCGAGGCCCACGGCCGCAACGAGGCCACCCGCCGCAACCACCACCGCCAGGCCGGCCTGCCCTCCGGCAAGACCTTCGAGTCCTGGAAGGAAGCCGACTCCTCGATCCCGCTGCCCACCCAGCACGCACTGATGACCCTGGAATGGATCGGCCGCGCGGAGAATTTGGCTGTCACCGGGCCGTCGGGGACGGGCAAGAGCCACCTGGCGGAGGCCCTGGCCCACAAGGCCATCGACGCCGGGATGCAGGTCGCCTGGTTCACCCTGGAATCGCTGACCACCCACCTGGGGCGGGCCACCGTCGACAACACCGTCACCAAGGCCATCGCGAAGATCACCCGGTGCGATTTGATCGTCGTCGACGACATCGGCATGCTCCCGTCCGGACAGGCCGCCGCCGAAGCGTTTTACCGTGTCATCGACGCCGCATACGAGCGCCGCTCGGTGATCGTGACCTCGAACCTGCACCCCTCGGGATTCGATTCGATCATGCCCAAAACCCTGGCGACCGCGGCCGTCGACCGGCTCCTGCACCACGCCCACATCATCCTCACCGAGGGCTCCTCGCTTCGGCTCACCCAAGCCACCACAGGCCAGGGTGTCACCCCGTTGGCCTGAGCCCGACCGAGGGACAAATAGTCATACCGGACAGGGAGATCAGCTGTCCGCACACGAGGACCTGAACTGTCCGCTCACCCGGATGTCCCACTGTCCGTGGACA